>NZ_JABAIA010000002.1:0-728042 GCF_012641275.1 Chitinophaga varians | reverse complement strand
AACCTCTTCCGTTTCAGCTCCGACACCAGCCTCGAACTGGGCCGCACCGTACCGGGTTCCGGCAGGGTAAGCAACAACTACCGCAGCGAACGCAGCGTGCAACAGATCAGCAACTTTACCTTACAGGGCGACCATAAACTGGCCCGTCACCTGCATATGAACTGGTCTGCCGTTTATTCCAAAGCCACCGCCAACGTACCTAACCGCACCGAACTGAATGTGAACACCGGCGTAACCCCGCAGAAAGACAATACCCTGAAACAGGAGGCTGTACTGCTGGACGCGTTGCAAGGCGTTACCCACGAATGGGCCCGTAACTCGGACGAAGACAAAAGCGGTTACCTCAATTTTGTGTACACGCCCAAAATTGCCAATATAAAAACAGAGATCTCTGTAGGGGGTATGTACCGCAACAAACAACGCCATAGTTACTATGACGAATACACGCTGCGCCCTGACTCCACCACACAGGCTTTCAACAACGACATTGACGCGCACAAACTCACACTGTTCAACAGAGTAGGTGCGCCCGACGACGCCCTGAACTATGATTTTACAGAAAACGTGGCCGCCTATTACGGACAGGTGAAGTTCCAGATCGGCCGCCTGCAAACCCTCGCCGGCGTTAGGGTAGAACATACCAATGCCTCCTGGGAATCTGCTGTGCCATCTTCCGTGGAAGGTAAAACCGGTACTGTTAAATACATAGATGTGTTACCCGGCATCCACTTCAAATACATGCCGGACAGCAAACAAAACGTCCGCCTCTCCTACTATTCCGCTATCAGCCGTCCTGGTTTCTATGAGATGATCCCTCACCGCGGTGGCGACCCTGACGTGGATTATCCCGAAGTAGGCAACCCTTACCTGAAAAGAGCCACCTCCGATAACTTCGACCTGCGCTATGAATACTTCCCCAAAGCGTTGGACCAGCTGCTGGCCGGTGTATTCTACAAACGCATCAAAGACCCGATTGAATCTGCACTGGTACAAAACGGCCGCAGCATCAACCTCATGAGCGGTAACTTCGGTACCGCCACCAACTACGGTTTTGAGCTGGAAGCCGCCAAGTACATCCGCAAATTCGGTGTCCGCCTGAACTATACCTATACCAACTCTTCCATCACCAGCAACAAAATGCAGTGGTACCGTGAAGACAACGGTAACATCACGCAGAAAACCATTAGCCAGGAACGCCCGCTGCAGGGACAATCCAAACATATCGGCAACCTCTCCGTGCTGTACAAAGACGCGCATTCCGGCCTCGACGCACAACTGGCCATGGTATATACCGGCGAACGCATCGACATCGTATCCCAGTTTTACAACAACGATATCTGGCAGAAAGGCTTTGTGCAACTGGATTTCTCTGCCGAAAAAAGGATCTGGAAGAAACTGTATGCCTACGCCAAAGTGGGCAACCTGCTGAACACGCCTTACGAGCTGTTCATCAAGAGCCCTAACACAGAAAAATCTGCCGCCGGCGTACCGGAGCAGACCGTGGGTAAAAATGTATTTGTCCGCAAAAACACTTACGGCCAGACTTACCTGCTAGGCCTCCGTTTCAAACTCTAAAACTTTACGAACATGAAATTACATCACTATATACTTGCCGCAGTCACCACAGGTACCATCCTCACCTCCTGCCATAAAGAGGCAGACGTGATGGTGTCCAAACCGGTGATCACCCCCAGCAAACCCATTACCTCAGACACCTTGTCCGGCGCTATTCAGGGCACACTGCTGGCCGGCAAAACCTACTATTTCGCTACCGACATCACCATCAATGACGGCGATACCCTCTTTATGCAAAGCGGCGTAAAACTGATTGCCCTCGGCGACGGCAGCAGCCAGCTGAAAAGCCCGCAGATCACTGTGAACGGAAGCCTGATCAGCCTCGGCACCAAAGAGGCGCCCAACTATATCACCGTATCAGAAGAACTGCGTACCACTGATAATGCTTTCAAAGGGATCTGGGGCGGTATTCAGTGTACACCTGCCAAAGACAAACAAGGCGGCGACCTTATCCTGAAATGGACGCACCTGGAGTTCGCCGGCGGCCCCGTAGCTATCGGTAACGATGTGTACAAAGCCGGCGACCCGCGCTACATGATCTATTTCGCCAACGTAGACAAAAACTTCATCCTGGAAGACTGCTGGATCAGAGGCAGTAAAGACGACGCTATCCGTACAGATGGCGGCCGTATCAGCATTCTGCGCAATACTTTTGAAATGTGCGGTGAAAAAGGCGGAGAAGCACTGAACATGAAATCCGGCACCGTTGGGGATGTAGCGTACAACGTAGCCATAGGCGCGGCCACCAACGCTTTCAAGGTGTCCAACTCCGGCGATAAAACCGTGCAGGCCAATGTATACATCTACAATAATACCATGATCAACTGCGGCTTCCGGCAAACGAAAGAAGGCCGTGGCGGCGGTATCAACTTCGAAGCTTTTGCCAAAGGAAAAGCATTCAATAATCTCTTCATCAACTGTCGTGTAAGCATGCGCGTAGTAGGCGGCGCCGGTACCGGTGCGGACCTCGCCAACCTCACATATGGCAACAACCTGTTTTACGGTAACTCCTATACGCTGTGGAACCAGTTCAACGCCACCGACGGCGTATCTGTTTTCACCGCTACCGACATCCATGGCGACGTCAAACAAAACAACCCTGTATTCTATGCTTTTGATGTAGATCAATTTGATTATACGACGCTGGGCGGCACTGTGAAAGCAATGCCTACTTCCTGGAAACAACAGCCGTTGCCACTGTTACAACAGGGCACTTCCAACTTCCGTGTGAAACCCACCTCCCTGGCGGTAGGAAAAGGTAACACCCAGTTCGCGCCCATGAACATCACGACGGTCAAAACAGCAGCTGCTGCGGATGTAATGCGCCCCGGTAAAGACATCGGCGCTTATCAACAGGATGGCAGCGGTAACCAACACTAATATTGGGTTATTTTCTAGATTTGGTTATTGGATTTACGGATTTTGGAATTTTTTGACTTTGCGATCTTATATGAAATATGGAAAAATAGTAGCAGTAGCCGGCATTGTTGCCGGCTTTACTGCCTGCAACAATAAACAGCATAAGCCTATACCGGCGCCGGCCGCCGATGCAGTGAAGCCGGTGGTGGTCACCCCTGTCACACAATACGACAGCGATGATCCGGCTATCTGGATCAACAAGGCCGATAGTAGCAAAAGCCTGATCATCGGCACAGATAAAAACACAGACGGGGCTTTATATGTATATAACCTGGATGGGCAGATCGTGAAAAAGATAGCCGGCCTGAAACGCCCGAACAACGTGGATGTTGCGTATGGCCTGCTGCTGAACAATCAGCCAGTGGACATTGCCGTGACGACAGAAAGAGAGACCAACAAGCTGCGCATTTACCGCCTGCCGGAGATGGAGCCTGTCGACAATGGCGGCCTGGAGGTATTTACCGGCGAAAAAGAACGCGGCCCTATGGGCATCAGCCTGTACACACGGCCTACAGACAAAGCCATCTTTGCTATCGTCAGCCGTAAATCCGGCCCCGCACAGGGTTACCTGTGGCAGTACCAGTTGACCGACAACGGCAAAGGGCAAGTAACGGGAACGGTTGTACGTAAATTTGGCACCTACAGCGGCAAAAAAGAAATTGAAAGCGTGGCAGTAGACAATGAGCTGGGGTACGTGTATTATTCAGATGAACAGACTGGTGTACGCCGGTATCATGCAGATCCCGCGAAGGGCGATCAGGAGCTGGCGTTATTTGGCAGCGGTGAGTTCAAAGCTGACAATGAAGGCATCAGTATTTACAAAACCGGCGACAGCACCGGTTTCATTCTTGTATCCGACCAGGATGCCAACAGTTTCAATGTTTACCGCAGGGAAGACGTGAAACCAGCGTTACTGGCGAAGATACCTGTATCTGCTATCAACAGCGACGGGTCTGATGTTGTGAATGTGAACCTTGGCCCGAAATATCCACAGGGCCTTTTTGTGGTGATGAGCACGGACAAGACCTTCCATTATTATGACTGGCGTGATATCGCCGCGAGGATTAAATAACTGATCAACAGGTCCATAAAAAACTGCGCAGGTAAAGTACCTGCGCCGTTTTTGCATTATATAGTCAAGACTGTTATTTCTCAGAGCCAAAGCCTGCGCCAATGAACTCCCTGTTGAGACGGGCGATATTGGTGAGGGAGATCTCTTTCGGACATTCTGCTTCGCAGGCGCCGGTGTTGGTGCAGCTACCGAAACCTTCCTTGTCCATTTGAGCCACCATGTTGAGTGCGCGGGTCTGACGTTCAGGATCGCCTTGTGGCAGCAGGGCCAGTTGGGAAACTTTAGCAGACACGAACAGCATGGCAGAAGAGTTTTTACATGCAGCCACGCAAGCGCCGCAACCGATACAGGCTGCCGCAGCAAAAGCCAGGTCAGCTTTGTGTTTATCAACCGGGAGGCAGTTAGCGTCCTGTGCGTTGCCGGTGTTTACAGAGACGTAACCACCTGCTTCGATGATACGGTCAAATGCTGATCTGTCTACGGTGAGGTCTTTCAGTACCGGGAAAGCACCAGCTCTCCAGGGTTCAACGGTGATGGTATCACCGTCTTTGAAAGCGCGCATATGCAGCTGGCAGGTAGTGGTACCAGCCCAAGGACCGTGCGCACGGCCATTGATGTGCATAGAGCACATACCACAGATACCTTCGCGGCAGTCGTGGTCAAATGCGATCGGTTCTTTTCCTTCGTTGATCAGTTGCTCGTTCAGCACGTCAAACATCTCCAGGAAAGACATTTCGGAAGAAATATCTTTTACAACATATGTTTCAAATCCACCCTGAGCATTTTTGTTTTGTTGTTTCCACACCTTTAAGGTGAGGTTCATGTTATAATGTTCCATATTCGCTGGACAATTATTTTATTTTACAATCCTGGCCCCCTGTAAAGCAATGGGCCAATACCCTTATTTATAGCTACGTTGAGAAGGAATTACCTCTTCAAATTTCAGTTCTTCCTTGTGCAGTTCGAACTGACCGGGGCCTTTGTATTCCCAGGCAGCCACGTAGCTGAAGTTAGCATCGTCACGTTGTGCTTCGCCGTCCGGTGTCTGTGATTCTTCACGGAAGTGGCCACCGCAGGATTCGCGGCGTTGCAGTGCGTCGATGCACATCAGTTCGCCCAGTTCCAGGAAATCGGCTACACGGCCGGCTTTCTCCAGTTCAGGGTTGAATTCTTTTTCAGCACCCGGTACGCGCACATCTTTCCAGAATTCAGCGCGCAGGGCTTTGATTTCTTCGATGGCTTCTTTCAGACCTTGTTCGTTACGTGCCATGCCGCACTTGTCCCACATGATCTTACCGAGTTTTTTATGGAAGTGGTCTACAGACTTGGACCCTTTGATGCCCATCAGTCTGGAGATGGTTTCTTTCACCTTGTTTTCAGCTTCCACGAAGGCCGGGTGGTCTGTCGGGATAGCTTTGGTGCGGATTTCGTCTGCCAGGTAGTTACCAAGGGTGTAAGGGATCACGAAGTAACCATCTGCCAGGCCCTGCATCAGTGCAGAAGCGCCGAGGC
Source organism: Chitinophaga varians (assembly GCF_012641275.1). Classification (NCBI taxonomy): domain Bacteria; kingdom Pseudomonadati; phylum Bacteroidota; class Chitinophagia; order Chitinophagales; family Chitinophagaceae; genus Chitinophaga; species Chitinophaga varians. Next base: position 722,464 of record NZ_JABAIA010000002.1, on the reverse strand, counting down.
GGTTGGCACCGTGGTCGGAGAAGTTGGCTTCACCGAGGGAGTACAGGCCGGGAACGGTGGTTTGCAGTTCGTAGTCTACCCACAGGCCGCCCATGGTATAGTGTACGGCAGGATAGATACGCATGGGTTGTTCGTATGGGTTTTCGCCGGTGATTTTGGCGTACATATCGAACAGGTTACCATATTTTTCTGCTACTACTTCTTTACCCAGTTTGATGATCTCTGCTTTAGAGAGATTGGAGAGCTGGCGTTTACCGGCTTCGATGTTGCCATAACGTTCGATGGCAGCGGCGAAATCGAGGTATACGGCCTGTTTGGAAGTACCTACGCCATAACCGGCATCACATCTTTCCTTTGCAGCGCGGGAGGCCACGTCGCGGGGAACGAGGTTACCGAAGGCAGGATATCTTCTTTCCAGGTAGTAGTCTCTTTCCTCTTCCGGAATATCGCTGGCTTTGCGGTTATCGTTTTGTTTTTTGGGTACCCAGATACGGCCGTCGTTACGTAGTGATTCTGACATGAGGGTCAGTTTGGACTGGTGATCGCCGGATACGGGGATACAGGTAGGGTGGATCTGTGTAAAGCAGGGATTGGCGAAGTAAGCACCGTTTTTGGTGGCTTTCCAGGCTGCAGTTACGTTAGAGCCCATTGCGTTGGTGGACAGGTAAAACACGTTACCATAACCGCCGCTGCAGATCAGTACCGCATGACCGAAATGACGCTCCAGTTCACCGGTGATCAGGTCACGGGCGATGATACCGCGTGCTTTGCCGTCGATCTTTACGATTTCCAGCATTTCGTGGCGGGAATACATTTTCACGTTACCCAGTGCCACCTGGCGCTCCAGGGCGGAGTAAGCGCCCAGCAGGAGCTGCTGACCGGTTTGACCGGCAGCGTAGAAAGTACGTTGTACCTGTGTGCCACCGAAAGAGCGGTTGCTCAGCAGTCCACCGTATTCACGGGCAAAGGGAACACCCTGGGCCACGCATTGATCTATAATATTGCCGCTTACCTCTGCCAGGCGATGCACATTGGCTTCGCGGGCGCGGTAGTCGCCACCTTTTACTGTATCATAGAACAGGCGGTAAACGGAGTCACCGTCGTTCTGGTAGTTTTTTGCAGCATTGATACCACCCTGGGCAGCAATACTGTGCGCGCGACGCGGACTATCCTGAAAGCAGAATGCTTTAACCTTATACCCCAACTCACCTAATGAAGCCGCTGCTGAAGCGCCGGCCAAACCAGTACCAATCACGATCACTTCGAGGCTGCGCTTGTTGGCAGGGTTTACCAGTTTACAATGTCCTTTATAGTCTTCCCATTTAGTATTTAACGGGCCGGCTGGAATTTTTGCGTTCAACATATATCCTTACTTTACAGAATTATTTTTTTAAATAGATAACAATCGGGATCAGGGCAAAGCCAACAGGGATCAGGATACCGAAGATCCATACACCTACAAAGTTGATCAAACCGTTGTATTTTTTGTGGTTCAGACCGAAAGTCTGGAAGGCGCTCTTAAAACCGTGGATCAGGTGGAAAGAGAGGCCGATCATGCCGATCACATAGAGGATTACCAGCCATACGTTCTGGAAAGTTTCATAGCTCAGCGCATAGAGGTCTTTCAGTGGTTCTTCGATACCGGGATAAGTGCGGGTAGGCATTTCAGCATAGTGGAATTTGCCCCAGAAGTTAGCCAGGTGAATCACAATAAAGATAAGGAGGATGCTTCCCATGATCGCCATCTGACGGCTGAACCAGGAAGATGTCTGGTTGCCCGGGTTGATAGCGTACTTCACCGGACGGGCAGCCCTGTTGGAAAATGTGAGCTTCAGTGCGATCAGGGCGTGAATAATGATCACTACTTTAAGGCCCCAGGCAATGAACTGAATCAGGCTGTTATGTCCCATGAACTGGGCATACGCGTTAAATGCCTTGCCTTCGTCGTTGTACAGCAGCTGAAAGTTACCTGCCAGATGCACAATAACAAAACTGCAAAGAAACAAACCGGTAGCACCTACCAATAACTTCTTACCGATAGATGTATTAAAAAACTGTGACCACTTCATAAGTAAAATTCTAAGCTTCCTTGTATTAAAGTTGATTGAAATGTCGGGCAAATTTAGCGCAGGAAAAACAAAAACCAAATGATATTTATCAGGTTTTCACACGCATTTAAAAAATAATAAATACATAAATTAACTGAAAATCAATCATTTTATGCATATTATCTTTCATTTTGTACTGAAAATATAATATAAATTATTCCAAACGTTTTAGCATGATGTTGTCTATCATATTATACAAATGCAGTGGTTGATATGTTCGCCATTTGTCATCATCGAGCAGGTGGACATAATGATGCAGGCGGGCTTTTTCAAACTCCTGCCTGGTTTGTTCAGGCATATTCAGTGCAACGATCCATCCTCCTTCGTCTCTGATGTCCTCCCACCATTCTTCATAATAACAGTCATCGGAAGAGTGGAAGTTCATCACATTTTCAGCGATGAGGATAAACTTGTAGATGCCTTCCGCGATGAGTACATCGATGATTTCACGTTTGAGGGTCATGATATCATTGTCGATGGCATCATTCCATTCTCCCAGCAGTTCGATAATGGCGAAGTTGTACTGATAGTCAGCGAAGAGGATTTTCAGGTACAGGTTACGGGACCCAAAGTCGTCCCACTGCGGGTGAACATAGTAATTGTATACCGTATTGGAGAATTCGAATTCACTGTACTCCCTTCCATAGAAGGGTGATTGTTCGTCTTCTTCAGCGGCGTACAGGTGCCTCCAGTTATAATATGGTTCGATTGTATGCATGCGTAGTCTCCGGCTACAAATGTCAGATTAAATCAGGCTTTGGCAAAATCGTCCACCGCTTTTTTAACGCTGCCGGCCTTCAGCAGCAGCTGCTGCGCTTGTTCATAATCTGTGATGGACAGTTTTTCCATCAGCATTTTCACGCCTCTGTCCACTAATTTCTCATTGCTCAGCTGCATGTTTACCATTTTGTTATCTTCTACCCTGCCCAGCTGGATCATCACTGCCGTAGAGATCATATTCAGCACCAGTTTCTGTGCGGTACCGCTTTTCATGCGGGTGCTGCCGGTCACGAATTCCGGTCCCACTACTACTTCCACGGGAAAATCAGCTGCTGCAGATACGGGCGTATCAGGGTTGCAGCTGATGCTGCCGGTAATAATACCGTTGCTGCGGCATTTATCGAGCGCGCCGATCACATAGGGCGTAGTACCGCTGGCAGCGATGCCTACTACTACATCTTTATCGGTGATATTAAATTCCTGCAGATCTTTCCAGCCTTGTTCGCGGTCATCTTCGGCAAATTCCACGGCTTTGCGGATGGCTGCGTCGCCACCGGCGATCAGGCCAATTACCAGTCCTTGTGGCACACCGAACGTAGGCGGACATTCAGAAGCGTCCACAATGCCCAGGCGGCCGCTGGTGCCGGCGCCGATATAAAACAAACGTCCCCCCGCCAGCATCTTGTCTGCAATAGCTGCCACGAGCTTTTCAATCTGTGGGATGGATTTTTCCACGGCCACGGGAACTGACCGGTCTTCGTTATTGATGTTGGTCAATAATTCCGTCAGGCTCATCTTTTCGAGGTGACGATAATTTGAAGTCTGTTCAGTTACTTTTACAAATGCCATATATGATCTGTTGTAGAATTGATTAACGATGATATTCAATAAGCCCTTCCATGGGAGTGCGCAGGATTTTGCCGAGTGGCAGTTCATACAGTTCGCACAGTTCTTTCAGAATGTCCCGGAAGTGCCAGGCGATGCCGCCGGTGAAGTGCAGGGAGGTGGTCCAGCTCTCCCGGTACTTATACAGATGGTTGAAGAAAAAGTCATTCAGGCCGTCTTCAAGGATATTTTCAATCAGGAAGTGGCCCCTGTTTTCTGACAGGAACGTGGAATACGTTGACAAATAACGATTGGCCAGTGGCTTACGGTATACGTTCTCGAGAATTTCGTCTTTATTGGTTTGATATTTCTGGTCAAAACGGGCCATCAGCTCTTCATCGAAGGTATTGTACAGATAGTATTGCAATACTTTTCTGCCGAGGTAGGCGCCGCTGCCTTCGTCGCCCAGGATATAACCCAGGCCCGGATTGTTTTTCACGATGGTGGTCCCGTCAAAAAAACAGGAATTGGAGCCGGTGCCAAGGATGCTGGCGATGCCCGGCGTACGGCCGCACAGCGCGCGGGCGGCCCCCATCAGGTCGTGGTCGACACCTACAGTAGCCGAGGGCCAGACAGCCTTCAGGCACGCTGTTACCAGCTGAGTGTTCTTTTGCTGGGCGAGACCGGTACCATAAAAATACACCTCGTCAATCACCGTACCGGCCGGCAGCTGGGGAATAAGCTCCACCTCCATGATCTGCCGGATCTGTTCTGCTGTCTGAAAATAGGGGCTTACACCCTGGGTGTTGTAGATCCCCGGCTCGTGGTCTCCCAACAAGGCCCATTCCGTCTTTGTAGATCCGCTGTCAGCGATCAGCTTTGTTCTTGCAGCCATCCTGTAATTTATGAAATTAAAGAATCGTAAGCGTTTGCTCCTGATTTATGCTATTTTTGTCACAATTTAAACAAAAGGGTTTCATAAAAACAAATGCCACCCCAGAGTTTAAGCTATGATGATGCATGCACGCAGCAGATTTCCTTCCGCCTGCGGCTTATATTACATGGTTAGATTGGTCATAAATTAGCGGGATAATAATCAAATTATGTCAAACAGGAAGCTGAATGTTTTTTTACCTCTTCTCTTTGCGGTAGTACTGGCCATCGGGATGTTCCTCGGCCATAAAATGCCCGGGTCCAACACCGGCGGTACGACCGTCTTCTTCACCAAACCCACCAAAGGGCCATTGCAGGAAGTGATGGACCTCATCAGAACAAAATATGTAGACACACTGGATGCCGATAAAGTACAACAGGAAGCTATCGATGGCCTCCTGAGCCATCTCGACCCTCACTCTATCTATATCCCCCCTTCCCAGCTGCAGGCCGTGAATGAAGATTTGGAAGGCAACTTCCAGGGCATCGGCGTGGAATTCAATATCACTGCCGATACCGTGAATGTGATATCTGTGCTGAGTGGCGGCCCTTCAGAAGCAGCCGGCGTACAAACAGGCGACAAGATCCTCAAAGTTAATGACAGCCTGGTGGCCGGTAATGGCATCACCCCCGATAAAATCCGTAAACTGCTGCGCGGCCCTGCCGGCTCGCTTGTCAACACCACCCTGTTGCGCCAGCAGAAACAAATACAGGTGCCTATCAAAAGAGGCGTCATCCCTATCTACAGCCTGGACGCCAGCTATATGGCCGCTCCTGGCGTAGGCTACATTAAAATCAACAAGTTCTCCGCCACCACCTTCGATGAATTCATGCAAGCCATGCGTAAGCTGGAAAAACAAGGCATGACAAAACTGATCATCGACGTACGCCAGAACCCGGGCGGGTTCATGGACGCGGCTGTACGCATCGCAGATGAACTGCTGGGCGACAATAAGCTGATCGTTTATACAAAAGGTAAAGATTACCCTCGCACCGATTATAAAACCAAACGCCCCGGCATGTTTGAACGTGGCGCACTGGCCATCCTCACCGACGAAGGCTCCGCTTCCGCCAGTGAAATACTCGCCGGCGCTATACAGGACTGGGACCGCGGCGCTGTCATAGGCCGCCGCACCTTTGGTAAAGGCCTCGTACAGGAACAATATGATCTCGACAACGGCGGCGCGCTCCGCCTCACCGTTGCCCGCTATTATATCCCTTCCGGCAGAAGTATCCAGAAACCTTACGGCGACGGCACTTCTTATGACGAAGATATCCTCGAACGTTTCCATCATGGTGAACTGGTGAACAAGGACAGTATCAAAATCACTGACACCGTTCCTTATAAAACGGCCTCCGGGCGCCGTGTATATGGCGGCGGCGGTATCACTCCCGATATCTTCGTGCCGTTTGACACTTCCCGGTTCTCCCCGTCACTAACGGCGATCTATACACGTAATACCCTGAGCAACTTCGCTTACCAGTATTATACCAGCAACAAAGAAGCCTTCAAACGCTACAAGGACGCAGAAGATTTCACCAAAAACTTCCAGACCAGCCCGGCATTGTTTGACGAGTTCAAGGCCTATGCACAGAAAGACAGCATACCTGGCCTGCAACACCTCAACGGCCATGACGACGCCGAGATCAAAACCCGCCTTAAAGCCATGCTGGCGCGCCAGCTGTACCGCACCGAAGGGTTCTATGAAACGATCAACGCTACAGACCCGGTGGTAAAGAAAGCACTGGAAGAACTGAGCAAACAAAAATAAAAAGATAACAACAGCATAAAAGCGCATCGCCCGTTGATACAATATCAACGGGCGATGCGCTTTTTATATATTCTCTTTTTTTGCCTGGTTGTTCCGCTTAGCGGTTCGGTTTGCGTTCCATCTTCGGCAGAGACATGGCAATCAGGTCATTCATCACATTCACAGCTTCATCGAGATAGATGTCTTTAGTCCTTACCTTGATCCAGTCCTTGTTACGGGCGATCTTGGAGGAATCGTTGCCGAGTTTTTCCATATCTGACCTGATGTTAACGATACTCAGTTCTTTCACTTTATCGTTTACTGCGTCATATTTTTTCAGGGCAGCGGTATTTGTTTTCTGTTCAGCCTTGAAAGTTTGCAGGTTGAGAGAATAGGTTTCCTGCTTCTCCAGCTTCTTCAGGGTGTTCAGATTTTCGGTGAGCAGCCTGAAAGCGGGGCTGGTAGCCATTCTCTTCTCGCTGTTCTTTTTAAGTGCTTCAGTCGGCACCGGATTGATCCAGGGAGTGAAGGAAGCGCGGGGAATTTCATCCCATACCAGCGCATCGCTGTCTTTGCGTTCAGCCACATCATAATACGGGTCCGGCAGTACAACATCAGAAGCTACGCCTTTCAGCTGGGTGGAACCGCCGTTGGCCCGATAGAATTTCTGCTGGGTAAGTTTCAGGGCGCCGAGGCTGCCACCGTCTTTTACCGGATAGAAGTCATCGAGGTTGAACAGGCGTTGTACCGTGCCTTTGCCGAAGGTCTGGCCGCTACCGATGATCACAGCGCGTTTATAGTCCTGCATGGCTGCTGCCATGATCTCAGAAGCGGAGGCGCTGTATTCGTTGACCATGATGGCCAGCGGGCCGTCGTATTGAACATTTTTGTCACGGTCGCGCAGCACCACTGCGTCACCGCCTCTGGAACGCACCTGCACCACAGGGCCTTCCGGAATAAACAGGCCGGCCATCTGTACCACGTCCTGGAGGGAACCGCCGCCGTTGAAGCGCAGATCGAGGATGATGCCTTCTACTTTCTCCGCTTTCAGTTTGGCTACTTCTTTGGCCACGTCTTCCGCGCTGCGGGCGCCGTTGCGGTCGTTGAAGTCTGCATAGAATTCTGGCAGATAGATGTAGCCGATTTTATGCTGGCCATTGATGATGGCGGATTTGGCGAAGGTTTCTTCTGTTACGATCTCATCACGAACAATGGTAATGTCTTTAGTGGTACCGTCCACGCTTTTCACGGTCAATTTTACCGGCGTGCCTTTTTTGCCACGGATCAGTTTCACGGCATCTTCCACAGGATAGCCGGCGATATCAACCGGTTCTGCGTTCCCCTGGGCCACTTTCTGAATTACGTCGTTAGCTTTCAGCTGACCTTGTTTCCAGCTGGGGCTTCCGGTGACGATGCTCACCACTTTAATACGGTCGCCCTCTTCTTTCAGCTGGGCGCCGATACCGAAGAATTTGCCGGCCATCTGTTCTTCAAAGGCACGTTTTTCATCCGGCGGGAAGTAATCGGTATGCGGGTCCATCGTGGTGGTGATGGCATTCACGTATAAGTTGAAACGGTCGTTGTCGTTTTGTCTGTTCTTCAGGCGCTCAAAGTAACGGTCATACAGTTGTTTCACCTTTACGCGGGCTTCGCTTTCCAGCTGGGCGTCGGTCTTGGTTTTAACGCTATCGCCGTCCTTGGCTTTGTCTCTCATCTCCTGAAGATCTGTGAGTTTTTCCAGTGTGCGGTATTTCAGCACTTTGCGCCATGCTTCTTTCCGGGCGTTTTCATCTGCCGGATAGTCCAGCTTTTCCGGGTCGAGGGTCACTTTCTCGTCCACGGTGAAATCGAACGGTTTGGAGAGCAGTTCCGGGTAGATGCCGGCCGCTTCAGCCACCCTTTGTTTGATGAGGGTGTTGATATTGCGGAAACAGTCTACCGGCGCGCCTTTCAGCTCGTCGTCTATATGTGTGGCCAGTGGCTCCAGACGGGTAATGTCAGATTTCAGGAAAAATTTCTTTTCCATGTCCAGGCTGCGCACATATTTATTGAAAACTTCTTTGGAGAAGGCATCATCAATAGCTTTGGGTTGGTAGTGGCCTTCCTTCAGCATCTGGCCCACCAGGTTCATGATGACTTCGTAACGGCCAGGGGGGTCGTCTGCATGGCCCAGCTTGTTAAAAGCCAACACACCGGCGGATATGCTGAGGAGCACGACCGGGATAATCACTTTCAGTCTCATATGTATCTCTATTAACGTAAACGTTGTCTGATCAAATATAAAATAAAATCGTCCGTTGCCACTTGAAATTATTTCCTTTTAACAAAAAATTGGGCCAAACGGTCGCGCAGACGGGCGAAGGGTCAGATCGTGCGTGGAATGGGGTCGGGCAAACGGGCGACAGTCAAGGGCGGGAAGGCTTACAGGAGAAAGGCGCAACGCTCAACAGCGCTGCGCCTTTTCAGCATGATCAGTCTTTTACCAGTTTGTATACGGCGCCTTTAAAGCCGTCTTTGGTAGACATACTTGTGAGCATATAAATTTCTCCCTGCTCATCTTCTCCCCAGCTGAGAATGAAGGGGTTATCAGCAGGACGATTGGACAGTTCCAGGTCTGCCCGTTCCCATTTGTTTCCCTTCGGCACCAGCACAAAGGTTTTCCCGTTGTAATCGCCGAAGATGTACAGGCCTTTCAGGGCAGGAACCGCATTGCCTCTGTACACATATCCGCCGGTGATGCTGATGCCCAGATCGTGGTCGTACTCGTGTATGGGAGGCGTCAGTTTGTTGCGGTCGGCATCAGCAGGAACGTTGAAATCATGGTACCCTTCCATGATACGCCAGCCGTAGTTGCCGCCTTTGGTGATGATGTCCACTTCTTCGTATTTGGCTTGTCCCACGTCGCCGGCAAACAGTTTACCGGTAGTTTTATCGAAAGAGAAACGCCATGGGTTGCGCAGGCCATAGGCCCATATTTCCGGTTTTGCGCCGGCTGTTTTCACAAACGGGTTGTCTGCCGGCACTTTATACGGTGTACCATTCACGTCTATACGAAGTATTTTTCCCAGCACGGTGCCCAGGTCCTGCGCATTGCCGATGGTGCCGTGTTTGTCGCCACCGCCGCCACCGTCACCGAGGCCTATGTACAGGTACCCATCGCGGCCGAATACCAGCTGACCGCCGTTGTGGTTAGACTCCGGCTGGTTGATTTCCATTAGTATTCTTTTGGACGCCGGGTCGGCCACATTAGGATTGGTGGCCGATGCGGTAAATTCCACCAGCCTGCTTTTATGGTCCAGCACCCGTTTCACCGGATTGGGCACCGGTGCGCTGTAATACACATAGAATTTGCGGTTCTTTTTGAAGTCGGGATGAAAAGCCATGCCCAGCAGCCCTCTTTCATCATAGGCCGGGTTGACTTTCACCATATCTGAACTGACGTCCAGGAAGGGTTCGGGCAACTGGTTGCCTTTTTTATCTACAATCCATACTTTCCCTTCTTTCTGGCAGAAAAACAGCCGGCCGGTACCATCATGGGGAACGGCCATATTGACCGGGGAAATGAACTTGTCCGTTACCAGTTGCAGCCGGGCTTTTCTGGCGGGGGGCGCTGCTTTGTCCGGCTCACCGGCCAACACAGCATGGGTGAATAACAGGGGAATAAACATCCCACATAACAACCCTTGTATTTTCATATCGTGCGGAATTTTGAAGCAATAAAAATAGCAGATTATTATCCCTTTACTGATGACTTTTTGCTTTTTCCCTCCTGCTTTTTACCTTAGCAGTAAATTACACCCGCTTGGACACAACGGCCTCTACACCCAGAAACGACCCATACGCATCGCTACGTTACAAGGAATTTAACTATTATCTGGTCATTCGCTTCGCACTTGTGTTTGCACTGGCCATGCAGTTCGCCATCATTGAATGGAAAGTATATGCTTTATCACACGACCCTTTTTCCCTTGGGTTGATAGGATTGTCAGAAGTGATTCCGGCTGTGACGCTGGCGCCTTTTGCCGGACATCTGGTAGACAAGCGGGAAAAACGGGGATTGTTGCTGAAATGTGTGATCGCCTATCTCTTTATCAGTACCGGCCTTTTTCTGCTGACGTGGGACAAAGCCGTGGCGGGCCTCTCCACCCAACTGATTTTATTATCGATCTATTTCCTGGTATTTACCGGCGGTATTGTGCGGGCCTTTGTCAGTCCTTCCAATTTCTCCCTCATGTCTTTGCTGGTGCCGCGTGCGTTATATGCCAACGCCTCTACCTGGAGCAGTTCCGCCTGGCAGATCGGGGGCGTGCTGGGGCCTGCATTGGGCGGGCTGTGTATCCACTGGTTTGGAGTACACTGGTCGATGTTGCTGGTGGTGGCTATTTTCCTGGCGCCGCTTTACAGCCTGATTCAGATCAAGCCTAAGCCGATTTACTATAAAGAGAAAGGGGAGACTTTCTTACAGGGACTGACCAGCGGGATGCGTTTTGTATGGAACACAAAAGTGGTGCTGGGCGCTATGGCGCTGGACATGTTCGCCGTCTTGTTTGGCGGTGCGGTGGCCATGTTGCCGGCTTACGCCACTGACGTGCTGCATGTGGGTTCGCTGGGATATGGACTATTGCGTTCCGCGCCGGCTGTCGGCGCATTGATCACCATGTTTATCATTGCACATAAACCGTTGGTCAATAAGCCGGGTATTAAACTGCTGGCGGCCGTATTTGGTTTTGGCCTGAGCATCATTCTCTTTGGCGTGTCTACCAGCTTCTGGCTGTCTATGGCCGCCCTGCTGATCAGCGGAGCGCTGGATGGCATCAGTGTTATTATCCGCCAGACGATACTTCAGTTGAAAACGCCGGATGACATGCGGGGCCGTGTGGCTTCTGTCAGCTCCATGTTCGTAGGTTCCTCCAATGAGCTGGGAGCTTTTGAGAGCGGCTTTATGGCGCGGCAGCTGGGACTGGTCACCTCTGTGGTGTTTGGTGGCTGCGTAACGCTGGCGGTGGTGGTCACCACCTATGTTATCAGCCCGGCCATGCGGAAGCTGGACCTGAAACCGTAGCCATTTTCCGATTTTTTGATTTACGGATTTTTTGATGTCCGCTATATTAATCCCCGAAATCCGTAAATCGTAAATCACTAAATCTTCATCGTGTCTTTCAACTTTTCAAGTATATAGAACACTGCAGGACAGATCGTACTGTTTTCGTAGGTGATATTGGGGCGTTTGAAAAAATCGTAGCTGTCAGTATAGGGGTAGTTGGCGCAGTCGCCCGGGCGCACGTCATAAATGCTGCAGCCGTTATCTCCCCCTAAAAACGGGCAGGGGCTTGACTTCACCACATAATCCTCATCTTTGTCAATACGGAGGTAAGTATCAATAAAAGCGCCTTCTTTCATGCCCAGGTATTTGGATATCCTTTTGATGTCCGGAGCTTTGAAGCGCGGGCTGATAGATTTGCAGCAGCGGGCGCAGTCCATACAGTCGATATGGCTGAACGCCTCATCATGAAGTTCCGGCAGCAGTTTCTCCACCCCTTTACCGCGGCGTGTCTGCAACTTCTGCAGGAATTGTTTATTGGCCTTTTGTTTGTCTTTGGCCTTCTGTTCCCAGTCTTCTAAAATCTTGCTCATTGGCGCAAAGATAAGCAAATACCCGGTGGACAAAATTATGACAGAAGCCACATGGCGGGCAGTATCATTTATCACTGTTTTCCCTGTCTCCGGCCCGTTGTTTGGCGATTGCTTAAAATCTGCATAGCTTTGCGCATTCTATTTCAAACTACCTGCTTACATCATGAATCTTTTTGATATCCAACAAATTGAATTCGTGCACCGTCACATTGGTCCGAATGAAGCTGAGAAGACCCAGATGCTGGAAACCATAGGTACAGCCAATCTGGACGAGCTGATCAACAAAACTGTTCCCGGCGCCATCCGCATGCAGCATCCGCTGGCAGTTCCGGCTGCGATGAGCGAGAGCGATTACCTACGCCATCTGAAAGAGGTTTCCCTGAAGAACAAAGTAATGCGCAATTACATTGGCCAGGGCTACTTTGACACGATCACGCCTAGCGTAATCCTGCGTAACGTATTCGAGAACCCAGGATGGTACACGCAGTACACCCCGTATCAGGCGGAGATTTCCCAGGGAAGACTGGAAAGCCTGCTCAACTACCAGACGATGGTAAGCGACCTGACAGGGTTACCTATTTCCAACGCGTCACTGCTGGATGAAGCCACTGCCGCTGCAGAAGCAATGACCATGTTCTTCAACGCCCTCAACAAAGACCACGACCACGTAACCAGGCCTAAGTTTTTTGTAGATACCAACGTTTATCCCCAGACACTGGACGTTATCCAGACCCGTGCCACTCCCCTGCACATTGAAGTAGTGGTGGGTGATTACAAAACAGCGCAGTTCGACGCCAATTACTTCGGCGCGCTGATACAATACCCCAATAATGTGGGTGCTGTGGAAGATTACCAGGATTTCATCCAGAAAGTTCATGCAGTGGGCGCTTTTGTAGGCGTGGCCACTGACCTGCTGGCACTGACCCTGCTGACCTCCCCGGGAGAACTGGGTGCTGACGCCGCTTTCGGTTCCGCACAGCGTTTTGGTGTTCCTTTGGGCTTTGGTGGTCCTCACGCTGCCTTCTTCGCAGTGAAAGACGACTTCAAACGTTCCATCCCCGGCCGTATCATCGGTGTGAGCATCGACGCGCAAGGCCAGCGTGCCCTGCGTATGGCGCTGCAAACCCGTGAGCAGCACATCAAACGTGAAAAAGCCACTTCCAATATCTGTACCGCTCAGGCCCTCCTGGCTAATATGGCTGCTATGTACGCCGTATACCATGGCCCTGAAGGACTGAAGAACATCGCTACCCGTGTGGCGCTGCTCACTGCTGCCCTGGCAGAAAAATTACAGGCAAAAGGACTGAAGCTGGTTGCCGGCAATTTCTTCGACACCATCGTGATCGAAGGCGCCGCCAATGTGAAAGCAGCCGCTGAAGCAGCCGGTATCAACCTGCGTTATTTCGCTAACGGCCAGGTAGGTATCTCTATCGATGAAACCGCCACTATTGCCGACATCAACGATATCCTCGGTGTATTTGGCGCCGGCAGCACAGACGCAGCCAGCATCTCCAACGGTAAAGCCGCTATCCCTGCAGGCCTGGAGCGCACCTCCACTTACCTGCAACATCCGGTGTTCAACAGCTATCACAGCGAATCGCTGATGATGCGTTACCTGAAAATGCTGGAGAACAAAGACCTGTCCCTGAACACGTCCATGATCTCCCTCGGTTCCTGCACCATGAAGCTGAACGCTGCTTCTGAAATGATTCCGCTGAGCTGGGCCCACTGGAGCAAAATGCACCCGTTTGCCCCGAAAGAACAAGCTGGCGGTTACCTGCAGATGACTTCCGAACTGGGCGAATACCTCAGCAAAATCACCGGTTTCGACTCCTGCAGCCTGCAACCTAACAGCGGTGCCCAGGGCGAATATGCCGGTCTGCTGGTGATCCGTCAATACCATGAAAGCAGAGGCGAAGGACACCGTAACGTGATGCTGATCCCTATCAGCGCCCACGGTACTAACCCCGCTTCCGCAGTGATGGCCGGTTTCAAGGTAGTAGTAGTGAAAGCGCTGGAAAACGGCTACATCGACGTAGAAGACCTGAAAGCCAAAGCCTCTTTACATTCCAAAGATCTCGCCGGTATCATGATCACTTATCCTTCCACCTATGGTGTATATGAAGAATCAGTGAAAGAAATCTGTGCTACCATCCACGAACACGGTGGCCAGGTTTATATGGACGGCGCCAATATGAACGCACAGGTAGGCCTCACTGCACCGGGCATCATCGGCGCAGACGTATGCCACCTGAACCTGCACAAAACCTTCGCTATCCCTCACGGTGGCGGCGGTCCCGGCATGGGCCCCATCTGCGTGGCAAAACACCTGACGCCGTTCCTGCCAGGTCACGTGGAACTGAACAATGGTAAAGTATCCCACGCGGTATCTGCAGCACCGTTCGGTTCTGCCAGCATCCTGCTCATCTCTTACGCTTACATCCGCATGCTCGGCAACACCGGCGTAAAACAGGCTTCTGAATATGCTATCCTGAACGCCAACTACATGAAGGCGAGACTGGAAAAAGCATATGATATCCTGTACACCGGCGTAAACGGCACCTGCGCCCACGAGTTCATCGTAGACCTCCGTCCGTTTAAAGCCTCTGCCGGCATTGAAGCGGAAGATGTGGCCAAACGCCTGATGGACTACGGCTTCCACGCTCCTACCATGAGCTTCCCGGTACCGGGCACCATCATGATCGAGCCTACCGAAAGTGAGGACAAAGGTGAACTGGACCGCTTCTGCGATGCCCTGCTGGCCATCCGCGAAGAAATCCGCGCAGTGGAAGAAGGTACCGCCGACAAACAGAACAACGTACTCAAAAACGCGCCACATACCCAGCATGTGATCACTGCCGACGAATGGACCCGTCCATACAGCCGTCAACAGGCAGCTTTCCCGCTGGAATACGTGAAAGCCAACAAATTCTGGCCTTCCGTAAGCCGTGTGAACAACACCCACGGCGACAGAAACCTGATCTGCACCTGCGAACCGGTAAGTGCCTATGAGGAATCTGTAGCGTAACAGCTTATTTCAATACATAAAAAAAGCTGCTCCTTTTCCGGAGCAGCTTTTTTTGTATCCATAACTTTCTATTTTCCTGCTTTATGGTTGCGCAGCTGACTGAGGAAGACGGGTGTCATTCCCAGGTAAGACGCCAGGTACTTTTGCGGCACACGCGCAGCAATGGCCGGATACCGCTCCAGGAAAGCCTCATACCGTTCTGCAGCGGTATGGCTGATATTCTGCAGGATACGGCGGTTTTGTGCCAGATAGGCATTCTGGTGCAGTATCCTGAAGAAACGTTCAAACGCAGGTATTTTTTGATAAAGGGTTTGCAGGGCCTCCCGTTCCAGTTGCAGCACACAGGAAGGTTCCAGCGCTTCAATGCTTACCTGCGAAGGAGTTTGTGTCAACAGGCTTTCCAGGTCAGTGATCCACCAGTCTTCTATTGCAAAATGCAGTACGTGCTCCACGTCGTTGCGGTCTGTGATATAGGACCGCAGGCATCCCTGTACAATGAAATACTCGTACCGGCAGATGTCGCCCGCCTGTAATAACCACTGGCGCCGTTGCAGCCGCCGTGGTTTCAGCAGGCTGACAAAATACTGCTGTTCTTCCGACGTAAGCTGTATATGCCGGGCCACATGTTGCAGCAGCAGCCCGTATAAGTCTTGCTGGTCCATTATTTATTGCTGGTTTAGTACCGGTTCCAGCACTTCAATTTTACCATCTATCGGCTGTGTAATATCCAGGCCGAGTATACGGGCCACTAACGGGTACACATGTATGTTTTCGAAAGTGGCGATGCGTGTATTGGTTTTGAAGGCCGGCCCCCATGCCATGAAGATAGCATTCATATCGGTAAGGTTGTTATCGAAGCCATGGTGGCCCGGGTACATTTTCTTTTCCGGGCTGCCGAACGCATAATTGGCTTCTGCCACCACCACGATGTCTCCGATGCGATTATACACATCTTCCTGTCCGTAGTGCCATCTTTCCGGTGTTTCTTTTTTCAGGTATACGGTGTAGTGGTTTTCATGCTGCTTCAGGAAATCGTACGCCGCTTTGATTTCCGCTTCGTTATTGCCATAGAGCATTATTTTCTCGTTGGTGGGCGCAATGCGGAGCGGCTTCAGGGCAGGACTGTCCGGCAGGGAAAGGCTATGTTCAGTATCTACCCGCAACATGCCATGATCAGATACGATGATAAAATTGACCGGCAGGTTCAGTTTATTCACTGCCTCCTGCATGCGACCGATGGCCGCGTCCACGAACTGAACGGCGTTCCTTACGCTGTCGCTGTCAGGGCCGTAGCGATGCCCCATATGGTCCACTTCAGGGAAGTAAAAGGTAATGAGATGCGGACGTTGCTCTGCCGGCAGTTGCAGCCAGTTCACCACCTGTTGGATACGCTGGTCGATGCTTGTTTTTTCCTGGTACTTATAATAATAAGTGGGGCGAATATTTTGAATAGCACTTTCGGAGCCTACCCAGAAATAGCTGGCGCTGATCATCTGTTGTTTTTCCGCCAGTACCCAGAGGGGCAGTCCGCCATACCAGGTGCCGTCTTCCACTGCATCGCGGTTACCCACTTTATAGATGGCGTCGCGTTTCCTGTCGTAGAACAGGTTGTCTACCAGGCCATGGTGCGCCGGGTACATGCCTGTGGCCAGTGTATAGTGGTTGGGGAATGTCAGTGAAGGAAAAGAAGGTTGCATAGCAGTAGCCCTTACGCCCTGGCCCGAGAGGCGGAGCAGGTTTTGTGCATGGTATCTTTCTGCGTAATCATACCGGAACCCATCGATGGAGATCATGATCACGTAAGGTTTTGTTTGCTGGGAGGCGCTGTTTTTCCGTCCTTCTACTGTCAGTTGAGTGGTGTCCTGCGCATACAGGCCTGTTGTTGTAAGGAATGCAGCCGCAAGTAAAATCAAAATCCGCTTCACTTTCGTTGTTTTAGTTTATATGACAAGATGATGGGGAATAATAACAGGATGGGTTAAAAACGCGCAAATTAGAAAACTTATTCCATATGCGGTCGAACCAGGAATTATATAAACGTTAATGTGTGATTTAGATTATATGATAATATTTTGTCCAAAAACTGATCATCTAACTAAAATAACAGCAAAATAACAATCATTATTTAAAATATTATATATATTAATTTAATTAATTGATTGTTTATCTATATATTAGCCAACTGAAAAACCATCGAAACTATGTCCGACTACACCTTTATTACAACTGAGGAGAATTTTTTACTACAACAAGCGCTGAAGCGGAACAAACAGCAGTTACGGAAATTTGCGTTAATAGGTTTTATCGTGTTATTGGTAGCGGCAGTGATACCGCAGATTTACCTGTACACCCACAATACGCTGGGCGATGCGGATGAATCCTTGTTTTCCTATAAGAACGCCTGGTTTTGGGTATGGATGATTTGTTTTGTGATCGCACTGGTGTTTGCACTGATCAAAGTAACGGATATCCGGTATTGGGCACTGAAAAAAGACCTGGTAGCATTGCAAAAAGCCACCCTGCAGGCCCCTATGGAAGCGGTATACCTGGAGAACAACGATACACAGACCAACATCATGATAAAGCTGGACAACCAGAAAAAACGCCTGTTTTACTGGATGCGCGGCGCCCTGGAAGGTTACCGTGCCGGTCAGGAAGTGGAAATCACTTACGCCCGTTACTCCCGCGTGATCATCGCGATCAATAAGAAATAGCTTTAACCTACACCTAAAACCGGTACGTTGGCCCGTCCTACGTACCGGTATATCTCCCCAACTTATCTACCGCCATTACACCGGACCAATATGACCATTAATCCTTATCTTAGGAAGGCTTATTGAGCCCCCTGCATGCCTTACCGGAGTACATATGTTCTTTATCTCTTTGCAGCTATCCTGCTGCTCACCCATTCCTGTCAGTGTAAAAAAGAACATGTGGACCCGCCGCAGCCGCCGGCACCACCGCAAGACACCTGGCTGGTAACATCCATCAGCCTCAACGGCATTCCGAAAGACAGCTTCGTATACAACGATCAGCAACAGCTGGTGCAGCACTGGGACTACAATACTTCCTACCGGCAATGGCAGAATTACGTTGTTTTCGGTTATAACGCTGACGGCTATGTGAAAATGGCACGGTATTATAACGAGAACGATAATACGACGAAAAGCCTGAGCCAGCAGGATTCCCTGGCATGGACATCCGGCAAATTGTGGGTTTACACTACCCGCTACCGCGACCTGGGCGCCGGCATATCCGGATATGACACTACTTTATTACTGGTGAACACTAACCGGCAATTCACGCTCTCCGGTTCAAAGGATACCTTTATTTTCAACCAGGGCATTTACGGCGATATGGTACGATTTAAAGAATACACCTATCTGCAACAGGATGTCCGGCAATTCACCGGGCATAATTATGTCAATGTGATCGGCGCTCCCACCATACTGGAAGAATACCGCTATACCATGACCTATGGCAGCCAGGTAAATGCGCTCTACCGCTTCCTCGTAAAGAATCCGCTGCTGATACAACTCGTGACCGCCGATCTGCAGAACACCTGGAAAGGTTTTCCGTACCTTGCCAGCGAACATTATGTCAACAGTGTCCGGTATGAAGATGCTGCCGGCACGCAAACTACGCTGCCTGTCACCTACACCCCCTTTGATACTTCCGCTTATCCCAAAGAACAATTGATAGGACAAAATACATCCATCAGCTACCGGTACCAGATTATCAGGGGTAAATAATATAATGATTAAACATTATCTTACATCCGTTTATCCACGCTGTATGTTATACCAACAACGATATTACCGGCTTTTTCTCCTGGCCATCCTGTATTTGCTGGCGCCCTCGTGCCACTGCAAAAAGGAACATATCGACCCGGCACCACCCGTACAGCAACAAGATAACTATCTGGTGACCGCCATCCGGATAAACGGTATCCCGAAAGACAGCCTTGTATACAACAATCAACTGCAACTCACGGAACGCTGGGATTACAATACCTCCTATCGCCAATGGCAGAACTACACCACTTTCCTGTATAACGCTGACGGCTATCTGAAAATAGCACGTCATTACAATGAGAACGATAATACCCTTAAAAGCCTCTCCCAGAAAGATTCCCTGATGTGGGCCCCGGGCACGCTCACTATCTATACTACCTTTTACCGGAACCTGGGAGATGAAATATCCGGTTACGATACCAGCCGGTATTTACAGGATGATGCCCGCCGCTTCACCCTGATTGGTTATACAGACACGCTCCCGTTTGTCTTCGGCAGAATGATGAGTTATGAAAAATATTTCTACGATCAACGGGACATCCGGCAGTATCATATCGTCAACTATGTGGAACCTATTGATCTTCCGCCCACAACAGAAGCCTACCAGTACGATATGACCTACGGCAACCAGTCGAACCCGCTATACCCATACCTGGCTAAAAACCCGTTGTTGCTGCGCATGGTCACAGCAGACCTGCAAAACAACATCTGGAAAGGCTATCCGTTCCTGGCCAGTGAACATTATGTGACCAGCATCCGGTATGAAACTGCCGCCAGCGCGTCAGTAACTATTCCTGTAACCTATTTTACACCAGACACCATGCATGATCCGCAAGAACAACGGCTCGCCTCCGGCACAACCATCAGTTACCGGTACCGCGTAGTTAAACAATAACCGTAACCCACAGGGCAGTGCCAGTCCGCCTGCCTGTATTTTTAATATTCACCCTTATACTTTGTCATGAAGAAAACCAACACCTTAGGGCGCTATGCCTGCGCCGCTGTAGCATTGTTATTCCTTGCAACCGCCTGTAGCAAAAGCGATAACTCAGAACCTATACCGGTAGACCCGGTGAAACCCGGCCCGTTCCTCCTGGAGACAGTTACCACTACTACCAGCAGCGGCACCAAAACAGACAGCTTTGTGTATAACAACAAGCATCAACTAATAGCCATTTACATTCCATCCAGAATGAGACCGGAGAACGGACAAAGCTTCGAAATGACGTATGATGAAGCCGGCAGAGTTGCTAAAACCATAAACAATTCCAAAAGTGGAATTATATCTGTCGGTAACCCGAACTGGAAAGGTGGAAAAGTTTCCATTTTTGAACAACATCCTGAATGCTCAAATTGTGTTGATCAAAGCTGGTCTTACGAGTTCAATAACCTGGGGCAAGTGGGCCTGATCGGTTCTAAAGATTCCCTTTTCTCCACGGATGTTGTCCGGTATTTTGAGTACACGTACGAAGGGAAAGATGTTGTCAAAGAATACCAATATCCTGGCGGGCCTAAAGTGCATGACCCCGCACGCGGATATACGTATACCTATAAGTATGACAAGGGCAACAATCCTTTTTATACCATCTACAAAAACAATCCCTATGTTCACTTCTATTCCGAACTGACCAGTGTAGATGTTATGCCAAGCGAACATAATCTCAGTTATGCTGACCATGCAGGAACAACGTACACTTACGAAAACAGTTATGACGAAAAAACAGGTCTGCTGATGACGCAAAAGGTAACTATTACAAATTCATCATCTGTTTCCTACAAAAGCGCCAGGTTCAAGTACATCGAAGTAAAATAATAATACCATTCTTCTGGTAAGGGCCGAAAGGCCCTTACTTTTTTTATCTTTGATGTCCATAGAAATCTGTCATTCATGAACATCGAACAATTCTGCGAATACTGCCTTTCCCTTCCGGGTGTTACGGAAGAATTCCCTTTCGGAGAACAAACCCTCGTGTATAAAGTCGCCGGCAAAATGTTTGCCCTTACTGACCTGGAAGAATTCAGCAGCGTCAATCTGAAATGTGACCCGGACGAGGCCGTGGAGTTGCGCGAACGTTATGAAGGCGTGACACCTGGCTACCATATGAATAAAAAGCACTGGAACACAGTAGATATGCACTCCAATATCTCCAACAAACTGATACTGGAATGGATTAAAAACTCCTATGACCTGGTTGTGGCCAGTTTGCCTAAAAAAGAACGGGAAAAGCTGGCCCGGTAACCGCTCACCCTTTTCTGCGGTCATATTACCTGACTTTTTGCTACTTTAGCCCCCGTCTAAAACAAACCGTTTATGAGAAAATGGCTGCTGCTGGCCTGTGCCGCGCTGTTCGTCTTTCCTGTAGTTACCAAAGCTGTTAACCAGGACTCCCTCTGGATGTATACCCATTACACCAAAAAAGAAGTGTACATTCCCATGCGGGACGGGGTAAAACTGTTTACCTCCATCTATCTTCCTAAAGACCAGTCGGAGAAACATCCTATTCTGATGACGCGCACCCCTTACTCCTGCGCACCTTACGGCGAAACCAATTTCCGTCCGCTGTACAGAAACCATTATAAACAATACCTGAAAGAAGGCTATATCATGGTGGTCCAGGACGTGAGAGGCACCTGGATGAGTGAAGGCAAATTTGTGAATGTGCGTCCCTTCAACCCCAACAAAAAAGGGAAAAATGATATCGATGAAGCCAGCGACACCTACGACACCATCGACTGGCTGGTGAAGAACCTGTCCGGCAACAACGGCAACGTGGGCATCTTTGGTATCTCCTATCCGGGCTTTTATTCCACTATGGGCGCATTGAGCGGCCACCCTGCACTGAAGGCGGTCAGCCCGCAGGCGCCGGTTACAGACTGGTTCATCGGTGATGACTTCCACCACAACGGCGCGTTCATGCTGTCAGACGCCTTTTCTTTCTACACCGTATTTGACCATCCTCATCCGAAGCCTACCACCGTTGGGCCTAAAGGCATCGAATACTACACCCGCGACAATTACAAATACTACCTGGAGACAGGCGCATTGCCTAATTTCTCCAAAATCATCGGCGACAGCGTGGCCTTCTGGCACGAGATGTATGCCCATCCTACTTACGACAGCTACTGGCAGGCGCGTAACGTACGCAACTTCCTGAAAAACGTAAAACCCGTGATGCTGGAAGTAGGCGGCGTATTTGACGCGGAAGACTGCTTCGGCGCCTGGAACACTTACAAAACCATCGAATCCGAAAGCCCCAATACCAACAACCGTATCGTAATGGGACCATGGTACCATGGCCAGTGGGCATCCAACGACGGTACCCATCTGGGCAACGTTCGCTTCGGCAGCAATACATCAGAATACTACGCCAACAACATCGAAATTCCTTTCTTCAATTATTACCTGAAAGGCAAAGGCCAGGCGCCGGATATCGCTGAAGCCACTATCTTCTTCACCGGTAAAAACGAATGGAAAAGACTGCCTAAATGGCCTCCGGCCGATATGAAGGAACAACCCGTTTATCTGCAACCTGACGGTAAACTGGCATTCACGCAGCCCACTGCTGCCAACAGCTTCAGCGAATACATCAGCGATCCGTCCAAACCAGTGCCTTATACGGCAGATGTACATTTCAACCGCACGATCAATTACATGACCGATGACCAGCGTTTTGCTGCCCGCAGACCTGACGTGGCGGTATTTGAATCTGAAGTGCTGGACAATGACATCACCCTCGCCGGTCCGGTTATCGCTGACATCGTGGCCAGCACCACCGGTACTGACGCCGATTTCGTTGTAAAA
The DNA here is from genome assembly GCF_012641275.1 of Chitinophaga varians. Lineage (NCBI taxonomy): Bacteria > Pseudomonadati > Bacteroidota > Chitinophagia > Chitinophagales > Chitinophagaceae > Chitinophaga > Chitinophaga varians. Next base: position 699,869 of record NZ_JABAIA010000002.1, on the reverse strand, counting down.
CTGATAGACGTGTTCCCTGACGATTTCAAATACGAAGAAGACGCCGCTTCAGAACACCGTCGCGTGCCTTCTTCCACCTATCCCATGGGCGGCTATCAGATGCTGGTACGCGGCGAGGTGATGCGCGGCAAATTCCGCAACAGCTTCGAAAAACCGGAAGCTTTTGTTCCGGGCCAGCCAACACCGGTGAAATTCACCCTGCCTGACGTAGCGCATACCTTCCAGAAAGGACACCGTATCATGGTCCAGATACAAAGCAGCTGGTTCCCGCTGGTAGACCGCAATCCGCAACAGTTCATGGATATCTACAAAGCCACTGATAAAGACTTCAAAAAGGCTGATATCAAAATCTATCATGATGCTACTCACGCATCTAAGGTATTGTTGCCTATAACGCAGTAAACATTTATCATCGATATAAAAAGAAACCCGCCTGATAATACGTCAGGCGGGTTTCTTTTATATTAATGTTGACTATCAGGCTTTCACAGTTTACCACCGCCGCCCCATTCGATCCAATCTGCCGCTGCGCCGTTCTGTGTTTTAAGGCCTATCTGCAGAAAACCATATCTGCTGACATTATAACGAAGGGCCACCCGCAGGAACCAATCCCCTTTTTCGCTGTCGCGACGCCACAGGTACGTGCCTGCCTGCGTAACAATATCAAAACGCTGTAGATGAAGCGTATGGCCGATATGGGCGCCCAGCAGCATCTTATCGAAAGTGGACACCTTTCCGTATTTCTCTGCGTAAACCAACCCCAGGGAACCGTCATAGAAACCGTCAACGCCTGCTCCGAAACTGCAAACATGACTGTAGAGGTAACTCCAGTCCAACACGGCAGAGGCAGTGCCATAAAAAGCATCAACACCATAACGGGAATCCGGCTGTACTACCCCGAAGGCCCCGTAAATGCTCCAGTCCTGTTTGTGCTTCACTTTGGAAAGCGGACTGTCAATATAGGTGGGGCGGATACGCGCTACAAACGTAGGATCGATCTGTTGCTGTACAATATTGCGGATGGTATTGTAATGCACTCTCAGACCAGCATGCACACCAGGCATATTCAGGCCCAGGTTAGGCGTGTGTGTGCGGCCATTGGAAAAGTGGGTCAGGTCTAACCCGTATACCAAATCGAATAATTCAGACAGCCGCCATATGCCGCTGACGTTCACATTAAAATAAACGTCTACTTTGGAACTGATAGCATCGTTTAGCGGGTTGGTGTCCTTGTTATAGCCCTTCAGGTCGTACGTGAGGCCCAGGGACAATCCTGCTTCAAAATGATGCCGCTTCCGGCGGGCGAAGGGCGCGTAAAAGAAACCATATACGCCACTGGGGTTGCCGAGAACGGTTGCATCGCCAATACTGCCGGTATAGAAACCGATGCCATAACTCGGGCAGTTAAGGGCCCGCTGCCATTCCTGTTTGCCGGTAGACATCCAGCCCATCCGGACTTCTACGGACTCATAACCATGTTCCAGTATTTTGGACATCTCATCGCCATTATACAGGTGGCTGCCGGTATGCAGCTTCAGTTCTATGTATTTCTGCCTGCCCAGATTGGGGTTGGCCTTGGCCTTTGACCATAAATCTGTTGAATCCTGTGCCTGCAGGCTGCCTGTCAGCAGCGCCGCTACCATTGTTATAATATAGAATCTCATAGACGCCTGAACGGTTAACATACGGGTTTTATTTTTACGCCAACAAAGCAAGGCTCCCTTTTGTTGTACGAGAGCAAATAGCTTCTAAAAGGTTAATTCCTTAACTTGCGGGGACTTTAGCAAAACCTTATTTGATTCAAAGTTATTGACAACCACAAATTTATGTACAAAAAATACATTTTCACCGGTGTTCTTGGCCTGTTGGCCATGCAGGGATTCAGCCAGGCTAAACCGGCGCCCAAAGCGAAACCGGCATCCCATACCGCTGTAAAACCTGGTTTATTGAAAAACAGGATAGACTCCGTGAGCTATGGTATTGGCGTTAATATCGCCGAAAACCTGAAAGCACAGGGATTAAGCAATGTCAACACTACCCTGCTGGCCAAGGCTATTCAGGATATGTTGACCAATAAAACATTAACATTATCTAAAGATCAGAGTGAGATGAGCATCAGCAATTACCTTCAGCAACTGAAAGCGGAAAAAGTTGCCAAAAACCGCGAAGCCAGTGATAAGTTCCTGGCTGAAAACAAAGCAAAGCCGGGCGTGGTAACCCTCCCCAGCGGTCTTCAGTACCAGATCCTGAAAGAAGGCAATGGTCCTAAGCCCACTATCAACGATAAAGTAAAAACGCACTATCATGGTACCCTCATCGATGGTACAGTGTTCGATAGTTCCGTAGACAGAGGCGAACCGATCTCCTTCCCGGTGAGCGGCGTTATCAGAGGCTGGACAGAAGCCCTGCAACTCATGCCTGTAGGCTCCAAATGGCGCCTCTTCATCCCTTCAGACCTCGCCTATGGCGACCGTGGCGCCGGTGCTAAAATCGGCCCGGGCGCAGCGCTGGTGTTTGATGTGGAACTGCTTGACATCGTAAAATAATTACGAATTACAAATTACGAATTACGAATTGAGGGCTTTCATATGGAAAGGTTACTAAGATAACCGCTCTATATGAAAGCCCTCAATTCGTAATTCGTAATTCGTAATTCGTAATTCGTAATTCGTAATTTGTAATTTGTAATTCCTTATGCTTTATACACCCGCGGGCGGCGCTGTTCCAGCAGCATAAAATCGGCCAGTACCATTGCAGTCACCGCTTCCAGTACCACAGGTACGCGCAGTGCGATGCACAGGTCGTGGCGTCCTTTTACACTGAAGGTCTCCACCTGTCCGCTGGCGATGTTCAGCGTTTGTTGCTCTTTCGGTGTGCTGGACGTGGGCTTCACCGCGATACGGAATACCAGCGGATTGCCGTTGGTGATACCACCAACAACGCCGCCGGCGTTGTTGGTGGCTGTTTTGCCGGTTTTGTCGAGGATAGGGTCGTTATGTTCCAGTCCTTTCATTTTAGCGGCAGCGAAGCCTGCGCCGAATTCGATTCCTTTTACAGCAGGAATAGCGAATACAGCATGCGCCAGAGATGACTCCAGGGAATCAAAGAAAGGTTCTCCCAAACCGATCGGCAGTCCGTCTACCACACATTCCACAATACCGCCTACAGAGTCTTTTGCTGCGATGGCCGCTTCCAGTCCTTCTTCCGGGTTAGCATAGCCACCTACTTCGGTGATGGTGGCTTTCACCTGTATACTGTCACCGAGTATTTTTTTAGCGATCACGCCGGCGGCCACCAGGTTGAGCGTAAGCCTGCCACTGAAGTGGCCGCCGCCCCGGTAGTCTTCAAAGCCGCCGAATTTCTCGGTGGCCACAAAGTCGGCATGACCGGGCCGTGGAAACTCGCGCAGCTTTTCATAGTCTGTGCTGCGGGTGTTGTTATTTTCAAAGAGGATGGTTACCGGTGCGCCGGTAGTATGATCGTTGAATACGCCTGACTTAATAAAGGGCAGGTCTTCCTCCTTGCGGGGGGTAGTCCCTCTGGAACCGCCTTTACGGCGTTCCAGGTCGGGTAAGAAGTCTTCCTGTTGAAGCGGAATGCCGGCCGGCACCCCGTCGATGTTAACGCCCACGCTGGCGCCATGCGATTCACCGAAAACGTTCACCCTGAATAATCTGCCAAAACTGTTCACACACTGATGATTTAAAATTGAATAAAAAGGGGCCTTAGCTGTTGGCAGCCACGGCTATTTTACCTCCCAGCAGTTGCAGGTGGTCGTAGAATTCAGGGTACGACTTATTCACTGCTTCTGCGTTTTCGATGATCACCGGACCGTCGGCCGTAAGGGCCGCTACGGCGCAGGCCATGGCGATACGGTGGTCATTATGGGAATGTACGTGCGCACCTTTGATGCCGGTACCACCATGCACCAGCATGATGTCCCCTTCGAGGTCTATGCGGATGCCCATTTTGCCGAATTCTTCCTGTAAAGTAAGGCCGCGGTCACTTTCCTTGTGGGCGAGGCGGCTTACGCCTTTAATTTTCGTAGTGCCGTTGCAGTTAGCTGCCAGCGCCACGAGCGGTGGGAACAGGTCCGGACAATCCGTTGCATCTATTTCGAAGGCATTCAGCCCGTTTTGCTGGATATTCACGGTAAACACTCCCGGCAGAATGTGGGCGCCTGCTTTTTCCAGCGCTTCCAGGATGGCTTTGTCTGACTGCGCGGAAGCGGTATTGAGGTGCTGCACTTCTGCCTTACCGGCCACCGCAGCGGCTACCAGCAGGAAAGCGGCGCCACTCCAGTCACCTTCTACCGTATAGTCGGTAGCGTTATAGGACTGTTTTTTACCAAAGCGGAACTGCTCAAAGTTTTGTTCTTCCACCTTTACCCCGAAGTGTTCCATCAGTTGCAGGGTCAACGCGATATAAGGCTTGCTTTTAAGATCTTTTACGGTGATGGTCACATCTTCTGCTGCTGAGCCGTAGGCCATGAGCAGGCCGGTGAGGAACTGTGAACTGAGAGAGCCGTCGATGGTAATGTTTTTCGGCTGTAACGGGCCCTGTATATGCAGGGGCAGTTTGCCATCCTGGGTGGAGCATTTCACGTCCAGCTGTGGCAGCACTTCTTCGAAAAAGTGCATGGGGCGGGTAGTGAGGCTGCCATGCCCAACGATGGTGATCGGAATAGAAGCCAGTGCAGCGATAGGCGTAAACATACGGATACCGAGGCCGGATTCTCCGCAGTTGATTTCATCGTAGAATGGTTTTACGCCATGGCTGGTGATTTCAAAATGATCTTCTCCCCTTTTGATCCTGGCACCGAGATTTTCAGCTACCTCAAGTGCTGCCAGGCAATCGTTGCTCAGGCCGGGATTACGGATGATGGTCGTGCCATTTGCCAACAGCGCAGCGGCTACGGCGCGTTGCATGGCGCTTTTGGAAGGATTGGCCGTAACGGTGCCTTTAACAATGCCGGGTGATACAGTAACTTGCATATATATGTGTCGTCCGCCTTTAGATGTTTAGAAAATAATTACAACGCCTGCAGCAGCAGTTGCAGGTCTGTGATAGGAACAGGCATAGTGGTGGCCGTTCCTATTTTCTCCAGCAGCACAAAATGGATGGCGTCTTTTTCCCGTTTTTTGTCCAGCTTGAAGATATCAAACACCGCTGCTTTGTCGGAGTTAAAAGCTACCGGCAACTGATAATCGGTGATCAGTTTTATCAGGCGCAGGGTTTGTTCGTTGGGAAAGCCCATCAGTTGTTCAGAGAAACGGGCCGCTGCCACCATACCGATGGCCACTGCTTTGCCATGAGCGATATGCTCCAGTTTTTCTACGGCGTGTCCCAGCGTGTGACCGAAATTGAGCCAGCGGCGCGGGCCGTTTTCAAACTCATCTTCCAGTACTACTTTGGTTTTGGCTGTCACTGATTTTTCCACCAGGTATTCCAGCACTGCCACATCCCTTGCCAGGGCCTTTTCCCGGTTTACTTCCAGGTAGTCAAACAGTTCTGCGTCCATGATGCACGCATATTTGATGATCTCTGCGAAGCCGTTGTGCCATTCTTCTGCAGGCATGGTCAGGGGCAGGGCGTAGTCGAAAAGGATGAACTCAGGCTGGCGGATAGTGCCGAGCAGGTTTTTTTGTTTCCCATGGCTGACGCCATTTTTACCGCCGATGGAGGCATCTACCTGTGCCAGCAGCGTTGTAGGCACAAACCCGAAGGGAATGCCTCTCATGTAGATGCTGGCCGCGAAACCTGCCACATCGGTGATCATACCGCCACCAATGCCGATAAGGGTGGTTTTGCGGTCGGCCTCATATGCAATCAGTCCGTCGATGACTTTTTCCACGGTGGCCATGTTTTTCACGTCTTCGCCGGCAGGCACCACTATCTTTTTCCAGTCGTGCAGGTGATGGCCGTGCAGTCTTTCCACATTTTCATCGATCACGATCACAGACCGGTGACGGTCTACATGGTTTCCCAACTGCAGCAGGCTTTCTCCCATCAGATAGGTAGTGGCCTGCTGCTGAAAATTATTGGTTAGCTTTTTCATTCATTGATTTTAGCGATCAGTAAATGATGCTGTTATTTTTCTTCGTTCATCACCCTGTTCTGACGGTTGATGGATTCCAGGTGCACCGCATCGAAGTATTTCAGGATGAATTCTTTGGTGAGGCCCAGTTTCTCGCCTTTAGCGATGTTGCGCTCCAGGATTTCGTTCCAGCGGTTGGTTTGCAGGATGGTGATGTTATTTTCTTTCTTGTACATACCGATTTTCTCAGCGATTTTCATACGGTTGCCGAGCAGCAGCATGATTTCATCGTCCACCTGGTTGATCTGCGCGCGCAGTTTTTCGAGGGCGGTATTGAAATCTTTTTTATCGGTGTGTTCTCTTCTCCACACGATACCGTCCAGCAGTTCAGCCAGTTTTTCAGGAGTCACCTGTTGTTTGGCATCGCTCCAGGCGTTGTCGGGATCTACGTGTGTTTCGAGCATCAGGCCATCGTAGTCGAGGTCGATCGCTTCCTGGGAAACTTCCTGCAGGATATCGCGGCGGCCGGAGATGTGGCTGGGATCGCAGATCATGGGCAGTTCAGGCATGCGGCGTTTCAGCTCGATAGCGAGGTGCCACATGGGGGCATTGCGGTATTGGGTATTGCCGTAGCTGGAGAAACCGCGGTGGATGAGGCCTACTTTGTTAATGCCTGCTTTCTGGATTCTTTCCACAGCGCCGATCCACAGTTCGAGGTCCGGGTTGATGGGGTTTTTGATCAGCACGGTGGTGTCCACACCTTTCAGTGCATCTGCCACTTCCTGTACAGAGAAGGGGTTCACTGTGGTTCGGGCTCCTACCCACAGGATATCCACACCAAAGTGCAGCGCATCTTCCACCTGTTTAGCGGTAGCTACTTCCACAGCCAGCGGCAGGCCGGTCAGTTCGCGGGCTTTCTGCAGCCATGCGAGGCCTTTGGTACCGATGCCTTCGAAAGAGCCCGGACGGGTGCGGGGTTTCCAGATACCGGCGCGCAATACGTCCACTTTACCGGTTTTTTGTAATGCCAGCGCGGTGGCTAAAACCTGCTCTTCTGTTTCAGCGCTGCAGGGGCCGGAGATGATCAACGGCTTTTTATCAGATGAAGGATCTGAGAATTTGGTTTTGGATAATATTTCTTCCATTGTCTGTACCATAAGTATTGAAGTTAAGTAGATTGTTAGAATTTATGTTTATTTCAGGATTTTCCTGATTTTGTTTGATTTCTGGATCAGCTTGTAGAAGGTGTCGTAGTCTTCATTTTCAAGCAGTGATTTCATCTGCTGCAGCTGGTGGATGTGTTCATCCAGTACGTCGAGGACGTTGCCCCTGTTGTGTTTGAAGATGGGCACCCACATGTCCGGTGAACTTTTCGCAAGCCGTACGGTAGATTCAAAACCGCCGCTGGCCAGTTCAAAGATGCGGCCCGACTCTTTCTCTTTTTTGAGTACGGTCAGTGCCAGTGCAAAAGAGGTGATGTGGGAGATGTGTGACACGTAAGCGGTATGCAGGTCGTGTTCTTCTCCGTTCATATATACGGTGCGCATCTGCAGTTTGTCGACCATGTCCTCTACCATTTCGAGGGCGTCATCATCACTGTTTTTCACATCACAGAGCACCATTGTTTTGTGGGTGAAGAGGTTGCGTATAGCGGCATCGGGGCCGGAATACTCGGTGCCGGCCATCGGGTGGGCCGCTACAAAACGGCCGCGATTGGGATGACCGGCAACGAGTTGCAGTATTTTTTGTTTGGTAGAACCCACGTCCATGATGACCTGGTTAGGGCGTACTTTGTCCATCAGTTCAGGCAGCACCTGTAATACCGCATCTACCGGGATGGCCAGTATCACGAGGTCGGAGCATTGCAGCGCTTCATTGAGCGGCATGCCGTCATCGATGATGTTCAGTTCTTTGGCCCGTTGCAGGTGCTCTGCGTGCTGGTCTACCCCGATGATCTTATCTGCCACTCCTTTTTCCCGGAGGGTGATAGCCAGCGAGCCGCCGATCAAACCTGTGCCTATTATCGTTACAATCATTTTATCACAGTTTTTATACGGTCAATAGCGTCCTGGAAAACCTTTTCATCCTGACAGAGGCTTACCCGGACATAGCCGTTGCCGTTACTTCCGAAAATACCGCCGGGCGTAATAAACACCCGTGCTTTCTGCAGCACCTCATCGCTGAGCGTGTAGCCGTTATCGTAAGTATCCGGAATGCTTGCCCATACAAACATGCCTACCTGGTTTTTATCGTAGGTGCATTGCAGCAGGTCCAGCAGCTGGAATACTTTTTCGCGGCGGCCGCGGTATATTTTGTTGAGCTCATCGTACCATTCACGGCCCAGTTGCAGTGCTTTTACAGCGGCCATCTGCAGGGGCTGGAACATACCGGAGTCCATATTGCTTTTAAAGCGGAGCACATCAGCGATCCATGCCGCTTTGCCCACCAGCATGCCTACACGCCAGCCGGCCATGTTGGAAGACTTGCTGAGGGAGTTGAGCTCCAGCACTACGTCACGCGCGCCTTCAAACTGTAACAGGCTTTCCGGCTGTTCATTGAGGATGAAGCTGTACGGGTTATCGTGACAGATCAGGATGTTGTGCTGTTTGGCGAAAGCTATCAGTTTCGCTGCAAATTCCCTGTTTACTTTAGCGCCGGTGGGCATATGGGGGTAGTTGACCCACATGATTTTCACCCGGCTCAGGTCTTTTTTTGCCAGTGCATCGAGATCGGGGAGCCAGCCGTTTTCCGCCACCAGGTCGTAGTCCACCACAGTGGCGCCGCTCAGGTTTACCGCAGAGCGGTAGGTAGGGTAACCCGGGTTAGGGATCAGGGCTTCATCGCCGGCCTGCAGGTAGGTCATGCAGATATGCATGATACCTTCCTTGGAACCGATGAGGGGCAGCACTTCCGTGTCGGGATGGAGGTCCACTCCATAGAAACGCTGGTACCAGTCGGCCATGGCCTTACGCAGTGCAGGGATACCTTTGTAGCCCTGGTATGCGTGGGTATTGGGCAGGGCCGCCTGTTCATGGAGCGCCTCCACCACAGACGGGTGCGGGGGCAGGTCCGGGCTTCCGATACCCAGATTAATGACTTTGGGACCGTTTTGGTTCATTTCGTCTATTTCCCTTAGTTTTTTGGAGAAATAGTATTCTTCTGTTCCCTGTAATCTTTTTGCAACCTGTATTTGCATATACCTGATTTCTGAATCTGATTAATGTGTTTTGCCTTTTCTGTAGATGCCCAGCACTTTGAGATTTTCGGTGAGCGGCGCTATTTTTTCCAATCCCTTTTCAAAATGTGCCGGATTTTCAAACTCCATGTCGGCGTGGAAGTAATAGTTCCATTCTTTTGCAGGGATGGGAAAAGACTGCAGCTTGGATAAGTTGATACCAGCATCCGCTATTTTGGTCAGCACCTTGGCGAGTGTGCCCCGATCGTGGCTGGTATGAAAGTAAACAGAGGCTTTATTGGCGTCCGGCGCAACGGGTACAGCGGTACGGGACAGCGCCAGGAAACGGGTATAGTTGTTTTTGTTGGTCTGGATGTTGGGGGCAATGATATCCAGCTCGTAGATTTCAGCCGCCAGTTTACCGGCGATCGCCGCCACGCTTTTCAGTTTTTTCTGCCGTACGTGTTTGGCGCTGAGCGCGGTGTCCTCTGTTTCCACCAGCTTGATATGCGGGTGTTTCTCGAGGAAGTCGATACACTGCAAAAGAGCCATTGGGTGCGAATGTACTTCGCGGATATCTTCCAGTTGCTGCCCTGGCAGCACCATCAGATGCTGGTTGATCTGCAGGTAAACTTCGCCGGTCACATGCAGGCCGGAGTTTTTGAGGAGGCTGTAGTTCGGTAAAATGCTGCCTGCGATGGAGTTTTCGATGGCCATGATACCTGCGTCCACGCCGGGGTCCTGCTTTACCTTACGTACCAGTTCGGAAAAGGTGGCACAGGCTTCAATATCGGTCTGTTTTCCGAAGAAACTCTGAGCAGCGATCTGGTGGAAAGCACCTTCAAACCCTTGTATGGCAATTTTCATGTGTATGGAGTTGATTTTTTATTGTTTTATAGTTGCTGTAGCAACTAGCTATTTGAAATAAGAAGGGCCCCGTCTCCGGGACCCTTTGCTTTATTTTACCTGTATGTAAAGTATTTTATTGCAAACGAGTCCCCTGCTTCTTCGCAAAAAAGAAGTAATAAAAATAATAAGTGTTAAAGTGACGGTTTGACATATACAGTATTTTGATAATTAAAAAGCCTCCCGTTTTCGCGGGAGGCCTTTTTGTAGTTTCTTTTATGTTTTTACTTACAAACGACCTCCCTATTCCTGGTACCAGAAATAATAGAAGCCAAAAAATCCGAAAGTCGCTTGTGTAGTCATATGCTCTTTTTGAACGTGTTACAAAAATACGGCACGATTTTAATTATCCAAGCGTCTGATATAAAAAATACATTTTTTTAAATAATAAGCAGTTATTATTGAATTAAATCTAAAATTGCAGAAAAAGAGGGACAGTAGCGTATATAAAAACGGTGGGAAGGTCGTCTTTTTAAAAACACAATTAGCAAGCTCATCAATAAATATCAGGGGCACAAAAAAAGACCGCTATGGCCATAGCCATAGCGGTCATATAAAATTTAATCAGAGATTGCTAATTAGTGTTTAGCAGCAGCAGAGTCAACTTTAGCAGCAACGGAGTCAACTTTAGCAGCAGCAGAGTCAACAACAGCAGCAGCACCAGCAGCAGCAGAATCAACTTTAGCAGCAGCTGAATCGATTACAGCGCCAGCGTTAGTTGCAGTAGAGTCAGTAGCAGGTTTTTCACCACCGCCGCAAGCTACAGCGAACAGACCGAAAGACAGAGCCAGGAAACCAAGTTTAATTACGTTCTTCATCGTACAAATAATTTAAGGTGTTTTTTGAATGATTTACCCTTTATACCGGAGTAACCCAAAAGGTAACCCAAACTTTTAAAAAATTTTTTTTTCGGTACTTTGGGTTACCAAATGCCTAATAATAGTATTAAGAGTGAAGCAACATCAAGACATAACAAGAGACAGGGAATTATTGCTGGGATTGGCAAAGAGCGATGATAAGTCATTGGAAACCATCTACTCAGAGAATTTTCCAGCCGTGCTGCGTATGATTTTACAGCACAACGGCAGCGAAGACGACGCCAAAGATGTTTTCCAGGAAGCCATCATCATTCTATATGAAAAAGCCTGCGAAGGTAGTTTCAACCTGACCAGCCGGCTAAAAACTTTCCTTTATTCGGTTTGCCGCCACATTTGGCTGAAAAAGGTACAAAGCACTTACGGGCTTTATGCACTTCCACCGGAAATGGAGGAAACCATTCCGGCCGCAGAGGTGGTAGATGAACACAGCACCAAAGACGAACAGTTCCGTATTATGGAAAGTGCGATGGGCAGCATTGGCGAACCCTGCAAGACTATTCTGGAAGATTATTATATACAGAAAAAGTCCATGCAGGAAATAGCAGAGAAATTCGGCTATACCAACGCCGAAAATGCCAAAAATCAGAAGTATAAGTGTCTGATGCGCCTGAAGAAGTTATTTTTTGATCAGTATAATACATCCTTATAAGCAGCAACGGCCATGAAAGATGACATGAATTTATTACGTGAAATTGAACGTTACCTGGAAGGGGAAATGAGCGGACAGGAAAAAGCCGTTTTCGAGGAACTGCGTAAAAACAATCCGCAAGTCAACCGTCAGGTGGAGGAGCAGGAGTTTTTTCTGCAGCAGCTGCAACATTTTGGCCAGCGCCAGTCGCTCCAGGCTAAAATGGACCACATTCACCGGCAACTGGACATGCCTACCCTGCGTAAACAAGCCCGGGAAGAAAACCTGGCCGCCAAAAAGGTATCTGTCCGCCGCCGTACCATTACCAACCTGGCAGCCGCCGCCTGTATCGCACTGGTGACGTCCCTGTCTACTATCGCAGTACTGCAGAACGCTGCCAAAAATAAATCCACAGCCCAGTATGAGGACGTCAGAAGAGTACTGAACAATATCCAGCGCTCCCAAAATGCACTCATCAATGATATCAATAACAAAAGCAAGGCACCGGTTAATCCCGGCACCTACGGCGGCACTGGTTTTGCCGTGTCCGGCAATGGCTACATCGTCACTAACTATCATGTAGTGGCCGGCGCGGATTCGGTATATGTGCAGAATAATAAAGGTGAGGCTTTTAAAGCGGTCAGCGTTTTTGAAGATATCTCCAGCGACCTGGCGGTATTGAGAATTGCCGACTCCTCCTTCAAAGGCCAGCCCCTGCCCTACGCACTGAAACCACAGAACGCGAAACTGGGCGAAGAAGTTTTCACCATGGGCTTCCCCCGCGATGAAATCGTTTATGGTAAAGGTTATATCAGCGCTAAAACCGGTTTCAACGGCGATACCACGGCCTATCAGGTGTCTATCCCGGTTAATCCGGGCAACAGCGGCGCTCCCCTGTTAGACGGCCAGGGCGATGTGGTAGGTATCGTTACCGGCAAACAAACCACTTCCGACGGCATCGCCTTCGCGGTGAAATCGGCTCACCTGAAACGGTTGCTCGATGAAATGCCGAAAGATAAAAACATGAAAAAAGAAATAACCCGTAAGAGCCATCTGGAAGGGTTAAACAGATTAGACCAAATCAAAAAACTGGAAGAGTTTGTATATATGGTGAAGGTCTACAATTAAGTTTGAACACTATAGCATATAAAATCAAAAGGGTGAAGACTTCGGCTTGTTCTTCACCCTTTTTCTATGTCTTTATTTTTTGATCCAGGCTTTGTATTTGTCTGTAATCCAGTACAGCAGGTCGTTGTGGCCAATGGTCCTCATGGTTTCGTAGTCCGGATAGTTATCCCGCATGAAGAGCTGCAATGAATCCCCTTTCAGTCCGGTAACCTGGCTGACCAGCACCGGGGTAAAGCGGGAGTCAATATATTTCTCTTTTTCCATCTCCTCGTAATTCTTCTTGAACTGCCTTTTTTGTTTCTCGCTCTTGGAATATCGGGTAAACGGACTGAAAACGATACCGGCGCCTTGCGGGGTACTTCCTCCAGCCAGCGGCTTATTGGGCAAATCCAGCAAATAACCATACTGCCGGCGGCGCTCCATAGAGTCCAGCTGGTAAGGTGTATACTGAGAAGACACTTCCACTCCTTTCAGGAAACGGCTGGCCACCACCAGTTTCACATTAAGTGTCTGGGTACCGGTCGTCTGCGTCACCTTCACGGTATCAGGCAGATAACCTACGAACGTAAAAACGATCTTGTCGTTCCGGGTAGCGTCTATCTTATAAAAACCACCCTGATCAGATAGGGAATGCCTACCTGTGGTCAGGTTGGTAATAGTGGCGTATGGCAGCACCAGTTTGTTGCTGTCTGAAATCTGTCCGGTTACGATGACCTGTGCTTTTGCGGCAAAAGGGAACAACATCCCGGCGATGCAACCCAGCAACAGAATACGCATGTGAGCCTTCATAAATTGTTTGTGTTTTTAATCCTGACTATCCTTCCTCTCCCTGAACAACCAATACTGTGTGTGTATTGTTCATATCCATTCCGGCCCACAATTTAAATAAATTGAGGCGGTTGTTAAAAAACAATCCTCCGGCCAGGTGACCGGAGGATGCTCCTATCCTGAAGTGAAGCTGTTATCACACAGTGATTTTTATTCTGGTATCAAATGTCCGGTCTTCGCCGGCTGCCAGGGTTACCAGTCCGATACCATTGTTAAAGGCATTGGGCGCGCCGCTCAGGTTTTCCACTGCAATACTGTTGCGGTGTGGCGGTATGTACACCTGTAAAACAGGGTAATGATCTCCCGGGAAAAAATCTATTTGGATATTTTTCACCGGATCGAGCAGGGAAGCCAGTGGTTGTGCCTGTGAGAAGTCCAACACGAAAGAATTGTCCAGCTCCACTCCCGCCAGCTTTTTGCCTTTCACAAATTCAGTGTAGGGCAGCACTTTTCCTGTCGGGATCAGTTTAGCGTCAAATTCTACGATTTCTTTGGAGGCGAAGGTGAGCACCAGTTCATCTACCGGCGTACCGGTGGAGAAATAAGGATGCCAGCCGTCCATTACCGGGATGGACGTTTGACTGCGGTTGATAACTTTAGTTGTTACACGCAGCTCGTTGCCTGGCAGTAGGGTGTAAGTCGCCTGGCAGTCGTAGCTGAAAGGATAACCGGTATCTTCTTCGCGAAAATTGTAAGTAAGGGTAACAGACGCCTCCCGGGCGGAAGCCTGCTGTTCAGCCACAGTAAACTTTGCATCATACAACAGGCCATGGATGGCGTTTCCGGGCGCTATTGTTTTTTCGATGCTATAGCTGCTGCCCTGCCATTCGTAAGCCGCATCTTTCATACGGCAGGCGAAAGGGCTCAGTTTTACGCTTTTAAAGCTGACATGCAGGTTTTCCCGAAGGTCTTCGAGGCTGCTGTAGCTGTCAATCAGGTTGATCAGTTCACCCTGGCGGCGCACCTTGAAAGCGTGCAGCAACGCGCCATGCGCGGGCACGATCTCTACCTGTGTGCCGCTTTGTTCGTCAGTAAGGGCAATGATATCAAATCCTGCCTCATGAAAAGTGTTGATTGTCATTGTTCATTGTTTTGTTCGCACAAGGGCGTTCCACAAAGAGAGCAAAGAAATACCCTTTGTTTTTCTTTGTGAAGACTTATAATTAAATACATCCGTTAATTATATTTTCCAGCCATTCCTGCTTTCCGCTGATCTGGGCCGGCTCTCCGTTGGAGGTGGCGATGTTGCGCAGATCTTCCAGGGTGAGCTTACCTTCTTCGAAGGCTTTTCCGTTGCCCGTATCGAAGGAGGCGTAGCGGTCTGTCCGGAATTTTTTATAGGCTGTTTTAGTGAGTACTTTTTCAGCGATGATGGCTGCTCTGGCGAAAGCATCGATACCGCCGATGTGTGCGTGGAAGATATCTTCCAGGTCGGTGGAATTACGGCGGGTTTTAGCGTCGAAGTTAACGCCGCCGCCGGCAAAGCCGCCCGCTTCGAGGATGATCAGCATGCTTTCCACCAGCTCGTTCAGCTGGGTGGGGAACTGATCGGTGTCCCAACCGTTCTGATAGTCGCCGCGGTTGGCATCGATGCTGCCCAGCATGCCTGCGTCTACAGCCACCTGTAACTCATGCTGGAAGGTATGTCCGGCGAGGGTGGCGTGGTTTACCTCGATGTTCAGTTTAAAATCCTTGTCCAGTCCGTAATAACGCAGGAAGCCGATCACAGTCGCGCTGTCATAGTCGTACTGATGTTTGGTGGGTTCACAGGGCTTCGGTTCAATGAAGAAAGTGCCTTTGAAGCCCTGTTGACGGGCATAATCGCGGGCCATGGAGAGGAAGCGGGCGAGGTGTTCCTGCTCTCTTTTCATATTGGTATTGAGCAGGGTCATATATCCTTCGCGGCCGCCCCAGAAAACATAGTTTTCTCCTTTGAGGGCGATGGTGGCGTCGAGCGCGTTTTTCACCTGTGTACCGGCATAAGCCAGTGCCGCAAAATCCGGATTAGTGGCTGCGCCGTTCATATAGCGGGGATGACTGAACACGTTGGCCGTGCCCCAGAGCAGTTTTACGCCGCTGACATCCTGTTTTTGTTTGGCATAATCCACGATCTGCTGCATTCTGCGCTCGTATTCCGCGAGGGTAGCACCTTCGTCCACCAGGTCTATATCATGAAAGCAGTAGTAGGGCAGCCCCAGTTTGGTGATGAATTCAAAAGCCGCGTCCATTTTGTCTTTAGCGCTTTGCATGGGATCGGTGGACACCAGCCAGGGGAAATGTTTGGTACCCGGACCGAAAGGATCGCCGCCGGTGCCGCAGAAGGTATGCCAATAGCATACGGCAAAGCGGAACAGTTCTTTCATGGTTTTACCGGCGATGAGACGGCTTTCATCATACCACCGGTATGCGAGCGGGTTGTCTGATTCCGGTCCTTCATAGGCGATCTGGCCGATGCCTTTGAAGTACTCGTGGTTTCCAAGTGTAATGCTCATAATAGTGGATTTTAAAATATCGTTTATGATTCACCGTTAGCCAGCAACGAACGCAGGCTGGTCAGCCAGTGGCTGTAAGCTGCGGCGTAACGTTCCTGCTGCCGGCTATCCGGTTCTATTACAGCGAGACATTCCATTCCCCTGAAGGCTTCATGGACAGACAGGTAACCTGCACCTGTTGCGGCCCCTCTGGCCGCTCCCTGTGCGCCGTCTGTATTATATAGTTCAATGACCACATTGGCCGTATTGGCAAAGGCTTCGCGGAAGAGCGGACTGAGGAACATGTTAGCATGACCGGCCCGTACGCGGTGTATGTCAAGGCCCATGTTTGTCATGATGTCCAGTCCATAGTTCAGTCCGAAGACGATGCCTTCCTGTACAGCTCTCAACATATGTGCCCTTTGGTGGCGGTTGAAGTCGAGGTGGCTGACGGTAGCGCCGATGCTTTTGTTGCCCAGTATCCTTTCTGCTCCGTTGCCGAAAGGGAACACCAGCAGGCCGTCGGCGCCCGGCGGCGCCTGTGCGGCCGCTTCGTTCATGTCAGCGTAGCTGATGTCGCCGATCATGTTCCGCAGCCAGGAATTGGCGATACCGGTGCCGTTGAGGCACATCAGCACGCCATCGCGGGTGTGCTGTGTATCATTATTCACATGCACAAAGGTGTTAACACGGCTTTCCCGGTCAAACGTATGCTGATCATGCACCGCATAGATCACGCCGGAAGTACCGGCCGTGGTGGCTGCTTCGCCAGGTTCAAGCACATTGAGTGAAAAAGCGTTGTTGGGCTGGTCGCCGGCGCGGTAGGTGACGGGTGTGCCGGGCAGCAGCTGTAAAGCGGTAGCAGCGGCGGCCGTCAGCTGGCCTTGCACGCCGAAAGTAGGGACGATCGTAGCCAACAGCTGCGGGCTGATCTGGTAGTGGTCCAGCAGCGTGGTACTGACAGTATTGCCCGGGAAATCCCAGCAGGTGCCTTCTGAGAGGCCAGACACCGTGGTGGTGGCTTCCCCGGTGAGTTTGAGGGCGATAAAGTCGCCGGGCAGCATTACCTTATGAATCCGTTCGTAGATATGCGGCTCATTTTCGTATATCCATCGCAGTTTGGAAGCGGTGAAATTACCGGGGGAATTGAGCAGGTGCGAGAGGCACCAGGATTCGCCCAATGCGGAGAAGGCTTTGCGGCCAATGTCCACCGCGCGGCTGTCGCACCAGATAATAGCGGGGCGCAGCACCTGCATGTTTTTATCCACACATACGAGGCCGTGCATCTGGTAGGCGATACCTATTCCTTTCACCAGGGCCGCATCGAAAGTATATTGCCGGCGCAGGAGTGCGGTGGCGTTCACCACCTCCTGCCACCAGCTTTCCGGGTCCTGCTCGGCCCAGTCGGGATGCGGGACCAGGATAGGCATCTCGCGGGACGGACTGGTGGCCGTTGCCAGGCAACGGCCGGTGTCTGCGTCCAGTAACGCCGCTTTGATAGAAGAAGAACCTATATCGTAGCCGATAAAATACATACCCGTTGTGAATAACGATTACCAGTAAACGGTATACAGCGCAATGAGGATACCGATGATAAACAAAGCGCCGATGGTAAACGGCATCGCTGTTTTAAACATACTGCTGTCGATTTCCAGTCCTTTCGGATTGTTTTTACTGGAAGGATCGGCCAGGGAAATGATGATCATACCTACTATACAAATCACGAACACAACACCCATACGATCAATGAAGGCCATTTCATAAACACCTGCAGCGTTAGGAGCGGCCCATCCAAACTGGTAGAGCGGTTGCAGGTCTACCCAGTTAGGCAGGAACTTCAGCACAAAAGACATCAGCAGACCAACGATCATGGCAAACAGCGCGGCGTTAGAAGTGGTGCGTTTCCAGAAGAAGCCCATGATGAACATGGCAAACACACCTGGCGACACAAAGCCGGTATATTCCTGGATAAACTGGAAACCGCCTTTTTTATCGATGCCCAGGAAGTTAGACAGGATAATGGCCAGTACCATAGCAACGATCACTGTGGTGCGGCCCACCTTTACCACTTTCTGTTCATCAGCATCTTTATGATATATCTTCTTATAAATATCTAACGTAAAAATGGTGGAGATACTGTTGGCTTTACCGGCCAGCGAAGCTACCACTGCAGCTGTAAGGGCCGCAAAAGCGAGGCCTTTCAGGCCGCTGGGCAAGAGGTTGAGCAATACGGGATAGGCATTGTCCGGGTTCAGGGAACCACCCTGCATCATCTCTGTGTGGAACTGGCCCTTCTGGTACAGCACATAAGCCGCAATACCCGGCAGCACCACAATGATAGGCATGAGCAACTTCAGGAAACCGGCAAACAACAGACCGCTGCGGGCTGTTTTCAGGTCTGCGCCCAGCGCACGTTGTGTGATGTACTGGTTACATCCCCAGTAGTTGAGGTTCACAATCCACATACCGCCTATGAGTATACTTAATCCCGGCAGGTCGAGATAGTGGGCATCTGTCTTTTTAAAGATCATGTGGAAATGATCGTCGGCATGTTGGTGCAACAGGCTGAAACCCTGCATTACGCCGCTGCCGCCGAAATGTTTTGCCACCAGGTCCAGCGCCAGATAGGTAGTAGCCAGGCCGCCGAGGATCAGGAAAAACACCTGTATCACATCGGTATAACCGATCACCTTCATGCCACCCAGTGTGATCAGCACTGCAAAGAAAGACAGCGCTATCATACAGACATAAAAATCGATACCGGAAATTTTGTTGATGGCCAATGCGCCCAGATAGAGGATGGACGTGAGGTTTACCACCACATACAACAGCAGCCAGAACACCGCCATGATAGTACTCACCGTTTGGTTGTACCGGCGCTCCAGGAACTGGGGCATGGTGTAGATCTTGTTTTTCAGGTAGATGGGCAGGAAAAAGACCGCCACCACAATCAGCGTGGCCGCCGCCATCCATTCATAGGTGGAGATGGCCAGGCCCATGGAAAAACCGGAGCCGGACATACCGATAAACTGTTCCGCCGAAATATTGGAGGCAATCAGGGAGGCGCCGATAGCCCACCATGTCAGGGAGCCTTCTGCCAGGAAAAAGTCTTTCGAGTCTGTCGTCGCTTTCTTTTTCTTCTGATAGATATAATACCCGTAGCCGGCCACTATTACAAAATATACCAGGAATACCAGGTAATCGACGTAGTGAAGTAAGTTTGGTTGCATAAATGTTCAAACGTGGTTTGTATAATAAATTTGGCGGATCAATATAGTGAAATAAATGTATTAAATACGCTTATGCACCATAAAAAGCTAAAACTAAAAACCGCAGATCGACTGCGGTTTCCCCAAGAGATCAAATCTATACATTTAAAATTGCTATCAAAACACTTTAACAAAAAAACGGAGAGGCGTGCGGGTTAGATAGCTTCAGCCGCCATGGCAGCGATTTTATCTCCTATCAACGACCCGATGGCCACGCCCATGCCGCCCATACGCACACCCAGAATAATATTTTCCGAATAAGCCCGGACGATAGGTTGTTTGGTACTCCCAAAAGCCATGATGCCGGTCCACCGGTCAGCGATGGCGAAAGGCCGGCCCGGGATGATCAGGTGGCGCAGCATTTCTTCCAGTTCGTGCTGGATACGGTCGTTGTAGCGAAACTCTGTAGAGGTTTCTCCGGAGAAGTCCAGCTGCCGGCCGCCGCCGAGCAGTATGCGGCCATCCAGCTCCCGGAAATAAAAATATCCTTCTTCGAGGTGGAACACCCCTTTAAAAGGCAGTCCGGGCAATGGTTCAGTGATGAGCACCTGTCCCCTTCCGGGGGTTACCTCCAGCTCGGGCAGCAACTGGCGGGTGAAGGCATTGGTGCAAACCAGCAGCTTCCGCGCCCGGAAGACCACTTCCTCCTTCAGCAGCTGATGGGCGACCACCACATTGACCCCGGAGCGGAGGTCTTCCATGCGGGTAACAGGGCATCCCGTTTTTATTTCCACCCCTGAGGCTATGGCTTTGTCGATGAGCGCCCGCATCATTTGCCCGGTATGTAGCTCCCCTTCGTAGTGGTTGCGCACCATGGCTTTCACATGGGCCGGCGCAAAACCGAATGAGGCTATTTTATCGCTGACGAGGGAAAAGGCAGGCGCATCATCCAGTACGCCGGCCAGCAAGCGGTTGATCTCGTCCAGCTGGTGCAGGGCCCACTCTTCGCGGGCGCCGATCAGTTCGTAGCTGCCGTTTTCCCGGTAGCCGATCCGTTCGTCGCCAAGGCGGCGGCGGAGCAACTGCAATCCTGTCCGCCGCATAGACACGAGGTCCAGCACTGTTTCAGACGGCATCGTCTGCAAGTCGGCCAGTATTTCGGTCAGGCTGCCGATACAGGCGAAGCCGGCGTTTTTAGTACTGGCACCGGTAGGCAGTACCTCCCGTTCCAGCACCAGCACACGGGCGTCCGGCTCCCGCTCCCGCAGGCTGATGGCGGCGGAAAGTCCCACGATACCGCTGCCGGCAATGATATAGTCGTACTGAAGCAGACTTTGTTTCTCCCAATAACTTAACATCCTACTAAGTTAAACAATTGGGTAACAGGATGGCGGTCAGCATAAACCTCCTTAAAAATCAGTAGTTTCGAAATCTTAAATCGAGAGAGCATGATTGAAACCAAAGCTTACGCGGCACAAAGTGCTACCACTCCCCTTGGCCCCTGGAATTTCCAGCGTCGGGAAGTAGGTCCTCATGATGTACAAATAGAAATCCTTTATTGTGGCGTATGTCATTCGGATATACACCAGGTGCGGGACGAATGGGGCGGTTCCATATACCCGATGGTGCCGGGCCATGAGATCGTGGGCCGCATTGTGAAAGTGGGCGACCATGTGACCAAATTCAAAGTAGGCGATCTGGGCGGCGTAGGCTGCTTTGTGGATTCCTGCCGGGAATGCCATCCCTGTAAATCCGGAGAAGAGCAGTACTGTGAGAAAGGCAACGCCAGTACCTATAACGGCACGGAGATGGACCGTAAAACGCTCACCTATGGCGGTTATTCCACGCAGATCGTGGTAGACGAACAATATACCCTGAAAGTGTCTGACAAACTGCCGCTGGAAGGCGTAGCGCCCCTGTTGTGCGCAGGCATTACCACGTACTCTCCGTTGCGCCACTGGAAAGTAGGCAAAGGGCATAAAGTGGCCGTGCTGGGCCTGGGCGGCCTGGGACACATGGCCGTGAAACTGGCCAATTCCATGGGCGCCGAAGTGACCATGCTGAGCACATCGCCATCCAAAGAAGCGGATGCCAAAAAACTGGGCGCACATCATTTCGCTCTGATCAAAGACAAGGAGCAAATGAAAAAACTGCGCAACCATTTTGATTTCATCATTAATACGGTATCTGCACCGCACGAATACAACGACTTCCTGAAATTGCTGACGCTCAATGGCGTGATGATCTGTCTGGGGATACCGCCGGAACCTTCCGCCGTACCGGCTTTTCACCTGATCATGGGACGCCGCAGCATTGCCGGTTCACTGATCGGTGGCATCCGCGAAACACAGGAAATGCTGGACTACTGCGCCGAACATAATATTGTGAGTGATGTGGAAGTGATCGATATTAAAGATATCAACACCGCGTATGACCGTATGATGAAAGGAGATGTGAAATATCGTTTTGTGATTGATATTGCGAGTTTGAAAAAATAGCGTTTAAATTATCTTGTAAGAAGCAGGTATATTGCCTGCTTCTTATTTTAGTAAAGTAACCTACCCCAACATTAATCCAGCTCTTCCGTAACCTGCCGTCCCCAACCTTTCCGTATTTTTTTCCGCTCCGTATATTCCTTATATTTATAGTACTATTCTCATTGTTGTACCTGCCCCTGGCTCCAAACCATATCAGATGCTTGTCAGTAACAAACATTTCACCCCGGTGATTGGACTGGACATCCATATTGTTATCCTTTTGGGATTTCCTGTACCGTTACCCCATCCTTTTATCGGACTGGTCATTGATCCGATGGATTATGTTCCCTTCATTGGGGCCACCACCCGCATTAACCATGTACCACGGGGAAAAAGCGACACCAATGGGATGCTGATCTTTCTGTTTCATATTCCCATGGGTGGACCGTTTTTACTGGCACCTATGATCGGCCATGATTCCGTTAACTTCTTTGGTAGTAAAAAAGTAAAAGTTGAAGGTAATCTCATGAGTCCATCGGGGCATATGCTGATGACCTGTAATGATATTGGTCTGCCCTTGTCTATTACGCCCGGGAAAAAGTTTAAGCCGATTCCCAGCCTCTATCTTCCGACCTCCTACTCGATCCCATTATCATTTGGGAAACCGGTAATGGTAGGCGGGCCTTATGTTCCGGACTGGGCGGGCGTGTTACTGAACCTGATCATGTCATTCGGTTTTGGCGCCTTGATGAAAGGGCTCGGCAAAGCCGGCAAAAAGGCGCTGACGAAATTCAATCACGCCCTGAAAGCGAAAATCGGCAGTAATAAACTGAGCAAAGCTCTTTGCAAGAAAGGATTTGAGCCGGTGGACCTGGTGCAGGGCATTGTGATATATGACGGCACCGATTTTGAGTTGCCTGGTCCTATTCCGCTGAAATGGGAGCGTTCCTGGAACAGCGACAGCTCTTTTGAAGGGCTGCTCGGACATGGTACGCATTTGTGCTACGATATGCGGGTATACGAATTCCCCGATGAAGACGCCACGGTGGTGTTACTGGGCGACGGCCGCAGCGCGGTATTTGATGCCCTTCACTATTCCGGTGACAGTAACTACAACCGCCATGAACGGCTGTTGCTTACCCGCGACAACATGGAGGACTATACATTATTCAGCTATGAAAACCGTTATACTTATACCTTCCGCAAGTTACATCCTGCTGACAAACACTACCGGCTGATCAATATTGCTGATGAAAGAGGATTTATGATCAGCTTTCATTACAATGGTGCCGGGCATCTGGTGCGGATTATTGACAGTGTTGGCAGACATCTGCTGACAGAACGTGACGACGCCGGCCGCATTATCCGCGTGACCGCCCGTCATCGCGGAGAAAGCCGGGAGCTGGTGCGTTACGCCTACAATGAGGCCGGAGATCTCACTGAGCTGACCGACGCATTGGACCAGACGACATACATACATTATCATGATCACCTGATGATCAAAAAAACCGATCGCAATGGTAATTCTTTCTACTGGGAATATGATAAGCTAAGGCGCTGTATTCACACCACCGGAGACAAGGGGTTACTGGAAGGCAGGCTGGAATATCATCCTGACAAAGGCTTCAACCAGATACGCAATACAAAGGGCATCACGACCTACTATTACACACCGGATTTTGTGGTATCACAGATAAAGGACGCGTTGGGACATTCCACTTTTTTTGAGTATACAGAAGAAATGGAGTTGTATCGTGTTATTGATCCGGAAGGTAACGTTACCGGGTATACGTATGATGAGCGGGGTAACCGGACAAGTGTAACGCTGCCTGATGGCAACACACAAACCATACACTATGATAGCGCCGGCAGGGTTATATTGGAGGAAGATGCTACAGGCAACAACAACACCTATATCTACTATGAACAAAATGGCCAGATACATACTACCACTGAGGCAAATGGCCGCATTACCATACATCGGTACAATGAACAAAACCTTTTGTCTAAGATTGAAACAGAGGATGAACACATTAACATATTAACCTATGACGCCGATTTTAACCTCACTGGTATCTGCATGCCTGATGGCAGTCAGACCTCATGGGCATATGACACCTGGGGGAGATGCATAACAGTTACCGGCCCATTGCAGGATGAACAGGAATTCCGCTATGATATTCTGGACAGGGCTATAGATATCAGACTGGCAGGAGGCAATCACATACAGCTTCAATATGATGCTTATGACGACATCACGTTGTTACAGGACAAAGAACATGAGATACACTTCTCCTATACCCCTTTGGGCAACATCAAAAAACGGGAGGAAAACGGTGTCAATGTTCATTTTATATATAATCAGGAAGAAGAGCTAACTGGTATAGTAAACGAAAAAGGGGAAACCTTCCGCGTTATCCGTGATGCCAATGGGAACATCATCAGTGATGTTGGCTTTGACGGGCTAATTCGGCACTACAAACGAGACCATTCCGGAAAGATCATTCGTATTCAGCGTTCCGGCAGCAAATGGACCAACCTTGAATATGACAGCAATGGAAAAATAGTCCGTGTGGAGCATCAGGACGGCTCCTGGGAAACATTCAGCTACAACCGCAGTGGCGATCTTATTGAAGCCATCAATCAGCACGCTACCGTTCGTTTTCAACGCGACAAACTCGGACGCATAATTTCCGAATGGCAGGACGGTCATCTTGTAAACAGTGGCTTCGATGCCGCTGGCAATCGCATTGCTGTCAGCAGCAGCCTCGGCGCCGATATTCACTTTAACTGGAATAATACCAATAATCTCTCAGGTATTTTTGCCCGTACCTCCAACCAAGAGGACGATTGGAGCGCACAGATCCAAAGAAATCTGCTTGGTCAGGAAGTCGCACGCTATCTGCCAGGGAATATAAACAGCTATTGGCAGTATGACAACCGGGGAATGGCAACTTCACATGAAGTTAGTGTGAATGGCCGAACCACCCGCCACCGCCAATACCTTTGGGATGGTCACAACCGGCTAAAACAGATACTGAACATACTTAACCACGGGTTAAAAAAATATGGCTATGACGCAGATAACCGGTTATCATGGGCGCAATATGAAAATGGTCAAACAGGCTACCGCAATCCCGACCGCACAGGTAACCTCTTTGATACTCCTACAAGGCAAGACAGAAAATATAGCGCCGGTGGTAAGCTGTTAGAGACTAATCAGGGCCATTACAGCTATGATGAAGAAGGCAATCTTATCTGTAAAACAATAACATCCGGCAACATCCCTGCCACATGGAAATATAGCTGGTATGCCAATGGTTCGCTGGAGACTGTTACCCGTCCTGATGGCGTCGTCATATCTTTCCGCTATGATGCACTGGGACGCAGAACAGAGAAAACGATGAAGAACAAGATTACCCGATTCGTTTGGGATGCCGATGTGCCGCTTCATGAATGGTCTTATCCAGAATCAGAGCGCCCGCATGTAACCGTCAACGAATACGGGGAAATGGTTTTAAGCCACCCCGAACCGATACCTTCCGATACGCTTACCACGTGGGTGTTTGAAGATGGAGGGTTCAGCCTGTCAGCTAAAATAACCGGACAGCAGCGGTATTCCGTGATCACAGACCATCTTGGCACTCCTTGTGAAGCCTATGACGAAAATGGTAATAAAGTATGGGCAACAGATCTTGACATCTATGGGCAGGTGCAATCGCTGCAAGGAGACAAATATTTTATCCCCTTCCGCTATGCTGGTCAATATCAAGATGCAGAAACAGGACTTGCTTATAACCGCTTTCGGTATTATGATGCGGAGACCGGTATGTATATCAGCCAGGACCCATTAGGACTTGCGTCTGAAGAGCTGAATTTTTATTCTTATATTAGAGACCCTAACTTATGGATTGATCCTTTTGGACTCAACGGCACTCTGGGCGCATGGGGTGAAAAAGTAGCCAGTAAGTACCTTGAGAAAGAAGGCCATACCATTCTTGGATCAGTTCAGAATGCATCTGGACACGGCTTTGATCTGGTAACCAAAGCACCTAACGGAAAAATTAATGTGATAGAAGTAAAGGCCAGCCAAAGCTCCTGGAGGAGCAAAAGCAACATGTCCACCTGGACAAACAGGAACATCAACAAAATTATGGGAAATACCAATGGGCATTGGGGTAGCAAACCCGCTTACCAAAATAGGTTGATGCGAATGATTGATCAAGCCAAACGGGCAGGTCAATTAGAAAATAAATTGGTACAGATTAATGTAGACCAACGCTCGATCAGAATAAAATGTAAATAATCGCTAATGCGGACTTATAACAAGGTAATTCAAAAAATCATCGACCACTACGGATATGGCCAGCCTATTGACTTTGAACAGGCCAACAGGGATTTTATGGAAGGCTATGTTTTCTCCTATAAAAACTTCAAAAAAAACAAATATGATTTCCGCTTGTTTTATGGAGTACTGACAGATGTTCAATCTAATGAATCCCACCATATTGCAGCCAAAAACCTCCTCTTTCAGGGAAACCCTCTCTGTTGGAAATATTTTGAACGGACAGCCCTTTTCTGGACCATGGCGCATGCTGCCGACGAATATATCGATCACATACGCGATGCTTTTTATTATGCGTTGTATATGGAAAGAAACGACCTGTTGAAAATACTGATCGAAAAATCCATCGATTATCTCAACATGGACGTGTATAAAACAAGTAAAGAGCATAAAAACCAACAGGTATATCCCAGTACACAACTGCTGCATTTTCTCGTGGAAAAATGGCTGGGACACAATCCTGTCAAAGAAAGAGTGTTTATCTTCGGGAAAGAGGGATATGGTATCTATCAACAACTGATTGATCATTGGAATGACTATAGCGTGCTGCCTGCCTCCTACTGGAACGAACTATGTGACCATCACCTTAACAGCGTAGGCGTTCAGCGGGCAGAAAAACGAGAATATGAGGAGTTTCTGGGTCCGGGACTAATTCCCATGGAATTCATCAACCTGTTTAAAGTAAGACGCAAATTGGGGCTGGATGTGCCGGTTATCCACCATCCGCTTTTTGAAACACCCATGGCAGTGGAACCGCTAATTCCCAGTGGATATGACGAACGTTTTGATGTGAAATATCAATTAGTCATTCAGACAATTAAAACCCAAAAGCAATACAACTATACAGACATAGAAAAAATCATTCGGGAAGAATACGGAGATGGCGAATTTTTCTATTGATTTAAATCAACCGCATGTTAACAGAAGCCATGAACACCTACAACATCGCCTTGTATACCATCAAGGAAAAAGGCTACGCCATAAGGTTGGAAATGGATGAGGCGAAAGCAGAAATCACTTACCGGACAGCCTCCAAAAAAGATATGCGTATTTCTGCTTTTAACCCCTTATCTTTATTAGCATTAGTGGTAGTGCACGAACAATATGGCGCACATTGGAACCAGGTATCCACCGGGAACTTATATGACGACATATTATCAGATGACTGATTTTTAAAGCAGCTAACTATTCCAACCATGAAATTAAAAACAGACGCCTTACACTCCCTGAAAGACAAGCTCCTCAACTGGCAGCAACTCTCTGAGCAGGAACTGGAAACATATATAAGGGAATTTGAAAAAATACCGCGGGCCGAAGTATCAACGTTCTATACGCCGGTATTGTCCGACAACGAGCTGGGAGCTATACTGGTGGCTATTGGCATACAGTTTCCCGACAATGTGAAACTGCAAATCAACGTTGTGTCTGCTTTAGGTAACATGGTATGGCGGTATGGACTGACACCTACCGATGCCATGTTTGATTATCTGGTGGCCGCGTCCGGCAACAGGAAAGTCAACTTTTATGTAGCGCTGCATATCCGTGTTTTTCCGCAGTATCAGACATGGGCGAAAAGATGGGAATACCTGTTGTCTGTCCCTGACATTGCACCCAGGAAAAAAGCCATCGTGGTTTTTTATGATACCGTAAAGCAGCAGCTGGAGAAAAATGATCCCATGACACTGGAAGTGAAACTGGTTATCATCAAAAAGATCCAGGCCATGCTGAATGAAGAGGATTTGCACCCTTACTTAAAAGACGAATATCTGGCCACCTTGAGCGCAATAGTGGAGCAATAAAAAAGCCCGTTCATAAAAATGACCAGGCTTATATTACTCTTAAAACAACTATTTGTCAAACTCTAAACAAGATAACCAAACAGGTTATCATCTTTATTCAGTTCGGTGAACTGAAAATTATATTTCCGGAAGTTGGCGATGAGGGTATCATAATCCTCCCTGCACTTCAGTTCTATGCCTACCAGTGCGGGGCCTGTTTCCTTATTATGTTTCTGAATGAATTCAAAGCGGGTGATATCGTCGTTAGGCCCCAGGATATGGTTCAGGAATTCCCTGAGTGCGCCCGGGCGCTGTGCAAAGCGTACAATAAAGTAATGCTTCAGTCCTTCGTACAGCAGTGAGCGTTCCTTTATTTCCTGCATGCGGTCGATATCGTTATTGCTGCCGCTGATAATGCAGACTACTTTTTTCCCCTTGATTTCTTCCGCATAGTCCTGAAGGGCTGTGATAGAGAGCGCGCCGGCAGGTTCTACCACGATGGCGTCTTCATTGTACAGTTTGAGGATAGTGGAGCACACCATACCTTCCGGCACGAGGTGCATTTCATCCAGCACTTCGCGGCATATTTGGTAGTTGAGCGTCCCTACTCTTTTTACCGCAGCGCCGTCTACAAAACGTTCAATTTCATCGAGGGTCACCGGGCCGCCATTTTCAAAGGCGCGGAGCATGGAAGGGGCGCCTTCCGGTTCAATACCTATGATGCGGGTTTTAGGGCTGTAAGTCCTGAAGTAGGTGCCGGTACCGGCAGCGAGGCCACCACCGCCTACGGGGACAAACAGGTAATCGATGTTGGTCTGGTCTTCCAGAATTTCCACTGCCACGGTGCCTTGCCCTTCAATAATTTTAGCGTTATCAAAAGGGGGAATGAAAGTCATCCCATGGGCAGCGGTGAAGGCCTGTGCTTCTGTGGAGCAGTCATCGAAAGTATCACCGGTGAGGCGTATTTCGATGTTATCGCCCCCGAACATATTGACCTGATTTACTTTTTGCTTTGGTGTGATGATCGGCATGAAAACCACGCCTTTGATGTTCATGGCTTTACAGGCATAGGCAAAGCCTTGTGCATGGTTGCCTGCGCTGGCGCAGGTAACGCCTTTGGCCAGCAGATCGGCGGGCAGGCTGCTAATCAGGTTGTAGGCCCCGCGGAGTTTGTAGGAGCGTACAATCTGCATATCCTCTCTTTTCAGATATACATCACAGTTATAGCGACGGGAAAGCGTAGCGCTATAAGTCAACGGCGTGCGGTTCACCACAGGCTTCAATTTCACCGATGCATCGAGGATATTGAGCGGGCTAACGCCAGATATTAAGTTAGAGGACATATTTTTTTGAATTACGAATTGCGAATTACGAATTACGAATTACAAGACGTAATTCGTAATTCGTAATTCGTAATTGATTAAGCGTTTGGTCTCAGCTTACGAACAGCTGCACCCGCCTGCCACATTTCGCTTTCGCGCAGTTCTTTCAGTTCTTCGTTCAGTTTCTCGCGGTAATCCGGAGTGCTGTTGGAAGCGATAGAACGGGCAGCTTCTTTACCGGCGGCTACGCTGGCGTACAGTTCGTCAAATACCGGCTGGGTAGCGTCTTTAAATTTCTTCCACCAGTCGAGCGCACCACGCTGAGCGGTAGTAGAGCAGTTAGCGTACATCCAGTCCATACCGTTTTCAGCAACGAGCGGCATCAGGGACTGAGTCAGTTCCTCTACGGTTTCGTTGAATGCTTCAGACGGAGAGTGACCGTTTCTGCGCAGTGTTTCGTATTGAGCAGCGAAGATACCCTGGATACAGCCCATCAGTGAACCACGTTCGCCGGTGAGGTCAGAGAATACTTCTT
The DNA here is from genome assembly GCF_012641275.1 of Chitinophaga varians. Classification (NCBI taxonomy): domain Bacteria; kingdom Pseudomonadati; phylum Bacteroidota; class Chitinophagia; order Chitinophagales; family Chitinophagaceae; genus Chitinophaga; species Chitinophaga varians. Next base: position 670,152 of record NZ_JABAIA010000002.1, on the reverse strand, counting down.
TCTTGAAATCTGTTTCAAACAGGTAACCGGAACCCACGCCGATACCCAGTGCTACTACGCGTTCTTTCGCGCGGCCGGTAGCGTCCTGGAAGATAGCGTAGCTGGAGTTCAGGCCCTGACCAGCCAGGAACAGGCGGCGCAGGGAAGTACCGGAGCCTTTGGGAGCAACCAGGATTACGTCTACGTCAGCAGGCGGAATGATACCGGTCTGCTCTTTATAGGTGATACCAAATCCATGGGAGAAGTACAGTGCTTTACCAGGAGTCAGGTGTTGTTTCAGGGTAGGCCACAGGGTGATCTGACCTGCGTCGGACAACAGGAACTGGATGATAGTACCTTTGGCAGCAGCTTCTTCGATATCGAATAAAGTTTCGCCCGGAACCCAGCCATCAGCTACTGCTTTATCCCAGGTTTTGGAATTTTTACGCTGACCAACGATAACATTGAAGCCATTATCTTTCAGGTTCAGTGCCTGGCCGGGGCCTTGTACGCCATAACCGATAACAGCGATAACTTCGTTTTTCAGGACTTCCCGTGCTTTTTCCATTGGGAATTCTTCCCTGGTTACTACTTCTTCGAGTACACCTCCAAAATTGATGGTTGCCATGTTTTGTGTTTTTAGCTTTTAGCTACTAGCCATTAGCTATTAGCTGTAAATTTTAAGTAAATGAATAAAGGCTTGTTTATGTTGCGGCTATCGGCAGCTTACGCTTCCGATGAGGCCTGCAGTTCTTTCAGGTGTTCGTGGAAGCGGCGGCTCCATTTCACAATGGCCACTCTTCCGCTTTTGGAATATTCTATCAGACCATAGGGCTCCAGCTTTTTAATGAAGTCTGTCAGCTCCTGCTGGTGACCGGTTTTCTCGATCACGAAATAGTCTGCCGTGATCGTCAGGATACGCGCATGATGGTCGCGGATCAGCCGTTCGATATCACCGGATTCCAGTGATTTGGTGGAAATCTTATACAATGCCAGTTCCTGGTACACCACTTCATCTTCCTCGTGTACAAAGGCACGGTGAATTTCAATCAGTCTCTCGATCTGACCGACCACCTTATCCAGTTTTTCACGTGTAGACATCACCGTTATAATAAACTTGTACACGCCGGAAATCTCTGTCTCAGCAGTTGTCAGGCTGGTGATATTGATCCCTCTGCGGGTAAATATAATGGTGATACGGTTGGTAATACCTATACGGTCTTCCGTATAAACCGTGACTGTATATTCTTTTTGCATAAAAACAGCTTGGGCATCCTCCCTCCTTTTTTTGGCCTTTGGCCGGGCAAAAAGAGAGGCAATTCTTGTAAAAAATTTATTTACTTGTCTGTTGATCGGGTAGTACTATTCCAGTCTGATAGTGGTAACAGGCGTGCCGGCAGGAATCATCGGGAACACGTTGTCTTCTTTTTCCACCACTACTTCCAGCAGGTAAGCGCCGTCAGTGGCCAGCATTTCATCAATGGCAGCGGAGATATCTTCTCTGGCAGTGACTTTTTTGCCCGGGATAAAAAATCCTTTGGCGATCTGAACGAAGTCGGGGTTGACCATTTCAGTAGAAGAATAACGTTTATCGAAGAACAGCTGCTGCCACTGGCGTACCATGCCGAGGAAGTTGTTGTTCAGGATCACGATCTTCACGCCTATTTTGGATTGGTAAATGGTGCCCAGCTCCTGGAGGGTCATCTGGAAGCAGCCATCACCGATAACCGCCACGACTTCTTTTTCCGGTGTGCCCATTTTAGCGCCCATGGCGGCTGGCAGTGAGAAGCCCATGGTGCCCATGCCACCGGAAGTGATGTTGGTATTTGGATTTTTGAAGCGGTAATAACGGGAAGCGATCATCTGGTGCTGCCCTACGTCTGTTACCAGCACCGCTTCTCCTTTTGTTTTTTCAGAGATCAGGCGAACTACTTCCGCCATTTTCAGTTCACCGGTTTCAGGATACAGTTCATTATGCTGAACCTTATCATATTCCTTTTTGTCGGCAGCCCTGAATTCTGCGAGCCATTCGTCATGTTTAGCGGGCTGTACTTCCTTCAGCAGAGCCTGCAACGCGGTTTTAGCATCTGCATGCAGGGCCACGTCCGCTTTGATGATTTTATTGATTTCGGCTGCGTCGATTTCGATGTGAATAACTTTTGCGTTGGCCACATAAGTGCTCACGTCGCCGGTTACACGGTCATCGAAACGCATGCCTACTGCGATAACGGTATCACATTCACCGGTGAGGATATTCGGTGCATAGTTGCCGTGCATGCCCAGCAAACCTACGTACAGCGGGTGATCTACCGGAACGGCAGACAAACCGAGCAGTGTGGAAGCCATGGGTATCTGTGCTTTCTCTGCCAGCGCTATCAGTTCTTTCTCAGCGCCGGACAACAGTACGCCATGACCTACCAGCAGATAAGGTTTCTTTGCCGAGTTGATCAGTGCAGCCGCTTCTTTCACCGCGTCCAGTCTCAATTCCGGTACCGGCTGGTAGCTACGTATATGCGTGCACGGTACATACTCATATTCACATTCACCCACCTGTGCATTTTTGGTGATATCCACCAGCACGGGGCCCGGACGGCCGCTGCGGGCGATATAAAAAGCTTTGGCGATAGCGCCGGGAATATCTTCCTGGCGGGTCACCTGTATATTCCATTTAGTGATAGGCATGGTGATACCGATCACGTCTGTTTCCTGGAAGGCGTCGGTACCCAGCAGGGAAGCAGCCACCTGACCGGTGATGCATACCATGGGAGTACTGTCCATATAAGCGTCTGCAAGGCCGGTGACCAGGTTGGTAGCGCCCGGGCCGGAGGTGGCGAAGGCCACTCCTACTTTACCGGAGCTGCGGGCATAACCCTGGGCCGCATGTGTAGCACCCTGTTCATGCCTTACCAGGATATGATGTACCTGGTCCTGGAAATCATACAGGGCATCATAGATAGGCATGATGGCCCCGCCGGGATAACCGAAGATGGTGTCCACCCCTTCGGCGATGAGGGAACGGATCACAGCTTCTGAGCCGGTAATAACAGGCTTTGCAGACAACCGCTTATCAGCTTTCTCAGCTTTCATCGGTAACACATCCTTCTGTAGCATTTTTAACAAGTTTTGCGTACTTAAATAAGATTCCATTGGATACCTTCAATGCCGGAGCGGTCCACCGGGCCCTGCGGGCAGCCAGTTCTTCGTCGCTCACTTTCATATTGATTGTATTGTTCACTGCATCTATTTCGATGATGTCACCGTCTTCTACCAGCGCGATGTTACCGCCTTCGAATGCTTCCGGTGTAATGTGGCCTACCACGAAACCGTGAGTGCCACCGGAGAAGCGGCCGTCGGTGATCAGTGCCACGCTTTTGCCCAGTCCCACGCCCATGATAGCGCTGGTAGGTTTCAGCATTTCAGGCATACCGGGTGCGCCTTTCGGGCCTACCTGGCGGATCACCACCACGTCCCCCTGTTGCACTCTTCCGGACTGAATACCGGCGATGAGCTCAAATTCACCGTCGAACACGCGTGCAGGTCCTGTGAACTGTTCGCCTTCCTTACCGGTGATTTTGGCTACGGAGCCTTTTTCGGCGAGGTTGCCGTATAATATCTGGATATGGCCGCTGGCTTTCAGTGGCTTCTCCGTAGGAACGATAATTTCTTGTTTGCCGAAATCAATATCCGGAACGCTTTCCAGATTTTCAGCGATGGTTTTGCCGGTCACGGTCATGCAGTGACCATGCAGGAGACCTTGTTTCAGCAGGTATTTCATCACTAAAGGCACGCCACCGATATTGTGGAGGTCTTCCATGAGATATTTACCGCTTGGCTTCAGGTCAGCGATCAGCGGGGTTTTGTCGCTTGACTGCTGGAAATCTTCCAGTGTCAGCGGCACGCCCACGGATTTCGCGATGGCGATAAAGTGCAGTACGGCGTTGGTGCTGCCACCCAGGGCCATGATCACGGTGAGGGCATTTTCAAAAGCCTCTTTGGTCATGATGTCCCTTGGTTTAATATCTTTTTCCAGGAGCAGGCGGATGTATTTGCCGGCGTTGGCGCATTCTTCCTTCTTTTCCTTGCTCAGTGCGGGGCTGGATGAGCTGTAAGGCAGGCTCATACCTAATGCTTCGATAGCGGAAGACATGGTATTGGCCGTGTACATACCGCCGCAGGCGCCGGCGCCGGGGCAGGAGTTTTGTACGATGCCTTTAAAGTCGCCTTCGTCAAGCTTGCCGGCCATTTTCTGGCCCAGCGCTTCGAAAGCGGAGATAATGTTCAGGTCCTGTCCTTTGTATTTACCGGGTGCGATGGTACCGCCGTACACCATGATGGACGGGCGGTTGAGGCGGCCCATGGCCATCAGGGAGCCGGGCATGTTTTTATCACAGCCGGGCACGGTGATGAGCGCATCGTAGTACTGCGCCCCACAAACAGTTTCAATGGAATCAGCGATCAGATCGCGGCTTACCAGGGAGTAGCGCATACCGGGCGTACCGTTGCTCATGCCGTCGCTGACGCCGATGGTGTGGAATGTCAGGCCGACGAGGTCGTTGGCCCAGACGCTTTTTTTCACATCCTGTGCGAGGTCATTGAGGTGCATATTACAGGTATTGCCATCATAGCCCATGGAGGCGATGCCGACCTGCGCTTTCTTCAGGTCTTCTTCAGTGAGGCCGATACCGTAGAGCTGTGCCTGCGCAGCGGGCTGCGTAGGGTCCTGTGTAATCGTTTTGCTGTATTTGTTTAATTCCATTGCTGTTGTTATTACCCGGATTACCAGCTGTTTATAGTAATCCTATTTTAAAAATCCATCACAAATTACCCGGTGAGGCCGGCAAATTCAAACCAAATATTTTCGGTAAACCGGTCTTCAAATCTGCCTCCGGTTCTTCCAAACCCTTTACTGTTGCGGATTCTCTGTTTTTCGTTTTACAAAGTTCAAGGGAAGCTTTTAGTTTTTAGCTGTCAGCATTTAGCACTGACAGCTAAAATACTAACAGCTACTGCTATGCCAACTGCGCTTCGCGCTGGAAGGTTTTGTCGAGCACTTTCGCTTTATATGCCTGTTGTAATACTTTTCCGAGGGAAGAAGCCCATGGTTTGCCGAAAGCCTGTCCGTCGATAGATTCGAGGCCTACTACTTCTGCAGCGGTACCGCAGAAGAAGGCAGCGTCAGCTTGTTTTAATTCATCGATGGTGAACAGTTTTTCTTCGATCGGGATTTGCAGTTCGTGGCAAAGTTCGATAACGGTGGCGCGGGTAATGCCGGGGAGAATGTTACCGGGAGGGGGAGTGAAGATCTTTCCGTCTTTTTCAAAGAAGATGTTAGCGCCGGGGCCTTCCGCAACATTACCATTCATATCCAGCAACAGTGCTTCATCGTATCCTTTTTGTTTTGCTTCCTGTGAGGCCAGTATCGAGTTTACGTACAGGCCGGCCGATTTGGATTCTATCTGGAACGCTTTCGGGTTCGGTCTTTCGTAAGAGGAGGTCATGATGCGGAGGAGTTTTTCACCGAGGTAAGCACCCCATTCCCATGCGCAGATGAGTATATTGGATTCGCTCGCTGCTTTCAGGGTCATGTTCGGCGGACAGAACACCAGCGGACGGATGTAGGCTTCCTCCATGTTGTTCATCTCCAACACTTTGTAACAGGCCGCGATCAGTTCTTCATTGTCGAATTTGTAAGGGATGTGGATCAGTTCGCAGGAGCGCTTCAGACGGTCGAAGTGTTCCTTCGCTTTAAAGATCTTTACTTCTCCGTTGGCTGTTTTATAAGCGCGGATACCTTCAAATACGGCGTAACCGTAGTGGAGCGATTGACCGAAAAGGTCTGTGGTGGCGGCTGTTGCTTTCAGATACTGACCGTCGAGATAAAGAAAGGTGTCGTTGTTGTAATAGCTATACATAAAATTGAATTATTAGCGTCAAACTGTAGTGGTCAAAAAAAAAGCCTTCCTCTTTGCGGAGGAAGGCGTATATCGATTTTGATTATGCACGTGTACCTATCCTCCGAAATGGTGGCTAATAATGACAACGACGATAATCACGACCTTCGTGATAGCCCAGTTGAGCTGAGGTACGATGTGATTAAGTTTTATATTGTCTTTATTTACCCACATAAGGAGGTGATGATTGTTTGTATCAGTACAAATGTATTCGTGAAAAAAATAAAAAACAACAAAGGGCAAAATATTTCGTCAAAAATTAATCCCTTTATATGTTTTTGAAAATATTCAAAAAAAGAAGTCGATTATTAATTCATTTCTAACAAATTACTAAAACCGGTTATCAAATACTAACAACCAACTGATACCGGGAAGCAGGAAGAAACGGGAAAGGCGGCAAAAAAAATCCCGGTGCGGAAAAGCACCGGGACTTTGAATGATTTCATTTGATTGTTCACTAGTCTAAACCTGTTCACCGACATGGAGGCATTTGTTGATAATAGCCTGCAGGGTGTCTTCTTTTTCGATGAGGCGCTTCAGCAGTACGAGCTGGTTATGTGCGCGATCAAAGTTGTGCCGGGCGTACTTGATCGGGTAATACACATCACCGTTGAGATAATCAGTGAGGAACCGGATACCCTGCATGTAGATCATGAACTTTCCTGCAAAGAAGAGTTGTTCTTTTTCCACTTTGGTCAAAGTGCCGCCTGTTTCTTCGAGATATCCCTGCATGAGGGCTTCAAAGTATTCATCGCGGATAACGATCTGGCTTACATCAGGCTCTTCTTCGGAAACGGGGCAGACATAGGTGCGTACCATGTCTCCGAGGTCTGAGATGATTTTTCCCGGCATCAGTGTATCCAGGTCACAAACGCAGATACCTTCATATGTGTCTTTGTTGAGCAGCACATTATTGATTTTGGTATCATGGTGCATCAGATGGTCCCTGAATTCGGGATTGGTTTTCAGCTGTTCGTACGTGACTGCGATGTCAGAGTAGCGGAGGAATTCGTCAATCAGCTCTTCTGCTGCTGCCTTTCTGTCTTCCCTGGCGTTACGGATGGCTTCCTGAAAAGCGGCATAACGGAGGGTGAGATTGTGAAAGTTCGGAATTGAAGCTTTAAACGGCTTCAGGTCGATGCCCGAAAGGTAACTGGCAAGGCGGCCAAACTGTTTGGCGGCTTCATATGCCTGCTTTGGGTTATCTGCCTGGTCTACCGTCACAGAACCGGCAATAAACGGAATCATGCGCCAGTATTCATTGTCCATTACAAAGAGCTCTTCCCCGTTGACCGTGGGTATGGGCGTAATGAACAGATACGCCGGATGATGTGTGGCGAGATAATCGGCTGCCATTCTTTGATTAGCGGCTATTATCCCGGGTTCCTTGAATACGTTCACATTGATTTTCTGTAGAACATATTTACTGCCGTCCTCCTTCTTTTCGAGCAGAAAAGTGTTGTTGATGTGTCCTGATCCGAATCTTCGGACGTTTAATCCTTCAGGCTCCAGTCCAAAAGCCTGAAGGATTAATTTGTTGGGTGTTATTTCCATAAATTGTCGGGATATGCTCCGTTTTTAACCAATTCTGACAGACTGGCCTGAACACCGGGTGCATCTTCCTTGTAAGTAACCCCAAACCATTTCGCTGTGGTAGGCAGCACTTTCACCTTGCCCAGGTTACGACGGATAAATTCGTCGGCCACGATCGGAATAAAGAACTCCGATTTAGGATTGGTGCCGTTTTTCTCCAGGAACTCGTTGAACAGCGACTGGCTGATGTCAAATACGCCGGGATGGAAACCCCAGAAGTTCATGGAAACCGGTGTTTCAGCACTCAGCGGATGTTTGCTGCCATCGGCTTCTTCATAAACGATCTGGCCATTGTCAGTATAAATTTTTGTTCTTTCATTGATGGCTGACAGGAAACCGGCGCCGTCTACCGCGCAAACACCGCGGGACACGGAACCGTGCTCGCTCACTGTTTTGCCCAGCTCATAACCTACTACGCTGTAGATGTCCGCTTTGGCTTCACCCTTCAGGAAAGCAGCCATTTTTACGAAAGCGTCCGCGCCGTAAAAATCATCTGCATTGATCACCGCAAAAGGTTCATTAATAGCGTTTTTGGCGCACAGAATAGCGTGCGCAGTGCCCCAGGGCTTGGTACGATCGGCCGGGATCGGGTAACCGCCGGTGAAAGAATCCATGTTCTGAAACACGTAATCCGTAGCCACACGGCCTTTGAGCTTAGGTTCAAAGATCTCTTTAAACTCAGTGGCAAAATTTTCCCGGATAATAAATACGATCTTGCCAAAGCCGGCACGGATAGCATCGTAAATAGAGTAGTCAATGATAGTCTCTCCACTGGGCCCGAAAGCCTGGATTTGCTTCAAACTGCCATATCGACTGGCCATACCGGCCGCTAAAATCAATAAAGTCGGTTGCATTTTTTTGATATTATTTTATAATTTTCAATGGTTTACCTGAAAATATCGGCGTTAAATATAATCATTAAACCTATTTTCACGCTTTCTTTTTGTGGACAACACATATTTTAATGATTAATCTAAACGGAACAATGAAAAGACTACTTGTGCTGGGAGCCTGTGCCATGCAGCTTTCTATGACCGCTCATGCGCAACAGAAAACCAATCCGGACGACATCAAAGACAAAATGCAGTGGTTTGCCGACGCCAAACTGGGCATCTTCATCCACTGGGGCATTTATTCGGTAAAAGGAATTGATGAATCCTGGTCATTCCACAACAAAAAAATCTCCTACCCCGATTACATGCAGCAGCTCAAAGGCTTCACTGCCAGTAATTACAACCCGCAGGAATGGGCCGACCTTATCAGGGAATCCGGCGCCCGCTACGCGGTCGTCACCACCAAACACCATGATGGCGTGGCTTTGTGGGACAGCAAATACAGCAAGCTCGATGTTGTCAACAGCACCCCTGCCAAAAGGGACGTACTGACTCCGCTCTACACCGCTTTGCGGCGCGACAGTATCAAATGTGGTGCCTATTTTTCGTTGATCGATTGGAGTTATGCCGATTATCCACAATTCCTGAAAGACAGCAACCGCTATGATATCAAGACACAACCCGCACGCTGGCAGCGTTTCCTGAAATACTACGAAGGCCAGATGGAAGAAGTGATGACCAAATTCAACCCCGATCTCTGGTGGTTTGATGGCGACTGGGAACACTCCGCAGAAGAATGGGAAGCCGGCAAAATGCGTAAAATGCTCACCACCCATAACCCCAACACCATCATCAACGGGCGTTTACAAGGCTATGGCGATTATGACACACCGGAACAGAACTTCCCCGTTACCCGCCCCCACTACCACTGGTGGGAACTGTGCATGACCATCAACAACAACTGGGGATGGCAGCCACAAGACACCAACTGGAAAACACCGTTCGAAATCATTACCATCTTCGTGGACGCAGTGGCCAACGGCGGTAACCTCCTCCTCGATATCGGCCCTAAAGCAGATGGCACCATCCCGGCAGAAGAAGTAAACATCCTGAAAGAACTGGGCGCCTGGAACAAAAAGAACGGCGAAGCCGTTTTTAACACCATCGCAGGACTGCCGCTGGGCCACTTCTACGGCCCTACCACCCTCTCCAAAGACTCCAGCACCCTGTACCTCTTCCTGCCCGGCAAAACCAGCGGACAAGTGGTGATCAAAGGCCTGAGCAACAAAATAGAAGAGATCAGCGTAGTAGGCAACGGCGCCCAACTGAATCATAAAGTAGTCGGCAAAATCTCCTGGAGCCCCGTACCCGGCCTCGTTTACATCGATGTGCCCGAAAACGTGCAGGATAAATATGTCACTGTACTGAAAGTGAAACTGGATAAACCAGTTAAGCTGTACCGCGGCAAAGGCGGATTTCTGACGAATGAATAATCGTTATTTTTGTTCCCAGGGCTGAAGCCCTGGGCTACGTTTTGTTTCAGGCTTTCCGGGAATACAGGTTCCAGAACTTAGGGTTTTACTTTCTAATGTAATATAGAAAGGCTTAAAGCCGTTAGTGACAGACATGGGCTATAACAGCTGAAGCGCAGGGGCTCTGCTTTCTGAAATATCAAGTCATCAACGATGGCATTCATCCACTGATGAGCATGAAAGGCTTAAAGCCATTGATTTTAGACATACTCTGTAAAACAGAACTAAAACACAACGTAGCCCAGGGCTTCAGCCCTGGGAATTTTGGCAGATGAACATCGCAAATATCACGTTAGACACGCTTGCCCCTTCCTGGCTGCCGGAGCAGCTGGAAGCGTCCATACTGCGGCTGGACAAGCTGGACCCGAACATCTCCGGCAATAAATGGTTTAAGCTGAAGTACAACCTGGAAGCTGCGCGTAGCGAGGGCAGGCAGCACATCCTTACTTTTGGCGGGGCTTATTCCAATCATATCGCCGCCACTGCCGCAGCGTGCCGGGAGGCAGGATTCCGCTGCACCGGCATCATCCGGGGCGAACGACCTCCGGTATTGAGCCATACGCTGCAAACGGCGCAGGACATGGGCATGCAGCTGGAGTTTATCAGTCGCGAAGCTTACCGCGACAGTCGTCTGTCTTTTGAAAACCGTCCGGACACTTACATTATTCCGGAAGGCGGGCACAATGCAGCAGGCGCCCGCGGCTGTGAAGAGATACTCTCGCTCCTTCCTACAGCCCGTTTCACGCATATCCTTTGTGCCGTGGGGACAGGCACTACGCTTGCCGGTCTTATCAACAGCGCCGCGGCCACACAGACCGTTACCGGTATTCCTGTATTAAAAGGCGCCGGATATCTTGAAGCAGAGGTCCAGGCGTTGCTACGTCCCGGTCAAACCAGCCACTGGCAATTATTACATGACTTTCACGGAGGCGGTTATGCGAAGGTAAAACCGGCACTTATAGATTTTATCAATACTTTTTTTGCAGAAACCGGTATTCCGACAGATATCATTTACACCGGAAAACTTGTCAAGGCTTTCCGTGAATTAATCCATCAGCGCTACTTTGCTGATAATAGCAAAGTATTATTAATACATACCGGCGGACTGCAAGGCAATCTTTCCCTCCCTCCAGGCGTTCTTTCCCTGTAAAAACTGTTCATTATATTTGAATGGTAGTGTATTTTTGCCAACTTTAAGAGCTCACGGATTTTTTTGTATGAAGCAGGTCGCGCGTTTAACATTCGCCATAGGATTTTTTTTATCGATAGCACTCGCAGGTAAGGGCCAGGAAATGCTGCCCCCGGTATTACCTGATTTTTCGGCCACCATTAAAACCGGTAAAATTCAGTTGGACTGGATATCCGGGTTCATGGAGGTAAAAGAGATCGGCATTCAACGTTCACTGGACAGCGTGCTGAACTTTAATACCATTGGCTACGCCAGCTATCCTACGCAAACACGGAATGTGTACCTGGACAACAAACCGTTGCCCGGCAATAACTATTACCGTCTTTTCATCCTGTTCAACAACGGGCGGTTCATCTACAGTAAAACCCTGTTGGCCCTGCCCGACAGTACCATCAGGTCTGATATGAAACTGCAATACGCAGACATCAAGGATGCTGCCCGCAATCCCAACAAGCCAGATGAGAACAAGGAGCCCAAGGTGGTATGGCACCCCTCCAACTATATTTACACCACCGCTGATGGCAATGTCAACATCAAACTGAATGACGCGCCGCAGAAAAAATATTCCGTCAAATTCTTTGAGCCTAATGGCACCTTCCTGTTTGAGATAGAACAGGTGAAAGGACCTTCCCTTATTCTGGAAAAAGCCATTTTCATGCATGCCGGCTGGTTCAATTTTGAACTGTTTGAAGATGGCCGCCTGAAAGAGAAATGGAACTTTTTTATTCCACTGAACTACCGCATGTAATTTGACTATTTAACTATTTGATTATTGTGTCAATGAAAAAGCCTCGGAGATGATACATCTCCGAGGCTTTTTCATTACAATACAGTTAAATATCGAAATAGCCAAATGACTAAATGATAGCAGCGCCAAATACTTCAGCAAAATGTTTTTTCAGCTTTGCCTTCACTTCCTCTTCCGGCACCTGGCGGCCCAATTCCTTGTCCAGTGAAGCCACTTGTTTATCTGCGATACCGCATGCAATGATGTTATCGAAGTAATGCATATGTGTATTCACATTGAGGGCAAAGCCGTGCATGGTTACCCAGCGGCTGCAGCGTACGCCCATGGCACAGATTTTACGGGCTTTGGCTTTATCGTGCGGATCGAGCCATACACCTGTTTCTCCCGGTGACCGGTCGCCGGTGACACCATATTCCGCCAGCGTGCGGATCACTACCTCTTCGAGGTAACGCAGGTACTTGCCGATATCCGTGAAAAAATTTTCGAGGTCGATGATGGGATACCCCACTATCTGGCCGGGACCGTGGAAGGTAATGTCGCCGCCGCGGTTGGTCGGCACGAAGCCTATCCCCTGTTGCTGCAACTCTTCCTGGCTCAGCAGCAGATTTTCCATGTGCCCGCTTTTACCCAGCGTATATACCGGCGGATGTTCACAGAAAAGAAGGTAGTTGGTGGTTGGTTTCGGCCACTGGTCGGGTGTTTGGGCCTTCAGTTGCACATTTTCCTTCAATAGCTGTTCCTGGTAGTCCCAGGCTTCCTGATAATCTATTTTGCCAAGGTCCCTGACGATAATTTCCTGCTTTTCCATACTGAAAAGTGCTTACACTCCTATGCTTTTTCCGGACTGAATGGTCCACGTTTTAAAGAGAAAAATCTCATCCTGCAAAGATATAAAACAAAGTGCTAAGGCGTATCAATACGGCAGATGATGCCAGGCATTACAGGATGCTTCTTCATTGGGCATCCGGAGGCCTGGTGAAGGCCCCAGGCTCCCCGACCTGCCGCAGATGTCATTTTTCTGTAATGTCCGGCCGGGGACAGGCCTCCCCGGCTTATTTGCCGGATGGCTGTTATCACCAGCCCCGTTGAGGATCTGTAATATATCCGCTCTTTTTGCGTGTTTAATAAAATACACAAGCGATGTGTCTCAGTGAGCACTACCCGCATTTTATTTACCTTTGCCAAAATTTTCTGTAATGGCTGAAGAATTGCTGGAACTGGAAGACGAGCTGGAAAACGGGGAGGGCAGTGAGGAACTGTATGAAAAGATCAACATGGTGGTGGACAAGGGCCAGGAGCCGGTCCGTATCGACAAGTTCCTGACCGCCCGTATTGAAGGCATTACCCGCAACAAGGTCCAGAACGCACTGGACACGGAGATGGTGTTGGTAAACGACAAGCCCGTTAAAGCCAACTACAAGATCAGGCCGCTGGACAGGATCATTGTATTCTCCAACAAAAACCCCGAAAGCACAGAAGTGCTGCCGGAAGAATTACCGCTCAATATCGTTTATGAAGACGATGATGTGCTGATCATCGACAAGCCCGCCGGCATGGTGGTACACCCCGGTTGCGGCAATTATACCGGCACGCTGGTCAACGGCCTTTCCTGGTACCTTGGCGATAAAACACAGGCCACCACTCCTGAAATCCCACGTTTCGGGCTGGTGCACCGCATCGATAAAAACACTTCCGGCCTGCTGGTAGTGGCCAAGTCTGAAAAAGCCATGACCGACCTGGCCAAACAGTTTTTTGACCACACCGTTCACCGTCGTTATATAGCCCTGGTATGGGGTGATTTTGAAGAAGACGAAGGCACCGTAGTGGCCCACGTTGGCCGTCACCAGCGCCTGCGCAAGATCATGGACGCCTATCCCGACGGGGAGTACGGCAAAGAAGCCATTACGCACTACCGTGTACTGGAACGTTATAACTATGTCACCATGGTAGAGTGCCGCCTTGAAACAGGCCGTACCCACCAGATACGTGTGCATATGCAACATATCGGGCACTCCCTTTTTAATGATGACACCTACGGCGGCAACCGCATCCTGAAAGGGACTATTTTCGCCAAATACAAACAGTTTGTGGAAAACTGCTTTGAGATCATCCCCCGGCATGCGCTCCACGCACAGCAACTGGGCTTTATCCATCCCCGCACCCGCAAACAGATGTACTTTGAAAGCCCGCTGCCAGAGGACTTTACACAGGTGCTGGAGAAATGGCGCCGGTACACTACCGCCAGGCCATTACAGGAAGAAGAAGGCAAACAACAAAAATGGGAAGATTAAAATAATAAAAGCCTCCGCAGACAATGATCTCCGGAGGCTTTTTATTTCACGCTAAATTATTATTATTAATTTATATATTTCGATTATCTTAGCGGCCATTACCATGTCAACAACATGAGAAGCCGCCAAATACGTCGTCCCTTTCGCATTCTGTTTCTGCTGCTGGCCCTGCTGCCGGTTGCCCTAAAAGCCAGAGCCGTCAATCCTTTCACGGCATCGTCCACCTGTGTGCAGGACAGTGTGTTTTTCGTGATCAAACAACCGGCGGGCATCGACTCCGTGAAATGGTATTTCGGCGATCCCCCTTCGGCCCAAAAAGACACATCAAACAAGATAAAAGGCGCTTTTCACGTATACCAGCAAACAGGCACCTACACCGTTACCCTGGTTGCCTGGCGCAATGGCGTACAGGACATCACCACACAACCTGTTACGATCGTCACCCCGGTGATCTATGACTTAGGTCCCCAGGACGTCACGCTTTGTCAGGGAGGCACCATGACCCTTAGCGCGCCCATTATACCCGGCGCTGCTTACCTGTGGCAGGACAGTTCCACCGCCCCTACCATCCTCGTAGATACATCGGCGACCTATAAAGTGAAGATCAACGGCTGTCTGATACCCGATTCCGTCAACGTGTTTTATACCCCCATACCTAAGGTAGACCTTGGCCCTGACCTTGTATTGTGTTCCGGCGAACAGCTGCAGCTCGACGCCACCGCACAGAACTGCACCTACCTCTGGAGCACCGGCAATACCACACCTGTACAGGACGTACGGACTTCCGGCACCTACAAAGTACGTGTATTCCCGAAAGGATGTGCCGAGATAGATGATGAGATCACCATTACGTTTACCGGTCCGCCCTACCCATTCAGCCTTGGGCCGGACACGCTGCTATGCCCGGGCGAATCCATTACGCTGGCGCCTTCCGTTCCGGAAGCTACCGCCTGGAAATGGAGCAATGGCGCTACTACGCCGTCTATCACGGTCAACTATGAAGCAAATATCTGGGCGCTGGTGGAGATCAATCATATCTGTAATGTGGTAGACACCATTTTTGTGAACTTCAACCGGTTGCGTAAACTCAACCTGGGTAACGATACCACCATTTGCACCGGTAATTTCCTGGTGCTGACAGCCGATTTCGGCAATGGTTTATACCGTTGGCAGGATGGTTCCGATCAGGCCACGTATTATGTTACCAAACCCGGCAACTACTTTGTACATGCACAAATAGGGCGGTGTGAATCATCGGACACCATACACGTGTCTTTTAATGATACATTGCGCGTGAACCTTGGACCGGACACGCTGCTGTGCCGTGACGAAGTATACCAGATCCCTGTGGTGGGCGCGGGCGGCGCGCCTTTCAAATGGCAGGACAGCACCAGCATACCGCAATATATTGTGCGGCAGCCGGGCATCTATTCGCTGCTTGCCTGGAATGCCTGCGGCAAGAGCGTGGATTCTGTAAAAGTGGATTATCACGATTGTGAGTGCACCGTACATTTCCCGAATGCGTTCACACCCAATGGCGACGGGCGCAATGACTACTTTCGGCCACGGTACCGGTGCCCAATAGAACAATATACCCTGAGCATCTACAACCGGTGGGGGGAGCGGGTGTTTTATACCAATGACCCGCAGATAGGCTGGACCGGCCGCGTGAAAGGCCTCCAGGCAGATCTGGGCACCTATGTATGGATTGTGGACTATCGCGAAGTGTATACCCGTATTCCGGTACATAAGACCGGTACGGTGACGGTTTTATACTAATTACTCCCCGGCTTTAAAATCATAGAATTTAGCCACAAAAGCGGCTGTCTCCCGCTTTTTGAACGCCACGTCCCAGGTGCCGTTGTAGGTCACCAGCGCGGGTATCAGCAGGCCAAACTGTTTGGTCATCTGTACGTTCATCTTCACGTTGAAGTCGAACAGCATGGTTTTATAGGACAGGGCGTATTTACGGCCTACTATTTCAAAGTTTTCCTTATTGAACCAGGTGATGAGCTCATCTATCACCACATCACCACGGTCTATCCGGCTGAGGTCCGGCTTCGCTTTGGCGGTAAACACGTAACAGGGTGTTCCGTCCACATAGTTTTCCGCGCTGATGGAGAAGTCGTAGAACCGCATTACATCACGGTCGAAGATGGCCACTTTGGGGCCTACGATAGGCACGCCCTTTACGGGTTTGCCGGGATTGAAGATAAGCTGTTTAAGCTGTGCTTTATGCCGGGCCATGGCGCCGCCTGCGTTTTCGGGCGTTTCGCCGTTGCCGTCCACGCATACGGTACCCTGAGTAAAGAAGAGGTTACCATAGAGTTCAGCTGTATAGTAGTTGTAATTGCCTTTGCGGGTGTAGAAGTCGCCGGTGACCTGCTGGTCGAGCACTTCCATGTTACGGCAGCGGCCTTTTACGTGCTGGGCGGTTTTGCTTTTGAGAGAAGCCTGCACCTGTCCTTTTTTATCGAGGATGCGGATATCATTATCAGCATGAAAGCCTACGATATGCAGGTTTTTGAAGGCGCGGTAGAAGGTGGTGTCTTCTTCCACCCTTTTAATGAAACTATTAACGTCGAAGCCTATACGTTTAGCTTCCACGATCACTTCGTCGAGGTTAACGGTCATTCCCTTATAGCGGGCGGTGTCCTGGGCGGCCAGGTGTGTCAGTTGCAGGCAGCACGCAACAACGGTTGCGGCTATACTTTTCCAAAAATGAGACATGCCTGCAATTTAGGAAAAAGCTGTAAGCTTTCCGGTGTTAGGAATTCGTTAAAAAAGCAGCGGAGACAACAGGGATGCCGATGGCCCTGCTATCTCCGCTGTAGTCAGTGGTGTAAACGGGCCGGCAGCCGCTGCTGCCGGCGGTTTATGTTATCAGCCCGGGATTTTTCCGGCCACGTACATTTGCTCCATGGTTGGAGAAACGGCGCCACCTTTCTTTTCCAGGGTTACGGCAAACATTTGTGCTTTGCCGGTGATCTTCATTTTCTGCAGGAGGCTTGCGGTATCGCCCATTTCAAACACGCCCATGTCCACCGGTTTGCCATCCACGATGGCCCACAGCTGGTATTGTTTGTCTGCGGCCGGTTCTGGCAGGTTGTTGACTTTCAGGTATACCTGTTTGTTATCCTGGTTCCAGAACACCGTCGCTACGGCTGTCGGGAAGGCAGGCGTACCAGGCATGGCCACTTTCATGACTTTCGGGTTTTCCATGATTTCCATGGATTCAGTGAGTTTTTCCAGTCTGGTCTTGTACTCATTGGTTTTGGAGATGATGGAGTTTTGCGACAGGAGCAGCGACTGGTATTTGTCTTTGTACTCCCGGAATTCCTTCCATCGGTTGAAATAAAAAAAGTTGAGGATGACGCTGCCAATGAGCAGTACGGCGGCTGCAGCAGCGATCCATTTCCAGGAAACACCTTTGGTTTCCGGAACGGACAGGACGTTGGTTTGTTCCATGGGCGAGGTTTTAGTGAGTTGTGGTATAGCAGCATTGGTTGTTGCTGTATCCGGTGTAAGGGAATCTGTATGAATGAGGTTTAAGAGGCGTGTTTTGATGCTTTCAGGCGGGGATACGGACTGGAGCTTCACATATTCTTCCATGTTCCGCTGGCAGGTAGTTACCGCAGCGGCTACTTCGGGGTATTGATGCATGGCAGCCTCCAGCTCCCGGCTTTCCATTTCGGAAGTCAGGCCGGCAGTATACAATTCTATCAGTCCGGACGATATGATGAATTGGGCGTCCACGCAAAATGTTTATTTGTTCAAAATGTTCCTTAGCTGGATGATGGCATTACGTAGTCTGGTTTTCACCGTACCTAAAGGAATATCGAGTGCCCTGGAAATTTCCTCCTGGGTACAGCCTTTGTAGTAAGCCAGATCGATAAGGGTACGTTGTTCTTTGGTCAGTTTGTCCAGGACTTTGGAGAAACCGAGATGGTCGATGGACTGGTACACGGTTAACGGGCCACCGTTTAGATGTACGTCATCCGTGATGTTTTGGATTTTCTGTTCCAGTTTATATGCTTTGGAGCGAAGCACATCAATGGCGGTGTTGCGGGCGATATTCAGCATCCAGGTAAACAGGCGCCCTTTGTCTTCATTGTACTGGTCCGCATACCGCCATATCTTCAGGAATACGTCCTGCAGTACGTCTATAGCCTGGGTATGGTCGTTCAGTACCTTTACGACCACGCCGTAGAGAGCAGGCGAATAGTGATCATAGAGGAAACTGAATATTTTCTGGTCACGGGCGTGAAGGCCCTGTACCAGTTCTGCTTCTGTGTATGTTACGTGATAATCCAAGACAGACCGCCAGGTTTGGTTGATCGGTGTATTTGGTTGAATTCATTCCATGACATCATAGGTAGCGCCATCTGCGACTTAAAAATCAATATAGACTACCTTACTAATCCGTGTAAACTGTGCCGAGCGTGTAAACTAATGGTTTTCCGAGGTATTTATTATCAGCAATTTACGGATTAATCAATTACAACCCATAGTTATTGCTTACTATTTCCGGATTTTGGCAGACAGCTGTAGCTGTTCCATGGTTGGCTGCGTGCTGCCGCCTTCGTTCTCGAGTGTGATGGCAAAGCCTTCTGCGGCTTCCGCCGGTTTCATTTGCTGGATTTTTTGCGCCTCCTGTGCGCCGCCCTGGAATACGCCGGCATCCACGAGTTTTTTATTATGGATGGCCCACAATTGATATTGTTTACCCGCCGGCGGCATGGGCAACGCCTGTGCAATCAGGAAAACGGCCCTGGAAACGGGGTTCCAGCAAACCGTCACAACCTGTCCGGCAGTAGGGCCAAAGCCTTCCAGCTTGATCCATTTGAAAGCCGGGTCTTTGAGCATGTCCAGCTCTTTCTGCAATTCCTGATGAGCAGTAAGCGACTGGCTTTCCTTTTGGGCGTCCAGCTTTTCTTTGGCTGCTACCAGCGACTGATAGCGGCTTTTATAATCTGTAGAGCGACTGAAGAAAAAGAAGTTGAGCACAACGCTTCCCAGGAACAGGAGGATAATAGCCGCTGCTATGTATTTCCAGACTTTTTCAGCAGAAGATTTACGTCCGTTGATACGTTTGACCGGTGTTTCGCGGGAAGTAGCGGCGGGGGCCGGCGTACGCAGTTCTTCCGGCAGGCGGGCGTTGCCTTCCGGCGTTTCCTCGTCCCTGATGATATCCAGCAAACGGTCTTTGATGCCTGCCGGCGGTGCCATGGCATACAGCTGTACAAACCGTTCCCTGTCCAGTTGCAATTCCTGGACAGCGGCTTTTACCTGAGGGTATTGTGCGACGATCGTTTCCACCTCGTTTTGTTCTGCATCGGGTAGCAGCCCAAACACATAACTCTCCAGGATACCGGACGATATGTAACGTTGTACATCCACTTTGTACTATAATTGTTTTAATAGGATTCTCAACTGCATAATCGCATTGCGCATTCTGGTCTTCACGGTCCCCAGCGGTATATCCAGGGTTTTGGCAATTTCTTCCTGTGTGCAGCCTTTAAAATAAGCCAGATCAATAATAATACGCTGATCTTTGGGAAGACCTTCTATCACTTTTGTTAATCCAAGATGATCAACAGACAGGTGTACGGCCAGTTGTGGCTCATACATCAGATTAGCGCTGGTTACGTCCTGTACTTTTTGATCAAGTTTGTGAGCTTTTGACCTTAAACTGTCGATTGCGGTATTCCTGGCAATGTTGAGCATCCAGGTAAACAGGCGGCCTTTGGAGGGATCGTATCGGTCTATGTTCTTCCAGATCTTAATGAACACTTCCTGGAGCACATCTCCTGCGGAAGCATCATCCGTAACTATTTTGAGTGCCACCCCATACAACGCGGGGGAATAATGGTCATATAAATAACTGAATAACTTTTCATCCCTGGCTTGCAGTCCCTGAATGAGCTCTATTTCAGTATATGATAAGGTAGTTCCCAAAATGGATACGGATGGTTGTCTTTACAATACCAAAATAACGGGTTTTCTTTACATTACAAAATTATTTCCTATTTAGGAAAGGTCATTTTGTAGTCTACCCTTATCTTTCCTTTGGTGATATCATCCAGTTTGCTTTTCAACATCCTGCGTTTCAGCGGCTTGAGATGATCGATGAACAGCTTGCCGTCGATGTGGTCATATTCATGCAGAATGACGCGCGCCGTAACACCACTGAAGGTTTTTTGCTGCGGTTCAAAATTTTCATTCACATAGGAAAGGGTCACGGTCTCGTCGCGGTATACGTCTTCCCGTACTTTAGGAATGCTCAGGCATCCTTCGTTGTAAGCCCACTCCTTGCCACCGGTTTCCACGATGTGCGCATTGATAAACACTTCCTTCACACCTTCATCTCCCGGATAATCGTTTTTTTCATCGTCTTCCAGGTTATCGATGATCTGTTTGCTGTCTACCACAAACAGACGGATGGATTTGTTTACCTGAGGGGCCGCAATGCCTACTCCGTTGGAGCCGTACATTGTTTCCCACATATTGGCAATAAGTTCCTTCAACTGGGGATAATCGGGCGTAATATCTTCTGCTACTTTTCTCAGTACCGGATGCCCGTATGCAACAATTGGCAATATCATGATCTTGTGCTGTTTTTAATTGATCTGCAAAGGTACGACATTTGGTTATTTTGGTATTTTGATATTTGGCTATTTTAAAGGGTTTCCGCTATTAAATATCTAAATATTAAAATAAAAAATAAATAAATATCTAAGTGCCTAAATTTTATTTTGCAGGTATTCCTGTAAAATGATGGTGGCACTGATTTCGTCCACCAGGCCTTTATTCTGACGGTCCTTTTTCTTCAGGCCGCTGTCAATCATGCTCTGGAAGGCGATTTTAGAAGTAAAACGTTCGTCTACCTTCTTTACCGGCACCTGCGGGAAGTTCTTCCGGAGGATACGGACACACTCTTCCACCAGCGGCGTGGCATGCGTGGCATTCCCATCCAGGTTCTTAGGCTCACCGATAATGATCGCCTCCACTTCTTCCGCTGCGAAATATTTTTTCAGATAAGGAATCAGTTCATGGGTGGGAATGGTGGTAAGCCCGCTGGCAATCAGCTGCAACGGGTCTGTTACGGCCAGTCCGGTCCTCTTTTTCCCATAATCAATAGCCATTACACGTGCCATATCATTTACGGATTTTTTGATTTAGGGATTTCTTGATTTGAGTTTGTTGTGTTGAAATTTGTTGATCCGACCGGATTTGTGATTGGTTTATCTCCCCCAATCGCAAAATTCGTCAATCAAAAAATACCTACATGAGCAGCATGTCTGCGATGACAAAAACGGCAAACACCACGCTGGCGATACCGTTGGTGGTCATAAACATCACGTTCACCCGGCTCAGGTCATTGGGCTTTACCAGCAGGTGCTGGGATATCAGCATGACAATGAACACGGCCGCGCCTATCCAGAAAAGCCAGTGATAGTGGCCATATATACCGATGGTGATCACCAGTGCGGCAGCTATCACATGCAGCAGCTCTGAGAAACGCAGGGCGCCGGAAAGGCCCAGCCAGGCGGGGATAGAATTCAGCTGTTGGGATTTGTCAAAATCCTCATCCTGTAAGGAATAAATAATATCGAAGCCCGATACCCAGCACAGCACCAGTACGGACACCAACACCGGCAGCAGGGCAAACTCGCCGGTCACGGCCAGGTACGCTCCTATAGGCGCCAGCGACAGGCCCACGCCCAATACCAGGTGGCACAGGGCCGTAAAACGTTTGGTATAGCTATATCCCAGCACTACCATCAGCGCAATGGGCGACAGGAAAAAACAAATGCGGTTGATAAACCAGGTCGTCAGCACGAACAACATCACGTTGATCAGGATGAAGAACATGGCATTTTGCGGGGAAATAACACCAGCCGGGATCTCCCTTTTGGCCGTCCGCGGGTTTAGTTTATCAATGTCCATGTCCAGCCAGCGGTTAAACGCCATAGCGGCGCTGCGGGCAAATACCATGCACAGCACCACCAGCCCGAAGGTAGCCCAGCTGAAACTGCCCCCTCCTTTTGTAGTGGCCATAAAATAACCTGTCAGTGCAAACGGCATCGCAAAGATGGTATGACTGAACTTTACCAGCGACAGATACTTGTTAATAGTAGTAATCATATGTAAACAGTTGAGCCAACAGCTCTTAAATATAATCTTATCGATACTGCATCAATGGCCGGCGGCGGCCTTCAGTTTTACAAAGATATCCCAAACTACAATACCGGTGCTGACAGAAATATTCAGGGAGTGTTTCATGCCTGACTGGGGTATTTCGATGCAGCCGTCCGCCACTTTCATCACCTCACCGTCTACCCCGCTCACCTCATTGCCGAACACGAGTGCCACCGGCTGATCTGCGGGAGGGGTAAAAGCATCGAGCATCACGCTGCCGGCGGCCTGTTCAATGGTAAAAACAAGGTAACCGGCATTTTTTAATGCCTGCACCGCTTCCATGGTAGTTGGGAAATATTGCCAGTCCACCGTCTCGGTGGCACCAAGCGCCGTTTTGTTGATGTCCCGGTGAGGAGGCACGGGCGTATAGCCACACAGCACGATGCCCTGTAACAGGAAAGCATCAGCGGTACGGAACACTGACCCCACGTTATGCATACTCCGTACATTGTCCAATACCAGTACCACCGGTGTTTTATCTGCCGCCTTGAACTCGTCCACCGTTTTACGGCCCAGTTCATCCATGCTAAGTTTTCTCATGATCTGCAAAGATAACCGGATCGGATGAGTTTTATATATTTGCGCCATGGCAAAAAGTAAATCAGAAGAAACGCCACTGATGCTACAGCATAAGGCTATCAAAGACAAATACCCGGATGCAGTACTTTTATTCCGCGTGGGCGACTTTTACGAGACCTTCAATGAAGACGCCGTGATCGCTTCCCGGGTACTGGGCATTGTGTTAACCAAAAGAGCCAATGGATCTGCTTCTTACGTTGACCTGGCAGGTTTTCCCCATCACTCGCTGGACACCTACCTGCACAAGCTGGTAAAAGCCGGGCACCGTGTGGCCGTCTGCGATCAGCTGGAAGACCCTAAAACCGTTAAAGGCATTGTAAAGCGCGGGGTGACCGAAATGGTGACGCCCGGCGTGGCCGTTAATGACAAACTTCTGGAAAATGCCAGCAACAACTTCCTGGCAGCCGTTCATTTCGATAAAAACGTGACCGGCGTTTCCTTCCTTGATATATCCACCGGCGAATTCATCATCGCCGAAGGCAGCATTGAATATGTGGACAAGCTCCTGCAGAGCTTCCGTCCGGCAGAAGTAGTGTTTGCCCGCCAGCAACAGAAACATTTCAAAGCCACCTTTGGCGGCCGTTTTTATACTTACAACCTCGACGAGTGGATCTTTACCACCCAATATGCAGAAGACATCCTGCTGAAACACTTTGGGACCCACTCCCTCAAAGGGTTTGGCGTGGAAGGTATGGATGCCGCCATCATAGCGGCTGGCGCTACCATGCACTACCTGAAAGACACTGAACACCCGCATCTGCAACATATCACCCGCATGCAGCGTATCAGCCAGGAAGATTTTCTCTGGATGGACCGCTTCACCGTTCGTAACCTGGAGCTGCTGAACAGCAGCGTGGAAAACGGTCATACCCTGCTCAAAGTACTGGACAATACTTCCACGCCGATGGGCGCCCGCCTGCTTAAACGCTGGCTGGTATTCCCACTGCGCGACATCGCCCGGATCAACGAGCGCCTGGACACCGTTACCTTTTTCATTAAAGAAACAGAACTGGCCCAGAAACTGATACATCACCTGAAACTGACCGGCGACCTGGAGAGACTGGTGTCCAAAATCCCGCTGCGTAAAATCAACCCACGGGAAGTGATGCAGCTGGCCCGTTCCCTCGAACAGGTACAGGCCGTACAAAACCTGCTGTTCAAAAGCGAAAACGACTACCTGTTACGCCTCAACGAAAAACTGGACATCTGTGCTCCCATTCTCAACAGGATACTGAACGAAGTAATGGAGAACCCGCCGGTGCTGGTCAACAAGGGCGGTGTAATCCGCGATGGCGTCAACGCGGAACTGGACGAGCTGCGTGCCATCGCCACGAAAGGCAAGGACTATCTCCTGCAGATTCAACAGAAAGAGTCGGAAGCCACCGGCATCCCATCCCTGAAGATAGCCTTTAACAATGTTTTCGGCTATTACCTGGAAGTGACCAACACTCATAAGAACAAAGTCCCTGATACCTGGATACGTAAACAAACGCTGGCCAACGCCGAACGTTATATTACCCCGGAACTGAAAGAATACGAAGAAAAGATCGTAGGCGCCGAAGACAAGATACTGGCACTGGAAACACGGCTGTTCGACGAACTGCTGGCTGCCCTGCAACCCTTTATTGAGCCGGTGCAGCAGGACGCGCAGGTGTTTGCGCAGCTCGACTGCCTGCTTTGTTTTGCCCACAATGCCCTGCAATACAAGTACCGCCGGCCGGTGATCACTGACGGTTATCAGCTCGATATCCGGGAAGGCCGCCACCCGGTGATAGAAAAAGGATTGCCCGCAGGTGAAAGTTATGTGGCCAATGACATCCAGCTCAACAAAGACGATCAGCAGATCATTATCCTGACCGGTCCCAACATGAGCGGTAAATCCGCCCTGCTGCGGCAAACCGCCCTGATCACCCTGATGGCGCACATGGGCAGCTTCGTGCCCGCTACCAGCGCCGAGATCGGGCTCACAGACAAAATATTTACGCGTGTAGGCGCTTCCGATAACCTGAGCGGCGGTGAATCCACCTTCATGGTAGAAATGAACGAAACCGCCAGTATCATCAACACCATCACGCCCCGCAGTCTGGTGATACTCGATGAAATTGGCCGTGGCACCAGCACCTATGACGGTATTTCCATCGCCTGGAGCATTGTGGAGTACCTGCATGACATGACAGAACATCGACCCAAAACATTGTTTGCCACGCACTATCACGAACTGAACGAGCTGGAAAATAAACATGCGCGGGTAAAAAACTTCCATATCACCAATATGGAGTCCGGCAATAAAATCATCTTCCTGCGCAAACTTGCGCCGGGAGGCAGCCGGCATAGCTTCGGTATACATGTGGCCCGCATGGCCGGCATGCCACCCGAACTGATAAACCGGGCCAATGAAGTACTGGCCAACCTGGAAGAAAAACATATCGACACTTCCTTACAGAAAAACATCAAAAACATTGCGACGCCTACCCAAAAGCTGCAACTCAATATTTTTGATGCGCACAGCGATACATTCCAGCAGATCAGGGAGAAACTGGGCACGGTGGACATCAACAGGCTTACACCGGTGGAAGCACTGCTGAAGCTGAGCGAGATTAAAGAGATGATCAATTAAAAACAGATGCTGAACTGTGGACACAGCCAGCCACATTTATAATCTGATAAGTGATAGTAGCAGCAGCCGGCTACCACCCCGGTGCTGCTATATCTGGTCCTATGCTTGCCAAATTAGGGTTAACGTTACCATGCCGGTCTTTCACCGGACGGTAACCATATAGCGAGTTTCGTTATTTTAATATGATATAACAAATGGTGATTTGCAGTAATGAACATTATTGCCCGGATGCCTTCCGGAAAAAGGATTCAACATTGATCACGAACAATTAATAGCCCAACAACTTAATAAAGATATAATTCACTGACTCTTAAGGGAGTGGTTAAAAACTACCCAATTACCAAATTTACGGTTTAATTAGAGCCGTATTTGTAGTAGTTCTTCAAAGTCGTAGTCATAATATTGCCAGGCTGTAGAAGTATTACTACAAAAATGAAAAAGCGGCTGCCCCATATGGGACAGCCGCCTCTTATTTACCGGCAAAGTTGCCGTATATACGTACTTGTTATAATCCTATTTTTTATCCCACCATACGCGGCCGGTAAAATCGTTGTCGGCGTTGCCGTATTCACCGGTTTGCTGCATTTCGGTGATAGCATTTCTCCAGTTAGTCTGGTTAGCGATGGTTGGCTGTGGCAGGGCCCAGCGACGAGGAATCACGACAGTCTGGCCGGCCACCTGCATTGGTTCAAACGGCAGGATACCGCCCTCTTTCGGGATACCTGTCCTTTTCCAGGCGCCCCATGCTTCCCAGGGGGATTTGAACAGGTTGAGGAAGTTCTGGATATTGATTTTTTCCAGGAGGACATCGTTGGTACCGGTGAAGGCTATCGCATCGTTCGCTATGTATTTTGTTATCGCAGCAGCGTCCAGCGGTGCATAGTCGCGGATTTTAGCTTCGCGGGCCATGTCATCGTATGCTTTGATGGAAGCCTCTACACCATTGGCATAGTAAGTGGCGGCAGTACCGGAGATAATGCCTCTTACTGCCAGTTCAGCCAGCATGAAGCATTGTTCAGCATAGCTCAAAATTGGCTGCGTATAGCGGGCGCCGTTATTGTTGCCGTTTTCGGCGTCCAGGTCAAACAAACGGCGTTGTACAGCAGACACGGTATCCACGGTGCGGGTGACTTCCTTGCCGTTGAAGGTCATCGTATAACGTTTTACGTTAAAGATCACAGAATCCGCTTTTACGCTTCTTCTGTCCGGGCTGGCAGGCAGACCGAAATAACGGCGTTCGTTATATTGCATGGAAGGGAAAACGCCACCTTTTACGAGACTGTCCACCAGTTCTTTGGTATAGCTGTTTTTCTCATAGAAGATGCCCAGGCGGGGATCGTTGTTATTGTACATGTAGTCCAGCATGTTTTTGCTGGCAGACAATGGGTTGTTGTCCATTGCCCAGTTACCGGCACGGGCGAAGCTTTGATCAGCGGAGATGAATTTCCATTCATCTGCATTGCTTTCGAAGAGACCATTTTTAACGGCCATTGCGTCTGTAATGATAGCTGTCGCTTTATCCGGTGTCCTTTTCAGCTGGCGCATAGCCAGTTTGATACGGAGTACGTTACCTGCTTTCGCCCATTTGGTGATGTCGCCTGAATAAAAGATTTCAGCGTTACCTGGAGAAGCCTGGCCGGAAAGGCCGCTCTGCAGGGTAGCAACCGCCGCTTTCAGTTCAGCATCCCAGATAGGGAACAGTTTCTCCTGCGTATCGTAGGTAGGTGTATAGTTTGCATCAGAGCGGGACTGGAATGCATTGGTATAAGGTATGCTACCGTTAGCATCGGAAGCTCTCCAGGCGCTGTACACCTTCAGGATTTTGGCGATGGCCAGTACGTTGCCATACTGTGCGCGTTCTGCTTCCGATTTTTTGGCCACTACTGCTTCCATTTCCACCAGGTTACGACCAATGCCTTTATAGAAGGCATTGTAGAAGTCGTTGGTGTTGGTTGGGCTGAAAAGGCCGGTGGGAGAAGATCCGGGAGCTGCCACACCAAACTGCATCCACTTCATCTGATAGGTGTATGCATCATAGAACCAGTCAAAGTCACGGTCTACAATACCTTTTTCAGACTGGGTGATCAACATTTCCGGTGGTACGTCCTGGCTTACCTGCGGATTGGTGTTGAGATCTTCAAAGTTTTTGGTACAGGCGCTCAGCATCATACCAGCTACTGCTACGCCTAATCCCCATTTATTTACATTTTTCATGTTTGTCAATTGTTAAACGGTTATTAGAATCCTACCTGTACAGTCAGGCCCATGTTACGAACAAATGGAACAGCGCCGTACTCGGAGAAGGCAGAAGTTTTGTTGTTACGTACTGCTTCCGGGTTGATGTGGTCCGGCAGGTTGTTGAACAGGTAACCGAGGTTACGGCCCACCAGGGATACGCGCAGACTGTTCAGTCTCCAGCGTTGTACCATTTCGGTAGGCAGGGAGTAACCGAGGGATACTTCACGCAGCGCTACATAAGAAGCGTCGAATACGGAAGCTTCGCGGATACCGATACCCCAGTCACCGATCATGCCATAGTATTGGAATGGTGTCAGCGGCGTTACATAACCTTTTTCATATGCCTGTTGGTAAGTCATACCATCGAGCACCACGTTCTGTCCATCTTTGGAGATAGTGGTCCCTTTCTGGAACACCGCGTCCGGGATCATACCGTCGTTGCGTTTTACGCCTGAAGCATCTGTGAAGGTGATACCACCATGTTCGGTGTCACGACCCTGCATAGTGTTGGCAGTAGTACCACGGCCGGTACCATACTGGTGGGAAGCAGAGAAGAAGTCACCACCGATACGTGCCTGAATCAATACACCGAGGCTCCAGTTTTTGTAAGTGAAGTTGTTCTGCAAGCCCAGGTTGAAGTCAGGCATAATGTTACCTACGACTGCGTTACCACGTACAAATTTGTAAGGGAAATCGCTGCCACCCAGCGTGATGATTGGTTTACCGTTGGCATCGCGGGTATAACCGTAGTCTGTTACCAGGTTACCGTAGCTACCGCCTACAGAAGCGATGGCTTTCACGCCCTGGTCTTCGTTCAGTTGCAGTTGATCTACACCCGGAGTAAGGCTCACGATTTTGTTTTTGTTGCGGCTACCATTCAAGGTTACGTCCCAGGTAAAGTTCTTGTTCTGGATAGGCGTACCGTTGATGGACAGCTCAATACCTCTGTTGATCATGCTACCGGCGTTGATATAACGTGAGGTAACACCGGATTCAATCGGCGTAGGCAGATTGATGATCTGGTTGGTGATGTTGGTGCGGTACCAGGCGAAGTCAAAGCCCAGACGGTTGTTGAAGAAGCGAACATTGGCACCGAGTTCCCAGCTTTTGGAGATGGAAGGTTTCAGGGCCATATTCGGCAGGATGTCTGAGTTGAAGATGTTTACCAGCGGCAGGTTTTTACCGGAGGAAGCACCCTGGAACAGGCCGGTGGTATAATAGCCGGTGTTGATCTGATAAGGATCGAGGTCACCGCCCACCATCGCGTAAGAGGCGCGCAGTTTACCATAGCTGATCCAGGAAGGCATTTCTTCTTTCAGTGTCTGGGTGAATTCCCATGCAGCACTTACGGAAGGATAGAAGTAAGAGTTGGTAGTATTTCCTTTGCTGCCTGCAGGATAAGTCAGTGCAGAAGACCAGTCGTTACGGCCGGTCACGTCCAGGAACAGTTCATTATTGTAAGCCAGGCTGGCTGCGAAGAACAGTGAGTTGATACGTTTGCGGAGCAGCGGATCATTTTTCACGACCGGCGCGTTTACGCTGTTGGTGATATCATACAGGAAAGGAATACGCAGACCACCGTCGGAGTAGTTGTTGTATTGTTTACCGATACCACTGTTCCATGTTTCAGCGCCCAGGTTCAGGTTACCATCGAATTTTTTGCCCAGCTTAGGGGTGATGATCGCCATACCGGTGAAGGTGTACTGTGATTTGTTCACACCTGCGATAGAATAGAAACCATCAGAACCTTTGAAGAATGCGGCGGTACCTACTTCTTTACGTTCGTCAGTAGACTGCTCACTGCTGAAGTTGGCTTTACCAACGAATTTCAGCCAGTCGGTAGCTACCGCGGTGAGGGAGAAGTTACCGGTCACCAGGGATTCTTTACGGGTCCAGCTGTTATAAGCCTGCTGATAGAAATAGTCAGCGCCCGGGTTGGTGCTCAGATTAGCACGGCCGCCGTTAGGTCCGAGGTAGTTTTCCGGTTTGCTCCAGATAGAAGGATCGTAGTTGCGCGGGAACACATACACCCATTTACGGCCGATGTTGTAGCTGGTGTAGTCACCACCCTGACGGTCGGGGTTCAGTGTTTTGGAGGTAGCGTAAGTTACGCCCGCATCTGCGCTCAGCACTTTGGATATCTGGGAGGAACCACGGAATGCGAAAGTATTTCTGCCGAAGCTGTTGTTCGGAGAAACACTGTTGTTGTCCAGGTGGGAGTAAGACAGGCGGAAAGTTCCTTTGTCGTTACCACCTTCCATGGCCACGTTGGTATTAAAGTATTTACCAGTCTGGTAAAGATCTTTAGCGTTGTTGGGTTTAGGAGTGAACGGTACGCTCATGCCGTTGGCCAGTTGTACCATTCTGCCGTCCATTTTAGGACCGAAGCTATAACCGCCGGCAGTGTTATCGTAAGAACCGTCAATACCCTGACCATAGCCGTTTTGCAGGTCAATAGCGCCGCGGTATACTTTTTCGATCTGAGCGGTCTGGCTAACGGTAACGCCTATGCCTTTTCTTGCATTACCTTTTTTGGTGGTAATGAGGATGGCGCCGTTGATAGCACGGGAACCGTAGAGGGCTGTTGCAGCAGCGCCTTTCAGTACGGTAACAGACTCATAATCGTCCGGGTTGAGGTTTTTCAGTACGTTACCGAAGTTTACGTCAGCAGCACTTTCATCGTTTTCGAAGATCACACCGTCCACAATGAAGATAGGCTGGTCTTTACCGTTCAGCGATTTAGCGCCGCGCAGCACGATACGCGGAGCAGCAGCAGGGCCGCCGGCAGCAGCGGAGATATCCAGGCCGGCCACTTTACCCTGTAATGCAGATACCGGGTTGATGGAGTTGGTTTTGGCAACATCTGCACCTTTCAATTCTGTTACCGCATAACCGAGTTTACGTTGTTCACGTTTCAAGCCCATCGCGGTAACCACAACTTCGTTCAGGTTTTTGTTGTCTTCTTTCAGAACAACGGTCAGGGAGGTTTGTCCGTTTACCGGTACTTCCTGGTTGATAAAACCGATGTAGGAGAGTATCAGCGTGGCGTCAGGGCCTACCTGTACTTTAAAGGTACCGTCAGCGCCAGACATGGCACCATTGGCAGTACCTTTCTCCTTTACCGTAACTCCCGGCAAAGGCGTTCCTTTTTCATCTTTTACGGTTCCCGTAACAGCTTTTTTATCCTGCGCCCATGCAGCAAAGCAACAGCATAAGAAAAGCAACGTGGTGAGAAGAAATGATCTTCGCATAGCTTCCTTTTGGTTTAAATTATAACAAGTGATCAGTCACATGATAATGCATGGCAAACCTCTTCACCAGCAAATGACTGCAGAAGGCAGTACAGTAGGCAGGTAAGACATAGTTTCCGTTTCCGTCGTTAAAATGGAATTACTCCATTGGCTATTTCATTGTTCACTGTTCCCGTATTGCTTACAGTAGTAAAACGTTTTAGCAATGTATCTTAAAAAAAAACCCGTTCTCCCGTACATCTCATTTTTCATTTCACAACAAGTTTTGTCAGCATAGATATTGGTTTCAAACTTAGGGATAATTATGAGAAGTGCAAAAAAGATTTAACAATTTTTTGATGTTTGGTTAACAACTCGTTAAAAGTATTAAAATAATATAGCTAACAAGGAAAATAATATCAGTCCGCTGCTATATCAGCCCGGGACAAAGGTGACAGTGGAAAATGTTTGATAACCAAAAGCCCGTCCGACGAGTCAGACGGGCCTTTTATTTTTCAGCGCCGTTATTTATTGACAGCTTCTATCGTGAGCCTGGCGGCGGTTTCATCGAAAGGCTCCCGGTAACCGGCCAGAAATTTCCGCGCGGCCTCCTGTGCTGCAGGATCACTGCTCAAAGCCTCCAGGAACTGCTTTTTGCGCATATTCACCTTCACCGGCACCCGGTCTTTCACCAGGTAATAGGTGTACGACTTTTTGTATTCATCGTAGTTTTTACCCGTTTGCACCATCCCTTTGTCCACAAAGTCCGCCGGATGAAACGTTACCTTAGCTTCTTTTACCAGCCTGTATTTGCCAGCTGCCAGTTGCTCTACGAACTTATTCACGCCTTCCACCTGCATGGCAACGAACGCATTTGCCTCCGTTCCCTTTTTAAAATGAAATGCCTGCACATTGTTGACGTCCGGCACATAGGCCTTGCCATCACCACCTTTCACGATCACCATATTTTTCTCCAGGTCAATATTGGCATCATATACCACCGAACGGGCCACCGGCCTGTTATCCATCGAATCAATCCACAACCGGCCCCAGTCGGGATACAAATAAGGACTGCCAACCGTATTCTCTTTCGGACTGAAACTAAACACGGAACTAAATTTGACGCCCATATTATTGGACACGGCATTCCGGAAACTAACGGTCTGGGAAAGCCCCAGGGAATCCTGCGCCTGTAGCGACAGGCAGGCTAATACAAGAATGGCTGAAAGCAAAATGTTTTTAGTCATGGCGTTTTTTATTACGGTGAAAATAATACGCGGTCAGGGCTTGTCCCACCATACAGGCGTCATAAACACGTCCGGGCCCTGGGCTGCGTTGGCCGCTTCCACATTGGCCCTGTTCACATCATAATCATTCCTTGGATAACGCAGCCGGCGGGGTATCTGGCCATTGGTCTCGTTGTTTTTATAGTTCACCGGCTTCAGCACCGGGAAGCCGCTGCGGCGCCAATTGGCATACGCTTCATACTCATTCAGGAAAGTAGTAATATAATATTGTGTATTGATCGCTTCCAGTTGAGCCGCCAATGGCCCTGCCAGCGCCGCTGCCTGGGCGGTGGCATATGTGGTTGCAGCGGCGTCGTCATACACAATGGAAGAAGAATACAGGGTCCACTGCCATATGCCCGACTTTACCCCTGTGGTAAAGAATGTCACCGGATCGCCGGCAATCCAGCCACGGGCGGCAGCTTCCGCCAGCATCAGCTGCACTTCCGAATAAGTAATGAAAATATCGGGGGAAGTGGGCTGCGCTATGACCTGCTTGGGCTGTGAATAATGCGCCAGGTTGGCATCTCCGGTAGACCCGATGCCAAACACCGGGTCCGAGGTGTTATCAAATCCGCTGGGAAGCCCCTTCTGCAAGGCAGGATCATCAGACCCGCCGGGAGTGGAATCAGCCTTAGGCAGTTCGGAAATGATCCGTAAACGCGGGTCTGCCTTTGTTTTCAGCAGGTCCACAAAAAACTTCGACAGTTTGATGCTCTGGTTGTCTTTCCCTGTTTCCGCCCTGCTGCCGGGATACACCCCGATAACGTGACTGTTGGGATTATCATAGTCTCCGGCAGCATGCTGGATATAAAAAGCATCCGTATTGGCAGTAAACACGCCACCAGCCAATGCTTTCTGTACCCAGGCCTTACCAAGCGAGGGGTCTGCCTTTTTGGAAAGCCGCAATCCCACGCGCAGCAACAGGGAATAAGCCAGCTTTTTCCACTGCGCGGGAGAGCCGGCGTATCCGGAAATATCCGAACTGCCGGGCGTGGTCTTGGTGGCATCCAGCTGGGTGGCCGCATCCTGCAACTCGGCGGCAAAGCCGGCATATATAGCGTCCTGCGGATCATAGGCGGGGGTGAAGTTCTGATCTATAAAGCCTTTGCCGGCAGCGGTATAGGGCACGTTACCATATAGGTCCGTAAGCCGCTGCAGCATGATCACCCGGGCAATCCTGGCCATGGCAGTAAAATTGGCCTGCGAAGGATCGGTCTTCGTTTGCTCTATCAGCGTGGTCAGTATTTTTACGCCGTTCGGATAAAAAGAGTTAAACGCCGCCCCACTGTAGCCGTCGTTGTACAGGTACTTATCCCCCACGTAGGTGAGACTGGTGGAAGACAGGTGCTGAATCATGGGGCCGCAATAAATCAGATTGGCACGCCATGCTTCAAACTCTCCACCGGAAACGAACAGCAGTCCCCTTGTCAGCAGAATGCCCGGCGCCACTACAGGAGCGGCAGTGGGGTCGGTATTGATCTTTTCAAAATTTTTAGTGCAGGATATCAGCGACAGCCATAACAGCAGTACTACTGTTCCACGTGTGTATATTGACTTAACCATGATCGAAGCGATTTAGAATTTTACATTCAGGTTCAACCCGTAGCTTCTGGACTGTGGATAACCCAGCAGTTCAGCGCCCTGTCCGGCACCGTTGCCGTAGGTGGATTCCGGGTCCACATTGGGTACGTCCTTATAGATGATCCAGAGGTTTCTGGCCACAAATGACAGTGAAGCGCCGGTGAACGGTGTTTTGTTCAGGATAGCGGAAGGCAGGCTGTAAGTCAGTATCACCTGGCGCAGCTTCACGAAAGCGCCACTGTAAATAAACGGCTCTGCGATGTTGAATGCAATGTTCTGGTAATAATCCTGCGCATCTACGACCTTGTCCACATATTTTGAGGGATCGTTCGGGTCCTGGGCTTTGATGGTAACACCTCCGGAACGTCCGCTAAGCGTGGCTTTCTGTAAACCATAATAATACGCGTAGTCGTTGGTGCCGGAGTATAGTTTATTGCCCCAACGGGAATCTATCAGGACACCCAGCGAAAACGCCTTATAGGTAAAGGTGTTAGTAACGCCGAGCGTATAGGGCGCCACGCCTGTACCGAAGAGGGTAAGCGGGCCTTGCAGCGGCTTGCCGGCAGCGTTGAACAGAATATTTCCCTGTGCGTCACGCTGGAAGCTGAATCCCTGTATCACGCCAAACGGCTGGCCCGGCACCTGCTGAATGGTGACGTTGAAAGTACGTACGTCGGCTACTTTCAGGGCATTCAGTTTACCGTCCAGCTGAATCACTTCGCTTTTGTTGTATGCAAAATTGGGGGTGATATCCCAGGTAAAATTCTTACTACGTACAGGCGTTCCTGTTATCATCAGCTCTACGCCTTTGTTACTTACTTTACCCACATTGATAAAGGCGGTATTATACCCGGAAGCATTGGATATAGTGGTCTGTACGATATCGTCTTTGGTTTTGCGGGTATACCAGGAGAAATCCACTGACAACCGGTTATCGAAGAAGCGGGCTTCGAAGCCGGCTTCAAAGCTGGTATTGACGTACGGTTTCAGGTTAGCGTTGGGTACCGAATAGCTGCCGTCCTGCGCTTTTTTGATGTCTGCCACGGGGAGACTGCTAGTGCCCAGCACCAGCGGGTTTTGCACCTGGTAGGCGAGCCTCAGGCGGTAAGGATCGGTATCACCGCCCACCTGCGCCCAGGAAGTACGCAATTTGGCGTAATTGATCCATTTGGGCATGGTAAAAGCATCGGACAACACAAAGCTGAGACCAGCTGACGGGTAGAAGATACTGTTGCTGTTAAGCGGCAGTGTGGAAAACCAGTCGTTACGGCCAGTGAGCGTGAGGTACAGATAACTCTTGTACGACAATTCAGCGGACCCGTACACAGAGTTGATCTTTTTCTCGAAGATATCGTTGGTAACGGTTTTTGTTTGCAGGTTGCTTTGATCGTAGAAGTAGGGAATATTAAAGGTGTTTCCGGTGAGGAACAATTTATCGTTTTTATTGTGCATCACGTTAGCGCCTATAAAGCCGGATATGCGCCATTTCTCCGCGAATCCTTTCTCCACGCCCACCATTACGTCCGCATTCAGCTCGTAGAAGTTCTGGCGGGCCTGGTCATTGATCTGGCCGCCGGGAATATAGGCGGTACCGTTAGGTGTCACCGCCTTATTGTCGCGGTAGAACATATCGGCGCCAATACGACCTTTGACATAAAGCCAGTCCAAGATATCGTAGCGTAGCTCGGCGGCATTGATAAAGCGGTCTTTTTTATCTGCCTGTTCAAAATCGTATGCCGCGAACCAGGGATTAGTGACAAATACGTTATCGTTCCACCGGTATTCATTGCCATCGGGGGAGAGCTTACTGTCCTTCAGTGTTTGCACGGCCAGGGACGTGGGCAGCAGGTAAAGCGAGTAGTTGGCGTTGCCTGGGGAGTCAGACACGCGTGGCCTGTTGGTTGTCCGCTCGCGGATATATTTAGCATACACGTTGAGGTGAAGCTTTTTACCAAGCCAGGCGGAAATGTTCAGCGAGAGGTTATCACGCCGGATGCCTGAATTGGGGAGCGTGGCTTCGTTTTTCATGTCCGTAGCTCCGAAGCGCCAGGTCACCTTGTCGTTTCCGCCGCTGGCAGCTACGGAGTTGGTGAACGTGTAACCACTGCGATAGAATTTTTTGAAATTGTTCTTCACCGCGCTATAGGGCCTGCTGACACCATCGTACTGGATAACAGAGGAGCCGTCGAGCGGGGCGCCCCAGCTGAACAGACCGGCGGCGCGGGCTTCACCGACAGTCTGTGGTTTCAGGCCATTGAGGCCCATGCCGTAATCATACTGCCAGTCGAGGCTTTCCACAATGGGGCGGTCAATAACAATATTACTGCTGAATTCCACCCCCACGCCCTTACGGCTGGCGCCGCCTTTGGTGGTAATGAGGATAACGCCGTTGGAAGCGCGGGATCCGTACAACGCCGCTGCTGTACCGCCTTTCAGCACTGAGATGGTCGCAATGTCATCGGGGTTGATACTGGAGATGCCATCGCCGGCATCTGTGCCGCCGTATTCCGTGGCAGCACCCAGGTTGTCATTATTGATAGGAATCCCATCTACCACGATGAGTGGCTGGTTGTTCCTGTTTTTGTCGATGGAGGTATTTCCGCGGAGGATGATGCGGCTGGAACCTGCGGGGCCGGTGGCCGTGGAAGTGACGTTGAGGCCGGCCACTTTACCGGAGAGGGAGTTAGCGATATTGGTGCTGCGCGCCTGTGTAAGCTCCTCCCCTTTCACTTCCGACACCGAGTAGCCCAGCGCCTTTTTTTCCTTTTTGATACCGAGTGCCGTCACCACCACTTCACCGAGGCTTTTTTCATCTGTTTTGAGGGTAATCGTCAGCTGGGACTCGTTACCGACCGGCACTTCCTGCGGCAGATAGCCAAGATAGCGGAAGACGAGGGTGCTGCCTGGCGGAACAGAGAGGGAAAAGTTTCCGTCCGCGTTGGTAACGGTGCCTTTGGAGGTGCCTTTCACGAGGATATTAACACCGGAAAGGGGTTGACCGGTATTGTCCGTCACCTTGCCGGTAATGGCCTGTTGTGCCCATACCACGGGGGTAGTCAACAACAATAACACGAACAACAGCACATGAGTAAAGTTCCTGATCATGTTTAATGCGATAAAAGTGAAGAAATAAACCGGAGATGGTTTTGGTTGAATAAGTCGTGCCTGGGGTTGACGGGGTGAGAGGCCGTAAAACCGTGAGCCGAATTATTTAACAACAGGACATCACTTTTTGTTCCCGTAAGTATCGCAGGAACAGGCGTATATGATCAGGAACGGGGTTTTATTTTTTTCCGGGATCAGAAGAAGCCCTGACGATCAGCGAAGGTTCCAGCACAATCTGGCGTGGGTTTGCAGAAGGATGGTTGAGTTCCTGCATGAGTACTTCCACGATGTTTTTTCCAATCTCGGTGATAGGTTGGGCCACGCAGGTAATAGACGGGCTGTGGAGGCGGAAGAGGTCATGGTCATCGAAGCTGGCCACGCCTATTTGCGGCCCTATGTCCCATCCGAGGGAGCGGATGCTTTCGATGCCGTAGATACCGAGATAGTTGGTGGCGAAGAACACTGCGTCCAGTCCTTTGATGGATGTCAGGAATTTTTTGATTTCTGTGTTGAAGGCTTCGCGTTCCAGATCAAACGGTATTTTTTTTACCTGGCTTTTATTAAAAGGGAGATGATGATCTTTCAGTGCGGCAGTAAATCCATCGAGGCGGTCTTTCATCTGTATCTGATCAGAGGTGATGGTGACGATCGCGATTTTTTTATAGCCTTGCTTAGCGAGGTGGCTGGTCACGTTGTAGGCGCCCTGATAGTTATCTACTACTACATAGTGGGAGCTTACATGTGGAAAATAGCGGTCCATGAGCACTACCGGTTTGGAAGTGGCTTTCAGCTGTTCTATTTCCTTGTCCAGGTTTTTGGTGGGGGTAACGATATAGGCGTCTACCTGGCGGTACTTGAGTACTTCCAGGAGTCCTTTTGCTTTTTCGGTATTGTCTTCCGTACTGCCATAGAGCACTTTATAGCCGTGTTTATCGGCTTCATCCTCCATTACTTTGGCCAGGCTGGCGAAGAAGTTGTTGGCGATGTCCTCCACGATAAGGCCAATGGTTTTGGTTTTTCCGGTACGGAGGCCACGGGCCAGCTGATTTGGTTTGTACTTCAGCCGGGAAGCTATCTTTTGGATTTTTTTGCTTACCTGCTCGCTGATCCGTTTTTCTTTCGCTTTGCCGTTGAGCACAAATGAGACAGTTGTGGGAGAAACCCCTGCCTGTTTTGCAATATCTTTAATAGAGATTCCTTTCATAGACAACAAATGCTATATCGATTTAGCCCACCGTAATTTACAAAATGAAAGCTGAAATTTACATTCTTGTGCCAATTATTCCAAAAAAGTTGCTAAATCTTATAAACAGAGATAAGCGGCGGGAATATGACATTTAAGGGTCATTTTCCCGATAATGATATTTTTTTAACCAATTTTTAATAATTTGGCAACATTCATAGGACAATGGCAGTACTAAATAGGGTATTGTCAGGTAACACCAGTTTAAAAATTAATACTTGAATGAAACCCATTCTTATTAAAGTTGGGGCTTTTGCCGATAATCAGATCACCATCATAGAGCGATGTGATCCGTATTTTAACACGCCTTTTCACTTCCACCCGGAATGTGAGCTGGTGTTTGTTACGGAGAGCCACGGGAAGAGGATTGTCGGGGACAGCATCGAGAGCTTTGAAGAGGGCGACATGGTGTTTCTGGGGCCGCATATCCCCCACGTATGGTATAATGAAGAGGAGTACTATAAGGGTGACGAAAATCTGAAAGCCCGTTCTGTCGTGATCTATTTTCCAAAAGACATTTTTGGAGAGAAGTTCTACGGTTTACCGGAAACCAAGGCCCTGAGCGAGCTTTTCCATCGCGCGCAGCGCGGAATGAAAATCATAGGGCCCACCTACGACAAACTGAAGCCGGAGATCCTCTCCCTGCCTAAAAAAGAGGGGCTGGACCGGATCATATCCCTGCTCAACATCCTGAAGACGCTGTCAGAAACGCGCGATTGTTATTATCTGGCCAGCACCGGGTATTCCCATGCCTACAATGTGAAGGACAACCATAAAATAGACGAGGTATTCAAATACGTGATGAACAATTTCTCCAAGGAAATCTCATTGCAGGACGTAGCCAGTATCACCAACCTCTCACCGCAGTCATTCTGCCGTTTCTTTAAGAACCGCACCAAAAAATCTTTTGTACAGTTCCTCAACGAAGTACGTATTGGCCATGCCTGTAAGCGCCTGACAGAAGAGGACTGGTCTATTGCAGAAATCGCTTATTCCTGTGGCTTTAAGAACCTGTCTAATTTTAACCGGTTTTTTAAAGAGATCGTAGGAAAAACGCCAAAGGAATATAAGAATGAATTGAGGCTGAAGGAAGCCTGATAACTTGGTTATCTGATTATTTTTTTATTGGGTTATTGGATTGTTTAGCAACCCTTTGTTATGCCTGTTGTCGTTACTGCCAGAGAGCATCAGATAATATCTACATAACAAAATAGCTAAATAACAAAATTTCTTCTTACTTTCATCGACAGTAATTCAACCAAAACATCTAATTGCTACTGTAATTCAATGTTCAGCAGTTATTCAGATAACCAGTTAGTGTCGCTGCTCAAAAGCGATGACAGTGCTGCCTTTAATGCCATCTATGACCGCTACAGTAAAATGTTGTATCTCTTTATTTACAGCAAACTGGAAGCGGGAGAGATCAGTAAAGATGTACTGCAGGACCTGTTTGTTTCCCTTTGGGAGAAACGTCATTCCCTTGTACTGAAGGAATCGCTGAAATCGTATCTCTATCAGGCGGCCCGGCACAAGATCATCGATATTTACCGGAAGAACGCCACCTATCGGAAGTACCTGCAGCAGCTGATTGAACATTTTGACGCACAGCCGCACTCTGTGGAGGACGCCGTGGATTACAAAGCCAGATCACAGGAATTGTTTGAGGCGATCAATCACCTGCCGGAGAAGATGAAGGAAATTTTCATGTTAAGCAGATTTGAAAATCTCTCTATAGAACAGATCTCTACCCACCTGGGCCTGTCCCAGCAGACGGTAAAAAACCAGATCACCAAAGCCCTCAAAATATTACGGGCCAGCTATGCGCAGACAGACGTTATTTTACTCGTTATTTCCTTGATTTTTACCGCCAACCGTTAATTTTCATAAAAATACTGCTGTATTGCCATGGTACTAATTCCACGTTACCACGACTTATTATCATCCAAAAACGCTATCAGGTGGACACAGAACAGATAAAAATATTGCTGGAGCGATATCAACAGGGGGACTGCTCACCGGAGGAAGCGAAAATCATAGAACAGTGGTTTGAACAGATCAATGCCCACCAGTCTTCCATTGCAGACGAGCATACGCTTGATCTGGAGCTGGAAGAAGTGAAGCTGCGTATCCAGGAACAGATCACGCCGGCGCCCCGTGTGCGCCGCATGCGGCCATGGCTGATATCCGGCGCCGCTGCTGCTGCCGTTATACTGGCAGCAGGCCTGTTCTGGTTTAACAGCAACCGGCACGCTGCCACTCCCACTGACGCACCGCTGGCCCATCACCCGGCCACCGGCAGCAACCGCATGGTCAGAGACGGCTTTGTGGAAATCACTACGCTCAAAGGTCATCAGGAAAATATCAAACTGGAAGACGGCAGCACCGTGGCATTGAATGCCAACAGTAAACTGCGTTATCCGGAACATTTCAGTGCCGGCGAAAGAAGCGTATACCTCGACGAAGGTGAAGCCTTCTTCAGCGCCGCACCCGACGCCAGCCGCCATTTCGTGGTACGCACTCCCGAACTGGCCACCACCGCATTGGGCACCAGCTTCAATATCCGCGCCTACAGCGCCGAAAACAAAGTCACCGTTGCCCTGCTTACCGGCAAGGTAAAAATAGACCAGCTAAAGAGCAGCCAATCCAACGGCTCCATTGTGCTGCTCCCCAGCGAACAAATAAGTTTCGACCGGCAATTGCTGAGCATGATCAAATCATCCTTCACCAAACCGGAAGAAGTGACCAGCTGGAAACAAGGCTACCTCGTATTTAAAGATGCACCCTATACCGAAATAGTGACCGGCATAGAAAACCGTTATGGGGTGACCGTTGTCAATGAAAGCAATAAAACAGCATGGAATTATACCGGCAATTTCAGAAATGAAAGCCTATCCGAAGTAATGGACATTATCTGTATCGCCAAATCCTTATCATATACCATTAAAAAAGACACCGTTTATCTTGTAAATAAAAAATAGACTCTATGAGGGTAAAGCCTTACCCCATGACATGGTTGATATGCATGGGGTTAATGCTGACATTGCTGCTGGCCGGTAGCTTGAACACCCTGAGTAGCGCGTTTGCCCAAACACAGCAGCCGCCATCCACGATTGTTGTCAGTATCCAGGCAAAAAACAAAAACCTGGAAGACGTGATGACCGAAATATCGGTCAAAACCGGACTGAACTTCCACTACGATAAAACTGATCTTAACCTGAAAAAAAAGGTTACGCTCAACTGCACCAAAACACCCGTAGAAGACGTTCTGGCGTTGTTATCAGCACAAACCGGATTGAAGTTTACCCGTATCAACAACAAAATAATAGTAGGAGCCGACATTGACACAGGTGGCACACAAACCGTTGACCTGTTAAAGCACGTTTCACTGGAAAGAACAATCACCGGTACCGTACGCGATAGTAAAGGCACGCCGCTTCAGGGAGTAACCGTTCAAATCAGGAACAGCAACAAAGGAACACAAACAGACGCCGACGCAGGGTTTAGCATTGACGCCAGCCCGGGCGATGTTTTGTTATTCAGCTACGTAGGATATCTGACACGCGAAGTAACTGTAGGCACCAACAGTCAACTTAACATCACGCTTCACGACAACATTAAAGCACTGGGGGAACTGATCGTTACCGCCCTGGGCATACCAAAAAAATCGAGGGAACTGCCTTATTCCGCCCAGCAGCTGGACGGCGACGACGTATCACTCGTTAAAGACGCTAATTTCATGAACAGCATCGCCGGTAAAGCAGCCGGTGTATGCATTACCCGCAATGCCTCCGGTATCGGCGGCACCGTCAGGGTAGTACTGCGCGGGAATAAATCCACCCGCGAAAACCAGCCTTTGTACATCGTTGACGGCGTACCTTATGCCAACTACACCCCTTCACAGCCACAGGACGTATGGGGCCAGGCCAACAATACCATCGGCGGCGGCGGCCGCGATGGCGGCGATGGCATCTCCAATATCAACCCGGACGATATCGAAAGCATCAGCATCCTCAAAGGCGCCTCCGCCGCCGCCCTGTACGGCAGCCAGGCCGCCAACGGCGTTATTCTCATCATCACCAAAAAAGGCAAAGCCGGCAGAAGCCGCATCGACGTGTCATCCGACTTCACCATCGAAACACCGTCATTGCTGCCGAAGCTACAATACCGTTACGGACAAACACAGCCGCCCTATGATTCCGTCAACCAGCCCAAGCCAGGTTCCCTTGGCAGCTGGGGCGCTCCCGTACAGTCGCCCGATCATGTAAAAGACTTCTACAATACCGGCGCCACCTGGATCAACACCATCTCCTTCAGCGGCGGCACTGAAACGGCCCAAACCTATTTCTCCTACGCCAACACCACCAACAAAGGCATCCTCCCCACCAATAAGTTCAACCGGCATACCATCAATTTCCGCGAAACCCTCCGGCTGCTCAACAACAAGCTGGTGATGGACGCCAATGCCTCTTTCCTGGCGCAGTCATCGATCAACCGCCTGTCGTCCGGACTATACTACAGCCCTATTTCCGGCCTGTACGTGTTCCCGCGCGGCCT
The DNA here is from genome assembly GCF_012641275.1 of Chitinophaga varians. Taxonomy (NCBI): domain Bacteria; kingdom Pseudomonadati; phylum Bacteroidota; class Chitinophagia; order Chitinophagales; family Chitinophagaceae; genus Chitinophaga; species Chitinophaga varians. The sequence continues at coordinate 627,398 of NZ_JABAIA010000002.1, read as the reverse complement.
CGATTTCGACGCCTATAAAAACCAGTTTGAATACTATGATGCCAAACGGAGCCTGTACCTGCAGAACTGGTGGAACATCCGCAGCGACAAAGGCTGGATAGGACAGGACGACCAGCAGAACCCCATGTGGGCCCTGCTGCGCAACCGCCGCCTGGACGCCCGTTACCGGGGCATGGCCTCCCTGGCGCTCAACTATCAGCTCAACAACTGGCTCTCCTTCAAGGGACGCGCCAGCTTCGACAAATCGCTGGACCAGTACGAACTGGAAGCCTATGCCGGCACGCAGCGCGTGCTTTCTGACTCCAATGGCCGTTACATACTTGAAAAGGAATTCAATACGCAGTTATATGCCGATATCATGGCCAATGCCAGCGGAAAAGTAAATTCCTGGCTACACCTCGCCGGTAATGTGGGCGCCAGCATCACCGATCTCAAAGCGCATGAACGCTCTTTCAACGGCGCCAATCCCAATGCAGAGCCGGGCCTTAACTACCCCAATAAATTCTCACTGTCCAATATCGCTGAAAAATCACTCGACGCACGGCATTCCGTGGAACAGAAACAGCTGCAGGCCATCTTCGGCAACGCCCAGCTGGGCATCAAAAACTTCCTGTTCCTCGATCTTACCGGACGTAATGACTGGTCCAGCACTTTTGCCTTCACTCCCACCCTCAACAAAGGATACTTCTATTATTCAGCCGGCCTGTCGGCCATATGGACCGATATGTTTAAAATGCCGAAGGTCGTCAACCTGCTGCGCACCCGTCTCTCCTACGCTAAAGTAGGCAATGACATTGCCAGCTATGCTTCCAACCCTGCACCCTTCACCATGCAGACCACCGCCGGCGTCAGCAGGGTGCTGCTCAATTTACGTACACCCTATCCCGGTATACACCTGGAGCCGGAAGACAACCATTCCTTTGAAGCAGGCCTGGAAGTACACCTGTTCAACAACAGGCTCAATGCAGACATCACCGTCTACAAAAACAACAACTATAAACAATACATGGAAGTGCCCGCCCCTCCCGGTTCCGGATTTATGACCTATTACCTCAATATGGGCAATATCCAAAACAAGGGACTGGAAGCATCTATCAGCGTAACACCTGTACAGGAAAAGGGTTTCAGCTGGACCAGCACCATTAACTTTTCCACCAACCGCAACAAGGTATTGCAGCTGAGCAACAACAACATCGCCGGCGCCGATACCAGTAACATGTTCACCCTTACCGACTTCGGTGTGAACATGTTCGGTTCCTTCATACAGGAAGGCGGTTCCTGGGGTGATATTTATTCCAACAAAGAACTGAAACGGAACAGCCAGGGCCAGATCATCGTGGATGAAAACGGGAAGCTGTCCACCGTTCCCGCGTTTAAGAAAGTCGGTAATCCGAACCCTGATTTCATGCTGGGATGGAACAACAACATCTACTACCGCAATTTCACTGTCGGTTTTCTGATAGACGCCCGTTTCGGGGGTAAAGTGATGAGCGTTACACAGGCCGTACTGGACTACTACGGCGTGAGCGAGGCAACCGCCAAAGCCCGCGATAACGGCGGTGTGACACTCAACGCCGCACTGGCGGACGGCACGCCCTACACCGGCAAGATAGATCCTGTTAACTATTACACCATCATCGGCGGCCGTTCCGGCATCGGGGAAATGTATATGTACGATGCCACCAATATCCGGCTCCGGGAGCTGAGCCTCAGCTACCTGGTACCACTCAAATGGAAATGGCTGCGCACTATGCGGGTAGGCGTTATCGGAAGGAACCTCTTTTTCTTTAAGCTTAACGCACCTTTTGACCCGGACGTGTCGATGGGCTCCGGCAATGGCCTGCAGGGTGTAGACGTATTTGGACTGCCGCCCTTACGCAGTATGGGCATTAACCTGAAATTCGGATTGTAAAACTAACTACCATGCACAAACGGTTCTGTAACTTCTTACTGGTTATCGCCCTCCTGGCATTGGGCAGTGGTTGTACCGGCAAATTCACCGATATCAACAAAAACCCTTATGATTTTACGGAGGCAGACCTGAAAGGTGATTTTCAGCTGATGGGCGCTCCCATCACACAAGCCCAGCTATACCTGATACATTACAATGATCCTCCGACAGCGCAGCTTCAACAGAACCTCAACGCGGATATTTTTTCAGGGTACATGATGTCGCCCACGCCGTTTGAAGGCAATATCAACAATATGAATTACGGGCTGCTCTATATCTGGAACAACTATCCCTGGAACGAAGTGTACCACTGGGTGATGAAGCCCTGTGTATTTGCACAGGAGAAGTCCGGTGACAAGTATCCTGACTTTTATGCCTGGGCCACCATCATGAAAGTGGAGGCCATGCACCGTATCAGCGACACCTACGGCCCTATTATCTACAGCCATTTCGGAGATACCAACAAGGAGAACACGTTTGAATACGATTCCCAGCGGGATGTGTACTATCGTTTTTTTCATGACCTGGACACCGCTATCAACCTGTTGACAAACTACGTCAATGCCGGTAATCCACAACGCTTCCAGGCGTTCGACCTCGTATACAAAGGCGATTATACCAAATGGATAAAGTTCGCCAACACGTTGCGGCTGCGGCTGGCCATCCGCATCAACGGCGCAGATAAAGACAAGGCCCGGAAAGAAGGTGAAGCAGCGTTGAAACATCCGTTGGGTTTGTTGCAGGATGCCAAAGAAAATTTCGCCGTAGATATTTCTCCCGTCACCCATCCGCTCAACATCATGTGTTATACCTGGGCAGATCTGCGCATGAGCGCGCCGATGGAATCCATCCTCACCGGGTATAATGATCCGCGGCTGCCCCGTTACTTTGTGCATACCGATGAAGGCGCAAACGTATACCGTGGCATCCGCAACGGCATACGTATCTCGCTGAAAGAACAATATACCGGTTATTCCAAGATCACCATGCTGGACAACAAAATCCAGTACATGGCCGCAGCAGAAGCGTGGTTCCTCAAAGCAGAAGCATCGCTGAACGGTTGGGACGGCGCCGGCAGCGCCGCCTACAACTATGAGAAGGGCGTCAGCACGTCATTCAGCCAATACGGTTTAACGACAGTCAACGACTATCTGCAAAACGATACCAGCAAACCAGCGCCTTATGTAGATCCGGTCAACAGGGACAACAATGTGCCCGCCGGCAACAAACATCTCAGTACCATTACCATTAAATGGAACGAGGGAGCATCGGACGAAGAGAAGCTGGAGCGTATTATCACACAGAAGTGGATCGCCATGTTCCCCGAAGGGACTGAAGCATGGAGCGAATTCCGCAGGACTGGTTATCCGAAATTATTTCCTGTCGTCATCAACAACAGCAATAATACCATCAATACCGAGAAGTTCATTCGCCGCCTGCCGTTTCCGCAGATTGAGCAGGTCACTAATCCCAAAGCATTGCTACGCGCAAAAAAAATGCTGAATGGTGACGACAATGGCGGCACGCAACTATGGTGGGACACCAAATAAATTACGAATTACAAATTACGAATTACAATTAAGGGCTTTTTTATGGAGAGGTCAGTAAGTATACTTTCCATAAGGAAGCTCGTAATTCGTAATTCGTAATTCGTAATTCGTAATTCGTAATTTTTTTTTATTTACTGTAGTACCATTTCAATTAACATACGACTTCCTTCCTGTAGCGCTTATGATGCGCTCATCCAAATGAAAACATTAGCGAGGTAATATCATTCAAAATAAAAGTTTCATGTAAGAAAAACAGGCACGACAAACTATAACGGAAGCAGCGCCGCAAAAGCGCAAGGCGTTTCCGAAGGGGATACCTGTGCTAACAAACCACGTCAACTTATAAAAAACAAGTGGTAAAGGATGGCTTTCGCCATGCTAACGGGGAGTGTATTTTCCAGAAAGCACGTGACAGCGTAATGTATCAGCAGGCACGCGATACAGGCAGATCTTATCCACAACATTTAAATACCAATTATTAACCAAAAAAAAGGCAAGTATGAAAAAAAACCTACGCCTTATGAAAGTGTGTGCTGTAACGGGAATGGCGCTCACTTCCATATTAGCAGACAATGCATATGCGAAGGCTGCCGGCTATACTTATACGCCCACAGCTTCATTCCGTAGCATTTTACAGGAAAAGGAAATCAGTGGTACGGTGCGTGATTCTAAAGGCGCGCCACTACCGGGTGTTTCCGTTCAGGTAAAAGGTACTACCAAAGGCGCACAAACCAATGCCAACGGCCAATATCATCTCAATGCCAAGGCCGGTGACGTATTGGTATTTTCCTCTATCGGCTTCGGTTCACATGAAGCAATCGTTGGCAGCAGCGCTACGCTTGATGTAAGACTGGATGACAACGTAAAAGGACTGAATGAGCTGGTAGTAACCGCTCTCGGTGTGAAAAAAGCCGCTAAATCACTCACCTATTCCACACAGCGTTTGGGCAATGAAGAGCTGACTACCGCCAAAGACGCGAACGTCATGAACTCTATCTCCGGTAAAGCCGCCGGTATCACGGTGAGCAGGAGCAGTTCCGGTGTAGGAGGCTCCGTTAAAGTCACCCTCCGCGGTGCAAAATCAGCTCAAAGCACCAACCAGCCACTGTATGTAATTGATGGTATTCCGATGACCAACTACTCCACCCAACAGCCTAACAGCACCTGGGGCGGTGACGGGACCACCACCTTTACCCCTGGCCGTGATGGCGGTGATGGTATTTCCAACATGAACCCCGACGACATCGAAAGCGTGTCTGTACTGAAAGGCGCGTCCGCATCCGCGCTGTACGGCAGCCAGGCAGCCAACGGTGTTATCCTCATCACTACCAAAAAAGGTAAAGCCGGTAATGCCAAAGTAGAATTCTCCAGCGGTTTCACACTGGACAAAGTAGCCTACAAACCAGCGCTCCAGAATTCCTACGGCGCCACCAAAGACGGTTCCACCCAAAGCTGGGGCCCGGAGATATCCAACGCCCATGACAACGTATCTGACTTCTTCCGTAATGGTAATACCTGGATCAACTCCATCAACTTTACCGCCGGCAATGAGAAAGCACAGACATATTTCTCCTACGCCAATACCAATGCCAAAGGCGTTATTCCGGGCAATGACCTCAACCGTCATAACTTCTCTTTCAGAGAGACGGCTAAATTCCTGAATGACAGGCTGACGCTGGACGGTAACGTGAATATTATCAGCCAGAAGCTCGACAACGGCCCCGTAAACGGCTTGTATTTCAACCCGCTCACCGGTCTGTACCTGTTCCCAAGAGGCCGCGATATGGCGCCTTTCAAAAACAGCTACATGAAATTTGACGAGACCCGTCAGATTAACCTGCAGAACTGGCCTTTCAATGAAGACGTTCAACAAAACCCATACTGGATCGTTAACAAAAACACCAGCCAGGCCGTACGTAACAGAACGCTCTTCAACGCCAGCGCCAAATACGACTTCAATGACTGGCTGTACCTCCAGGCCCGTGGTAATATGGACCGTACCAACGATACCTACGATGGCCAGTTTTATGCCGGTACCAACGGCGTACTCTCCGGCGCCAACGGCCGTTATATCATGAGCAATCTCACCACCACACAGTTCTATGGTGATTTGATCCTGAACCTGAACCGCAACATCGGCAACTTCAAACTGAATGCCCTGTTAGGTACCAGCATCAACGATACCCGTACCAAAGGCATGAACGCTGACAGCTACCTGGGCGATCTCTATGTGGCTAACTTCTTTACCCTCCAGAACATGACCACAGGCAGCCTTATCCAGACCGTACCGGAGAACCACAGCCAGCTGCAGGCAGCCTTTGGCAACGTAAACCTTTCTTATAAAGACCTGGTATTCCTGGACCTCAGCGGACGTAACGACTGGTCTTCCAATCTGGCATTCACTGGAAACGGCTCCTACTTTTATCCCTCTGCCGGCCTTTCTTTCATGCTCCATCAGCTTTTCAACATGCCGGAACCTGTTAGTTACGCCAAACTGCGCGGTTCATATGCTGTCGTAGGTAACACCGTTCCCTGGTATGTGACCAACCCGCTCAACAGGCTTGGCCAGGTGGGTGGCACCTTCCTGTTCAACAACCAGGCGCCTTTCAAAGAACTGAAACCGGAAAAAACCAAATCCCTGGAAATCGGTACAGAATGGCGTTTCCTGAACAACAGGCTGAACTTCGACTTCACCTATTATAAAACCAATACCACTAACCAGTACTTCCAGATCGCCGTACCGCCGGGAACAGGTTACTCTTTCCGCTTCATCAACGCCGGTAACATCCAGAACAGCGGTATTGAAGTGGTATTAGGTTACAACGTTATCCAGTCAGGCAAGTTCACCTGGAACACCACCCTGAACTATTCCAAGAACAAGAACGAAGTCATTGAGCTGGCAGACAACATTGATCAGTTTATCCTGACACCGGCCGGTTCCAACACCTTTGCTTCCATCATGGCCAAAGGCGGATCTTACGGTGATATCTATGGTAAAACACTGAAAAGAGATGAAAGCGGCCGTGTGATCATCGGTTCCGATGGCACTCCGCTGGTAACGTCTGACCTCGTGTTTGTAGGCAACTCCAATCCAAAATGGCAAGGAGGCTGGAACAACCGTTTCACTTATAACGATTTCACGCTGAGCTTCCTGATCGATGGCAAATTCGGCGGTAAAGTAATGTCTATGACCGAAGCGGTACTGGACAAATACGGTGTATCTGAAAGAACAGGCGCTGCCCGTAAAGCCGGTGGCGTTACTATCGACGGTATCAATGAAAGCACCAAACAGCCCGTTACCAAAGTAGACGCCGAAAAATGGTACGGTACTATCGGTGGTCGTGACGGTGTGAGCGGCGAGTACATGTACGACGCTACCGTAGTAAGATTAAGAGAGTTGTCTCTCGGTTATGGTGTTCCTTCCAGAGCGTTGGGCCACGGCTTCGTAAAAAGCCTCCGCTTCTCCCTGGTAGGCAGAAATCTCTGGTATATCTCCAAAAAAGCGCCTTATGATCCGGAAATCGCCCTGTCTACCGGCAACGGCCTCTCCGGTGTAGATATGTTCGGTATGCCCGCAACCCGCAGCTTTGGCTTTAACCTGAATGTTGGTTTCTAATGATGTTCACCTTTAATTCAACACAGATGAAAAAATTCAGCTTCAAACTATACAAGCCGGTGGCAGTCATCGCGCTGGCGGCAGGTCTCCTTGGCCTCAACGCCTGTACCAAAAACTTCGAGGAGTACAACACGGATAATACCGGTTTGACCGAAGACGCGCTGAAGCCCGACTTCAACTATATCGGTGGTTTCTTTCCGCAGATACAGTCTTCCATCTATTTTAACTTCAATAATACCAACGGCGACTTTCAGCTGCAACAAAACCTGATGGGCGACGTATATTCCGGTTATCTGATGCCGCCAAATAACTTCCGCGGCAACATCAATAACATGACGTACTCCCTGGTAGACGGCTGGAACGCCTCCGCCTTCAACCTGGCATACAACAACGTGATGGCCCCTATCTATGAAGTAAAGAGAAGAGGCGCCGCACAAACAGCACCTGAATTCTGGGCCATTGCTCTCATCCTGAAAGTAGAAGCCATGCACCGGGTGACCGATATCTACGGTCCTATTCCTTACAGCAGCTACGGCAGCGGCGGCACCTCCTCCTCTTACGATAAACAACAGGACGTGTACACCCGCTTCTTTAAAGAGCTGGACACCGCAGTGACTACGCTGAACACCTATGTAGCAGCACATCCCGGCGTATCCCTCTTTGCCAAGTTTGATATGCTGTATGGTGGCGACTACAAACAGTGGATCAAGTTCGCCAACTCCCTCCGCCTGCGCCTCGCTGTCCGTATTGCCGGTGTAGCCAAAGACAAAGCAAAGGAAGAAGGTGAAAAAGCCCTGAATCCTGCCAATGGCGGTGTGATGGAAATCAACAAAGACAACGCCACCGTTTCCGGTTTTGGCTTAAAAAACCCACTGTACACCATCGTTACAGCCTGGACAGACAACGCCATGAACGCATCCATGGAATCGATCCTGGTAGGGTACAAAGACCCACGTCTTCCGAAATATTTTGACCATGCCACCGCTTATCCCGGAACCTACAAAGGTATCCGCATTGGCAGCCTGGTGACCGCCAAACCGGATTACACTGGTTATTCCATTCCTGCCGTGGCAGAAAACAAAACCTTCAAAGCCACCACTCCCCTTCAGCTGATGACCTCCGCTGAAATATGGTTCCTGCGCGCAGAAGCGGCCCTCAACGGCTGGGCCAATGCAGGCGGCACACCAGGTGAACTGTATGAAAAAGGTATCCGTACCTCTTTCACACAATGGGACGCAGATCCGGTAGCTGTAAATGCTTACGTGGCTGATGCCTCCAGCAAACCAATCGACTACGTGGACCCCCGCAATGCTACCAACAACCATGCGGCAATGTCCGATATCACCATCAAATGGGACGAAGCTGCCTCTCCGGCTCAAAAACTGGAACGCATCATCACCCAGAAATGGATCGCCATGTATCCGGAAGGACAGGAAGCCTGGACTGAATTCCGCAGGACCGGCTATCCCAAACTCTTCCCTGTAGTGAACAACTACAGCAATGGGACCATCAACACAGACATACAGATCAGAAGGATACCATTCCCCAACACAGAGTACACTTCCAACAAAGCCGAAGTGGAAAAAGCCATACAGCTGCTGGGCCCCGGTGCTCAGGATAACGGTGGCGTAAGACTTTGGTGGGATTTACCGCACTGATTATGTTGATATACTTATTTTGAATCGCGTGCATAAAAAAAAAATGCCGGTCCTATCGAGGACCGGCTTTTTTTTGTCCTAGGGCTGAAGCCCTGGGCTACGATGTGTTGATGACTATTCAGCAGATGCCGGAATGAAGTGATGATATGGCTTTGATGATTTAAGGTGATATAGCTGATTACAATGATATAAAGGAATGAAGCCGCAGGCTGCTTTTTAATGTGTATACAATACACATTAAAAAAATTTTGTTTCCGATGGTACCATCTTGATGTTGGCCCGACTTCCAGGCTGATAACGAAAATAGTTCTGATAACACGTGATGAAAAACATGAAGTACCTATAACTGAAAGTATTTGCGGTTCAATTGCAATTCTGGTGTACAGGGGGCGTACTACGTCATCAACAAACAGACAAACCTATGCCAAAAGTCATTGTCGCCCGTGCCAGTCCGGGACTGTACAAAGCAACTGATTTCGCTTAGCATTCAACTTAGGTCACATGAAAATAATCCGGCCGCTTGCAGTCCTGCTTACGGCCGCTTTTTTTCAACAAAAACGACAATCACATTTTTCATAGATCAACAGGACATATTAGCAAGTTAAAAAGCCGCCCCGTTCCCGGGACGGCTTCATATTTTATGCCTTGATACCGATTATTGAAAGAAGCGATGAAAGAAGAGCATCTGGTAGTGAATGGAGTTGGCCCAGTAGTCCCAGTCATGCTGTCCTGGCCGTTCTATATAATCGTGATCGATTCCTCTTTCCAGCAGTTTCTGATGTAAAGCCCTGTTCACATCGATGAAAAAATCCTTTACGCCACAGTCAATGATCATGGGCAGCGTACCAGGCTGCAGTTTATTGAGCTGTCCCATTACCGTATAGACGGTCCAATTAGCACCGTCTTTTCCCGCTTCACCCAGCAGCTTTACAATTTCCCAGCTTTTGGGAAATGGCCTGAAATCCACGCCTCCGCTAATACTGCCGGCAGCACCAAACATCTCGGGATGCCGGATGGCCAGGTACAAAGCGCCGTGTCCTCCCATACTGAGCCCGGTGATAGCGCGGTGGCGCGGATCGGGCAGCGTCTGGTAGTGCTGGTCAATGTACGCCGGTATTTCCTTTCCTACATAAGTCTCAAAGCGCATGGAGCTATCGCGGGGACTGTCAAGGTACCAGCTCATGAAAGCGCCGTCGGGGCATACGATCATGCATTGGTAAGTATCTGCCAGTTCCCTGATGGCGGGCACTTTAGTGACCCAGTTAGCATAATTGCCGCTATAGCCGTGCAGTAAATACACTACCGGGTAGCGCCGTGTGCCTTCCTTGTAGGACGCGGGTGTTACCACCACGCATTTGTAGCTGCGGTGCATTGCCGCACTGGGAATACTGACCGTGTCCACATTGCCCGCCCGGAGCGTTTGCAGGCCGAAAACCAATAGTAAGAGGGTGAGCGTGTATTTCATCAACGTTATTTATTAAGGGCTTTTTTCATCGGGTTATCGCCGGTAGAAGCGCCTCTCACGCCCGCACCATCCTTAAACATCTCAAACCGCGACGGAGCGGCTTCCCTTGGCCAGCTGTTATTGCTTTCATCGATATCAGCTGTTTCGCGGAGCGGGTCCAGCTTCAGCGATACTACCTTTTTATCTTTCGCAAATACCTTTGTTACCTGATTTTCATTCTTACGCCAGATGTAAGCTGAAATACGTTCCGTTTCCTTGGTGCCGTCAGCAAATGTCCATTCCAGGATGAGCGGCATCACCAGTCCGCCTATGTTGGAAAACGTCACTTCATAGAAGTTCTTTTTGCTGTCATACATTTCTTTCTCCGCTGGTGTCAGGTTGTTATAGAACTGATCATAAGCGGCTTTATCTTCCGGTGCTACTTCAAAGCGGTTCCATTTGCTGTAGAAATCCTGCAGGCTGGTATCCTGGTCCACTGCAAATTTAATACCGGCGGCTTTATTATGCTGGCGGGCCACATGGTCGATATTGCGCTCATAGGCTTCTTTAGACTGCTGGCTGCTTGCAGCCGGATTTTTGCTGGCGAGGTTATACCATTTCACGTTGTCGATGGAGATGTCCACCGGTTCGATGGTGAAGAACCATCCGCGCCAGAACCAGTCCAGGTCAACTGCCGAAGCATCTTCCATGGTACGGAAGAAATCAGGCGGTGTCGGATGTTTAAAGGCCCAGCGGCGGGCATATTCCCGGAAAGCGAAGTCGAACAGTTCACGGCCCATTACCGTTTCGCGCAGGATATTCAGTGCTGTGGCGGGTTTAGCATAAGCATTCGGGCCAAACTGAATTATGTTTTCGGAATTGGTCATAATAGGCTCCAGCTGGTCTTTCGGCATCTTCATATAGTCCACGATCTTATGAGCGGGACCACGGGAAGAAGGGAAATTGCTGTCCCATTCCTGTTCCGCCATAAACTGGCAGAAAGTATTAAGGCCTTCATCCATCCAGGACCACTGCCGTTCATCGGAGTTGACGATCATGGGGAAGAAGTTGTGCCCAACTTCATGGATGATCACCCCGATCATACCATTTTTGGTAGATTCAGAGTAGGTGCCGTCTTTATCGGCACGGCCATAGTTAAAGCAGATCATCGGGTATTCCATGCCATTGGCTGCCTCTACGGAGATGGCCACCGGGTAAGGATACGGGATGGTGTGGCTGGAGTAGGATTTGAGCGTATGCGCCACCACTTTGGTGGAATAACGGCGATACAGCGGATAAGCTTCAGGGCCATAGTAGGACATGGCCATCACCTTATTGCCTTCCACATTGGTGGCCAGTGCGTCCCATACGAGGCGGCGGGAAGAAACCAGCGCGAAGTCACGCACGTTCTGTGCTTCATACACCCATGTTTTGCGGCTGCCTGCTTTGTTCTGCATGGCTTTCGTTGCTTCATCGAGCGTTACTACTTCGACGGGCTCTTTGCTGCTCTGTGCCTGTTGCCAGCGCTGGTATTGCGCAGGGGAAAGCACTTCTTTATAGTTCTGGCATTCGCCGGTAGCGCCTACGATATGATCGGAAGGCACGGTCAGGCGTACACGGAAATTACCGAAGGTGAGGGCAAACTCACCTCTGCCGGTGAATTGTTTGTTCTGCCATCCCTGGAAGTCGGAATACACCGCCAGCCGGGGATACCATTGGGTGATGGTATACAGGTAGTTTTTATCTTCCGGGAAATATTCATACCCACCGCGGCCGCCGGTGGTCATACGGTCGGAGAGGTTGTACCACCATTCCACTTTGAAGCGGTATTTTTCGCCCGGCATCAGCGTTTTAGGCAGGTCGATACGCATCATGGTCTGGTTGATGGTATAAGGCAGCGCCTTACCGTCCGCATCTGTCACCTTTACGATTTTCACACCCAGATCGCCGGTCGGCGGCAGGATACCGCGGATGTCGCGCAGGGACATCTTATCAGTTATTTTGCTACCATCGAAGCTGCGGTTGTCACTTTTTGGATCATGCTCGTTTTCATCCAGCTGCAGCCAGATGTAAGTCAGCGGGTCCGGTGAATTATTGAAATAGGTGACTGTTTCAGCGCCGGTGAGCCGCTGTTTGTTGTCATCCAGTTCAGCATTGATTTCATAATCTGCCCGCTGTTGCCAGTATTTTGGTCCCGGTGCGCCGGAAGCGGAGCGGTACATATTGGGCGTCTGAAGCAGGGTGCCCAGCTGCTCAAAGCGGTTACCGTGGTTAGATCCCGGATTCTGTGCATGCAGCGTCATCGCAGTACTGCATAAGATGCCCAGGAGGTAAAGATTTTTTCTCATAGAGGATTTTACGGTTTCAGATTTAGATTTTAGTTATTTCAACAGCTCCCGCACACCCTGGACCACCATCAGAAAGGCGACACCAAAAGTGGCGGAAGATAAAAACATGTTCCAGTCGCGACGGCCTACCCGTCCGATATTGACAATGATGCCGGCGGCCAGCATCACCACGGCCACAATCAGGATCTGGCCGAATTCCAGCCCTATATTGAATCCCAGCAGCGGTTTAACGATGTTGGCCTGGCCACCCAGCAGGCTTTTCAGGTAGTTGGAAAACCCCAGTCCGTGTATCAGCCCGAAAAATAAAGCATAGAAGTAGTTGAGCTGCAGGTGCTGCGGCGCTTCATCCTTTCTTAAAATATTGGACAGCGCTGTAATACAGATAGTGACCGGAATCAGAAACTCGACCAGCGAACTGGACACCCGGATAACGTGCAACACACTCAAAGCCAGCGTAATAGAATGCCCGAGAGTAAAGGCGGTCACCAGGACCAGCAACTTTTTCCATTCGTTCACCACATAAATAGCGCTCAGGGCAATCACGAAAAGTATATGATCATAACCTTCCCAGTTGAGAATATGTTGCCACCCCAGCTCAAAATACATCAGATCCATTGCCCTTCTTTTGTCTAAATTTGGTAATTATAGAAAGTAAAAATTAATTTTCCCAAAAAAATTAGTCTAGTGGGGTTATTATTATGTAAATGGTGGACAGTGGCCTGGATGGCCATTCTGCACCCGTTCTATGTGAGTGTTACAGAGATTACGCACAACGCTGCCAAAAAGGAGCTGGAAGTCAGCTGCCGTATTTTCGCTGACGACCTGGAAAATACCCTCAAAGTACAATACAAAACATCTTTCGATATCATCAAACCCGTCAACCGGCAACAGGTGGACAAAATGATCGCCGAATATCTCTCCCAACACCTGCAGGTAACCCTCGACGGGAAAAAAGTACCGCTGCATTTTCTGGGCTATAAGATAGAAGAAGATGCCGTCTGGAGCTTCCTCTCCGCCGATAATATCCCCGCGCCCAAAAAAGTGGCCGTGATGAATGATCTGTTATATCAGCAACACCCTTCGCAGATCAATATGATACACGTGATCGTGGGCGGGAAAAGACAAAGTACTAAGCTGGATAACCCCAGGGCCAGCGCGGTGATGGAGTTTTAAAATTTGAGTTATGCCGAATATTCATCGCCGGTAAAACGACTGCCACTTATACCATTCTTCCGGAAATAATGACTACCGTACCCACAACAGTCGCAGCCGGTTTCGGAGGTGGTGAAAAATTGGTAATAAATCCCGAAATTTGGAGCATTATTCTAAACCAAAGCCAAATAAATGACTAGTAAACAAAAAGAGTTGCTGACTTTTTCTGAAAAGATCCAAAAAGGTGCGCAGAAAGCGGTCAGGAAGCTGGTTGAGGCCAGGGCGGCGAATAACAAAACTCTTGTTATAGGCGACAAGGAAGGGAATGCAAGCACCGTTGCCGCCAGGGATTTACTGTCTTCTATGAAGTAACCTGTCCTCCGGCACCTCCCTCTCCAAATATCATTTATCCTAGGACGGCTATCAATCTTTATTTTAAAGGATAATGGATGACCTTTCTTTATTCAACGGCCTATCAGTTCATCACTATAAAAAATATCCCGGCAGACCGGTTATTGTTTTCCTTCACGATTCATTGGGTTGCACAGCCTTATGGCGCGATTTCCCACAACAATTAGCAGATGCCACCCAATGCAACGCGCTCATCTACGACCGCCTTGGTTACGGCCTGTCAGCACCAATGCCTGCCGGAGAAAGGCCCGTCAGCTACATGGAAACAGAAGCAGATGTGCTGTACGCTTTGCTCACTCATCTGGAAATGGACCAGGTGGTCCTGTTCGGCCACAGCGATGGCGGCTCTATCGCCTTGATCACCGCCGGCAAATACCCGGAACCGATTAAGGCCGTTATCTGTGAAGCGGCGCACATTTTCGTGGAAGAAATAACGCTGAAGGGTATACGTGATGCGATGCATGCCTACCAAACCACTACTCTGCCTCACCGCCTGCAAAAATACCACGGCGATAAAACAGATACCCTTTTCCGGGCATGGACAGAAACATGGACGCGCAGCGATTTCAGGGACTGGAATATTGAACATTTTTTGCCGGCTATAACCTGCCCGCTGTTGTTTATTCAGGGTGAAGCAGATGAATATGGAACGCTGGCGCAGGTAGAAAGGACTCTCAGCCAGGTGAGCGGTAAAGCGGTGCAGTGTATTATACCTGACATTGGACATACACCGCATAAAGAAGCCCCGGCGTTGACGCTCGGAGCTGCTAAAACATTTATTAAAAAGTTGTAAAATACCAATTATGAAAAGTCCATTTACAGGAGGCAACGCAAGGTTAGAAAAAAGACCTATGACAATGGAATATCGACAAGACTTTTTTGATATTTCTTATCATTATTATGTTTGTGAAGATACAGGTCAACAATTCACCAATGATGAAATCGATACCCTGAATCAAAACCAGGTCCTCAAAAAATATCAGGCCAAACATGGCACTGCCAACACCTAACTCCTGTTATCCACAAACTTCACCGGTTTCCTGCTATTCTCCGGGAACTGCATCCGCATAATATCCTGCTGGCTGCAATACCTCACCTGTGGTATCACCCGCAGTTTCGCCTGTAGGTAAGATTTGATCTTACGGTCCATTTCTTCTGATTCCTCTGTAGGCCAGACATGCATCAATATCTCATCGGTGCCCAGTTCGTTGGAATACACTTCTACCACAAACTCTTTTACTTCTTCCATATCGTTGAGCAGGTCGAACAGAGCGGGCGGATACAACGTGGTACCTTTGTATTTGATCATCTGTTTTTTTCTGCCGATGACGGGAGACAGCCGCAGCGTATGTCTTCCACAGGAGCATGTTTCCTCATGGTACTGGCAGATATCGCCGGTTTTATAACGCAGCAGCGGCATGCCTTCCACGCCCAGTGTGGTGATGGTCACTTCACCTTCCTGGCCCGGGGCAACGGGCTGGTTGTTCTCGTCCAGCAGTTCCACGTAGAGCAATTCAGGATGATGATGCCCGCCTTTACCGGCTTTGCATTCGGTGAAGGCCGTCTGCATTTCAGTGGAGGCATAGGTGGAATACAGCCGGATATTCCACTGCTCTGTGATTTTCTTGCCCAGTACGTTCAGCGAGAAATCGGTATTGCGGATATTTTCACCGATACACACTGCCTTGCGGACAGAGGTTTCGTTGATGTTGATATGATGTTCTTTAGCGTAGGCGATCAGTTTCACGATGAAGGAAGGCACGCCGACGATCGTCGTGGGTTTGATTCGCTGAATATTCTCCCACTGCATGCTGGGCACGCCCGGGCCTACACGCAGCACGCCGGCGCCCAGTTTGCGGATACCGTTGTAATACGCCATGCCGGCCATAAACTGGCGGTCCAGCGTAAGCATCAGCTGGAAAATATCGCTGTCGGTACCATCGGCGCAACAGAAAGAGATATACTCATTATAACTGAGGCGTTGCAGGTCTTTTTCGGTAAGCGCAATAATCACCGGACGACCTAACGTGCCGGAGGTAGTAGTATATTCCGCGATATGGCTTTTGTCCACGCAGAGAAATTCCCAGTTGTGCTCCTGCAGTTCCTGTTTTGTTACGGGAGGTATCAGGCTGAAATCCTCCAGTGAACGCACCTTCTCAGGATGTATATCGTGTTGTTTGAACCAGGACCTGTAGAAGGGAGAGAACTCACGCAGATAACCAAGCAGCCTCATGACTTCCTTCTCCTGGAATGCCCTGATGGCGGCTTTTGACTGTAGTTCTATATCGGGAATGTACATATGTTAGGATATTCAGCTTTCAAGAATTACCATTGCCACGGCCGCATTTTTTTCGTGTGACAAGGACACCCATATTTTTTTAACGCCCAGCGATGTATAGCGGGGATTGTCTGTCAGCAGGAACAGTTCCGGTTTTCCGGCGGCATCGTTGCGTATCTCTATTTCATGGAAGTTCACTCCGCCATTGCCCCAACCGGTGCCCAGCGCTTTCAGGAACGCTTCTTTGGCGGCGAAACGGGCGGCATAACTCTCCTGCGGCGATGCCTGCTGCTCGCAATAGGCGATTTCCTGCGGCGTAAACACGAGGTCGCGGAAACCGCTGCCTTTGGCCAGTTTCTCCGCGATACGCGTTACATCAGTGATATCTGTGCCTATACCAACAATCATTGTTTTGACAGTTTAGCATTGCATTTCTCCAGTTGCTTACGGATGTGCATCTCCTCTCCTTTGGTAGCTATTACTTTGGTGAGGGCTGTTTCATAGTATTGTTTGGCTTCCGCGAAGTTACCCTTTTTGAAATGGTAATCGCCTGCCAGCACATAGGTATGATAAAACTCCGGATTGGAGGCTATCAGCGCTTTGGTATCTATATCTTTACCATCCTGCAGCTGCGCCTTCAGCTGACGGTATACCTGGAATGACGTGTATTCGTTGGTCAGCAGGAAACTATCGGCAGGCACGTTCTGCACGCTGTCATATACTTCGTGATCACTGTCGAGGCCATGCATGCTGAAAATTTTGTTCAGGTCATATGCCACAAACTGCCCCAGCTGCCACGGTGCGGCAGACACCCATACCATTTTTTTCTTCGGCTCAAATACGATGGCATGGTGCGCAATGAACTGGTTGATCGCCTTTTCGTTGCCCAGGCCAATATTGGCGCCATGCAACCCTTTGCGGTCACGCAGGATGCTGATGGTTTTTTGCACCGTATTGGGACCGTTTTCTTTCAGCAGCTCGTTTAAACGTTCATAGCGGTATTCGGAAGCACTTTCTTTGATCTGCAATTTGTTGGACTCCAGGATGCCGAGTGAATCACCCTGAAAATGGTTGGTACAGGTGATGAAGTTCTTTTTAGGATCGTAGAGGTCCATGCCTTCGGGTGTTTTTTCTATCAACACGGCTTTATTGTCTTCTGCGGAGCCAATGAGGAAAGACTCAGACACGAACATCTTCCGCTTTTGCGCAATGGCCCAGGCTTCCTGTATGTTACGGGCGTATTGCAGTATTTCCCTTGCTACCAGCGATACGGGCGTGGCAGCGCCGGTAGGCACGCTGGTTTTGGCGGCATTGATGGTAACGGTGAGCCCTTTGTCGTTCATGCCGGACACCACGCCGGTAAATCCGCCCCAGGTAACGAACATGAAGTTATGCCCTTTATCGGGGTGATAAAATACCACCATTTTATCTTCGGCGAACTTATCGCCCATGTAGAAATCGAAGTTGCGGCCGATGATCAGGTTACTGTCAGCAGAGTTGCTGTTCCACGTACCGAAGGAAGTACAACCCACCAGCATCATACCTTGCAGGGCATGACCGATATCATGTGCGCCGTGATAGTTCATCAGTCTTTCATAGTTGCTGCCGATAAAGTCATAACCTTCAGCTGCGGAGAAAGACTCCCCATAAATCTCCTCTTTGAACTCTTCCGCTACGTGATCGCTCAGGTTTCTGTTGAACCAGCCGATGAAGTATTTCAGAAAATGGAGATACGAAGTAGAAGGGATCATTTTGCGGATCTGTTCCACAAAAACATCTTCCTGGTGACGGATCAGCTCCCCGGATAATTTGCCGTTGATCACCCCTCTTTCAAAAGGCGCCCCCTCTACATACATTTCATACAGGCCGCTGTTGCTTTTGCGGAACCAGTTGTTGCCGATGGTCCAGGCGGTACCGTCCAGCGCCTTGCGTTGCAGCTGTAAAGCCGATTTATCGGCGATCTGCGGCGGTGTCATGCGACTGACAGACACCAGGTATATGGCCAGCACGGCAAATAACAACAAGATGGCGCCGATAGTAAATAACAGCACCCTTGCCAGTCTCCGCCATCCGCTTCTTTTTTTCTTTTCCACTTTTATTTAAGTATTGACTGATTAATTTCTTCTACCAAAAATTCCATTCCCAGTAGTTCGGCTGAAGTGATCACACTGCTCATGGTCACCCCTAAAATACCATGCAAGTTCAGGTTTTGCCCTGTAAGATACAAATTAGACAACCGGGTACGGGCCGAAACCATTGTCCGTAGCGGGTCTTCACTATCTTTCAACACGCCGTACATGCTGCCGTCGCCGGTACCGATATAATCCCGGTAAGAAAGCGGTGTGGCTACATAATACGACTGCACACAGTCACGGAAACCAGGGAATTTCTGCGCCACCGCCGCGATGAGCTGTTCTGCCTTTTGTACCTTAAAAGCTTCATAGTCAGCGCCTCTGCTGGCTTCCTTCCTTTCGGTATTAAAAGTATGCTGCCACGGTGCCAGTTCGTCGTAATGCATATACGTCATTACAGAAAGGCTGTCAGCATAGGTTTTATGCCGGGAGCTGGCAGACACGTATATGGCATAGGTCTGCGGCCACTGGTCCGGCGTACAGTCTATCCCCGCCCACGCGTTGTCTGTGGCATGATGATAGTAGTTATGGTTAAGGTAAGGAAAGGTGCCGGGTTTCAGTACTACATTCAGCACAAAAGCACCGGTGGAATTTTCCAGGTTCTGCATGCGGCTGCGGTAGGCTCCCCGCATGGCGTCGCTTTCGGTGATGGCTGTAGTCTGCGCAGGATGCAGGTTGGAAATAAAATAATCGCCGTTCACTTTTTTCCCGTTCTCCAATACCAGGTGATCTACCCTGTCGCCCTGGCCAACAATCTTCAGCACCTCTGTGTTACGGATGATCTCTCCGCCGTTTTCCGTGATGCATTTGCATAACAGCCGGGCAATCTGCGAACCGCCATCCACACATTTCCAGGAACTCTGCATATAGCTGTTTAACACCAACGCGTGTACGTAAAAGGGTGTTTTGCTCTTCACGCCTGCGTATAACAGGTTATTGCCTGCCAACACCTGTTGCAACCTGTAATTGCCGGTGATGCTTTCGATCACGCTGGCGGCATTCAGCTGCAGGACACTGCGTTTTTCTTCATAGTCGCCGAGCCGCAGGTTATACAGCGGGAACTTGCTGCACACTTCGCTGATCTTATCACAATAGGCATGCAGCGCATCTGTTTCTTCCGGAAAATCGGCTGCCAGGGTACGGATAAAATGCTCCCGTCCCTGGGCGATCCGGTATACTTTATCTTCCGGGCCAAAGTTGATATGATCGAAGCCATCTGCATCCATTCGTTTCAGCTTCAGCTTGTCCATAATGCCCAGATAAGAGAAAATTTTGTACAGGTTCTCCCCTTCTCCCAATCCGCCGATGTAATGGACACCGGAATCGAAGATGACTTTATCGCGGGAAAAGGTTTGCAGGCAACCGCCTGGCTGGCGGTTTTTTTCGTATATGCGTACTTTATAACCATTCCGGCTGAGGATGGCTCCACATACCAGTCCGCCAAGACCACTGCCGATAATGATCACATCATAGTTGTGCATAATTTTTTTGGGGGGATTTTTTAATAACAAATATTACGTTGGATGTATAACGGGTATTGTCAATTTCCTCTGCTACTGCGCCATATTTGCCTACCAGACTGCGTACATGCGCAGCTGAAAAGAAGGATAGTTCCTTGTTCTTCGTCTTATTAAATCCTATTACCCGGGTTGATAAAAATTCAGTAAATCTTGTGCCTTCGTGCCGTTTGGCTTTGTCGGCGTCGCCATCCCTCACCACGATCACGCCGTCGGGCGACAACCTGTCGATGCATTGTTGCAACAGCTGCTCCTGCTCATCAGGCTGCAGGTAATGCAATACATCACTTAAAATGAAGGCATCATATTTCTCGAACGGTGTGGCCGAAATGTCACCGTGAATGAATTGCAGGTTCTGTGGTTTGGCATAACCATGTGCGGCGGTGATAATTTTTTCCTCATCATAGTCGATACCGGTGATCTCACGGCCAGGTGCCGCATACGCCAGCATATAACTCATAAAACCGTATCCGCAGCCGAGGTCCAGGATACGGCCTTCTTTCGGCAGCAGCTGGTGAAACAGCTCATAATTACGTTCCAGGCTGGTTTTTACTTTCATGTACCATTCCAGCACCGGCCCTTTATAGATAAAGTTGTATTTCAGCTGTTCACGGAAATAGGAAGGCACTTCCATCTCCTGGCGCAGGTTTTCGTATTCGTGTTTAAAGTACCGGCTGATAGATTTCGTACGGGCGCTGTAGTTATCGCCCCAACGTTGGTCCTCCGGGGTAATACGCGGGAGGTACTTCACGGTCACATGACCGTCTTTCAGCAGGAAGTCGCCTTTACTCATCGTATAGGCGGTACCGTGGATAACGATCGGCAGGATGTCCAGCCCCAGCTGTTCGGCGATGTAAAAAGCGCCTTTGTGGAAACGTTTGATCACCGGGTCAGGGGAACGGGTGCCTTCGGGATATACTACGATGGAATACCCTTCGGCCACACGTGCTTTCAGTTTTTCAATGGCCCCTTCCGCACCATCGGCTACCGGGTAGTAATCGGCCAGCCGCACTACGGCGCCAAATACCGGCGAACGCCATACCCATTGATTCGTGAGCAGAATTACTTTGGGATGCAGCATGGTAGACACGAGGATATCGAGGAAAGACTGATGGTTACTGATGATCACGGCCGGTTTCTGCAACTGCTCATTATCCGGATTGATAATGCGTTTCTTCACGTTGGTCATGATGTACAACACACTATGCGTATAGGCAGACAGGATACGATGGTACAGCAGTTTACCCTTTTCCTTGTTGACAGGGTTCAGACGGATCAGGATGTTGCCCAGCAGCGTCATGATCAGGCAGCCGGTAGTGAAGTAAGTGAATGAAAATACGGACAGCACCCATCCCTTTAAAGTCCAGGGGGCATATCCTTTCTTCACACGGTTGGTGATCAGCCAGTTGAACAGTACCGGTATCATCACCTGCGAAATCAACACCACTGTGCTGATACCAATAATAGAGATCAGCGCAATAGATTTCAGCGACGGATGCCTGGCGAAGATCAGTACGCCCAGCCCCAGGATAGTGGTGATGGCCGACAGGAAAATAGAGGACTTGAAAGAGGACAGTGTTTTCCTGCCGGTTTTGTATTCCTGCAGCAGCCCGTCCATCATAAATATGCTGTAGTCATCTCCCAAACCAAAAATAAATGTGGAAAGGATGATGTTGACAATATTAAACTTGATACCGAACAGTCCCATAATGCCCAATATCCACACCCAGCTGAGCGCCATGGGAATAAAGGTGATCAGCGCCAGCTCTATGCGGCCGTAGGAGAGCAACAAAGCCAGGAACACCAGCATGGAAGTCATCCAGGCGATGCTGTTGAATTCATCCCTGATTACTTCCACCAGGCGGTTGGCTGCATATTGTTTGTCCAGTACGGTCGTATGTGCGTGCTGATCGAGGGCGGCGTACACTTCTTTTTTACGCGCCGGGTCTACTTTCAGCAGGGTCACAATAGACGTACGGCCATTCTTTTCGATGATAAAATCGCCCAGGGTGCCTTTACGGAAAGTCTCCAGGTCTTCTTTTGCCATAGGCTGATAAGGCGTATTCAGCAACGCGGCAAACTTATCGAACGCCGTGGCGCTAAAACCAGCTTCAGCACCATGACTGCGGAGCCAGGACAGCAGCTGTGCCTGTTTTTCCGGGGTCCAGTAGTGTTTCCAGCGTTCAATACGGGCCTGTTGTTCTTTCTCAGACAACAGCAGCGTTTGCACGCCGGCGTATTTTTTCACTGTACCATCCGTCAGTAGTTTATTGATAGCGGGTGTCAACTGCTCGGTATTTTCAAGCGCAGATTCCAGGTTATCACCATCAGACACCACGTACACAGATTGCGCCGTATAGGCGTTGATGTTATTCAGCTGCGCTTCCGCTGCTTTCAGTTCCGGCGACATGAAATTCATCTTCATCATGTCACTTTCAAAAGACACATTACGGGCCGTAAAGAAAAACACGATCGTCAGCAGGAAAATAGCGCCCACCAGGTATTTATTGCGTTCCGGTTTCAGCGCGGAAAAGCGGTCCAGCCAGTTATCGTGATGCTCCGCCGGTTTGCTGCTCTTTTTGCCCAGCACAATCCAATGCGGTAAAAATATCAGGGAGAACAATGCGGCGCCTACCAGGCTGAGTGCGGCAAACAGCCCCACATCGCGCAGCATCGGCGAACCTAAAAACTGTAAACAGAGAAAACCGCCGATAGTGGTGAAACTGCCCAGCGTCATGGGCGTGGCCAGATCGGCAATCACTTCGCGGATATCATCAGTATGACGATAGTGGTTGAACACATGCAGGGAATAGTTGACCGCAATGCCCAGTACCACTGCGCCGGCGCCTAACGCCATCACGGCAATATGTCCTTTGATCAGGTAAATACAGGCAAGGGAAAACAGTCCTCCGAAGATCACCGGCAACATGATCACTACCGGCGCACGTTTCTTCCGGAAAAACAGCGCTATCAGCGCTACCAGCAACACGATGGTAATACCCTGCGTAAGCAGCGTGTCCTGCCGCAGCTGCGTGGCGTTGCCGGCGGAAACGGCCGTGCCGCCAAAATAGCTGATGCTCACATCCGGATATTGGCGGGACAGACTGTCTTTAATATTATCCAGCCCAGCCAGGAACCTGGCATTGATTTTCGTAGCACCGGGAGGGTTAGCCGGCGTAATAAATATCATCAGATGACGGTGGTCTTTCGTCATCACATAATTATCGTACAACTCAAAATGATCATCGTACTGAAGGTGCTGCAATTTTTTGATGCCTATCCAGGAAATGCCGACCGGATCTGCCTGTATCACCCGTTTCAGCACCAGTCCGGCAGGAGAGATCAGCGTATTGTAATCATATTGCAGGGAACGTTGCAGTTGCTCCGGTGCCAGCAGGCTGTCAATTTTCGTATAGTCGTTAGGTTCCAGGAAAACAGGCAGGTTTTTCTGGATGAGGTCCATCATGCCCATTATTTGCGCATCTTCCGTCTGGCCTTGTATCTGCCGGATATAAGGCGATAACTGGTTCCCTGCGGAGGCCACCAGCGAGGCGGCGCAGGCGGTAAGGCTGTCCGGCGCCGGCACTTTGGCAGTGTCTTTCTGTGACAGCGTCACCACCAGCTTGTCCGCAAATTTGGAATCCTGGAACACCTGTTGCAGCTTGTCCAGCTTCCTGTCCTGCGGCAGTATTTTGGTAATGTCTTCTTCCAGCCTGATACGTGACGCGAAAAAGCCAACCAGCACAAAGCTCACGATGGTACAACACCACAGCGCCAGCTTATGCCGGTCAAAAAAATTATAGATCGCTACGAAAAGACTGCTCATATGTAAATCAATTACGAATTACGAATTATTGATTACGAATTGGGGAGCCACACGTAACAGATAATTCGTAAGTATTTATTTGTTTTTTCTGAATATGGCCAGTAAGGCATAACTGATAGCCCATGCTGCCAGTCCTGCGGCGATAGCCAGTGTAATGGCGCCGAAAACGTACTGGAGCAGGTTATCCCCTACTGCGGCTATGGAAAAATGTTTATCAAACAACAGATCTTTGGCTGATCTCCCCATCCAGACCTTTCCTGCCAGGAAGCTGAAAAAGATCACAAAGGGGGTTAACGGCGGCGTGCTCACATGGGCAGCAAGGAACACCAGCGCTTTGTTGAGCTTCAGTTTAACGGATACCAGGAAAGCCACCAGCAGCTGGAAACCCCATATCGGCACAATACCCATGAACACGCCAAAGCCAATGGCCGCAGCTTTGCGCGCATTGGACTCTTCGGCATTCAGTATTTCTTCTTTCCACATCTTTTTCCAGTTCTCCTTTTTCAGCATCCACAGAAAAAAATCCCTTGGTTTGATATACAGGAAAGTAATCAGTACGAGTACGGTATTTAATACGCTGATGCGCGAAAAATCCCGGAACGGGCGGAAGTGGGATATCCTTTCGTCTGCCGGCGGATAATACACCTTCACCGGCGTCCAGTCTATCTTTACGCCTTTCCATGCGCTGCGCACCAGTACTTCTATTTCAAATTCATATTTGGAGCACCACCAGCGGGTACGGCCCATGCGGCGCAGCGGGTACAACCGGTATCCCGATTGTGTGTCCGGCCCTTTCAGGCCTGTTTCCACATAAAACCAGAAGTTGGAGAACTTGTTGGCAAAAGTGTTTTTGCCAGGCATGTTTTCTTCATTCAGGTTACGGGCGCCTATCACCAGGGTGTCCGGATGTGTGCTGATCTTTTCCAGCATGCCGGGCAGATCGGAGGCAAAGTGCTGTCCGTCTGCATCCATGGTGATCACGTAATCATAACCCTGTGCCAGCGCATATTCGAAACCACGGCGAAGGGCAATGCCTTTCCCACGGTTAGGGCTATACGACACTTTATGTATGGCGGGGTATTTCTCAAGAATGGTGCTGGTATGGTCGGTAGCGCCGTCATTCACGACAATCACGTGTGAGGTGTAGGACAACGCTCCTTTCACCACCTCTTCCAGCGTTGTAGCGTTGTTGTAGGTTGGAATGAGCACCGCCGCGCGATGACGCTCAAAATGTTCGTTATGTGTATTACTGGCTGTCACTTATTTAAATACTCCCTGAAATTTCATAAATGTGGTGGCATCCCTTTTCAGGGTGGCATTCACTTTCCATCCTCCGTTCTCTTCTGCCTTGTAAGTCAGGCTTACATCCACCAATGGCTGCTGTACCGGGTCTATCATGTTCAGGAACTTCATCAGACCGGCTTTCTGTAGCAGTACTTTTTGCTGTACGGCGTCTTCCAGCGTTTCGGTAACGATCTGCATCATACATACGCCGGGCACGACCGGTTGCTCCGGAAAATGGCCACCGAAAATAGGATGCGCCGCATTCAGTTCCAGTGTGAGCGTTACCTGGCCTTCTTCATTTGCAACGTTCCTTATATTGTAAAAGTTTCCTTTCAGCATTTTGATATTTTGATATTTAAATATTTCTGTCTTCGCTTTGACCAATCCGTAATTATCTATGTGTTTTTTGTAGCGAAATATTGAACCGGAAGTTCTGATGCACAATACGGATGGTGTCCGGCGTACCCTGTGTATAATGCTCCATCCATACTTTCACAACAGGTTTGCGTTCGGAAGATTTTTCGATACGCACCAGTTGCGTGCAGGCGCTATCCGTGATATAGTAGTTATTGCCTTTGGCGGTGGGCACTACGGTATAACGGTACCGGTTATCCGTTGCCACATGCGCCTGACGAAGGTCCGGCCGCAGGAGCACCAGTTCAAAATCCTGGCGCAGCGTGGTCACGACTGCCTTCTTGTCCATCTTGGGCAACAGGTAATGTTTCGTAAATTTTCCCTGTTTATCAAATTCGAAATCAAAAAACTTAAATCCCATTTCGTTGGCAAATACCACCCGGAGGCTGCTATCGGGCATCTGCTTAAAAAACAACAGTCCGCTCAGGTGATGTTTCAGGATATTGACCTGTGTACTATACAGCGTGGCATCGAAAGCAGGGCTGAACTGTCGTATGCAGTCCACATTGCCTTCGGTACGTTGCAATCCTTTATACACGGAGGTGCATCCAGTCAGCAGGGCGACTGACAGTACGCTATTTAACCACAAATACCGCATCCGGAATATTCGCATTCACTTGTTTATGTAAAAAGCTGATGTTCGTATCATCACCGGATGGTTCTGCCATGGTGATGCCCGACACTGTAAAATCTTTTTTGTCCACCACCAGGGTGATCATCTTGAAATAACCGGCCATGGCCTTGTTCACAGGCACCATCTCCAGGCGGTAGCTCTGTGCGTTTTCGTATGCTTTGGTGGTAAAATCTGTATTGTCCAGCACGGTGCCGCGTACACAGTCCACCGTTATTTTATTGATCTGTTCAAACAGTTTGTTGTTTTTGCCGGATACTTTACTTTCTTTCTGGGCGTCTTTGATACGGATGTCTTTTCCATTCATGACCAGCAGGTAGTAAGAAGGCTGCTGGTATTCCATGCGGACTTTATTCTCCCGCTTGAACCAGAATTTCCCTTTCGAAGTGATTTTATCGGAGAGCATGCTCAGGTTTTTCTCCTGCACAAAATCGCACTGAATGCTCTGCGTCTGTTGAGCGGCCCTGGCGAACTCCTTTTTTACGGCCGACAGGTCGGCGACCGGTTTAAAACCTGACTGCGCCTGCAGTTGCAACGACAGCAGTGAAATCATGCATATCATTATCCATTTACACATAAGCTGGCACTTTTAACATTTTATCCATTCTTTCCAGCCGGTACCCTTCCGCTTTGATGGCGCTGATCAGCCGGGGCAGGATACTGGCAGTGATGCTGCAGGTGTCATGCAACAGGATGACCGCACCGGGATGCAGTTCCGACATGATTTTCTGCAACAATTTATTTTCATCTGTGGCCATGGTGTCCATAGAGCGGATGCTCCAGCCCACGGGCAGATAATTGTTTTTTCTGATGGCCCTTGCCAGGTTGGGATTGGTGACCCCATATGGCGGGCGGAACAGGCGCGGTTGCAATCCTGTGGCGTTGATGGTCACAGTGTCCATCTTTTCCATGTCTTTTCCCATGGTACTGCTGGTATACATATCAAACCAGAAATCATGCGAATAGGTATGGTTACCGATTACATGACCTTCTGCGTGTATACGTTGCAGTAAGTGGGCATTGCCTTCGATATTTTTCCCGATGCAGAAAAAAGCAGCTTTCACCTGGTGTTCATCGAGGATATCGAGGATCTGCGGCGTATGCGTCTCTTCCGGTCCGTCGTCGAAGGAGAGCGCCACCACATTTTCAGTAGTGGGCGCGGCACAGATGGTTTTGATGAAGAAATCCGAGCGGATGTTCATTGCGCCCCTGATATAAAAAGGCAGTAACAACAGCAGCGGCAATACCAGCCACCAGAGCGATAAGGGGTACAGGCCGGACAATCTGATGCCCAGCACTACGGCCACGCCTGTGAGAAGGATGATATTTGCGGTCCGGTTATTCAACATGAGAGAGCAAAATCAGGGAGTGATGGGTGCCCTGATGATGGTTATACAATAATATTTTTTTAATGCTGCCGGGTGCTTTACCATAGAACATCGCTGCCTCCGGTACTGCCTGGTCTGCCAGGATACCATTGGCCAGCCACATGCCGAAACCAGCCGCAGTCGGGTATTCACCGCAGAGGTGTTTGAAGCTCGCTTCCGGATGTTCGGGGAACAATGCTTCCACTACTTCTTCATAGATGTCGTCCTGGTCAATGTCGCCGTTTCTGCCGGTAATCAGCAGGTCAATATCGTTGGGGGTGCAGCTATTGTCTTCGAGGAACTTCATGATATGGCCAATCACCTCTCCTTCCCACATGGGTTTGTAAAGCGTGCTGATGCCGGTCAGTTCAGCCGCCGTATGTTCTCCCGGCTTGGTTCCGAGGGTGAAGAAAGCGGCGCCTTCTCCCGCGATAGTGCCACGGGTAGGGCTTTTCAGCAGCTCCATGGTTTTCACCGGTTCTTTTTTATACAGCCCGAAGCGGGACAGTATCTGATAGCTGTGCTGGGTGAGCTCATCCAGTCCGCCGACCAGTATATTTTGCGCGCTGCCTTCGCGTAGCATCATCACCGTGTCCAGCAGGGCATTTTCGAAAGAGAAGCCGCGGTGCACGAAGGTGTTGTTATAGCCGTGGCAGCCCAGCAGCAGCGCTATCTGTCCGCCTACGGTATTGTGTGTGCTTTGGATGAAGGCAGTCGGCGTCAGCATTTCCTCCTGTTGATTCACCATTTTGGTCAGGAACACGCCGGTGTCGTCGAGGCAACCGTAAGCAGTGCCGGTCACGATGGCATCAGGCTGGGTGATACCGGCAGCCTGCAGGCTGAGATTGGCCGCGCCCACGCCCATTTTCACCACACGGCTCATGCGGCGGATCTGTTTTACATCGATCCACTGTTTATAGTCCGGGTCTACTGTTGCCAGCCTTACCTGTTCGTATTCGCGCAGACCGGCCAGCAAAGGTCCTCCTACCGCCGTTTCCTGCGGAGAAATACAACCGGTGCCGTTTATATAGATCGTCAACATACTCTCATTTAATCACTAAAAGCTGGAAAAAACCAGGCTGGAACAGTTACCACCAAAACCGAAGGAGTTGGACATCACATGGCGGAGGTCATTGCCTTCAGACCAGGTGGTGGCCGGTGTAAACGGCAGTTCCTTCATCTGGTGCTCAAAACGTGCATTAGGATAGATAATACCTTCTTTCACGGAAACAGCCGATAATACCGCTTCAATACCGCCACTGGCGCCCAGGGTATGCCCTGTGAATGATTTGGTGGAGCTCATGGCCGGGAAATGCGGTGCAAAGATGCGGTTGATGGCAATGCCTTCCGACACATCGTTGTTGCCGGTACCGGTACCGTGCAGGTTGATATACCCTATCTGCTGTGGTTGCAGGCCGCTCATGTCCAGCGCGCCTTTCATCGCCATGTAATTGCCGGTGCCGTCGGGCGACGAGGCCGTCTGGTGGTAGGCGTCATTGGCATTGGCGAAACCGCTGAGGCGGCACCAGGGCTGCAGCTGTGCAGCCAGGCTGTCGGACACCAGCACCACGTAACCGGCGCCTTCGCCCAGATTAAGCCCGGTGCGGGTTTCATCGAAAGGGCGGCAAGGCTGCTGGTCGAGGATCATGAGGGTATTAAAACCGTTGAGCGTAAAACGGGTCAACGCGTCTGTACCGCCGGCTATCACTACGTCCACGATATTATTGCGTATCAGGCGGTAGCCGTACATCAGCGCGTTGGCGCCGGAAGAGCATGCCGTGCTGATGGTAGACACATGATGCCGGATGCCCATGGCATCGGCCACTATTTCGGTGACGCTGCCGCATTCATGGTGCATCACCTGATGCAGACGGCCTTTACGGTTGTCTGCCAGATATTCCGCGAAAAAGTCTTCCGTTTTGTCCATACCGCCAACCGTATTGCCGGACACAAATCCGACGCGGTAGCGGGAGATATCGTCCAGTCCGGACGATTGCCATGCTTCCTTCGCGGCGATCAGGCTGAGCAGCGCGGTACGGCTGATATTTTCCGGTAACCCGGCCATATCCGCCAGCGTCTCATTATCTGCTTTTACCTCCGCTACCGGGAAAGTATGACGGTGCACAGATGACAGGTATTTCATGGCACCCATGCCTGGTTCCATCTCACGGAAAGCCCGCAGGCATTCACGCAAGTTCAGGCCTATGCCGCTGATGACGCCGCCACCCGCTATCCACACCTTTTCACTCATGCTTTGGCTGTTTGTTGAGCTACAATAAATTCCGCCATGGAACGGATGGAGTAAAAAATCTCCGGTCCCTGTTCTGGATTGGCGATACGGATGTTATAGTGCTGTTGCAGCAATACGATCAGTTCCAGCGCATCGATAGAATCGAGACCCAGCCCTTCTTTAAACAACGGTTCATCGTTACCGATGCTTTCCGGTGTTACTTCCTGCAAATTCAATTGTTCGATGATCTGTTTTTTCAGATCTGCCATCAGCTGTTCCATTACGATGTTGATATTTTGTTATGTAGATATTTTATAGCGTTCGTTCAGTGCCTCGGCTGTTGCCGGACTGGCCTGCCCCTTCGGCGTTTTCTCCAGCAGGAACAGGGCCACTTCGTAATCGTCGCCCATCACTTCCACCCAACCGCAGAGGCAGGCCTGCAACGGCGTGGTGGCGAGCAGTTGCGCAGGGTAACTGCTCATCAGTTCTGCATCAAAATTTTCAGACACGAAGAAGATATTCTCTCCTTTAAAACCATGCCGGATGCAGATTTCCCCCATCACAATGTTGGGGAGGGTATATACGAAAAGGGCCGGGCTGGCGATATCCTTCACGGTGGCATAGTAGCGGATGTCGGTATCCAGGCTGCCACTGCGGTTAGACAACACCATTCCCACTGCTTCAGGCGGCAGTGCCTGTACAGGGGCATGTTTGAGCAGCACTTCCGCCGCCAGCCATCCCAGTTTACTGAGAGCGTCCATCTTATGGAACTTGGGATACTGCCCGGAAAACCGGTCATATCCTGCCCGCAGCCATTCCTGTAAGTCCATGCTCCGGTCGGCTTCCCACAGCAACGCTCCGTTTAACCAGATACCGTGATGCCGTATGATACAACTTCCTGTAATATATGCTTCCGCGCTATTCAATCTCTGAACTGCTTTTTAATTTTTCTGTTAATTCTATGGTCCGGGCCAGGCGTTTCAGTGCCGTGTCGTGGTTTTTCACAAACGGGTTGCTCATGTCCCAGACATATCCTGCCAATACGGAACAGATTTGTCCTTTGATCACCGGGTCGGCGTCTTTTTTAAAGAAAATGGTGTCCAGCGTGCCTTCGTACCATGCCATGACATAGGAACGGAAGGTATTTACTCCCTGCAGGGTGGGCTCCATGTATTCTTTTTCCCAGTCCACTTCTTCTCCCCGCAGTTTTCTGATCACCAGTTTAGCGGCGGTCTGGCTGGAAACGCAGGCCAAAGTTACGCCAGAAGAGAAAATCGGGTCCAAAAATTCTGTCACGTTGCCGGTCAGCACAAAACCATCTCCATAAAACTTATCGGTGGTGGCAGACCAGGACTGGAGCACTCTGGGCTCAAATACCAGTTCCACGTCACGGAAACGTTCGCGGGTATAGGGTTCTGCTTCCAGCAGGGCACGGTATACTTCCTCGTCGGTACCGGGATATTGCGCAAAAAACTCCGGATCGCCCACAAAACCGACGGAAGTAACGCCGGTAGAGAACGGGATGATCCAGATCCAGACGCCTTTTTTATGCACCACCGCTGTGATACGGTTAGGTTCATCGGCCATAGAGCGACGTACGTCTTTTGTATGAGCGAAGAGCGCTTTACGCGGCTGAAGGTTGGAGTTTTTTTCCAGGTTGAACAAGCGGGGAATTACCCGGCCATAACCGCTGCCATCCACGATGAAGCGGGCTTCGATGGTGGATCTGTTCCCGTCTTTGTCTTCTATGGTGGTCACGGAATCGGACCCGTTAAAACGTATATCCGTTACCGTAGTTTCGTAAGAAACCGGTACGCCCATACTTTCCACGGTATCTGCCAGTGTTTTATCGAAATCGGCCCTGGTCACCTGCCAGGTCCAGGTCCAGCCGGGGGTGTATTGCTCTTTGAAAGTAAAGTCACAAAGCGCGTCGCCTTTAACGAACTTGGCACCGAATTTTTCCTGAAAACCTTTGGCTTTAATGGCATCGATGAAACCGGCTTCATTCAAAGCGTCCATACTGCGTGGCAGCAGGCTCTCCCCGATCACGAAGCGGGGAAATTTCATCTTTTCAACGATTTTCACTTTGTAACCTGCCTGGTGGATAATAGACGCCGCTACTGTTCCGGCAGGTCCCGCACCTATCACTAAAACATCTACTTGTTCAGTTTTCATACGGTAAAACATTTACGATTTAGGAATTTGGGGATTTCCGATTTTGGGGATTCTGAAATCAAAAATTCCAAAATCAAAAAATCGAAAATTGTTTTTATGGTTTTCTAACTTTTAACAGCGTGTAATTCAGTCCCATCTTATCATTCTCTTCCGCTACCACCAGCCCGGCATCGGTGATGCACTTAAAGAAATCGTCCGTGTGGTACATCTGGCTGTTACCATTTGCCATGGCGGTAAAATACAGGGACGTCTGCTGAAGGCAGAAAGCGGCTGATTTAAACTGCTGGCGGTTCCAGAACGGCTCCAGGATATAGATGGTACCGTTGTCATTGAGCGCTTCGCGGCAACGGGAAAGGATGGACACGATTTCAGCTTCAGAGAAGCAGTCGAGGAACTGGCTCATCCAGATGGCGTCAAATCCTTTAGGGAAAGGGATTTCCTCATGCAGGATGTTAGCGATATGGAAATGCACACGGTCTGCCACGCCGGCATCTTTCATTTTCTGCTGCGCAATATTGGCCTGACCGGGGATATCGAAGATGGTCACTTCCACTTCGGGGTCTTTGGCGGTACATGCCAGCGCCCATTTACCGGTATTGCCGCCGATATCGAGCAGGCGTTTGGGTTTGTTTTCAAAAACGATGTCCAGTGCGCCGGGTGTGGCGAGGTCGGAGTAGTAGTGGTCAAAGTCGAACCAGCTTTTGCCTACCGCAGGAGGCAGTAGGGACAGGCCGGGGTAGATAGTGTCCCAGGGGCCCAGTTCTTTCAGGCCTTCCGGTTTACCGTTGCGGAGACTGTCTTCCAGGTGGTACATGCCTTTATAGCAGATATCCTGCGTAAAGTCCATGTTGATGCGGGTCAGCTGATCATGCAGGATAAAATACCCGGTTTTGGTCAGCGTATATTTTTTATCGTTCACGATCACCAGTTCCATGCCCAAACCGGCTTCCAGCAATACCCTCACTGCGTAGCGGTTCATATTGGTTTTTTCCATTATCTCCTCAATGGTGATGCCCGCAGATCCGCTGTCACTCACTGCTTTCAGAATGCCCATGTCGCGCAGCGCCCTCGTAGCCTGGAAAGCTATGGGAGCGAAGGCCAGCCACAATGCTGCTTCTTTTGCCTGTAATGCTGTTTTCGTTTCCTTGTTAAACATAAATCTTGAAAAATTACGAATGACGAACTACGAATGACGAATTAGGATTGACTTATGAATGAGCATTGGCGCCCAATTCGTCATTCGTCATTCGTGATTCGTAAGTACTGAATATCATGGCTGCATTGCAACCACCGAAGCCGGACACTGTTTTGAGGAAGTGGCGGGACGGTTGTTGGCGCAGGGTGTTGCTAACGTTGACAGGCATACTGACACCGGGTGTCTCGTATCCTTTGGTTGGCAGTATAACGCCGTTTTTCATGGCTTTTACACTGATAATGGCTTCTACCAGCCCGGCGGCGCCGAGGGTGTGGCCATAGTAGCCTTTGAGGCTGTTGACCGGCACTGCTGCCAGTCCTGCGTGATGCAGGGCTTTGGCTTCCATCTCATCGTTGTAGAGCGTGGCGGTGCCATGTGCTGATACAAACCCGATATCTTCCGGTTGAAGACCGCTGCCTTTGAGGGCCAGTTGCATGGCAGCAGCCAGCTCCAGGCCGGTGCGGGAAGGGCCGGAAATATGATTGGCGTCGTTGCTGATAGCACCGGCGCCCAGTACTATTGTGGCGTGGCGGGGGTCTTTGCTGAGCACCATGGTGGCCGCTGCTTCTCCCAACGATACGCCCG
Source organism: Chitinophaga varians (assembly GCF_012641275.1). Classification (NCBI taxonomy): domain Bacteria; kingdom Pseudomonadati; phylum Bacteroidota; class Chitinophagia; order Chitinophagales; family Chitinophagaceae; genus Chitinophaga; species Chitinophaga varians. The sequence continues at coordinate 593,634 of NZ_JABAIA010000002.1, read as the reverse complement.
TACGGTCAGCATCGAAAGGCCGGCAGGGCACTGCGCTCACCGCCTGGAAGGATTGAAAACCGGACAATACAAAGCGGGTGAGCACATCGGCGCCCGTTACCACTACGTGATCGTATTTGCCGGAAGCGATCAGGCGTTGACCGGTTAAAATAGCCACCAGTCCGGATATACAGGCGCTGCTGATCACCATTGGGGTATTCACGGCACCAAGGCGTGCGGCTATTTTACGTGCCGTAGCGGCAGGCTGCAGCTGCTCAGGCGGAGGTACCACACCTTCCTCCTGCTGCTCCAGCAATTCAATGTTTCCTTTTGTGGTGGAAATAATCAGCCCTGTGCGGGGATCTGACAGGCTTATGGCTGTATGTGACAACGCTTCCGTAACGGAAGCGATCACCAGCTGTTCAAATTTCGTATAGTCTTCAAGGTTAAGCCCGCGGATAGCTCTCTCCAGCATATCATGGGGCATCATGGCACCATGGAAGGGCGCAGGGCCATAATCTTCACGGTCCTGTAAACGGATGCCGCTATTGCCCCGGATGACCTGTTCAAAATTTTCATCCGTATTCACGCCCAGCGGCCCAACAATATTATCTGCAACTACAAAGACCATCATCCTTTTCTATAGGTGGTTATTCAGGTGTCTTTTTTTCCATTCGTTAAAAAAAGCCGGTGTGGTCAACTGCAGCAGTTCGGTGTCTTTGTCCAGGAACACCTGCACAGTAGATCCTTTTGCGATGATTTCACCGGTAACGGGATTGGAAAGCACATAGTTAAATCTGATCTTCGCCGCGAGGTCGTCCACGAAGGTGGTTTCCACCTTTACGCGATCGCCATAACGCAGCGGGCGTTTATAGTCGCACTGTATATTCACTACCGGCGCTGTAAATCCGGCATTAAAAATATCCAGGTAACGTAAAGCGTACTTTTCACCGAAAGCCTCTCTTCCGTCTTCAAAATACCTTACATAGTGGCCATGCCAGACTATGCTCAGTGAATCCACTTCGTTAAACTTCACCGGGAATTCGGTGCATTCGGTTATTGAGTCCATATCTAGCTATTTTCGGATTTTTTGATTTACGATTTTTTGATGTCTGGATTGATAAAAGAGAAAAGCATAGCGATTTTTACCCGCTCTTATAACCCCGAAATCAAAAAATCGTAAATCAAAAAATACCTAAATGGTTTATCCTTTCTTCTTCGGTGCTTTTTTGGCTTTTTCTTCTTTAGCCACCACCGTTTTAGTTTCTTTCTTAGGCGCCGGTGCTTCTTCTACAGGATCTGTTGCGTCGGCATATTTTTCTTTCAGCTTTTTGTAGTCGATATGTTCCAGTACTTTGTGTACAGTGTAGGCCCAGTAGTTGCGGAAGCCGAAGCCCTGAGCTTTGCCGGTCATACGTTCTGTCATGAGCACGTTGTGGGTCCCCATGTCCACCACCGTTACATACATGGCGGCTTCTTTTTCTGTTTTGCTCATGGCTTCCATCACAAACAGCACACCGATACCTTTTTTATCGCCGAATTTGTAGCCTTTCACCAGTTTGGTGACATCTTCCGGCTTCAGGTGGTTGTAATCACCGGGATTTTCAGACTTCATTTTGTCAACATTGACTTCTGCGTTTCTGGCGTTGGTTTCGCTAAGGTCGAAGTCTACAGAGGAACGATGGAAAGCGCCTTTCACATCGTATTTTTTAGGCTCATTTCTGATAACGTCGTTGATACCGGTGAAATGGCGGTTGATATCGGTGGCGGCGGCGTCACCAAGCAGGCGCGCCTGGGTGAAATCAACGCCCAGCCAGGTAAAGGGAGTGTCCGTGTTTTCCAGAAAGTTTTTCAGTTTCTGGGCGTGCGTAACGCTGATAAAACAGCTACAGATAAGGATGGTCAGGGTAAAAACTCTACGGATAATCATAACTTATTTATTAAGTGGATTGATGAAGATTTTCATTTCGCACTGTGCAATAACTCTGCCATTGTAGCATACTTGTCCAGCCACCATAGTAGCGTTGAACACTTCTCCCTTAATTTCGGTGGTGGTTTCGATGGTTTGCCCGGCGGGGGGCAGTTCCAATATCTCGAGGTTATTCACGGCGCCGATAAATCCCAGTGGCACGGGACTGTTTTCCTGTTTGGCGATGTAACCAATACGGGCGGCGGCGGTTTGGGCTATATTTTCCATGAGGCCGGGAGGCATGAGCACTCCGTTTTCCACGAATACGTTATCGGGAGCAATATGCAGGGCGGTACGGGTTTTCGGGCCGTCCACTTCCACAATGCCACTGATCATGACAATCGGTGTGCGCTGGGGAATGTAAGCGGTAATATCGTCTGAATGAATAAACATCTGCACAAGTTATTATTTATAGACAAAACACGAAATAAATCGAATTATTCGACATTACGGCGCGTAAAAACACGGATTATTCCCAAAAATCATAATAATTGAACCACTGTTCCGGGTAACGGCGGATCTTTTCTTCCAGCAGGGCGGTAAAATCGGCCACAGCTGTTTCCACGCCCTGCTGACGGCGCCCATGGTAGGAACGGGGCTCGGTGGCGTAAAAATGATAATGGGTGGCCGTTTCCTTGAAGGCAAACACCACGCATACGGGTACCCGGAAGGTGGCGGCCAGCAGGAAAGGGCCCATAGGAAAACGGGCGTCATGGCCCAGCAGCGGGGCGGTCACGGTTTTATTGCCCGGCAAAAAACGGTCGGCATGCATACACACCAGCTCCTGGTTGCTCAGGGCTTCGTTAATGGCATAGATATGCGACAAATCATCCCTGATCACGATGATATTCACATTTCTGTCGCCGGTCACGGAAGAAAGATATTCCTTGATACGCTGGTGCTCCCCATCGAACATGACAATATTGATACGGGTCTGCAACCGTTTAAACAGGTGCCCGGCCACTTCCCAGTTGCCCAGGTGGGCGCTCAGCAGAATTCCGCCGCGCCCTCCGGCCACCATCCCGCGCAGATGATGTTCCCCGTCAAAATCGAACGAAAACTTGTTGGCCATATCAGCCATGACCACGATCTTATCGATCAGCGTCTGGCCAAATATATAATAGTTACGATACAGGCTGCGTAAGGACTTCCACGTGCCGTAACCTATTTTGGTATGAAAGTATTGATAGATGGGTTTGGAAGAGCTCCAGGAAAATAAAAAATAATAAAAAGCGACAAATCTCAACAGAAAATAAGCAGGGTAAACACCTCCATATCGTAATATGAAAATAAAAATACTGTAACCCAGCTTATTTCCTTTCGACTTTCCCTGCCAGGAAGGCATTATACCAGTTCTTTTTGTTGAACACGAGCCGTTACATAATCGTAGAAATCCTGGAAGGTAACGATAGACTGGAAGTCTTCCGGTTTAACTTTAAAACCGAAATTATCTTCTATCACCACCACCATGTCAATATAATCCAGGCTGTCCAGGTCCAGCGTGGATTTGAGGTTCGCTTCAGGTTTAATGTCAGTGGGGTTCGCTTCAAACTCCTCCACCAGAAACTTGTTCGTAACAGTTATTATTTCCTTGATATCCATAAAATGTGCGAATCAGATATAGGTCGTTTTAAAATAATTTATAGCGGTTAATCTTACCCAATCCTGATTTTATCCTCCAAAGTTAAAAAACATTTACATTCCCTCCCATTTTCTGACAATGAGAGACGAATTGGTCCCTCCAAAGCCGAAAGAGTTGGACAAAAATATATTAAATTTTTTATCAATTGTCTTTGTGGCAATATTCAGTTTAGCGGCATCTCCGTCCGGATTTTCCAGATTGATATTGGGGGCGATAAAATCGTTTTGCATCATGAGCATGGAATAAACGATTTCGCTGGCGCCTGCCATCCAGCATTCGTGGCCGGTCATGGACTTGGTAGAGCTGACGAACGGATTGGAGGCGCCAAACACTTCGTAGATAGCGCTTGCCTCGCTGGCATCGCCGGCGGGCGTAGAAGTAGCGTGCGCGTTGATATATTCGATGTCCGCTGCTTTGAGGCCGGCATCCTGCAAAGCGATTTGCAGGGAACGTACCGGTCCGTCCACAGTGGGATTAGAGATGTGGCTGCCATTGGAAGAGAATCCGTAGCCCAGTACTTCACCGAGGATGGTAGCGCCTCTGCGTTGGGCGGATTCCAGGCTTTCGAGGATCACGGTGGCTGCGCCGCCGCTGGGCACCAGGCCGTCGCGGTCGCGGTCAAACGGCCGGGAAGCCCGGGCCGGGTCATTTTCGCGGACAGAGAACGCGGCGATGGCATCGAAATTACCCATGGCATATACGTTCACTTCCTGTGCGCCGCCACAGATCACAGCGTCCTGCATGCCGTTGCGGATAAACATATACCCGAGGCCGATAGCATGCGAACCGCTGGCACAAGCCGCGCTCACGGTGAAATTGACGCCCCGCAGTTTGAAAATAGTGGCCAGGTTCATGTTTACGGTGGAGTTCATAGTCTGGAACACAGAGCCGGAGCCTACCAGCATGGTGTCCTTTTTCTCCCGCATGATGTCTGTAGCCTCTACCACCGGTTTGGCCGAGCTGTCGTTGCCGTACAACAGGCCTACCGGGGTTTTGTCAATATAGTCCTGGTCCATTCCCGCCTGGGCAAGTGCCTCACGGGTGGCCATATACGCGAATTCTGCCTGTTCGGGCATCATCAGCCTTGACCGGCGGTCCAGCAGCCCTTTCAGTTCGGGGCGCACGATATGGCCGGTCAGGCCGGAACGGTAGCCAAAGGCTTTACGTTCCTGGTCCAGTACAATACCGGATTTGCCCTTATACAATGAATCCCTTACCTCCTGCATATCTTTACCGATGCAGGAGTAGATTCCCATTCCAGTGATCACTACTCGGTTCATGTACAAACTGCTTTTAAGTATGGAGACCTCCGTTGATATTCAACACTTCTCCCGTGATATAGCCGGCTGCTTTGGATGCGAGGAACGCCACGGCTTCGGCCACTTCTTCGGGCGTACCGAAGCGGTTCATGGGCACCTGCGCCGCCAGTTCTTTTTCATTCAGTTCTGCGGTCATATCTGTTTTGATGAAACCCGGAGCGATGGCATTCACGGTAACACCCCTCTTGGCCACTTCCTGCGCCAGTGCTTTGGTGGCGCCGATCACACCTGCCTTGGCGGCGGAGTAGTTGGTCTGCCCGGGAAGCCCTTTAATGCCGGATAATGAAACCATGTTGATGATACGGCCATAACGCTTCAGCAGCATCGCATTCAGCACCTGTTTGGTCACATGGTAGAAACCATTCAGGCTGATATTCAGGACATTGCTCCATTGTGCTTCGTTCATCCAGAACATCAGGGAATCTTCCCGGACGCCGGCATTGTTCACGAGCACTTCAATGGTATGCTGATCTTTATTTTGTTCCATCCATGCGCCCAGTACGTTCTGTACTTCGGCGGCCTCACCTACGTTGAACTGCAACAGCTCCCCGCTGCTGCCTTTTGCCTTTACCGCTTCCAGGGTTTCCTGTGCAGCGGCTTCATTGCCTTTATAATTGATCAGGACATGGTATCCCAATTCAGCCATTTTAATACATACTGCCCTGCCAATACCGCGAGAGCCTCCTGTAACTAAGGCACACTTCATGAATTTACGAATTACGGATTACGAATTACGGGCTTGCCGTATTTATGTTGCCTGTGCCGGCAGGAAATCAGAACATTTTTACCGGCTCATTACATAACAGGTACTCCTTGATCTTGCCCAGGTCTTTGTACATCGGGCTGTCCTCAATAAATTTAGGATAAATTGCCCTCACTTCCTGGTACACTTTACGGGAGAAACCAGCCAGCCTGTCCTGGCATTGCAGGTAATCTACCGCCTGCATGATGGTCAGCGTGTGAATGGCCAGCACCTCAAATGTGTTGGCGATCACTTTATTGGCCATCAGTGCGGAGTTACAGCCCATGCTCACGATGTCCTGGTTATCGTTGTTATTCGGTATGCTGTGTACGTACATCGGGAAAGACAGCGTCTGGTTTTCCGCTACGGTAGAAGTGGCGGTAAACTGTGCGCCCTGCATGCCGAAGTTGAAGCCCAGTTTGCCGAGGTTCATAAACGGCGGGAACTTGTGGTTCAGCTTTTCGTTCAGCAGGTAATTGAGCTGCCGTTCTGCCAGCATCGACAAGCGGGTGGTGGCGATCTTCAGCTTGTCCATCTCCAGTGAGATATAATCGCCGTGGAAATTGCCGCCGTGAAACACGTTTTCCAGTTCGTGGTCCACTACCGGGTTGTCGCTCACGGAATTGAGCTCCTGTATCACTACTTTCTCTGCCTGTATGAGGGTGTCATATACGGGGCCCAGGATCTGGGGCACGCAACGCAGGGAATAGTATTCCTGTACTTTATCTTTGAATATCTCTTCTTCCAGTTCTTTGTAGAGGTGGTCCGGACGATGACGTACCATGCGGCTGCCCTGGAGGACTTCACGCATTTTAGCCGCCACGGTGTTCTGGCCTACGTGCATTTTCACGGCGTTCAGCTCTGCTGACAGGTGGTCGTCGAATGCTTCCACGATTTCGTTGATCATGGCGGAGAGGGTCACGGCCCATCCCAGCAGCTGCCGGGCCTGTATCAGGTTAACGAGGCCTGCGCCTGTCATTGCGGACGTACCGTTGATGATGGCCAGTCCTTCGCGCACGTGAATACCGATGGGCTTTAATCCCAGACGGGCAAACACTTCCGCTGTAGGTTGCATTTTATCTTCATACCATACTTCCCCTTCACCGATCAGTACCAGCGCCAGATGGGCCAGCTGTACGAGGTCGCCGCTGGCGCCCACGCCGCCGTGTTCAAACACACAGGGGTATACGTTTTTGTTGATCAGGTTTTTCAGCAGGATGGCCACTTCCGGATGGATACCGGAATGCGCCTGCATAAAGCTGCTCAAACGCGCTATCATCAGGGCTTTGGTGATCACCGGGGAAAGCGGTTTGCCCGCGCCGGTGCTGTGGCTGCGGATCAGGTTATATTGCAGCTGAAAGGTATCACTGTCGCTGATACGGTACTGGGCCATAGGTCCAAAACCGGTGTTGATACCATAGATCAGCTTTTTGGCAGAAAATTTCTGCAGAAACAAAAAGCTGGCTTCCACCTGCTGTAATGCCGCTGCTTCCAGGCTCAGCTCTTCGCCGGCGTAAAGCACTCTGTACACCTCATCGAGGGTCAGCGACTTACTTCCTAATACAACCATTTTATATTATATTATTTATTTATTTATGTGAAAAAGTGCTCAAAAATAGTACAAAGATGGATTTAATCAAATAAATCCACCCGGACATTCACGAATTACGGGTAAGTACGCATGCGGCAAATACTTGCTTTGGGGGATGGTTGGTTTTACTCTTCGTCGGTTTGCACAGGCGGTGTCACCAGTACCTTGTCTATACGGTGAGCGTCCATGTCCACAATTTCAAATTCAAACCCGCGCCACAGGAATTTTTCCCCTGTTTTGGGAATATGTTCCAGGTGATGCAGGATAAATCCGGCTAATGTGTCAAAGTCCTGCTCAAATTCGGTCATCCATTCTTCCTTATCAAATTCGGCCAGGAAATCGTAAAAAGGTATCTGCGCGTCTACCAGCCAGGAGCCGTCGTCGCGACGCACCATTTCATAATCGTCCACCTCTTCTGTTTCCGGCATATCACCCACGATGGCTTCGAGAATATCGTTGAGCGTGATCATACCCAGAAACGTGCCATATTCATCCACGATAAAAGCGGCATGGACATGTGTTTCCTTAAACTTTTCCAGTACCTGGTAGGCGGTATTGTTTTCCGGCACAAACAGCGGCTTGCGGATAATCTGTGCCAGCGGCATGGACTTGCCCGTTACCGCGTACAGGTCTTTGATGGACACAATGCCTTTGATGCTGTCTATCTGCCCTTCGCATACGGGGTATACGTTGTGCAGGCTCTCATGGATCTTTTGCTGGTAGGCGGCCGGTGTTTCATTGATATCAAGCCAGGTGATGTCGTTACGGTAAGTCATCAGCGACGTGATGTTGCGGTCGCCCAGGTGAAATACCCTTTCAATGATTTCCTGCTCTGTTTCTTCGATAGCCCCGGAAGTAGTGCCTTCGCTGATGATCGCTTTGATTTCTTCTTCTGTCACCTGCGCCCCTTCGGGATGCAGGTTAAATATTTTTACCAGCACATTGGTGGTGGAAGTTAACAACCAGATAAAAGGAAAGGTAAGCCAGGAAACGACATACATAGGGCTGGCCATTCTTTTGGCGATGCCTTCGGGACGGGCGGCACCCAGTCTTTTCGGCACCAGTTCTCCCAGTACCAGTAAAAAATAAGTGATGACGATAACGACGATAACGGTGGAAAGGACGCTGCTGTAGGCAGCTACCGCAGGATACTGGTTAAGCCAGACTATGACCTGCTCTCTGATGGTACCGCCGGAATACATACCGATGAGGATACCAATGAGTGTAAGACCGATTTGAACGGTAGAAAGAAATGTGTCCGGATTGTTGGCCAGCTTCAGTGCGGCCTTTGCTTTTTCATCCCCTTTATTGGCTTGTTGTTCCAACCGGCTCTTGCGGGCCGAGACCAACGCCGTCTCCGACATTGCGAAAATGCCGTTAACTAAAATAAGGATGAGGATAATGACGACGACTTCCATGATTTAAAGTCTAAAACTAAAAAATTATTCAAATATCAACGTAAGAAATGCAAGCACCAGCCCCGTTGCGATGGCCAGCACTTTTTTACTGCTTAATTCGTGATGTTTGGTACCACTTTCATAAAAAATGGTCGTGGAAATGTGCAGGAATGCACCTATCACCAACGCCACCACGTATAATAAATAATGCGATACAATATCGAAGCGGTTGCCCATCCACCAGGCGAGTATGGCCGCCACCGGCGTTACCACGGCAAAAGCCATCAGGATCTGCCAGAGCTGCGCTTTGGTTTTATGGGCATGGATCATCACCGTGATCAGTGTCAGCGCTTCCGGCACCTTATGCGCGGCCACGCCCATCATGAGCGAAGGCAAAGCTGACTGGTCTTCATATTTGAAGCCCAGCGGGATACCTTCCATGAATGCGTGAATGGACAAACCCAACAGCAGCGGCGTGACAGCGATGTGGTGATGGTTTTCACCCGGTAAGTGGGTATGGCCATGTTCCATGCCGTGTGACAGCTGCTGCAGAAATACCTGCAGGAAAAAACCCAGCACAATGTAAATACCTGCGCTATGGCCCAGTTCATGGTACACTTCCGGCAGCAGGTGCATGATCGTCACCCCAAACAGGAAAGCGCCGGTGAATGCCAGCAGGTAAATGGTAAAATTAGCATTGATACGCCTGATCGTCATCGGGATAACCCCACCGGCGAGCGTAGCCAACAGTATAAGTATCAGATATGTCCAGTTCATGATGTTTGTTCAGGCTCCAGTCTTATGCGGCGCTGGAAAAAACTGCCGCTCAGCAGCCCGATAAGGCCGCCCAGCACTGCACCACCCAGCACATCCAGCGGATAGTGCACTCCCACGTATACCTGCGCATAGCCGATAACAGCCGCCCACAGGAAAAATAACAGGGCATACCGGCCCAAAGCTGATTTTAAAGTTAAGAAACAAAACGTCGCCAACGCAAAATGGTTCGCAGCGTGGTTGGAGGTGAAACTGCCGCTCATAGGGCAATACACGACCAATACCCGCGCATAGTGCGACACAATAGGATCGCGGCAGGGCCTGAGGCGGCCAAACGCCTCTTTAATGTACAGACTGCTCTGGTCTGCCAGCGCAAATACCAGCAGAAAAAAGACAATCCAGAAAAAGCCCCTCCAGCCGTAGTTAATGGTGACGAACAATGCCAGGAACAGGTACAGCGGCGCCCATACATATGGCTCCCGCACAAAAGGCAGGACCACATCCAGTACAGCATTATGCCATTGCGCATTAATATGTAAAAATAAGCGCAGGTCCTGTTTCAGGATACTTTCAAGCATGGCTAAGGTTTTTGAGCAATGAGGACCATACGTGGCGAACGCTGTTCGTCATAGCTGTTAAAATGATAGTCCCCGAATATTTCACTGATCACAAGGCCCTGTTTGGCGAACATACGTTCAAAATCCGCGCGGGAGAAAGCGTTCACGCTCTCCGCGAAAGTGGCCCTTCTCATGAGGTTTTTATCGAGAATATTGATTTTTTTGAGGAATTTATGATTTTTCACCTCCCGTTGGATATCAAACACCACGTTCTCTTTTTCCTTCACTTCATCGTACACCAGGTGTTGTTCCACATAGGGGCTGTTGAGATAGTCGAGCACCAGTTTGCCGCCGGGCCTGAGCGCGTTGGCCAGTGTACGCAGCGCGTTGTCGTTGTCGCGCTGTGATTCAAAATAGCCGAAGCTGGTAAAGAAATTAAACACCACATCAAAGTAGTTGATGCGGAAAGGCAGGCGCATATCATGCTGGAAAAAGCTCAGGTGTTCATTTTCCAGTTTTTTGGCGATGTTGATGCTTTCTATGGAGAGATCGATACCGGTTACGTCATATCCCTTGTCTGCCAGGTATTTGGCATGACGTCCTTTTCCACAGGCCACGTCCAGCATTGACGCGTGCGCAGGTGGTTGCAGGTATGCCAGCAGTTTATCGATAAATGCAGCAGCCTCCTGCTCGTCACGGTTGTTGTAGAGCAGATGGTAGTAAGGGGAATTAAACCAATCTTTAAACCAGCTTTTGTCTATATCTATATCCATAATCATGCAATCAATGCCAGCGGGCATATATTACTTTTTGTTATTAAACATCAAATATCGCGTGCTTTCGTAGAAGCCCCGTGTTAAATTATCCAGATTTTTTGCTGTGTCCGGCTGTTGCGCCTGTATGTTCTTCAGCGGATCGCCTTTCAGGTCGTACAAAGCCGTGGCATGGGTGGCCATATTGATTTCGTACAGGTACTGGTCCCCTATTACGCTGTAGTAGGGCTGCTGATTGCGCAGGTAGGTGATGAAGGCGTACTTGTTGTTTGCCCGGGTGCTGTCGAACAGGTTGGTGCCCAGCGTATAGTTTTTATACGGCAGGCCCACCAGGCTGGCCATGGTAGGGTATACGTCCAGCAGGCTGCCGGGCGTGCTGACTACCTGGGGCGCCACATGGGCAGGACTGTACATGAACGCTGTTACATGCACGCCGCCGGTGCTCAGTTCATATTCCGGCATTGGCATAAAGGAATATGGATTGAGGATACAGTTATGGTCACCAAAGAACATGAAGACGGTATTGTTTAGGTAACCGTCTTTCCGGGCCACATCGATGAGGTGGCCTACGTTATAATCTTCATACCGCAGGGCATTGAACTGATCGAGTGACACGAAGCCGGATTTTTTGAATTTCTCCATATCGATATCTTTCTCCGTCAGTTTTTTAAAATCCCCTGCCCCGCTGGTAGTGGTGTATGGCGGGTGGTTGTCTGCCAGCTGCAGGAAGGCCACGAACGGTTTTTTCTGGTCGTTGCTGGCTTTGAAGATCTCACTGGCCTCTGTGATCAGGTCATAGTCGGAGATGCCCCATACATCGGCTTTGGCGGACTTGTACATGCCTTCTTCATGGATGCTGATGCCTTCCACGTTGTTGGTGAACACTGCGCGGATATTGGCCCAGTTGGTATTACCGCCGAGGAGGTACAGTTTTTCGTAGCCTTTGAACTGGTCCATGATAATACGCTGGTCCAGCATTTTAGGATGGCGGCTGGCTGTTTTCACGGCGGTGATGTCCGGCAGGCCGGTGGTGACGCCGAAAACGGTTTTAGCCGTGCTGATGGCCGGCACATAGAAATTTTTAAAGAGGATGCCGCTATCGGCCAGCCGTTTCATATTGGGCGTGGCCTGCATGGGGTTGCCGTACATGCTTGTAGGCGCGGCGCCGGTAGATTCCAGCATCACCAGCACTACGTTGAGCCTGGGTTTGGTGGAGTCGCCGGGAACGGTGCGGACATATTCCAGTTTCTCCGCATCGGCCTTGTCTACTTTGAGGTAGTTGGCGATGTACGGATAATATTTTTTGGTAGCGTTGATATCGTAGGTATCTCCCTCTACGGAGAAATTGGAGGCGAAATACAGGATGGGATTGAGCCCCAGGCTGGTGATGCCGTTGTCGCGGGTGAACATGGCCTGGCTCCAGCGCAGCGGGAAATAGGCGAAATTACCATAGATGCCGGCGGCTATGAGCAAGGTAAGCGCCGTTACGTAACCGGTGAAAGGCCAGTTGCGCAGGTATACCGGCGGTTGCGCCGCAAAACGGTTCCAGGTGCGCCGTTGCAGGCGGAAAACGAGGAACAGGAAAACGAAGATCCCCAGGGAGCCACGCAATACGGGGTAGCTCTGCCATACCATCCGGGCATTGTCGGCCCGCTCTCCTTTGGCGAGGAAGCGCATAATGGAAGGGTCCAGCCGCATGCCGAGGTAATCGTAATGTCCCAGATCGAGGATATATAATAAGGTAAGGACGGTAATAACGATGAAGAAGTAAATGGACACTGCTTTACGTATCCCTTTCGACGTAAAGAAGCCGTTACGGGCGATGATAGCCGTTAAAGCCACCGGTATTACCAGGATAAGCGCCAGCCGGAGGTCGAACCTGACGCCCAGGAACCATGCTTTGGCGACAGCACTGCTGCTGGTAATGGTGGTTTTAAAGAAAAACAGGTAAAAGATGAGCCTGAACAACACCATCAACAGAAAGAGATAGAGTGTTTGAACAAGCACATAACGAATATACCGGGGTATATTCTTCCAGAAGTATTGCATGCAACGTATAGCTGTTTTTTTAAAAGCGTAGCTGCAAATATAATGAAAACTGAACGGGGAAAATGGTCGATCTGTCGGCAAGGCTGCTCATCTTTTCATAATTAGGAAATCTGGAACGGTTTTTTTTATATTTGCCTTCCTTAAAAAATTGAATCTCGTGGCACTGATCAAATCAATATCCGGTATTCGCGGAACCATAGGCGGCAAGCCCGGTGAAGGACTCTCTCCTCTGGATGTGGTAAAATTCACCGCAGCTTACGGTACCTGGCTTTCCCGCCAGACCGACAACCGCAAAGTGGTAATAGGCCGTGATGGCCGTATTTCCGGCGAAATGGTGAAAAACCTGGTGGTATCCACGCTCAACGGCCTGGGAATCGATGTAGTTGATCTCGGCCTGTCTACTACGCCAACAGTAGAAATTGCTGTAAAAATGGAAAATGCCGCCGGTGGTATCATCCTTACCGCCAGCCATAATCCGAAAGAATGGAACGCCCTGAAACTGCTGAACGCGGAAGGCGAATTCATTTCCGGCGAAGACGGCGCAACACTGCTCGACATTGCGGAACGTGAAGACTTCACCTTTGTGGACGTGAACAAACTGGGTTCCTACACACAGGACGATTCTTACCTGCAGAAACATGTAGACCTCGTAGTAAACTATCCTCTGGTGGATGTGGCTGCTATCAGGGAGCGTAATTTCAAAATAGTGGTAGACGCCGTTAACTCTACCGGCGCCCTGTTCGTACCGCCATTGCTGAAGGCTCTGGGCGTAAACGAAGTGGAAGTGCTGTTCCCGGAAGTGACCGGCAAATTCGCCCACAATCCGGAACCGCTGGCAGAAAACCTGACCGCGCTGTCCAACGAAGTGAATAAATCCAACGCTGACCTGGGCATCGCTGTAGACCCGGACGTAGACCGCCTCTGCTTCGTTTGTGAAGACGGCAGCATGTTCGGTGAAGAATATACACTGGTGGCCGTGGCTGACTATGTGCTCAGCAAACGTCCAGGCAATACCGTTTCCAACATGTCCTCCACACAGGCGTTAAAAGATGTGACGCTGAAAAACGGCGGACAGTACACTCCTTCTGCCGTAGGCGAAGTGAACGTGGTAAGGAAAATGAAAGAAACCAACGCTGTCATCGGCGGTGAAGGCAACGGCGGCATTATTGTGCCGGACCTGCACTATGGCCGCGATGCGCTCATCGGTATCGGTCTTTTCCTCACCCATCTGGCCAACAACAAAAAAAGCATCAAAGCGCTGCGCAACAGCTACCCTGATTATTTCATCTCCAAAAATAAAATCGAGCTGGACAAAGGAGTAGATGTAAAAACCATCTTCGAAAAAATCAAAGGCAAATACAAAAATCAACCGTTAAACACGGAAGATGGCCTGAAAATCGAGTTCGATAAAGACTGGGTACACCTGCGCACCTCCAATACAGAACCGATTATCCGTATCTATGCGGAGAGCCAGAATGAGACCACGGCTGATAACATCGCCAAAAGGATCATGCAGGACATCAAAGAATTTATGTAGAATTTTTGATATAGATTATAAAAAGAAGACCGAAGCGGATAGTCCGGCTTCGGTCTTTTTTTATTTCCTACAAATAGCGGTTAGATCAGCTCTTTCAGTTTAGCGATCACCTTATCTATTTCTGTTCTTGTATTGTTTTTGGAGAAAGAGAAACGCACGGCGATCTGGTTAGGATTGCTGTTGATGGCGCGTATCACGTGAGAACCTGCGTTGGCGCCGGATGTACAGGCACTGCCGCCGGAAGCGCAGATACCGTTGATGTCCAGATTGAACAGGATCATTTCGCTTTTCTCTGATTTTGGGAAAGACACGTTCAACACGGTGTAAAGGCTGCGGCCTTTCAGATCGCCGTTGAAGGTGACGCCCGGAATATTTTTTTCCAGCTCCGCCGCCATGTACTGGCGCAGGTCGTTGATATAAGCACTGTGTTCAGCATGGTGCTCAGTGGCCAGTTCCAGCGCTTTCGCGAAACCGATGATGCCATAGAGGTTCTCCGTGCCGGCGCGCATGTTGCGTTCCTGGCTGCCGCCCTGGATGAACGGGCTGATTTTCACGTTCTCATTGATGTACAGGATACCTACGCCTTTAGGGCCATGGAATTTGTGCCCTGCAGCGGTAATGAAATGTACCGGTGTATTGCGCAGGTCAAACGGATAGTGCCCAACGGTTTGAACGGTATCGGAATGGAAGATGGCATCAAATTCTTTGCAGAGCGTGCCTACAGCGTGCAGATCGAGCAGGTTGCCGATTTCGTTGTTGGCGTGCATCAGCGTTACCAGGCACTTGCCACCGGCCTGCTGCAGCAGTTCGCGGAGATGGTCCATGTCGATATGGCCGGATGGCAATATTTTGACAAAAGACAACCCGATACCGCGATGGTGATGCAGGTACTCTACCGTATGCAAGGTGGCGTGGTGCTCTATCGGGGAAGAGATGATGTGTTTACATCCCAGATCGTTGATGGCAGCATTAATAGCGGTGTTGCTGCTTTCCGTTCCGCCCGACGTAAAAAAGATTTCTCCCGGATGCGCGTTCAGGATCTTAGCCACTGATTTGCGTGCATTTTCTATGCCCAGCCTGGTTTCTCTTCCGTAGGAATAGATAGACGAAGGGTTTCCGAACTTTTCCGTCATATAGGGCAGCATGGCATCTAATACCACCGGGTCCAGAGAGGTGGTTGCTGCATTATCAAAATAAATTCTTTCCAATGTTGGTGGTTTTTGATTAAGGCTTTTTGTAATGGTGCCATCAAAGTTCCGAAAAATTTGAATATTTTGATAGGCTGATATACAACTGTTTACTGTTTATATCTTCCTATTGCTGTGTTGACCTATTGAATAAGTCGGATATCATCTACATAATAAATTAGTTATCAACATTAATCACCATTAAATATATTATTATATAAATAATATATAATAAGATTATACTGGTGAAATGTTCAAATTTCACCAGTAAATATCCTAATATCAAAATAACCGAATATCAAAATGATCAAGAGTTCCTGTTGATCAGGTCATAAAACCGGTCGCGGTAACCATCACTGATAGGGATGGACTGGTTGGCGATCATCACCGTGTTTTTTTCTACCGAATTGATTTTATTGAGCGACACGAGGTAAGAACGGTGCACGCGGATAAACTTATCGGCGGGCAGGCGGGTTTCGAATGACTTCAGGCTGCGCAGCGTGAGCACAGGCAGATTGGGAGTATAGATTTTCGTATAGTCTTTGAGTGCTTCAATGAAAAGAATGTCTTCAAGATTGATCTTGATGATTTTGTATTCTGTTTTGATAAAGATATAGTCACTGACAAAAGTGGCCATATCGAGCGGGGCGGCCTTCTGCTGATTGGCCGTAAACGCTTCATTGGCTTTGGCGGCGGCTTTCAGGAACCGTTCAAATGGTACTGGCTTCAGGAGATAATCTACCACATCGAGGTTAAAGCCATCCAGCGCATACTCACCGTATGCGGTGGTAAAAATGACCATGGGCGGATATTTGAGGGACTTAAGGAACTGTATGCCGGTAATATCCGGCATTTTGATATCCAGAAAAACCAGGTCCACCGGTTCTTCCTGAATAAAGCGCAGGGCATTGGCAGCGTTTTCAAACTTGCCGGCCAGCTGAAGGAAGGGCACTTTGCGGATGTAGTCTTCCAGGATTTCCAGGGCCAGGGGCTCGTCATCCACAGCGATACACTTTATCATTTTTTCAATACTATTTTAAGATCAACAATAAACTGGTTTTCTGTTTCCGTGATAGTGATGTCATGGTCTCCGGCATAGAGCATGTCCAGTCTTTTCCGTACGTTTTGTAATCCGATACCGCCTCTTTCGGATACCCGCTCTTTAAAGAGGCTGTTTCTGACAATTATTCTGATCATATTTTCTGCAATAGTGATATCGATGTTGATAAAGGATTCTTCCGCATAGCTGATGCCGTGCTTAAAGGCATTCTCCACAAAGGGCACCAGCAGCATCGGTTCTATCAGGAAACCGGACGCACTGCCTTTTAATTCATATTGGATGTCAATGTCCTGCGGCAACCGCAACCGCTGTATATCTATGTAATCCTGTAGGTATTTCAGTTCGTGTTCCAGTTGTACTTTGTCTTCATTGGACTCATAAATCATATACCGCATGATGGTCGACAACTTCAGGATGGCATGTTCCGTTTGGCCGGATTGTTTGTGTGCCAGTGAATAAATTGTATTCAGGCAATTAAAAAGAAAATGCGGGTTGATTTGCGACTTCAGAAATTTCAGTTCTGCATTCAGTTTTTCCACTTTCAACGCTTCCCGTTGTTTTTCACTTTCAAACCACTCTACGGCAATTTTGATGAACCCGCTCATAAACAACATCAACAGGGCGAAAAAGCCGGAGCGGCGAAGCACTTCCGGGAACAACAGGTAATCCCAGAAAGAGACTTTGCCTTCCACTATCCGGAACCAGCGTGGCGGCGGCAGCGGCAGCGTAGACATCGCCGGCCTGGCCATTACGGTGACATGCGGCTTTCCATTGCCCAGCGGCATTGCTAAACTGCTGGCTGTTACCTGCGCTCCCTCCCCCTCTCTTATCTCGTACCGATGGTTAAACGGAGGAAAGGCCTTCGTTGTTACATCGTTCACCAATCTTGCCTTATCCAGGCGCATGGCCATCATCGCCGGACGGCCCAGGTAATTCCGGAAAAAATAAAAATCCAGCGCTGCCTGCTGCATGGTGATAAACACCACCAGTACGATCACGGTACAGAGATATTTTACAATCTTCTGCCGGTTGAAATACCGGGGTATCAGCACATAAATATTCAGGTAAAAAACAGCGATCAGAAAGAGGTTGTCAATCAGCTCCTTGATGAAAAAGGTTTTATGCAGAATCTGAATGCGGTAAATGAAAAAGGGAAAGAATAAAAAACACACCCATGCCAGGATGTGCAGGGATACGACGACCGGACGATTCTTTAATATACGTTTGAAATGGAGCATCATTGTAATTGATGCGATAAACATACAACCGTATCCGGTATAGCTTGTGTTAAAGTTTGTTAATCCTGGTATAAGGGATTGTTAAAATTAAATTAGTATTAAAACGAAGTTAAAAAGTGTACCAATAGGGAATCCCACCCGGTTCTAACTGCTTAAAACCAGGCGGGACTACAACCCTGAACAGACAACATTCTATTATTGCAAGCCAGCTACCTGCATCTTTGATAATTCCGTTAAAGTCATGGTAGGCCGTTGATGCGCCATCAGCTTCTCCACTACCGCCTGCCCCACTTTTGCCGCATCTTCTTTGGACCGGAAGGGCCTGTTCCCCGCAATGCCGGGGATCACATCCTGGTAGATATAGGAATGGTGGTCTGCCATTACTTTATATCCCCAGCCACCACCTGTTTCAAAAGGCACCACCGTCAGCTGTATCATATCCTCCTGCTGTGAGGAATCCCGATAATACCGGTATCCTGCTAACAGCAGCAATAACAACACGGGGACCAGCCAGGATAATTTTCGTTTAGTCATATTGGTTATATGCGGCTGTAGGATCAAATTCAAACATATTATCAAATGGCTGGCTGGAACTGGTGCCCAGCACCACAAAGCCCCTGTCTTTCACCGTAAAGCCGGTGGCCCCGTTGCGAGCAGCGCCTTCGAAATCTGTTTTCTGCACCCACAGGTCAGTGCCCGGGTTATATTCCCATACGGCGCTGGACAGGCCGGTTTTGGTACCCGACACGATGTATCCCAGGCCACGCATAGCGAAAGACGCGGCGCCGCTGCCTTTGAAATTATAATTGTCATCGAAGCTCTGGTCTGTCACGTTATCGATAGAGCGTAACGTGGACCATGTTTCGGTAGCACCGTCGAATGCATAAAAATCGCTGACATAGCTGCCATTGGCCGTGCCCATGCACACATAGGCCTTATTATTGATCACAAAGGCATTGCCATCCTGTCTTTTGCCGCTGGTAAGGCTTTGCACCTGTGTCCATGCATTGGCCCCGGGATCATAGCGCCAGTTGTCTTTCAGCCAGTTGCCGTCATATCCGGTAGCAATGTATCCTTTATCATTCAGTGCAAATGCGACTGCGCCATACCGCGCACTGCCACCAAAGTCAGCCTTACGGCTCCAGGTGTTGGCAACGGGATCATACTGATAAAAGTCATTGAGCTTGTTGAGGCCGTCATACCCCGTTCCGATGTATCCTTTGCCGGCCATAGACATACCTACGGCACCGCTGCGGCCCACGCCCGGGAATGCCGCTTTCTGTGTCCACTGGTTCAGGTCAACATCAAACACCCAGAAATCCTGTAACCTGTTGGTGCCATCATAACCGGTACCTACATAAGCCTTGTTATCTATCACAAAGGAAGCGGCAGCACTTCTGGCCACCCCTTCAAACTCAGAACGTCTGATCCAGTTGCCTACTTTCGTAGTCGTGGAGGAGTCCTTGGAACAGGCCACCAGGGAAGCGACCAATAATAAACTGTAACCTTTTAAATAACGCATTCGCATGTTCGTTTTACTGTAGCCAAAATTATCCGTGAGAGCATTCCGGCAAACAGGAAATAGACATTCTCCTCTTTTTAGCTGACGGATACCGCTTTTTCATCTGCCAGCAGTAATCTTTTGCGTTTAGCCGTGATACGGGCGCTTTTGACGGCACAAAGAACAGATCAATGGATTCATCGATGAATAATGCCCATTGGCATATTACAGCAACGGCAAGTATCGATCCTGTCTAAAATTGCGCACCATGAACAACGATTTTTTTTCACGCAGAGAAATAAAAGGGAAGCAAAGGTTTTTTGTTTCACGCAAAGGCGCAAGGCAGCTACGCAGCATAAGATATATGCTGTTATTGGTATTGCTGGCCGGGATAGCCGCCTGTCAGAAAGCAGGTTTCTCCTATGATAATGTGGTGGACAACCAGCAAACCGATTATATCCTTACCGACACGCTGTCAGTGGCCATGAAGACCATCCTGTATGACTCCGTGCCTACCTCCGGTTCCGGCCTTTTGCTGATAGGCACTAAGTCAGACCCTTACCTGGGGTCCGTTACCGCCGGTTCTTACTTTCAGGTGATACAACCTACAGGATATGACATACCCGCCAACGGCTCCGCTTTCGATTCCCTGCGGCTCATCCTGCGCCCTTCCGGTTATATTGCCGGCGATTCCCTTCAGCCGCAAAGCCTGCAGGTATACCGGGTAACGCAGACCATCCAGTTCGCCAAAACCTTCTATAGCCTATATAACAACAGCAGCTTCGCCACAGAAAACACACCGCTGGGAACATTCTCCGGTATTATCCGGCCCAAGACGGACAAGAGCGTGAGCATTCCCTTGTCCGATGCGCTGGGCAGCCAGTTATTCACCATGCTGCGCGACAAAAGCCCGGAAGTCAGCGCCGGGCCCAACTTCCTGGATTTTTTCCGTGGCCTGAAAATAGTGCCCGGCCCCGGCAGCGCCGCCCTGATGACTTTCCTGGCACAGGACACCTCGCTGACTATGCGCCTGTATTATCACATCAACGAGATCGTCACGACGGTGAAGTATGTTGATTTTAAGATGAATGCCAGCGAGCTGCAGTTCAACCAGGTCACGGCCAACCGCAGCGGTACGCCTTTGGAAAAATTACAGGTGCCGGTCAGGGAGCTCCCTTCTTCCGCCACCGGCAATATGTCTTTCACGCAATCACTGACCGGCATAGGGACCCGCATCGATCTCCCTTATCTCAAAAACATGCAACAGCTGGGGCAGTTTTTTAAAATCATGAAAGTGATACTCACCGTCTATCCCGCCGCCGGCACCTTCAACGGTAGCAGCCAGATACCCGCCAGGGTGGCCCTGTGCCAGGTGGACAAGACCAACACCGTGACCGACACCCTTTCCTATGGCAGCCTCACGGTAGACAACCAGTATAATGAGAACACCTACTATTCCTACGATATCACCAACTACTGCAATACACAGCTCACCGCCGACGACAACGGCGCACGCGGGCTGTTTCTCACCACGCCGGGGGGCGCCGGCAGAAACAGTTTCGACAGACTGGTGATCAACGACCAGCAGGCTCCCAGGAAAAAAATCAAGGTACAGGTCTATTACCTGCTGTATAAATAACGGACATGACTATGCGCAAAAAAATATATACCTGTGTGACCGCGCTGCTGCTTCTCGCCGGCGCAGCAAAAGCACAACACGGCCTCAATTCCATTTATACCGCCTATGGCATTGGCGATCTCGAAACAAGGGATTACAGCCGCAATTTCGGCCTCGGCAGCACCGGCATAGGCCGGCGCAACAGCGGCTACCTGAACGAGCAAAATCCGGCCTCCTATAGCGCGCTGCCGACACAAAACTTTATGTTCGACGTATCACTGAAAGCGCAGTACCTCAACTATTCCGGTGACAAAGTAACACAAACAGCCAGCGACCTCAATTTCAAACGGCTGGCCCTCGGCTTCAAAGCGGCCCGCTGGTGGGGCATCGGCGCAGGCATTACACCATTCAGCACGGTAGATTATAAACTGCTCAACAATCAGTTCATTACCGGCACCGGCAATCCGGTGACAGCCACCACCACCGGCACCGGCGGATTAAACAGGGCTTATATCTCCAACGGGTTTCAGCTCAACAAACATTTCTCTGTCGGCGTGTCTACCGGCTTCCTGTTCGGCCCTATAGATATCAGTCAGACCGTAGGCTCCGACTCACTGGCCACACAGCACAACCAGTACACCTTTAAGCCCAATTTCACTGCGGGCGCGCAGTATGTGACCAAAGTGTCCAAAGACTGGCAACTGGGCCTCGGCGCCACCTACCGCTTCGAAACACACATGAAGCTGCAACAGAAACTCAACATCGTCAACCAGGACAATGTGCCTTATTATACTGAACAATTGGCCCCTGGCTCCTTCACGCTGCCGGCCGAATTTGGCGGCGGCCTCTCCCTCACTAACGGCACCATTACCTGGGTGGCAGATTACCGTCATCAGCAGTGGAATACGCTCAATGACAAAGGGCTGAACTATTACTATCAGGACGGGCAACGGTTTTCCACCGGCATAGAATACGCCATGAGCCGGCAATATTACAACCGGCCTATAGAAGGGCTGATACTTCAGGCAGGCTTCAGTTACAACAAGTCCCCGCTGGTGATCAAAAACACCACCATACACGATGTGTCCGGTACGCTGGGCGCTTCACTTCCCAGCAAAACGGGGCAGTTGCGTTACTACATAGGCCTGGAAGCCGGGCAGCGGGGCAGCACCAGCAACGGGTTGATCAAGGAAACATATGTGAATGCGGTATTTAACTTCAGCCTGCGTGATATCTGGTTCCTGAAGCGGCTGAACCAATAATCAGGCATCGGGCTGTAACAGTTCCCGGAACCAGTAGCCGGAGTCTTTAATGGTACGCTGTTGCGTTTCAAAATTGATATGTACTAATCCGAAGCGGGCGCGGTATCCTTCCGCCCATTCAAAGTTGTCAGTGAGTGTCCAGGCGAAATATCCCTCTACCGGAATGCCTTCCCTTTTGGCTTTGAGCACTCCACCGAGATATTCAGCGAAATACCGGATACGGTCTGTGTCACGAATGGCGCCGTCTTCCGCGCGTACATCGGGGAAAGCGGCGCCGCCCTCTGTGACGATCAGCTTCTTCACCTTGTCATAGGCGGAGAACTGTTTGAGCACTTCATACAGGCCGTTGCCGTTGATTTCCCATCCCAGCGCGGTGACAGGCACATTGCGGGCGCGGGGCTTCACTTCCGATATGTTGACCACCGGCATAAAAGCATTGTATTTCACCACCAGCGGGAAATAATTCTGCACCCCGATAAAATCGAAGTCAAAAGCCAGCTTGTCCCAGTCGCGCCACAGCGCATATCTTCTGCCAATGCGTTTCAACAGCGGGAAATCATCTACCGGATAACCCATGCCCAGCGAGGGTTCCAGGAACATGCGGTTAAACAGCGCATCTGCCTTGCGGGCAGCCTGCAAATCTTTTTCATTATTGGTAAACGGGATGATCTGCGAGCAGGACAGGGCCGTACCGATATTGGCGCCTGCCACCTCCTCCCTTACCACACGGCCGCCTTCCGCCTGTGCCATCACCGCGTGGTGCACTGCCGGCAGAAACCAGGACAGGCCTATCTTTCCCGGTGCATGCACGCCCAGCATATATCCCAATGCCGTGAAGCCGAATGGTTCGTTCAGGATGATCCAGTTTTTCACTTTGTTGCCAAAAGCGCGGGTACATACCCTTACATAGTTTTCAAAGGCAAACACCACCCCGCGGTGGCACCATCCTCCTTTGTTTTCCAGCGCCTGTGGCAGGTCCCAGTGGTACAGGGTCACATATGGCTCCAGTCCCAGCTCCAGGCAGGCGTCTATCACCCGGTGGTAAAAATCAATACCTGCCTGGTTAACAGCGCCGGTGCCGCCGGGAATGATCCTGGCCCATGACAGGGAGAAGCGGAACACACTGAAGCCCAGCATTTTTGCCAGCAGGATATCCTGTGTATAACGGTTATAGAAATCGCACGCCACCTGTGCATGTGTTTTATCGCGGATTTTTCCTTTGCGGCGGGAGAAGGTGTCCCAGATGGAAGGCCCTTTGCCGTCGAAGTCGTGTGCGCCTTCGTTCTGAAACGCAGAAATAGTAACGCCCCACAGAAAATCATCCCCGAAATCCTTCCGGGTGAAAGGGATGGCCGATTGTTGCATATTAGCTGAATAAAAGTGCAGTCGGGCTGCACCCGATCAGCATGCAGTTTACAATAGTTTACGTAAAAAAATCATTATTTTATTGTTAACTGCTTTCCCCGGAAAACCCTTGCTCACATTATTCCCTTGTGAGAAAAAACTTTTCTTATTTTGTGAAGATGACCAGGCATTTGATATATCTCAGTATGATGACAGCGGCGATAGCCGCCTGTGGAAGCGGCAGCAAAGCACCCGTTCAGCAGGATTCGGTGGCAACAGTTGCCAGCGGGCCGGACACCTTAAACCGCATGGTATTGATACCTGGCGGCAGTTTCAGCATGGGTGCGGACGACAGCACCGGCATGCCTGACGAATATCCCAAACATACCGTGAAAGTAGACAGTTTCTGGATGGACGAACACGAGGTGACCAACCGGGAATTTGCCGCTTTCGTCACTGCCACCGGTTATGTGACCACCGCTGAGAAGCCTATCTCCAAAGAAGAGCTGATGGCCAGTCTGCCGCCGGGCTCACCGGAGCCTGACAGCAGCATGCTGGCGGCCGGAGCGCTGGTGTTTACCCCACCGGACCACCGTGTGCCGCTGAATGACGTATCACAATGGTGGAGTTTTGTTGCCGGTGCCAGCTGGCAACATCCTGAAGGTCCTGGCAGCGATATCAAAGGCAGGGAAGATCATCCCGTTACACAGGTCTCCTGGACCGATGCCCAGGCTTATGCCAAATGGGCCGGCAAACGCCTGCCTACGGAGGCAGAATGGGAATATGCCGCCAGGGGCGGTCTTTCCAACCAGGTGTATCCCTGGGGCGATGAAGCGCTTACTGCCGGCAAACCTAAAGCCAACACCTGGAATGGGCATTTCCCCTATGATAAGACTACTACCGATGGCTTTTCCGGTACCGCACCGGTAAAATCGTATAAGCCTAACGGTTATCAATTGTACGATATGGCCGGCAATGTGTGGGAATGGGTGGCAGATCTGTATGATGCCAGCTATTATGCGCAGGTGGAAAAAGACGCTGCCAATCCTGCCGGACCGGCCAAAGGTTATGATCCTGAGGACCCGGGGCAGCAAAAACACGTGATCCGCGGAGGTTCTTACATGTGCAGTGATGAGTATTGCCGGGGTTACCGGGTATCTGCCAGAATGAAGACCACTCCGGAATCAGGGCTTGCCAATCTGGGTTTTCGTTGTGTGAAGTCAGTGTCGAACGGCCGCCAGTAGGTTGCGGTAATCACCGTTAAACCGTTTCCCATTGATAAAAAAGGTAGGCGTGCCATTGACGCCGCTACGGATGCCGCTTTCAAAATCGGCTTCCACTTTGCTGACGAGCAGGTTGTCCTGCATGTCTTCCTGAAACTGCTCCAGGTTGAGCTGCAGCTGTTTGGCCAGTTCAGGGAACAGGGTATCGGAAAGTTCCTGCTGGTGCAGGTAAAGGGCATCATGCATTTGCCAGAACTGTTGCTGGCGGGCTGCGGCTTCTGCGGCCAATGCCGCGTCCATGGCATATTCATGCGATTCCGCCAGCGGAAAATGGCGGAAAACAAATTTGATATTACTGAGCGCCTGCAACATATCGCGGACCACCCCAAAAGCTTCTCCACAATAGGGGCATTGAAAGTCGCCATACTCCACAATCTCCGTGGGGCCTTGTTGGTTACCGGTGACGTGGTCACGGCTGGTAATGGGAGGTGTAAGCATAAAGGAGAATTACGAGTTACGAATTACGAAGGGCATCAGGCAGTTTTCGCCATCGTTTCCAATGCCTGCAGAATGCCGTCAGCGCCCGGATTTTCGCCGATGGGTGACAGATAGCTCCATTGTATCACCCCTTGATCATCAATGACAAACAGCGCACGCTGGCTGACACCATCCTTATAAACACCATATTGCCGGGAGACAGCTCCTTTTGGTTCAAAGTCGGCCAGCAGGTCGAAATGCAGGTTCCTGTCCTTTGCAAAAGCCTTATGACACCATTCCCCGTCTACTGAGATACCAAAGAGCACAGCATTGTGGCGTTCAAAAAAACGAAGCATTTCGTTATACAACGCCATCTGATCGCTGCACACCGGGCTCCAGTCTGCGGGATAGAATGCCAATATTACATTTTTTCCCCGGAGGTCTGAAAGCGTTATCTTTTTGTCCGGAGACGCCGCGAGCGTAAAATCGGGTGCTTTATTGCCTTTCTGTAACATACACAACAATTTATCCGGGTGCTTTAATATAACGTTGAGGCCCGGAGAAAGTTGTCTTCCAACAAAAATGCCACGGTGGCGAACCGTGGCTTTTTGCTAACATAAACAGTATTGCCTCTACTTCTCATTTATCGGCACTTGGACTGCTTTATTCTTCGTGTGTGGTGACTTTTTTCTCCACCGTACCTTTTTCTGCTGCTCTGCCGATGACGATGATTTCCTCGTTTTTACCGCCAGTAGACACTTTTTCAACCGTGCCTTTTGTTGGATGGCCGAGCAGTACAATTGTCTCTGTTTTGGCGGAACCGCTGCCTCCAGTTGAGCTGCTGGCAGATACAGAACTGCTGGTAGAAACAGAACCGGAAGTAGCAGTAGCTGAACCAGCTGAATAGCTGTTGGTAGCTACAAAAACGGCGCCTGTGGCAGTATTACGCACACTTGTTACCTGGCCCTGACCGGCAGTGACAGTAGTGGCTTTGCCGGCAACAGCGGTCGTTATAATACCACCAAAACGTTTTTTATTATTGGAGGAAGCTAACCAGGGTTTGGTATAAATCGCCACAATACCGTTGCGGGCATCTTCACCATATTGGGCAATTACTTCATCAGTGATAATGGCGCCTTTAAATACGTTGACAGATTCAATGTCGTCCGGCGGGAGCGAACCCATTTCAGCTTTGCTGATCAGCCTGTCGTTCAAAAGGATAACCGGTCCGGGCTCTGCGGAACCTCTTACGATAACAACCGGCGCCACTTGTTGTACAGGAGCAGGATCGGCATCAGGTTGCGGAACCGGGGCAGGTTTGTTGCTGGTTTTAGGTGGTGTGTTTTTGGCGGAAGGAGTAGCTGTGTCCATGGCGACGTTGATGTTGGAACCGTTTTTTTGTATGGGAGCTTCCTTAGGTACTTCCACGACTATGGGTTGACCGGCCGCGGTTTTCTCCTCTTGTGACGGGGTTGCGGAAACCTTGCTGTAGTTCAGCGACAATACCACGCCTCCCACTACTGCGCCCAGGGCCACATAGCGAACCAACTGGATAGTGGATGATTGTTTCCTGTTCATCATAATGATCCTGTTTTTTAAATGTGAGAAATTAAAATTGTTTGCGATGGCCGTCGCATATGGGATCCCACTAACTTTTATCAGGCTGTATTGATAGGCTTTTTTGTCTACGCCCTGTCTTAACAGACAGCGGTCGGTAATGAATTCCAGGTTCTCGCGGATGGCCGTTTTCATCAGCCATGCACCGGGGTTGAACCAGTAGAAGATATTATTCAGTTCACCCAACACAACATCTGCACTGTGCCATTGTTGAACGTGTACTTTTTCATGGCAGAGAATTCCCTGTCTTTCTTCCGGCTGATGAAGCGCAGGATTGATATAGATATGGCGGAAGAAAGAAAACGGGTTCACCTGTTGTTTTACAGCTCTGACCGTTACGCCATCAACGGTGGCGGGGCTGGAGCGGCGGTGTATTTTCCACAAAGACAGCAGTTGTATCGCGAGGCGTATAGTCATCGCTGTTACCCCCGCCCAGAAGAGGTACACGAGCAGCGTCCACACGGAAAACTGTTCAGCCGGGGCTGTTAACGCGCTGAGGTCCGGCAGGTAGGCGATGCCGCCTGCAATGGTTTCATGCCGCTCTACAAACGTATTGACAGATACCAGCGGGAACAGGGAAGAACAGACGATGCCCGACAGCAGAAATACACGATTAAGCGTATAAAAGGTCAGTCGCCTCAAGCCCAGCCAGTAAGCCAGAAAAAACAAGGTCAGCGCTATATTGGCTTTGAGCAGATATATCAGGATGGCAGGTATCATTGCTCCGGGTTTTAGTTATTTACTATTCTCAATCATTTTGATGATCTCCTTTAATTCGTCCGGGCTGATCTTTTTTTCTTTAGCGAAAAAAGAAACCAGCTCCTTATAGGAGTTCTCAAAATAGTCCTTCACAAAACCACTCATGAATTTGTTCTTATAGGTAACTTCAGCGATCACAGGCGTGTATTCATATACGTTACCCACCTTTCTGCTTTCCAGATATCCTTTTTTCTCCAGGTTCTTAATGGTAGATGCCAGCGTAGTATACGGCGGCGCCGGTGCCGGATGGTTCTCCAGAAAATCCTTTACAAATCCCTTCCCCGTTTTCCATATCGCCAGCATGGCTGCTTCCTCCTGTTGCGTGAGTTTTTCCATATAGCGTGATTTAACTTTCTACGAATGTTTCGTAAATCTACGAAAGTTTCGTAAATAGAAATATATTTTTTTGAGAAATTGGGAGATTTTGATATAAATAATTCATTATCAATGATAAAAAAATAAAAACACGGAGTGCCAGGGCTGAAGCCCTGGGCTACGTTTTGTTATTCGGGTTGTTTTGATGAATTGGGTTTGAGGAAGGGAAAGGCATCGATTAATTTTCATGTGTGTTGTACAGTGCCTGGGTAATGCAATTAATCCATGACCATGCGCTAAAAATGTCTATTTCTCTTAAACAAATACATTTTACCGGGAAAGATCAAAACCAATTGTGACCCGGGGCTTCAGCCCTGGGACTTCCGGCAACAAAAAGGGCTGACCTGTTCAGGCCAGCCCGGTATACTTTGTTTTAAACCTTCGGAGTGATTAAGGCAGTACCTCGGTTAATTTCTTTTCGAGGTTTTCGCCACGCAGGTTTTTAGCAACGATCTTTCCTTTGGGATCGATCAGCACGTTCTGCGGGATGGCGCGTACACCATACAGTTCAGCGGCAGCATTTTTCCAGCCTTTCAGGTCGGAAACGTGTGTCCAGGTGAGTTTGTCGGCTTCTACGGCAGCCAGCCATTTGTCTTTTTTATCATCGAGGGAAACACCCAGGATTTCGAAACCTTTGTCTTTGAATTTGTCGTATGCTTTTACCACGTTAGGGTTTTCTGCACGGCAGGGACCGCACCAGCTGGCCCAGAAATCAACCAGTACATATTTTCCGCGGAAGGAAGACAGGCTGATATTTTTACCACCAGCATCTGCCTGTGCAAATTCCAGCGCAGACTGGCCTACAGCCGTTTTACGGGCAGACTCGAGACGTTTGGCGAACTCTTTACCGGAAGGGGAGTTTTTCGCTTCTTTGCTCAGTTTTTTGAACAGTGGCGTTACTTCAGCTGGATTGATATCATAACCGGCCACCTGGTTCAGCACATACAGTGCTATCGGAGAGTTGGCGTTTTTAGCGAAGAAATCGTTCTCGATTTTTTTCTCTTCTGCGTCCAGTGCATCGTAAGCTGCTTCCAGTTTTTTGATACCTTCTTCGTCTTTATTTTTGGCCAGTTCACGGTACTGTTGTTGCAGTGCCGCACCTTTCTCGTTGACTTCTTTCAGTTGCTCCTGCAGGTGTTTATAGTCCTCATTGGCAGGAGAGCCGCTGACAGTGGCTTTGCTGATAGAGTCAGTGGTAGTCACCATGATATTGCCTTTATCCAGAAATACCGCCAGCAGATCACGGCCCATGGAAACCGGTTTTTCGCCACCGCGCTGTACCAGCATCAGACTGGCCAGCAGTGGTTCTTCCAGCGTACCGGAGAAAGTGAACTTACCGTCTTTTATCTGGGCGCTGTCGGTTACCATTTCTGAGCCTTTGCGCATTCTGAGGAATACGGTTGCGGGCGTTTTTTGTTCAGAAATAGTTCCCTGGATAGTATATGGTTTGCCTGCTGCTCCGGCTTTTTTCTCCTGGGCAAACAATGTTACGGCTGGCATCAGTAGGGCGATCCCCACAAAATATCTCTTCATTGGTTTTTAATTTTTTTGACGAATAACAAATTTGATAAATCAGGCTCGGATTGACAACCTGATTTTGATAAGCGGCTATTTCAGCACTTCCTGGAGTTTCTGTTCCAGTTCCTCTCCACGCAGGTTCCTGGCCAGAATAGTACCGTCAGGGCCTATCAGCATATTGGCAGGAATGGACTGAATACCATACTGCACTGCTACTTCATTGCCCCAGCCTTTCAGGTCAGATACCTGTGTCCAGGCAAGCCCATCCTGTTTTACAGCCCTCAGCCAACGGTCACGGTCGTTATCAAGGGATACGCCGAGGATGGTGAAGTTTCTGCTTTTATATTTGTTATACGCTTTTACCACATTAGGATTCTCCTGTCTGCACGGACCGCACCAACTGGCCCAGAAATCCACGAGCACATATTTCCCTCTGAAAGAAGACAGTTTAACCGGGTTGCCTTTCTCGTCTTCCTGGGCAAAATCATCTGCCGGAATATTCACTGCATTGGCTTTCAGGCTTTTTATGTAGGCGGTAACACTGTTTCCGTAGGCACTTTCGCGGATGGACTTGTCCAGCGAGTCAAACAGCTGTTGAAACTCGGCCGGCTCCACACGCGAACGCAGTTCGTTCATCATCAGCCAGATGCTGGCAATGCTTTTAGGGTGCGCTTTAATAAAATCAGTACCGGTTTTCACAATGTCTTTGCTGAACTGGTCGGCTTTTTTACGGAAAGCATTTTTTGCCGGCTCATCTTCCGGGTTGATTTCACGGGCCTCCTGGTTGAGGTCCTGGGCACGTTTGATCAACGGGTCAAATGCTTTCTGGTAGGCCTGCATGGCCATGGTATTTTCATTGCCCTTTACTGCCGATGCCAGCGGAAAAGTGGCCAGGGTAGTGGCAAAGTGGATCGGTTCACCACCAGACACAAATAACATGGGATAGTTCACATCCTGTATGATCAGGGCATACACGGAAGGTTCCTTACCAGCCTTCACTTTGAAGGTAAACTGCTCATTTTGTATGGTCAGGGAGTCATCCGGATTATTATCCTGGTCGTCGAACAGGTATATCTTCTTGCCATTGGCCCCTTTCACCGTTCCCGACACCTGCTGGGCATAAACACCCGCAGATAATAAAGCACCTGCGGCTAACAGGAAAATTCCTTTCATTATAATTAATTTTAATTAGTTAGTTAGGACGAATATAAACAATTACGAATTACAAATTACGAATTACGAATTTGGGGCTTACTGGCAGGAAAAAGCGTCTTTACAAAAAATACATATGTAAAACACTCTCGCTTACCAGTAAGCCCCAAATTCGTAATTCGTAATTTGTAATTGACTATTTATGTCTTTCTTTTAACACCTTTATAACGTCTCCCAGCGTAAAACCTTTGGCCTGCAGTAAAACGAGGTAATGAAACAGCAGGTCCGCCGATTCATTGAGGAACAGTTCATCGTTATCGTCTTTGGCTTCTATCACCACTTCCACGGCCTCCTCGCCTACTTTCTGCGCTACCTTGTTGATGCCTTTGGCAAACAGCTGGGAAGTGTACGACTTATCGGAAGGATTATTTTTCCGGTCTGTAATGATGCTTTCCAGGCGGGCCAGGAAATCGTTGCTGGTGTTCACTTCATTCCAGCAGGTGTCTGCGCCGGTATGGCATACGGGGCCAACGGGATTGGCTTTCACGAGGATGGTATCAGAGTCACAATCTACCTTCAGGTCTTGCAGCAGGAGGAAGTTGCCACTCTCCTCTCCTTTTGTCCACAGGCGTTTTTTGGAACGGCTGTAGAAGGTGACTTTGTTTTCAGCCAGGGTTTTGTCCAGCGCTTCCCGGTTCATATATCCGAGCATAAGCACTTTGCCGGTGGCGGCATCCTGGATGATGGCCGGTACCAGGCCATCGGCCGATTTTTCAAAATCTATTTGCATGATAAGCAATTTCAGCGGTGGTTAAAAGCGAACATTCACTCCTTTCCCATACAGGAAGGTTTTCAGTTCCGGAATTTCAATTTCTTTATAGTGGAAGATGCTGGCGGCCAGCGCTGCATCTGCCTGTGCGTTTTCAAATACGTCCACGAAGTGTTCCATGGTGCCTGCGCCGCCGGAAGCAATCACCGGCACGTTCAGGTTTTGCGACAGCTGGGCGGTGATATCCAGCGCAAAGCCTTGTTTGGTACCGTCATTGTTCATGGAAGTAAGCAGGATCTCGCCTGCGCCGCGATTGACCGCTTCTTTGGCCCAGTCGAACGCTTTACGGTCTGTTTTCACACGGCCTCCGTTCAGGTACACGTACCAATCGCCATCTTCAAAGCGCGTGTCAATGGCCAGCACGATACACTGGCTGCCAAACTCCCGTGCCAGCAAGTCCACCAGCCCCGGATTTTTGAAGGCGGCGGTGTTCACGGAGATCTTGTCGGCGCCGGATTGCAGCAGCACATTTACGTCTTCCACTTCGGCAATACCGCCGCCTACGGTAAACGGAATGTTGACATGCCGTGCGATGCGGGTAACCAGTTCTGCCAGTGTTTTTCTTCGTTCATTCGTTGCCGTTATATCGAGGAACACCAGTTCATCCGCTCCCTGAGATGCGTACAGCGCGCCCAGTTCAATAGGATCACCGGCATCCCGGATATTTTCAAAATTGATACCTTTTACGGTACGGCCGTCTTTGATATCCAGACAGGGTATGATACGTTTGGTCAGCATACGTCAATAATTTTAGAGGAATGATTTTAATTCCGCTGTGGAAATTTTTCCTTCGTAGATAGCTTTGCCGATGATCACGCCATGGCAGCCTATTTCCTGCAGGGCGGCCACATCACCGATATTGCTCACGCCGCCGCTGGCCACGAAGCTGATAGCCGGGAATTCGCCAAGGATTTTTTTGTACAGGTCGATGGAAGGACCGGCCAGCAGGCCGTCTTTAGCGATATCTGTACAGAAGATATTTTGCACGCCCCGTGCTATGTTGGAAGCCAGGAAATCAAATACCGACAGGCCGGTCGTTTCCAGCCATCCGCCTACGGCGATCTTCTCGTCTTTCACATCGGCGCCCAGGAAGATCTTATCTGCCCCGAACCTTTCCACCCAGCTAAAAAACAGCTCGGGCGATTTCACCGCCACGCTGCCAATAGTGGCCAGCGCCGCCCCACATTCATATACGATCTCCAGGTCCTTGTCAGTTTTGATGCCGCCGCCAAAATCTGTTACCAGCGATGTTTTACCGGCAATATTTTCCAGTACTTTCCAGTTGACCACCGCTCCTTTTTTGGCGCCGTCGAGGTCTACCAGGTGCAGGCGGCGCACGCCCAGCGCTTCAAATTCCTTCGCCACTTCCAGTGGATGCTCGTTATATATTTTCTGCTGGCTGTAATCGCCCTGCGTGAGGCGCACACATTTACCATCGATGATATCGATAGCGGGAATGACCTCAAAACGTTTGGCTACAGGCTTTTCCAATGATAGTTCCATGCGGATGAAATTAATACCGTCTTTTACAAAATAATTGCCCCGGGTGGTATACCCGAGGCGGTCGTAAAAAGATACTGCCGTGTCACGGGCGTTGCACCAGAGGAGTTGGATGTTTTCTTTCCGGCAGATGTCTGCCAGGTGCTCCAGTATGGCTTTCCCATAACCTTTGCCCTGTGCTGCGGGCAGCGTGGCCAGTTTACGGAACTGCGCCTCTCCTTTCCCGGGAAACAACGACACTACCGTCACCAGTTGCCCGCCTTCAAATACACCAAAGTGCAGGCCGTCAGCATCATGTTCCACTGTCACCGCGCTCAGTGTTGCGTGCGGGTACAATACGTCCCTGCGCACCTGCAACAACGCGTCGTCCACGCCGATCCTTCTGATTTGCATCTTATAAGTTCAAAAAGTTTTCGATGATACGGGAGCCGTGTTCCGCCGATTTTTCGGGGTGGAACTGCACCGCATAAAAATTATCTTTCTGTAACGCAGCGCTGTAGTTGATCACATAGTTAGTGATCGCTACGGTGTCTGCGCCCAGTGCTGCATAATAACTGTGCACAAAATACATGTAGCTGTTTTCAGGCACATGTTCAAACATCACGCTATGCAGACCGGTAATATTGTTCCAGCCTATCTGTGGTATCTTCAGCAGGTTCTCCACCGGAGAGGTGAAACGTTTTACCTCCACGTCAAACACACCGAGGCATGGCGTATCATTTTCTTCCGAATGGCGGCACAGCAGCTGCATGCCCAGGCAAATGCCCAGCACCGGCTGTTGCAGGCTGGTGATCAGCTTATCGAGGTTACGCTCTTTCAGGTACCGCATAGCAGTACTGGCTTCACCTACGCCTGGGAAGATCACCCTGTCGGCCGACAGGATCTCTTCCGGATTATCTGTTACAATGCCATTCACACCTAAACGGTCCAGCGCAAACTGCACGGAGCGGATATTGCCGGCATTGTATTTTATGATGGCTGTTTTCATATTTAGTTTTTGATAGCGCCGATAAAAGTACGAACTGTGCTGTCAATATCCTTGCCTTCTCCCAACGCTTTAATAAAGGCAGTGCCGATAATAGCGCCATTGGTGTAACGGCAGGCGGTGTCGAAAGTTGCTTTGTCTTTAATCCCAAATCCGATAAGCACCGGGTTCTTCAGCTTCAGCTGCTGCAGGCGTTCGAAATAGGCCTGCTGGTGCGACATGTCTTTGTCTTTACCGGTGGTGGAAGAAGAAGACACCGCATACAGAAACCCTCTGCTCAGGCTGTCCAGCTGACGGATACGTTCATCGCTGGTTTCGGGTGTGACCAGGAAGACCAGGCATACATTGTATTTTTCGAAGACAGGTTTGTATTCCGCTTCGTATTCCGCTTTGGGCAGATCAGGCAGAATCACGCCATCCACGCCTACTTCCGCGCATTTTTTCACAAACGCTTCCACCCCATACACCAGCACAGGATTAAAATACCCCATAAGAATAACAGGGACGTGTATACGTTCACGAAAGCCTTCCAGCTGTTCAAACAGTTTATGCAGGCTCATACCGTTTTTCAACGCCTGAGTACCGCTGTCCTGGATCACGGGGCCGTCGGCCAGCGGATCTGAGAAGGGTATGCCCAGTTCAATGAGGTCTGCCCCGTATTGTTGCAGGGCCGTCATTACCGGCAGGGTGTCATTCAGTTCCGGATAGCCGGCGGTGCAATATATATTCAGCACACCAGTTTGTTTGGCAGCAAACAATTGGTCAATACGATTTTGCATACTCCAGATTATTTATTCATGTGACGGATATAGGTATTCAGGTCTTTATCGCCGCGGCCGGAAAGGCACACCACCACTACATCATCAGGATTGAAGGGCAGGTCTTTCAGTTTGGCCAGCGCATGGGCTGACTCCATCGCGGGGATAATACCTTCCAGTTTGCACAGCTCATAAGCGGCAGCCAGGGCTTCATCATCGGTAGCGTCGAGGAACATGGCGCGGCCTGTTTCGTACAGATGCGCGTGCATGGGCCCGATACCGGGATAGTCCAGTCCTGCGGAGATAGAGTACGGCTCGGTGATCTGGCCATCTTCTGTCTGCATGAGCAATGTTTTGGCAGCGTGGATGATACCTATTTTACCCAGCTGCGTAGTAGCGGCAGAGTGGCCGCTATGTACGCCTTTACCACCGGCTTCCACGGCTACGAGCTTCACCTCTTCTTCATCGAGATAGTGGAAGAATGCGCCGGCGGCGTTACTGCCACCACCGATGCAGGCCACTACGTAGTCAGGAAGTTCACTGCCGGTTTTTTCGAGCAGCTGTTTCCGGATTTCCTCGCTGATCACTGACTGGAGGCGGGCCACCATGTCGGGATAGGGATGCGGCCCGGCAGCGGTGCCGAGAATATAGTGGGTATCTACCGGGTTGTTGATCCAGTCACGGATCGCTTCATTGGTAGCGTCTTTTAAGGTTTGACTGCCGCTGGTGGCTGCCACTACGGTAGCGCCGAGCATCTTCATGCGGGACACGTTGGGCGCCTGTCTTTCGATATCGATGCTGCCCATATATACCACACATTCCATTCCCATCAGCGCGCATACGGTGGCAGTGGCCACACCATGCTGACCGGCGCCGGTTTCAGCGATGATACGTTTCTTGCCCAGTCGTTTCGCCAGCAGTATCTGCCCGATGGTATTGTTCACCTTATGGGCACCGGTATGGTTCAGATCTTCCCTTTTCAGGAAAATCTTCGCCTTATATTTTTCTGACAGGCGTTTTGCGAAGTACAGCGGGGAAGGGCGTCCTACATAGTCCCGCAGCAGGGCTTCAAACTCCTGCTGGAAGGTAGGGTCGCTGAGCACTTCCATATACTTTCGTTGCAGTTCATCCACGTTGGGGAACAGCATTTCAGGAACATAGGCGCCGCCAAATCTGCCGTAATAGCCATTCTTGTCCACCTGGTACCTGGATTTGCTGGTATCAATTGCAATGTCCATGGAGAATATTTTTATTTGATTATTTTATTATCTGGTCATTTTCTTATTTCCGCAAGGAACAACTTCACTTTTTCCATATTCTTGACGCCGGGCGCTTCTTCGAATTTACTGTTGATATCTACGGCAAAAAGCGCAGGCAGTTTCAGTTCACTGATGATCTCCGCGTCTTCC
The DNA here is from genome assembly GCF_012641275.1 of Chitinophaga varians. Taxonomy (NCBI): domain Bacteria; kingdom Pseudomonadati; phylum Bacteroidota; class Chitinophagia; order Chitinophagales; family Chitinophagaceae; genus Chitinophaga; species Chitinophaga varians. The sequence goes on along the minus strand of NZ_JABAIA010000002.1, from coordinate 557,493 downwards.
GGCGTAATGCCGCCACTCAGCAGGAACGGATGTTCAAAAGGATATTGCTGTAAAAGCTCCCAGTTGAACCGTTCCCCGGTGCCGCCGTAACCCTTTACAGATGCCGTGTCAAAGAGGAAATAATCCGTTACGGGTATATAAGGCGTCAGCAGCGTTTGCCAGTCAACGTTATCACCTATACGAAAAGCTTTGATCACCGGCACTGTTTCCCGGATGGCAGCGCAGAATGCCGGCGTTTCATCGCCATGCAGCTGCACCATGTCCAGTGCATAGTCGGCCACGGTGCGTAGCACCTGTTCCGCGGTGGCATTTACAAACACGCCTACCTTGCGGATACCGGCGGTTTCCCGCACGGTACGGGCATCTATTTTATTGGCGGCAAAACGGGGGGACTTTTCATAAAAGATAAATCCCGCGAAGTCTGCCTGGTTATCTGTCAGTCCCTGTAAGTCGGCCGCTCTGGTGATTCCGCAAACTTTAATACGCATGGTGTTGATTATTTAGCCTGCAGATCGTTTAATGTCTGTACAAAATTCTCGAAGGCACGGGCAGGGTCTTCCTGTTTCATGAAGTGTTCGCCAATCAGGAAACCCTGGAAGCCGGCGGCTTTGAGCGTGACGATCGCAGCAGGGTCGTTGATGCCGCTTTCCGCCACCTTGATTTTGTCTGCCGGAATTTTCGGCGCCAGTTCACAGGAGCGGTTGAAGTCCACCTGGAAAGTGATCAGGTCGCGGTTGTTCACGCCTACGAGATGGGTATGTTCCGTTACCTTTTCCAGCTGTGCTTCGCTGTGTACTTCCAGCAGCACTTCGAGGCCGAGGTTGTGCGCAAACTGTGAGAGGTGCGCTACCTGTGCGGCGTCGAGGCATTCCGCGATGAGCAGTATCACATCAGCGCCGATAGCTTTTGCTTCGAGGATCTGGTATTCATCGATCACAAAGTCCTTGCGCAGGATTGGTATCTGGTTGAAGCTGCGTGCCTGTTGCAGGTCATCGGAGGAACCGCCGAAATATTTCTCGTCTGTCAGCACAGAGAGGCCGGAGGCGCCGTAACGGGTATAGGCCGTAGTGACCTGCTGCACTGTTACTTCGCCGTTGATCAGTCCTTTGGAGGGGGAGCGCCGTTTGAATTCCGCGATGATACCGGTTTTTTCCGGGTTTTGCAGGAAACTGCGGAGCGATAACGGCTCCCTGTCAAACACAGAGGTCTGTTGCAGTTCAGCTGCGCTGCGTTGTTGTTTGCGGGCCGCTACTTCCACCTGTTTATGGGCGACTATTTCTGCTAATATATTTTTCATCAGCGTTATTGTAGTTCAATCAGTTTTTTGAATGCTTTGTGGGCATTACCGGATTCGAGGGATTCCACGGCAGCGGCAAACGCTTCTTCATAAGAGCTGTGTTTACCGAGGCTGTAGAGGCCCATAGCGGCGTTGGCCAGCACGACAGAGTTCTGTGCCCAGGTGCCTTCACCTTTGAGTATTTTCATAAAGATCTTAGCCGCTTCTTCCACGGTGTTGCCACCATAGATATCTTCCGGATGCACCTTACGTTTGCCGAGCTGTTCCGGCGTCCAGTCCTGTTCTCCTTTGTTGGTGATGACTTTGGTATCTGCGGTCAGCGATATCTCATCATAACCATCGAGGCTGTGCACGATGACAAACTTTTTGTCTGTCTGCTGGAACAGGTAGTTGTACACGCGGGCCATTTCGAGGCTGTACACGCCAATCAGCTGGTGTTGGGCAAAGGCCGGGTTCACCAATGGTCCCAGCATGTTAAAGAACGTGCGGATGCCCAGTTCGCGGCGGATACCGGCCACATTTTTCAGGGCCGGATGGAACAGGGGCGCGTGCAGGAAACAGAGGCCTGCCTCTTCCAGTTCTGTGCGGAGTTTGGCGTCGTCGGCTTTAAACTTGTAGCCTACCAGCTCCATGAGATTGGAGGCGCCGCTGATGGAAGACACGCCATAGTTGCCGTGTTTGGCCACTTTACCACCTGCGCCGGCCACGATAAAGCACGACAAGGTAGAAATATTAAAGGTATTTTTTGCATCCCCGCCGGTACCTACGATATCGAGGACATCGTAGCCGTTCAGTTTCACAGGGATACACAACTCCAACAGGGCATCACGGAAGCCCAGCAGCTCATCGATGGTGATGCTGCGCATGAGGAACACGGTCATGAAAGCAGCGAGCTCGCTCTCGTTGTACATGCCTTTGGAGATGTTGATGAGTATATCTTTAGCCCCTTCGCGGGTAAAAGTTTTATGTTCGAACAGGTAGTTAAGTATCTTTTTCATACCAGAATGATGTATTTAAAATGATCAAAGAGAAGAAGGAAAACTGCGATGGTATTATAGTTCCAGCCAGTTTTTCAGTATCTGTTCTCCCTGTGGCGTGAGTACACTTTCCGGATGGAACTGTACACCGCTTACATCGTACTTGTTATGCTGCAGGGCCATGATAAAGCCTTCCTCATCTTCTGCTGTCAGGGTTAAATCAGCAGGAAGGGTGGCTTTGTCGATCACCCAGGAGTGATAGCGGCCGGCCTGTATATCGCGGGGCATGCCTTTAAAGAGGCGGCCCTGGTCGGACACTATTTTCACATTGGTGGCCACGCCGTGGTAAACCTCGCTGAGGTTGATGAGCGAACCGCCGAAAGCCTGTCCGATGGCCTGTAAGCCGAGGCATACGCCGAAGATGGATTTAGACGGCGCATATTCCTTGATCAGCGGCAGCAGCAGGCCGGCTTCTTCCGGAATACCGGGACCGGGCGACAGGATGATTTTATCATAAGCGTTCACTTTCTCCAGTGGAATTTCATCGTTGCGGACAACGGTCACTTTGCCGTTTACCAGCTTCTCCACGAGGTGAACGAGGTTATAGGTAAAAGAATCGTAATTATCGAAAACGAGGATGTTCATGTCAGATGGTTTGTGCCAGCAGGATGGCTTGTTTTAATGCATTGAGTTTATTGTTTACCTCTTCCAGTTCGGAAGAAGCCACCGATTTGGCTACTACACCGGCTCCTGCCTGATAGTAAAGGGTATTCATTTTACTGAGGATGGAGCGGATCATAATAGCGTGGTTGAAGTTGCCGTTAAAGCCCACCCAACCGATACAGCCGCCGTAGAAGCCACGGGGCGTCGGTTCCAGCTGGTCAATGATCTGCATGGCGCGATACTTGGGCGCTCCCGAAAGGGTGCCTGCCGGGAAGGAAGAAGCCAGCAATTTAAAAGGATTGGTGGCGGGGTCTACTGTCCCTTTCACTTCGCTTACCAGGTGTATCACGTGAGAGTAGTACTGTACCTGACGGTAAGTAGACACTGCTACGTTGGTAGCATTTCTGCTGAGGTCATTGCGTGCCAGGTCCACCAGCATCACATGTTCCGCATTTTCTTTCGGGTCCTGCAGCAGTTTATCAGCGAGCAATTTATCCTGCTTGTCATCACCAGTACGGCGGAAAGTGCCTGCGATCGGGTGGATAGCAGCGGTACCGTCCTTGATCACAATCTGTGCTTCAGGAGAAGAACCCATTAATTTATAATCGCCGTAATCGAAGAAGAAGAGATAGGGGGAAGGATTGATGGAGCGGAGCGCGCGGTACACATTAAATTCATCACCGGAGAAAGAGCGTTTAAAGGCGCGGGAGAGAACAACCTGGAAGACATCTCCGCGAAAACAGTGTTGTTTGCCCTGTTCCACCATCTGCATATATTCCGCGTCCGTCATGTTACTGGTTTCATCCCCGGTGGTGGCGAAAGGATAGCCGGGGGAATCCTTGTGGCGGATGAGTGATTCAACCAGGTCAAACTCACTGTCGAGCCCTTCTATCTGATTTTCGCAGAGGTAAAGTTCATCTTTGAAGTGGTTGATGGCGATCACATATTGGTAAAACCGGTACCGCATCAGGGGTATCTGTGCATTACCACCTTTTTTCTTTTTATCGAATTCTATGGTTTCAAAGAACTGCACCGAATCAAATGTACTGTATCCAAACAGCGTTTGGGCGAGGGGTACCGGGTGATTGCCGTTGAAGGAGAAGCTGCCCAGGAACTTCTGTAATTCGTCCAGTACTTTCTGGGTGTCTTTCAGTTCCTTCTTTTCCACCGGCAGATTGGGATATTTAAATTCAAAGTGGCTGGTGGAAGTTACCTCGATGCCTGCAATAGGCTTGATACAGATATAGGAATAGCTGTTTTCGCTGGCGCGGTAGTCGGTACTTTCCAGCAGGATAGAGCCGGGGAACTTGTCGCGCAACCGCAGATAGATGCCTACTGGTGTGAAGATGTCCGCCAGCATCTGTTTGGATCTCGTTTTTACTTGAATGGTACGCATGATATTCAGGGTGAAAGTGTTTGCTGTTTGTTAGAAAAAGGATGTGCCTAAAAAGCCGAAAGGCCCGCTGTGTAACAGCGAGCCTTTCCAAGTATATTTCAGACGAAACATGGCACTGTAACACAGATCAGGAATTGATTCCGTGCCACCACCAATGTTTATTTGTCATGTTATTATTCATAGCGAGACAAAATTGGAACATTTTTATAACAAATGCAAATTTTTTTTTCGTCTGCTACAACATACCCTTGGTGCTCGGCAGCTGCATATTATAGGGATTGCGTTTTACCGCCATCCGGATAGCTTTGGCGAAACATTTAAAGATCGCTTCTATCTTATGATGTTCATTTTCACCTTCCGCTTTGATGTTAAGATTGGCTTTAGCGCCGTCGGAGAAGGACTTAAAGAAATGGAAGAACATCTCTGTAGGCATCTCCCCTATTTTCTCCCGTTTAAATTCAGCGTCCCATACCAGCCAGTTACGGCCGCCGAAGTCGATGCCCACCTGCGCCAGGCAGTCGTCCATGGGCAGGCAGAAGCCATACCGTTCGATGCCGCGTTTATCGCCCAGCGCCCGGGCAATGGCTTCACCGAGGGCGATGCCGGTATCTTCAATCGTATGATGTTCGTCTATATGCAGATCCCCTTTGGCCGTGATGCTGAGATCGATGGAGCCGTGGCGGGCTATCTGGTCCAGCATGTGATCAAAGAAACCCAGGCCGGTATGTACGTTTGCTTTACCGCTACCGTCCAGGTTAATGTCGATGGCAATATCGGTTTCATTTGTTTTTCGTACATGCGTTACCGTTCTCAGGCCCAGTTTCAGGAACTCATAAATCCGGTCCCAGTCGGTAGATTCCAGTGCGATCACTGATTCGAGGGCCTGCAGGGTATCACTGATTTCGGTGCCGCCGAGGTTATTGCCTTCATTGAGCCAGATCGCTTTGGCGCCGAGGTTCTTGGCCAGCTGCACATCGGTGATACGGTCACCGATCACGAAAGAATTGGCCAGGTCATAACCATCGGAGAAAAAGCGGGTCAGCATACCGGTACCGGGCTTGCGCGTAGGCGCATTGTCTGCCGGGAAACTGCGGTCAACGAATATTTCGCTGAAGGTCACCCCTTCATTTTCAAATGCTTTGAGGATCATGTTCTGAGCAGGCCAGAACGTATCTTCAGGGAAAGATGCTGTGCCCAGTCCGTCCTGATTGGTGACCATCACCAGCTCATAGTCCAGCTCGGCCGCAATACGGGCCATGTTCACAAATACTTTCGGATAAAACTCCACTTTATCCAGGCTATCGATCTGATAGGTAGGCGGCACTTCTTTGATAAGGGTACCGTCGCGGTCTATAAAGAGCACTCGTTTCATGCTGATACCGGTGTTTCAGTTTTCAGGTTAAAAGTTTTTAATGCGTCGAGCAACTGCACATTTTCTTCCGGTGTGCCTACGGTGATGCGGAGACAGCCCATGCAAAGCTCTACTTTGGAGCGGTCGCGCACCACGATGCCACGTTCGGTGAGGTACTGATAGATGCCTTTGGCGTCGGTAGTCTGCACCAGAATAAAATTGGCGTCGCTGGGATATACATTCAGCACCTGCGGCAGCTGTTCCAGGCCGGCAGAGAGCAGGTCACGTTCTATCACGATGTCGCGTATCCATTCATTGACGCGCGCTACGTTGTCCAGCGCCTGCAAGGCCAGTTCTTGTGTAGCCTGGCTGATATTGTACGGCGGTTTTACCTTATTGAAAACATTGATGATGTCTTCGCCGGCGAAAGCCATGCCTACGCGGAGGCCGGCCAGTCCCCATGCTTTGGACAGGGTTTGCAGCACCACCAGATTGGGATATTCTGTCAGCTCCTGTATAAAGGACTTCTGGCGGGAGAAATTGATGTATGCTTCATCGATCACCACGATACCGTCGAAATTATTCAGCAGTAACTCTATATCGGACCGGTTGATAGAATTACCGGTAGGATTGTTAGGAGAGCAGATAAACACCAGTTTGGTATTTTCATCCACTGCCTGTTGCAGCCCTTCGAGGTCCAGCTGAAAATCGGGGGTGAGGCTTACTTTGCGGATGGTCACGTCGTTGATGTGGGCGCTCACCTCGTACATGCCGTAGGTGGGCGGGCACAGCACCACGTTATCGCGGCCACCGGGATTGCAGAAAGCGCGGTACAGCAGGTCGATAGGCTCATCGCTGCCATTGCCGAGGAAGATGTTCTGCGGCGGCACACCTTTGATTTCGGCCAGTTTGTATTTCAGCGGCCATTGCATCGGGTCAGGATACCGGTTATAGTTCACCGGCAGCGGCGACCCGAAGGCGTTTTCGTTGGCATCCAGGAATACGGACGCCTGCCCTTTGAATTCATCCCTTGCGGAAGAATACGGCACCAGTCTTTTTATATTTTCCCTGAGCAGGGATTCCAGATTAAACATCTTGATATTTTAATATTTTAATATGTAGTTATTGCAATCTGACAGACACGGCGTTTTTATGTGCGTCCAGTCCTTCTGCCGCGGCCATGGCTTCAATAGTGGGCCCGATTTGCTGAAGGCCCTGTGGTGTTATCTGCTGGAAGGTAATTTTCTTTACAAAACTATCCAAAGACACGCCGCTGTAGGCGGTGGCATAGCCGTTGGTTGGCAGGGTGTGGTTGGTACCGGAGGCGTAGTCGCCTGCGCTTTCCGGCGTATAGTTGCCCAGGAACACGGAGCCCGCGTTGGTTACCTTATCTGCCACGTTGAGCTCGTTACGGCAGGCCAGGATCAGGTGTTCAGGCGCATACGCGTTGAGCATCTCCATAGCGGTATCAAGATCCTGCACCAAAATCATCTTACTGTTGTCCAGTGCCGCCGTAGCGATGGATTTGCGGGGCAGCTTGTCCAGCTGCGCCTGCAGGGCTTTTTCCACGTCTGCGATTACTTTTTCGCTGGTGGTGACCAGCACCACCTGGCTATCCGGACCGTGTTCCGCCTGAGAGAGCAGATCAGCTGCCACAAAATCGGGCACACAGCTGTCATCCGCCAGCACTGCCACTTCTGAAGGACCGGCAGGCATATCGATGGCCACGCCTCTTTTGTTGACCAGCTGTTTGGCGCAGGTAACGTATTGGTTGCCCGGACCGAAGATTTTATATACCCTGGGCACTGTTTCCGTGCCATAGGCCATAGCACCGATGGCCTGTACCCCGCCGATGGTGAATACCCGGGAGATGCCCACCAGTTGAGCCGTATACAGGATAGCCGGGTGCAACGAAGGCGTACAGAGGATGATCTCCTTACAACCGGCGATGGTAGCAGGAATGCCCAGCATCAGGATGGTAGAGAACAGTGGCGCAGAGCCACCGGGGATATACAGTCCTACTTTCTCAATGCCTACCGGTTTGCGCCAGCATTGTACGCCGGGCATGGTTTCGATGATCTGTGTTTTTTCCTGTTGTGCTTTGTGGAAAGTAGCGATGTTTTTAGCCGCCTGCTGAATAGCCGCTTTCAGCGCAGGTTCCAGGGCCGCTTCCGCTGCGTTGAATGCTTCTGGTTTTACTTCAAGGTCTGTCAGTTGCACCTTGTCAAATTCAGCCGCATATTTTTTCACCGCCTGGTCGCCATTCTGCTGTACATCGCGAAGAATGGCTTCCACTTTGGCTTCCAGCGCTGAAGTATCCATCACCGGGCGTTGCAGCAAAGTGTTCCAGCTAGCTTTATCGGGAAATTTTATTGTTTGCATGTTTGTTGTTGCTTTTTATCAGATCACCATTTTTTCTATGGGCACTACGAGGATACCTTGTGCGCCGGCGGCTTTCAGGCTTTCGATGATGTCCCAGAAATCATTTTCATTGAGCACGGAGTGAACGGAGCTCCATCCTTCCTGTGCCAACGGCAATACTGTAGGGCTTTTCATGCCAGGCAGCAGGCCAATGATATCATTGAGTTTTTCATTGGGCGCGTTGAGCAGGATGTATTTGGTGTTTTTAGCCCTTTTCACCGCCTGAATGCGGAACACCAGTTTGTCGAGCAGCTGTTGTTGTTCCGGTTGCAGGTTGTGGCAGGCAGCGAGCACCGCTTCTGATTTAAGGACGGTTTCCACTTCTTTCAGGCCGTTCATGAAGAGAGTGGAACCACTGCTGACGAGGTCACAGATCGCGTCTGCCAGGCCAATGCCGGGCGCTATCTCCACAGATCCGCTGATCTCGTGTATTTCAGCTTTGATACCGTTGCGTTGCAGGAATTCCTGCACGATCACCGGATAACTGGTAGCGATGCGGGTGTTCTCCAAATCCTTTACAGAATTGTATTCAAAGGATTTAGGCACCGCCATGGACAGGCGGCATTTGCCGAAGTTCAGTTTCTCAACAATGTTGACCTGTTTTTTCTTCTCCAATACTACGTTTTCGCCGACGATACCAATGTCTGCCACGCCGTCTTCGATGTATTGCGGAATATCATCATCACGGAGGAAGAACACTTCCAGCGGGAAGTTGCTGGCTTCCGTTTTCAGTTTGTTAACACCATTGTTAATGTCGATGCCGCATTCCTTCAATAATTTGATGGAATCATCGTGCAGGCGGCCGGATTTCTGGATGGCGATCTTTAGTTTCATGATGTGTAAAAATAAAAAAAGGGCTTACCGTGTGGTAAGCCCCTGATGATGAGTCTAATATGGTTGTATACACATTATCATCCCAGCCTACCTGCTTGGTAAGAATGATGGTGATGATGGATATGTACGTTGATAATCATAATGTCGGGTACAAAAATAATAAGTAAATCGGGAAATCAAACTTATTTTTTTGTTAATCACCATTTAATTTTCAGTCCATATTCTTTTTTAAGCGTCAGCAAGGCTTCCGCGTTGCCGATGGCGTCATCAACAGGGTGATGGGTGTGTTTGGTCCGGCGCAGGTGTTTAAAATTCTTAAAGGTATCCTTTACCATTCCCTTGTACAGGCTGCCCAGGTTCTGGGAGCTGTGGCCGAAGGGATTGCTGCCGGTAAAATGATGAAAATACCAGCAGATGAACATCCAGTCGAACCCGTTGTTATCGCTGATAAACACGGGCCTGTCCTTACAGTTCCTGCCAAGCCATGCGGCGAAGGCCGACATGACCTTCCGGGGGTCATCGAATTGCAGGGTTTCTTCCCGTGTATGTCCGGACACGGCCAGCGCTTCAGGGACATAATTATCCGAAATAGGTTTTAACTGCCCGTAGAACGTGGTGTTCAGGGCCTCATCTACCAGTACGGCGCCGAAAGAGATCATGGAATAGTCTCCGGGGATGGGGCCGTCTGATTCTACATCTACCATTATGTAAGCCATAGGTTGATCGTATTAAAGCTGTTAACAAATATGCACCGGCAAATGCATTCTCTTTGTGGCACGGCGCTGTGGCACACGAGGATCACATCTCCCTGATGCTGTTCTCATAAAAAATCGACGGAATAACTGAAAGTAAGCGGGATATAGCTGCGGGCGTGGGGCTATGTTGGTTAATCCGGGAACTTAAAAATCCTGTTCCTCCGTACAAATTGCGTTACAAATATAGAAATAATTTCCATATTCTGAAATGCCTTCGCAGCGGGGCGCTGCCGGATTTCAGCCGGAAAATTTTTACGGTGCGCCTGTTTTAGCAATCATTTCCCTCATCCGGTTGATTAGCCGGCAGTTAGCATCCAATGGGGGTTACGGGCTTTGCAAATGATCTGTTAATGTATTTCTTAAACTAAATTATTTAGCTTTATTTTGCTAATAATATTAGTATTCATTTAAAGCGATAGTTGTATGGAAGCAATGAAGTGGAGTGAGCCTGACATGACCCTGCCATATTTTGATACCAGTATTGCCGCGGGGCTTCCCTCACCTGCCTTTGACAGCGAACAGGAAAGGATCGATCTTTCCCGTATTATACCCACAGATGCCCGCAACGCCTTTATTGTAAGAGTAAAAGGCGACAGTATGAGCGAGGCGCATATTCCGGATGGCAGCCTTGCCGTGGTAGACCGGTCCATCCGGCCTTCTACCGGCGATATTATCGTTGGCACGCTGAATGGCGAGTTTACCATCAAGCGGCTGGTAAAAGCGGGGCGCAACTGGGTATTGCATCCGGATAACCCGTTTCACAAACCGGTGATGATCACGGACGACGCGGATTTCCAGGTATGGGGCATTGTAACGGCGGTAATTGTGGACATGCGTAAATAGCGAAACAACAACTTATGCATCATCCGTTAACGTTATTGTCGGCAGCGCTGTTATCCGCGCTGCTGGAAGAAGAATACCACTTCTTTGTCCGCCAGGGTTATCCTGCCGGCATTTCAGCTGCTGATACCCATATCCGGGAAGCATTTCTGATTACACCATATAAAGACATTGCCAGCGCCAACGCACATTTCCAGCATATCCGGTTCGACCGGCGCAAGTACATCTACCAGACCTCTCATCCGGAAGAAGAGGAAAAGTTGCGCCATGCCGCCACACAGCCTGCGGGCTACAAAATATATCTGGCCCTGATAGACCCGGAGCATGAAATCCCGGACCCACAGCTGGTACAGCATGTGAAACATTATATCAGTCAATATACCACCTGGCCCACGGAAGATATCTGTATCCAATACGCCCTGCAATACGGGGAACTATATCTCTCCCTGAAATATGGAGATGAAGAAATAAAAGTACCTTTACCGGCAATAGAAAGCTACTAAAATAATGTGTTACGATATTGCGCTGAATGCCAACCTGCAAAAGATCCTGAAGCGGGTGCCCCTGTTGCAGACAGGCATCAACCTGGATTTCGACTTTGCGCCCACTTATCATAAGATAGGCATGTCTTTTCCACAATGGCCTGTTATTGTGGACAACAACGGACCGCAGCTGGACAGGTTCACCTGGGGGCCCATCCCCAGGCTGCTGGACACCGCCGAAAAAGTGAAAAGACAACGGCAAATGTACCTGAACGCCCGTAGCGAAAAAGTTCCGGAAAGCGGCACCATGTGGAACGCTATCCGACACCAACGCTGCCTCGTACCGGTAACGGGTTTCTTCGAATACCGGCAGATACCCGGCTGGAAAAACAAAGTAGCTTACTATATCCATTCCCGTGAACAGGAAATTTTCTTCATCGCCGGATTATGGGCCTACTCCAACTCCTGGGACGTGGACAAACCTGAACGTATCCCTACCTTCACCCTGCTCACCCGCGCCGCCAACTCCGTGATGCAGCAAATACACAATGGCGGTGATAATGCCGGCAGAATGCCGCTGATGCTACCGGATGACCTGGCGCTGCAATGGATCAAAAAAGACCTAACAGACACGGATATACGTAATATTATTCAGCATGAATATCCGGCAGAACAACTGGAATACTGGCCGGTGAATTCTGTTCGTAAAGTAAAGCCTGATGATGAAACGGTGATTGCACGGGTGGAATATGAAGGGCTGCCGGCTGTTGTATAATACAAGGAGATTTGATCGTCTGACAACAATTGCATCAAACAATCAAATCTCCACTATCATCTATTACCATTATCTTCACGGTGCCAGACAGAAAGCAATAGACGCAGACGCATCATACTGGCTCTGACGCCCTACCCCATTAATCACCGTAGACGCCACATACAAAGACTCGGCAAACGCCGCTACGCCAGGACAGGCGCCCAGCATGTCTGCCACGCTTTTAGTAAACGTTTCTGTATGGAAGGTAGCCGGAAACAAAGCACCGGACGTGCCAAAATAACCATGGGCACCTTTGATGATACCAAAAGACCAGGTAGCAAATCCCTGCGGGTGAGAAGCCGTCCAATGTAACTTCACCATATCTGCGGTATTGGTGTATTTCAAATAACCACAATTCGGATCTGCCGGCGTAATATTCAATAACGGTATGTCCATACTGGCCACACACTGATCATTATTCACCAGCAGCGCATTGCTCATGGAAGACAACAACACGTGTGATCCATCGTAAAATTCCAGTTTAAGCGTATGTGCGCCGTTAGGCACAGACACACTGTTCAACAGGCAACCCAGATCGGTATTGTAGTACACGAACGCAGGATTGTGAACGCCGTAGAAACCATTGACATCAGGCTTTTGCAGCTCGATGATATCATAATGGCCATTCACGGGATTGAGGCGGAGATCATTCCACGAATCAAAACGCGGACTGCCATCTACCAGCACTTTATAGTAACGCACATTGTTGTTCCAGGCATTATAATGATCGATATTCACCGGCAATGTGCCACCAAAAGGCGAATCTTTGGGGAACTGAAAAGGATAGGCCGGTTGGGTGGTAGTATCAGCTTTACCTGCGGCTGTGATGAGGTTCCAGGGCACATAACCGATGCCTTTGTAGAGCCAGTTGCCGGAGGTGGCGGTCAGCGTGTACTGGTCCACTTCATCATTGCAGCATACGCAGTAGTTGCCCGGCTGTATCACCGCGATACTGGACGGACGTGAAGCCGTACCACCGATGAACACATTAACATTACCGCTGGTTTGGGTAACGTCTACCGCGGAAATGCGATTGGCCGGGTCACGTTCTGCTACCAGCAACCGGGTTTCAGTGGTGTCTGCCCAGGTCAGGAAGAAGGGGGCTGTCAGTCCGCCCGCGATGAGCGTTTTAGTACCGGTGGCCAGGGTAATGCGGCTGATACCGGGCGTTCCGCCCTGTTCAGTTACATAGGCGGCAGACAGGTCTGCGGTAAGCGTTAATCCCACCGCGAGGTTAAGGCCGCTGTACAAAACTGTTTTGGCACCGGTGTTCAGGTCTACACGTACCAGATTACCAGGATTGGCATATTCCACTACGTAAGCCTGCATATGTGCTTCGTCCAGCCACAGCTGCTGTGGCGTATTAAGGCCGGAGCATACCACAGCCGCCGCAGAACGGTCTGCTGTAGCGAGGTTTACTTTCAGCAGGTTACCGGCGCGTTCTGTTACATAGGCCGTTTGTTCATTGGCTGTCACGGCAATATCTTCCGGCTGATTGTATCCGCTGCCGATATGCCTGTAGATGGGGTTTAACCTGTAAGTGACCCATTGCACGGTAAGATTATAACCGTAAGTGATCACCTTTAATTTGCAATAGTTACCTTCTTTTGTCTGTACACAAAAGACATCACCGTTGACCAGTTTATTTGTGGCATCGTTATTACCAATCACGGGCGTATTGCTGTAGGCGTAGGATTGCAGGGAGGCGGCCGTTACCAGGTTAAAATCAGTAACGCCCAGATTGATGATACCGGCATTGCCTTGTGGCACCATTTGTCTTTTGACGGCATCGATCTGTTCCCAGAAAATATCAGCGTTGCCTCCCATGGGAACATTGGTACCGGTTTCACAGTCAAACGACCAGGTGCCTTTTATATCAACAGTGCCCTGGGATACCACTGTAGCGGCGGCAGGAGAAAGATCAATAGTGGAAATAAAACCGCCGTATTCGACGAGGATAAGCTGGTTCCTGTTTTTCAGGTAGCGCGATCCGATAGCGCCAGCCAGACTTGCTGCTAACTTTTTCATGATGTTGGGGTTTAAGCACAACGAGGTATTGCACAGGCGTACCTTGTAGTTTTTGGAGTTTTTGGGGTAAAGTGAACTGTATGCCGTTTTCCGGAAACTGCGATACGAAATTACAGCTTCAGCAACACAAAAAGCGTTCTGTAAATACGCATTCTGCGATTACGTATATACACGCAAAGCATAATATCAGAGAGAAGCCCTTAACCGGAGACGAAAAGGCACTTCCATATGCGCTACCGAGCGCTCCAGGACCAGCCGGGCGGCCAGTTCCCCCATCTTCTGAAAATCAGTGGATATGGTGGTAATACCATTGAGAATGATACGTTTCAGCGGTGTTTCGTTGTAGGAAATCACGCCCACATCTGTTCCAACTGTCAACTCCAAAGCGTTGATCTTCTCTATCAGTTTTACCAGGTCGTCTTCCATCAACGTAATATATACCTCGCCTGTATTCACCGGCTCATCTGCTGCATCGTGCAGGATTTTATAGGAGAAGGCATAGTCCTGGCAAAAGCGGGTGAATCCGGTCAACAGTTCCGACGGGATGTAACAGTCATCAGGAAAGATGATCTTCAGCGTATGATACTTGCTCAGTGCAGGACGTGCTTCCCGCAGGGCATTGTAAATATCTTCTTCAAAATTTTCATACACCGCGCCAAAATCACCGGTGATACCATCTACTTTTTTATCCAGTATCACCAGTTTGTCTTTGGGCAATGTATTGATGATCGCATGCGCTTTCTCTCCTCTTTCTGTGAAATGAGGGATGATCACGTAATAGGAATAGTCTTCTCTTTTATTGGTCAGTAATTTTTTGAACAATGCATAATCATTGTTGTAGACATAAAAATCCACGGCCACCTGATCGCCCAAAGCCGCCATGAAAGCATCGTACACGATTTTCTTGTGCGCACTGAGTTTATTGAACAACAGAAAAATACGTGGGATAGCCGGTACTTCATTATCGGGAATAAAGTATCCTTTGCCAGGCACAGACCCCAACACACCTGTTTTCTTCAGGTAACGGTAACCCTTCTCCGCCGTATCGCGGGAGATATCCAGTTCAAAGCTAAGCTCATTGATAGACGGCAGCACGTCCGCCGGTTTGATTTGTCCGTTCTCCAGTCCTTTCAGGATGGAATTGGCCAGCTGCAGGTATTTCGGCGTGGCGGAGTACTCGTCTATCACAATCAGGTCTATCAGTCTGGGTGCTTTCATATCTCAATAAGTTTCAAAAACATATTTACCTTTTATGTTCGTTGAAAAATACATGTAACCATTCTCTATGCCAATCCAGGACAGCCCTCTTACGGGAATAAAACCACCGCTGACAAATGCATCCTGGCCATTCACCTCCACCTTCTGTCCGTCTTCATAAGGGATGGCCACGGCCACCTGCGTTGCAGGCAGCACATTCAGTTCCAGCTTCATGCCGTAATCAGTTTTGGTATACTGCACGGCTATACGTCCTTTGATGGTTTCATGGGCGCAGCCGGCAACAGTGAGCCCGCCGGGCATTGGTTTTACGAGATAACGTTCATAACCGGGCCTCAGCGGTGCTATCCCACATGCATATTGCGACAGCAGCGTAAGCGGACCGCCGGACCAGGCGTGGTTATTGGTACCGCCTTCGTTGTCATCAAACAATTCATTGAGCGTGGTGTACCGGTTATCGATCATTACCTGGTACCGTGATTTCATTCTTTCCAAAGCTTCTCCGGGCGCATTCATGGCAAACAGGCTTTCCAGCACATATTTTTCCATATATGGGCTTGCATGGCGCGTCGTTTTCAACAATTTGATAATGGCCGGATAATCTGTCACCCGGGCGATGCCGGCTATGACAGCCATTGCGTTGGCACGGTCGTCTGTTTCTCCCTGATAATCAGGAGAACGGTAAACACCGTTCCGCAGGCAATATTGCCGCGACGCCTCAGTCACTTTCTCTATTTGTTTTTCGAGCTGTGCTGCATACGTTTTATCCTCACTCAGTGACGCCATGGTCACCACCGCCTTTGCCGCAACAATATACCAGGCGTTGTCCAACAATGAAGCATCGATATTAGTGCCCCAGTCCGGCAGGTCCCATCCGCCTTTGCGGTGAATGACCATGCCGCGTTCATCCGTTTTCCACAGTGACAGGTATCTTTTGACGGCGGGATAGACGTACCGCATCATGGCCGTATCGCCGGTGTACAGGTAGTAGGTTTCCATACCATGGATAGCTGCGAGTATCTGTTGCGGCAGTTCCTGATGCCAGTTGCCGGCAGGAATAGGAGCATACAGACTGCTGTCCGGCGCCTGCCAGTCCACCAGATTTCGTATAGCCTTTCGGGATAGTTGGTTCGCGTTCGTGTCCAGAGCGTAGAACGTCTCTCCTATTTCAGTGGCCACATCGCCCCACCAGAGGGCCCTTTCCCTGTCGGGGCAGTCGAAATAATTATCCCGCATGTTTACATACAAGGTGCGCTGGGCTTTCCGCCACAGTGTATTCAAAGCTGAGTCATTTGAGTGGAAAGATCCCGCCAGCCTGGTATCGTAGCCGCTTTCGCGGTATTGCAGGGAGAGAACTTTCACTGCCGGCGGCATTACATATTTTACGAAATGGCCGTTCATCCAGGCAGGGGTTTCGAATGACTGCTCCCCTTCCCTGGTGATATATTCCGTGCGCACACTGGCCAGTTCGGGATCGCCGGCGGTGAGGTAATTATCTGTCAGCAGCTGTATTTTCAGGCCTGCCGGCGCCGTGACGGTAAATGCCGGCGTTACCTGCGCATTATAAGGCAGGCGGCAGATCAGCGTATCGCCGTTTTTCAGCGGTCCTCCGATATAGTTTTTCAGTTCAGTTTCCCGGAAGAAGGGAATATCCCTTTTTACCAGCTGATGCCAGGGCGCCACCGGCGGCGCACCGAAGTCAGTCACCGGCTGCCACGTTTCAGCACCTGCTTTGCCTGCATCAAAACCGACGTTGGTTTCCGCGAGGCGGAAGTTGGGCTGTATGCCGTCAGGGTTATAATATTCTTTCATCCGGCGGGCCTTCCAGGACGTATTGCTATTGAAGGCCGTGTCTTCACATTGAAACAACAGCGCATTACGACCGCTGTTCTTGTGGGCAAACCCTTCTTTGCCCCAGAACCATGTGATCACGGTGATGGCATTTTCCCCCTTCTGCAGGAAAGGTCCGATATCTATCTCATCGAAGTAGGTGTCCTGCGAGTTGGGACCGCGTTTGAGCTGCCCTTCCCGGAGTACTGTTCTCTCATTGATCACCAGCATATATTTGCTGTCAGTAGCGATACGGGCGATCACCTTTTTTTTCTTTGTGGTACGAACCGCTTTCTGCGTATAGGTGGTCCATTGATTAGGGGTGGAAAGCGTGTCCAGTCCTATCCATCGGGCAGTCCATTGTTCCTGTGCCAGAGAGAACAGTGGCATCAGCAATAACAATAGCGGTATGTATTTTTTTTTCGGCATATCAGGCGTAGTGTTTCAGTTGCACCAGGTCAGCAGGCACAGATTGGGTATTCCAGCTGTCATGTATTACCAGCGCGGCGCCCATGGCGGAAGCCTGGGACACTGTGGCTGCATACACCTCCATTTCCGGAAAAGCCTTTGCCAGCAGTTGCATATAGATGTTATTGCGGGCAAAGCCGCCATCTACAAATAATTTCTTTACTGCTGTATGTCCCAGTACCAGCCGGGTGGCGTGCTGTTGTTGTTTTACCAGCATCATGACCAGATGGTGATAGGCCGCTGTGCTGTTTTCATAACGCGACATTTCCAAAATACTAAATTCCGGCGATTGTGCTAACTGCGCCGTTACCTCCGGATCATAGGGCAGTACTTTATAACTTTGATGATCTTCTCCAAAAAATCCTGCTATCTCCTGCGCAGCTGTTTCATGCGTATGCCCGGCAAACAAACGGGAAGATTTTACCGGCAGCCCGTCGTAGCGGATATAACAGAGGCAGTCCTGCTGCAGCTCTTCCGTGGTAAGGGGTTCATGATTGAAAGGGTTCATGCTGATGCACCACGTGCCGGTAGACAGCAGCACAAACGGCTCGTGGAACTGTAACAGGTAAGGCACCAATGCGGCCGAACTGTCATGTATACCTACGCCCGCCTGTAAAGCATGATGCGCTATATGCACGGGGGTAGTCCTGGTG
This sequence comes from Chitinophaga varians, assembly GCF_012641275.1. Taxonomy (NCBI): domain Bacteria; kingdom Pseudomonadati; phylum Bacteroidota; class Chitinophagia; order Chitinophagales; family Chitinophagaceae; genus Chitinophaga; species Chitinophaga varians. The sequence goes on along the minus strand of NZ_JABAIA010000002.1, from coordinate 539,469 downwards.
GCAGGAACGATCGGCGGCAACTTATCGAGCCAACCTTCCCTATCCACCCATGTGTGGTACTGCTTGCGGGCAAAGTCCCAAAGCCCGGTATGACAACCAATGCTGGTCATCTCTGAAAATACCTGTCCCGAGAAGAGGTAACCGAGGAACTGCGGCAGGTGCAGGGCATAACGGGTACGGCTAAACAGCAAAGGCTGCCGGTGACGTATACGGTACAACTGCAACCCTGCATTGAGACTGTCCAAAGCAGGTGAAGCCGTTTCATGGGAGAAGCGTTCACGGTCGCCATAAGTGGCATAAAATCGGTTTGACAGCTCTTCCGGATATGGTTTCAGGTAATTGTACAGCGGACCGGCCGGCGCGCCGCTTTCATCGATATACACAAGACTGGCGCCATAGGCGGACACATTGACCGCTTTTACCTCAAAGGCCTCCATGGCCAATACAGCGGCCAATTGCTGCCGCATATTGTTTATCAGCAGGTGTAAGTCCTCACAGGGGTCGCCGGCTTCATCTGTGGTTTCCTGCATACAGGTCTGCTGCTCAAAGACAATGTGGTATTGTTCATTGAGCAGCAACAGTTTTTTATTGGTTTTGCCGATATCAAAAACAGCTATAACGGGAACGGGCATGTGGAATTTATTTAACCGGCAGATGAATTTACAACCCGGTAGCGACGGCAGTTTTCCCTCTTTCGCGTACCAGTTCGTCGCGCACTTTTGTTTGTCTGAAAACCGCCAGCGGGTCCAGTGCGCCGCCGGCACGGAGACGGGCTTCCGCTATCAGCGGCCGCACATCTGTACGGAAAGCATTTTGCAGGATCTCCTGCGCCAGTACCGTATCGTGATTATTTTGCGCGGCGGCGAGCTGCTCACGGTCCACCAGCAGGGCCTGTGCATAAGCGATGCGGATAGCCTCCACGGATTGCAGCAGGTCTTCCAGCGGGTCTTTTACATTATGGCTTGCATCGATCATCCAGCCCATATCTGTGGCGTGCTGCATATGCCTTGCGTCCATGCCGTCTATCAGTTCGTTGAAAATGAGAAACAGCTGATAGGGCCGTATGCTGCCGACTGTCAGGTCGTCGTCTCCATATTTGGAGTCGTTGAAGTGGAAGCCGCCCAGTTTACCTTCACGAAGCAGCAGGGCCACAATCTGCTCGATGTTGGCATTCGGCAGGTGGTGTCCCAGGTCCACGAGTGTAAAGGCTTTCGGCCCCAGCTTGGAAGCATATAACAGCGACTGCCCCCAGTCGCCCACCGTAGTGGAATAGAAGTTAGGCTCAAAAGCTTTGTATTCAATCAGCAGTTTCCAGTCGTCCGGCAATGACTGATAGATTTCGCCGAAGCTTTCAAGTGCGTAATCGAATGCGCGGCGGAAATTGAGTTGGCCGGGAAAGCAGGAGCCGTCGCTCAGCCATACGGTAAGGGCTTTGGAGCCCAGTTCACGACCGTATTGAATCACTTCCAGGTTATGCGCCACCGCCTGTTGGCGTGTATGCTTGTCCGTGTGAGCGAGGGAACCGAATTTATAGCTGTGCTCCTGCCCTGGCTGGTCCTGGAAGGTATTTGAATTCATGGCATCGAACGCCAGTCCCAGCTGGGAGGCCACTGCACAGATATGTGCCGCATTGGCCGGGATGTCCCAGGGGATGTGCAGGGACACCGCGCCGCTGCCGCGGTTGAGCGTATGCAGGAGGCCGATGTCTTCCAGTTTCTCTTCCAGCGAGCGGGGTTCTCCGCCGCCGGGGAAGCGGCCGAAGCGGGTGCCGCCTGTGCCCAGCGCCCAGCTGGGGATGGCCACCTGGAAGGCGGTCAGTTTGCCGATGATGTCTTCTGTATGGGGTATTTCCTCCCGAAGGGACTGAAGCCTGCGTTGGTGCGTCGCCGTGAGTGGATCATTACAGGCCGCGATCCGATGTTGGTCTATCTGCATACAAACGGTTTTTTATTATCTGACAAAAGCAGCGGCAATACCGCCGTCCACGTTGAGCACGTTGCCGGTAGATTTATGAAGCAGTCCGCCTGCCAGTGCAAAGCAGGCGTTGGCAATATCTTCCGGCAGGATGATTTCATTCAGCAGTGTGCGTTTGGCATAGAATGCGGGCAGTTCGGCCACTGTGATGCCATAGGCTTTGGCGCGGCCTTCCGCCCAGGCGCCTTCCCATATTTTACTGTCGGAGATGACCGCATCCGGGTTGACAACGTTAACGCGTATACGATCTTTTCCCAGCTCTGCGGCGTTGAGCCTGCTAAGGTGCAGTTGCGCCGCTTTGGCCGAGCCGTAGGCCGCATTGTCCGGGCCGCTCATCAGGGCATTTTTGCTGACGATATTGATCACATCGCCACCGAGCTGTTGTTTGCGCATCACCTCCACGCCGGCTTGCGTAACGAGGAACTGCCCTTTTACGAGCACATCGTAGAGCAGGTCCCAATCCGCCTCCGTATGCGCTTCCAGTGGTTTGGAGATAGAGAGGCCGGCACAGTTCACGATCAGGTCCACCCCGCCGAAAGTCAGTGCCGCCTGTGTGTAAGCCTGTTGGATAGTAGCCGGGCGGGTCACATCCAGCAGCGCAGCGGTGAAAGCGTCTTTGCCCACCTGCTGTTCAAACTCCCGGCTGGCGGTTTGCAGGCGTGTTTCATCATTATCGCTGATCACTACTACCGCACCCTCCGCCACAAATTTCCGGGCGATGGCCTTACCGATGCCACCGGCGCTGCCTGTCACCAGCGCCACGCGGCCGCTGAGGGCTTTAGGCTTAGGCATACGTTGCAGCTTTGCTTCCTCCAGCAGCCAGTACTCGATATTAAAAGCCTCCTGCCTTGGTAACGAAATATACTCAGAAATTGCTTCAGATCCACGCATCACATGGATGGCATTGATATAAAATTCTGCCGCCACGCGGGCCGTCTGTTTATCTTTGGCAAAGGTGAACATACCGATGCCGGGCCACAGTATCACCACCGGGTTGGGGTCGCGCATAGCCGGACTGTCATCATGTCTGCACTGCTGATAATATTCCGCATACATCTGCCGGTAAGCTTCAAACAGCGGCGCTATCCGGCTTTTCACCGCCGGCAGGTCGTGCAGGTCTTCTTCCGGCCCGATATCCAGTACCAGCGGGGAGATTTTAGTCCGCAGAAAATGGTCCGGGCAACTGGTGCCCATAGGTGCCAGGCGATGAAGGTCTTTCGCATTGATGAACTCCATGACGTCAGGCACATCCGTAAAATGTCCTACCATCGATTGATAAGAGGAGGCGAAACCCCGCAATACCGGTGCCAGTGCGGCTGCCTGGCTGCGCCGTTTTTCTTCCGGAAGGTGTGGTATCACCGCGCCGCCAAAAACAGCAGGCTGCTGAGATACTTTCGCATGGATATAATCCGCCGCTTTATCGATCACTTCCAACGTATTCAAATAACATTCGAAGGCAGTATCTCCCCAGGTAAACAGGCCATGGGAACCAAGGATAATACCCCGTATACCCGGATGGTCGTGCAGGCATTTCCGTAGTTGCAGCCCGAGATCGAAGCCCGGGCGCTGCCAGGGCACCCAGCCGATAGTGCCTCCGAACAGTTCCTGTGTGATCTGTTCCCCGTTTTTCGCCGCAGCGATAGCTATCACCGCGTCCGGATGCAGGTGGTCGATATGTTTGAATGGCAGAAAAGCATGCAGCGGGGTATCGATGGACGGAGGCCGGGAAGCAGGGTCATACAGGCAGAGATTAAACAGTTCCACCATCTCGTCTTCGAAGGCGATGCCCCTGTATACATTTTCCAGGTTGCGAAGGCGGTCTGTGTATAACGCAGCGAGGCCATTACGTTTCAGGGTGCCGAGGTCGCCGCCGGAGCCTTTTACCCACATCACCTCCGTTTCCCTGCCGGTAAGTGGGTCCGGCACCACGGCTTTACAGGAAGTATTGCCACCGCCATAGTTGGTAAGGCGCAGATCGGCCCCCAGCAGGTTAGAGCGGTATATCAGCAGTGCTACTTCATCGCCGGCCATAGCAGCGGCAGTAGCATCGTCCCATAAATAACTGACATTTTTAAACTGTGTTCTTTCCAGCGACATACAAATATTTATTTAAGAGAGTTTCCGTAACCAACGATTAATACAGAAAGGAGAATAGTGAGATTACCCGCGATAATGGTAGCTTTAGCCCTGCTACTGACGCCTTTCCATTCTTTGAGCACCAGTCCCCACATGTTGGCGATCAGGATGATAAAAGCCATGTGCAGTATCCATGAACTGGCGCCGTTGCCCAGTTTACTTTCGCCCATGCCGTAAAAGAAAAACTGCAGGAACCAGGTGGTGCCGGCCAGCGCCGAAAAAAAGTAGTTGGCCACCAACGGTGTTTGTTTGTTGGTATAATCCCTGTACGAGCGGTTACGCAGGTTCAGCAACAGGCACCAGACCAGGTTGGTGGTGAGGCCGCCCCAGAGTAATACCACATAGGTCACATTGTTCTGGTACAGCGGGTCCAGTCCGCGTGTGACAGCCATTTCCGCCATACTTTTCCCTGCTTCTATCCCATAGACAAAACAGGAGCTGAGGATACCCGATACCACGCCTACTATCAGGCCTTTTATCACGTTGAACTCCGCCACTGTCTTTTTCTTTTCTTCTTCCGGCAGTTCCTTTTCCTTCATCATGCCTGCTTTTCCGCAGATGCAGATGCCTGCGAGGCATACCAGCATGCCGGTAAGGACCACCTGTCCCCAGCTGCTGCCGAGCATATCCGACAGCGATGTTTTCCCTGTTGCGGGGACGATGTTGTAGTATATCGCCGGTACCAACGCTCCGAACACCGAGCAGCAGCCGAGCATCACGGAGTTGCCCAGTGACATGCCCAGGTAGCGGATACCCAGTCCGTAAGTGAGGCCGCCGATGCCCCACAGCAGCCCGAACACGTAGGTCGCTGCCAGCGTGCGCCAGGAAGCCTGTGCAATGAATTCAGCGAATCCCGGCAGGGTAAGCCACGCCGCTACCGGCGGTACTATCAGCCAGGAGAACAGGCCTCCTGCCAGCCAGTACGATTCCCATTGCCAGCCTTTTACTTTTTTGAAGGGCATGTAGAAGCTGCCCGAGGCGAAGCCGCCTATGAAGTGGAATATGATACCTGCGATTACAGCCATGTGGAATTTTTGTATCTGTTTTTACTAAAGTAGATAAATCAGCGGGCCGGGCTGTCATGGACTGTTATGGGACGACCATACGGTGTTCTGTGATACGCGAAGTATCACCTGGATCGGATTTCGATCATTTACAAGTGGTTAACATTTGGAGGGATGGATTGGCGGATATTGCAGGTAACTAAACATTTTTTATATGATTATAAATATGCCCAAGCCTTTTCAATTACGCCAGGAGCTGTTATTATCTCCGTCAGCGTATGTCAGACTTTTTCAAAAAGACCCTCAATCTATTCTGGCAACAAAGTTTGTACCGCCGAAGCTGGGAAGTAATGAAGTGACTGGATATGTTATTGTAAAATTCAAATCGTTAACCCATGTCAGAAAATACCTTTCAACCAATCGATCATCAAAAACAAGATGAGTTATTGACGGAAACCGCTTTGTTAAATCTTCTGGAAACCCAAAGGGAAGAGTTGAAACTCCGCCAGGAAGAAATGCGGCTAAAGTCGCAGGGACAACAAAACGACTATGAAATTTCCAGGGAAAATCTGCGCTTGCAGGCAGAATATCTCAGATCTGCGCCCAAATACATGCTTCGAAATCGGATATTAGTTTTTATTTTATTGGCCATCCTTGTATTGGTTATAGCCAGTGTTTTTGTCTATTGCATATATCTGGATAAAGAAGAGGTTTCGATGCGCATACTTGAACATATCACCACTACTACACTTGGCGTTGGGGGCGGATATGCCTGGGGGAAAGGCCAGAAACCGAAAAGAGAGGAAGCTGTTCCAGGCGAGTTATAGAATTCCTGTTTCAAACGAAGTACAGACAGGCAAAACGATCATCGGAAAAACGAGCTGTCTAGTAATACTTGACAGCTCATTTCCTCAAAACTATCAAATATTTTTTTTTAAATATACCTTTGCGAATCATCCATAATATTTTTAACCCAAAAGAGAAAAGTCATGTTTCACATCACTACCACGGGCAATCAGCCCGCCCTTGTCTATCAAACGGACACAGAACTTACCTCTGTCGACATACAGATAAAACACAACAATATCTGGCTCACGCCAAGGCAGATAGCGACATTGTTTCGGCAGCCCGAAAACGACATCCGTCTTCACATTAATTATATTTATCTTGAAGGAGAAGCTGAGGAAGCAGCCACCAGCAATGGCGCAGATAACTATGCGCTGGACATAGCTATTGCAATAGCTTATCGCATTAAATCCCGGCGGTGCATTCAATTCCGGATGTGGGTGAACCAGACCATCAGCAAGCAACTGACACAGCCGACGACCACCTTCCCTGCCGCGGAAGACGAAACCGCAGCCTTGCAGCGCGTGTTGACCGATTATGCATATGCGTTAGACATACTGGACCAATATGACCATCAGCGTCTGCAAACTACTGGCACCACAGCGGACAATCGCTTCCACATTACCTATCCCGCAGCCATGGAGGCAGTCCATGGCCTGAAGGATAAATTTGGGGGCAGCAGCCTGTTTGGCAATGAAAAGGACGACTCCTTCCGCAGTTCCCTGGCGGTCATTTATCAAACATTCGACGGCAAAGAGTTATATCCCGGCGTAGAAGAAAAAGCAGCGCACCTTTTATATTTCGTGATTAAAAATCACTCCTTTTCAGATGGCAACAAGCGAATCGCTGCTTTTCTGTTTGTCTGGTTTATGGCAAGAAATAATTTGCTTTACCGGGGAGACGGGTCCAAACGTATCGCGGACAACGCACTCGTAGCCATGACACTGATGATTGCAGAAAGTAAAGCCGATGAAATGGACATGATGATTAAAGTAGTGGTTAACCTGATCAATACTTTGAATTGACAAGGATTCAGGCCTCTTCCACCAGCATCTGTTTCCGCAGGTTCATGATCGCGTAGCGCACCCTTCCAAGAGCTGTATTGATACTGATACCGATGGTTTGTGCTATCTCTTTATAACTCAGGTCTGCATAATACCGTAAAATCACGGCTTCCCGCTGTACCGTCGGCAGCTGGTCCAGCAAGGCCCCTATCTCCTGGTTGGTTTCGTGCGTTATCAGGTGATGTTCTGCGCTATGCTCCATCAGATCAAGGCTGTCGCCCATTTCATCATTATAGGGCGCTACCATGGTTTTGCCCCAGGCGCTGGCCTTGCGGAAATGGCTGATACAGCAGTTATGGGCAATCCGTACGGCCCAGGCCAGGAAACGGTTGTTGTCAGCATATTGCCCGCTGTGCAGGGCATTGACAATCTTGATGAAGACTTCCTGAAAAATATCTTCTGCGAGGTCACGGTTGCGTACCAGCAGTACTATTGTTGTATACAATCTGTTTTTATGACGATGTACCAGCGTGGTAAACGCATGGTTATCGCCATCAATATACAGGCGAATTAGTTCGTGGTCGGTAAAATCAGAATACTTGTTCATACACAGGTTTCAAGCGTTAAAAAATAGGTTCAGGAAACGGTCTCCCTCGACAGGGAGACCATTATTTCTATATGCTGGAGGCTATGAGTAATAACCTAGTCTTGCAGGTTCAGCGCCTGCCGAACCTGGCTATAATTTTTCCAGTCCAGATTGCTGGCAGAACGGGCTGCCACACCGCCCGGCACAATCACATAGCGGTACTGATAACGTTTACCGGTTGATGTTGTCTGGGTACTGGGATTACCATTTGAAATAAGGCTGATGGATTTGGAAGCCGCCACATACCGGATCAGCGTTCCGAATTCATCGGTGTAAGGCAACAGCACAATGCTTTGCTGCGAAGCTGTACCCAGGTTGATATACACATTCACCAGGGCATTCGCCAATACAGCGGAATCCAGTTTAGGCGCATTGATGGCCGCGGCGTACAAAACAGTGTCCACGGTACCATCAGGATTGGTGACAGTTTGAGCTCCCTGGAAACGAACATCCAGCCAGCCGGAATAAATAACGTTGGCAGAACCCGGATCTCCGGGATCGCCTTTAGGGCCTTGCGGACCTTGTGTGCCATTGTTACCGGCAGGACCAGCAGGGCCGGCAGGACCATCTTTAGAACAAGACATGAAAAATACTACAGCAGAAAGGACCAGTGCATAGGGCATGAAGCGCTTTACTTGTTTCATCATTTCAATTTTGGTTTAAGTGTTTATTTTGATTGATTTTTTCTACCATACATTCCGCGGACAGGTATCCCCGTATTTATTACCCAGCAGGAAACCGATCATGATCTCATGAGAGCCTTTGCTGACGGTATTCAGGGAAGATGCCGTATAGTCGTAAGAGTAACCGATGTTAAAAGTGGAGTTGATGTTCACCCCAAACATGCCTGCCACGCCGTCGTGCAGCCGGTAAGACGCCCCCGCCCAAAAGCGGTCACGGAACATCATGCGGGCATTCACATCCACGCTGACCGGCATAGCGGTAATAAACTTCACCATCACGGAAGGCAATACATTGATATCGTCGTTTATCCATAAGCGATAGCCCGTCGTGAAAAAGAGATGAGGCACCAGTTTACCGCGGTACACGCTGTCTCCCACCAGCTTACCGTTGTCATAGCCGATATTCTGGGGAATGATATTCTGCGCAGAAAGGCCTGCAAAAAAATCTGCTGAATACAACCACAACCCTGCGCCGATATCAGGGCGCCAGCGGTTCAGGATCCCCGTGCCGCCAATGGCCGGATCGTTAGGGTCCAGGAACCCCACTTTACTGGCATCGAGGCTCACCTGCTGCATACCGAGCGATAGACCTGCGCTCAGACTGGTACGTGGCGACAGGTTGATATGATGTGCATAGGCGGCGCTGATGGAGAAGCGGTTAAGCGGTCCTGCTTTGTCATTCAGGATTGTCAGGCCGGCGCCGGGGTGCGGCGGCGGTGTCGTATAGTCACGCCAGTAAGCCTTGCCCCGTGGGTTCTCGCCCGGCATCTCAAAGCCGGTAGGAGACGCATTGCTGTAATCCGATTTGCGCAACGGCCCGTGCACCGTCAGATAGGTGGTCACCGGCGCACCATTCAATCCTGCCCATTGATGCCGGTGGCTCAGCCGCAGGTCCCAGTAGTTTTCTATTCCTGCCACAGCAGGATTGATGATGAAAGGATTCATGATATACTGTGTGTAGTGCGGCTGTTGTTGTGCCTGCGCCCACATCGTCATCAATCCCATCAGACCAGTTAACACAAACTTTTTCATGACTCAATGTTTTAGGTTAAAAACAGGCCCGCATTACTTCTTCGTTATCGTGAAAGTGGTCCTTCTGTTCTTCTGTCTTCCTTCGGGGTTATCAGACCCGTCAGGCAGTGTATTGGGCTCTATTGGCATGGATGCGCCATAACCCTTGTGGGTAAGGCGGTGAGGGTCTATTCCTTTTTCCACGAGGTAGTCTACGCAGCTCTTGGCGCGGGCTTCGGAAAGACGCTGATTGTAACGCGTGCCACCCTTGCCGTCAGTATGCGCGCTCAACTGTATCTCCATTGTCGGGTTGGCCTGCAACAGCGTTACCAGCTTATCCAGGGAGGCAAATGATTCTTCTTTGAGCGTCGCTTTGTCATAGTCGTAGTATACATTTTCGAGCGTCACCGGCGATGGTGGCGGCACTATCGGCGTCAGGCACAGCTCCGGCGCTGTGATGGCCACGGTATCTTCATTCTGCGGCACCCCGATGTGTTGGGTGCCCTGCCGGTAACCCGCCGCGTTGGCAACGGCCACCAGCGGCTGGTATTCATTCAGCGTAAAGGCGTAACTACCATCGGCACCGGTACTGCGGGTGGTGATGACCTGGTGACTAACGGTATCGATGATACGTACTTCCGCACCGGCAACAGGGGTATTGCTGTTACATGCCACTACGATGCCACTGAGCTGCCGCGCCGGACGGGTCTTGTGCAGGAAGAAAAGTTCCAGGCAACATTCGGCCGCCCTGTCTGTCCCCAGCAGCACATCATCGAGAAGGTTACGGTTGTTGCTGCGGCTGGCGAAGTAAATGTCATCTTTGACGGAGTTGACCGGATATCCCATGTTCACCGGCGCCTGGAAGTTGCCCGGCTCTCCTTTGCTGCTGAAGAAATCGTACCCGCCCATACCGGTGCGGCCGTCAGTGGAAAACACCAGCGTACGGGTGGCAGCGTGATAATAAGGCGCCTGTTCGTTATCTGCTGTATTGATGACCTCACCGAGATTGACGGTGCTCGCAGGCTTACCGGTTTCGTCCAGCGTGGCGCACCACAGGTCAAATCCGCCCTGACCGCCGGGACGGTCGCTGGCATACAACAGGTGTTTGCCGTCAGGCAATACAAAAGGCTGTTGTGTGTTGCTGCCCGGCACATTGATCACAGCGTCCAGTGGCGCAGGTTCGCCCCAGTTATTCCCGTTTTTCCGGGATACCCAGATAGCGGTGCTTTTTTTACCGTGATCTATCTGCCAGCGGGTGATGAACAACTGCTGTCCGTCAGGGCTGACACTGACAGCGCCCTGGTGCAGCGATTCAGGCTGTGCAACCGGCAGCAGCCGGATGTTGGCAGCCTGCCCGTCAGCATAATCTGCGGTGTACACCCTGTTGATGAACCCTTTATTTTTGGCGGGGTCCGGACGGGTGGAGGTAAACAGCAATGCGCCATCTGCCGTCCAGAGCGGCGCATAGCTGGCTCCGGTGGTATTCAGCGCAGCCGGCGCCTTACGTATTTCATAGAGGGAAAGGTCAGACCGTTTTAATTGGGCATTGATAAATGCGAGGTTATTGACTTCCCGTTCAGCGGAAGCACTGTAACTGTCTTTGCTGCCATAGCCCTGCAGAAAGCTATGGAAGGCTTTCTCCGCCTCCTCGTATTTACCGAGGGCACGGAGTGAAACAGCATAGTAGTAGGCTGCCAGCGGGAAATTTTTTCTGTCCGCTTCCAGTACGTTTTCGTAGTGAGGCGCTGCTTTTTCATAGTTATGCAGATTGCGGTAACTCTCTGCCAGTTTATACACAGCCTGCTGCTCACTGCTCACCGGCACCATGTTCTTACGGCTGGCATTCACTGCCGCATAAGGCTTATAGGAATCCTTTCGGAAGGATTTAGTTCTGGTGCCGAGGTATTTTTCATAATACTGGATAGCTGAATTATAATCTTCCTTTTTGTAATATTGATCGGCGGCTTTCAGGTAATCGTAGGTAAACTGCGCCTGTAGCGTCATAGCGACCAGTAACACGGATGCTGTAAAGAATATTTTTTTCATGAGATGTCTGTTACAAGTAGAGATGAATTACAAACGGGGACATACAAATTCCACTTCCGGTGTCTTCACCTTCCTCCGTCCGATAAATGTGAGTGATACTTCAAAGCTGTTGGAACCGCGGGCCATTTTGCTCAGGTCTGATGTGTTGATATCATAGCTCACGCCCAGCATCATGGTCTTATAAATAAAACCGGCATGCGTGGTCACAGCATCTTTGTAACGGTAGTTCAGTCCAAGGAGAAAATCTGTTTCCGGCGCGGCTTTCAGCTGTCCATAGGCGCCGATCATCTTTTCCTGCGCCGGTCCCTGTGCCATAAACAGGAAGTTGGGCGTAATGCTCAGTACGTCCGACAACGTTAGTTTCACGCCGCCATGCACGTTGAAGCGCATCGGAAAACGGGCATCGCCCTTCGCGGCAAACTGGTCCTGCGGACGGGTAAGATGTATCACGGAGAAGCCGCCGTAAATGTTGAACTTCTTGCCTGGAGTAGCGTCATAGTAGAGTGCGCCGGCACCTGCATCAAACGAAAGAGAAGAGGTCCTGGTCAGTATATCCGTTACCGGGTTGCCGGGATTGTAGCCGGTCACCGGGTTCCATTGCTCACCAAAGGTGAGCTTGGAAGGATCAAAACGGCGCTGGATAAATCCCAGCTGCAGACCGAAGTTGAGCTGATGATAATGCGCGGCGTCCAGCTTTACGCCCGTATAGGCGGCGCTGATATAACCGGTGGTGTAGTTATAGCCACCATCGCCGGCGGCCTGGTTCAGTACACTGGCGCCGAAGTTGATATTCTTCGCCGTGGGCACTTCCGCCGTGATGCCGTATGTTTTAAAGGGGCTGATATTTCCCCATTGGGTGCGGTATATCGCAGCAATACGGTAGTCGCCGTCGAAAGCACCGGTGAGGGCCGGATTAAGCCACGACGGATAGGTATAGTACTGCGAGAAATGCGGGTCAGCCTGGGCCATCGCCCTGGAGCAGGCGAAGAAGGCTGTCACTGACATGAGCCATGTTGCAATTTTAGTTCTCATTTTGTGTCCGTGTTTTATGTGAATAATGTTCGTTATCTGATGATGGCCACATACCCTGAAAGCGGCGCAAATCCGTTACGCAGGGTGATGACATAATAATAAGTGCCTACCGGCAGCGGATTGCCTTTAAAGCGGCCGTCCCACGGCTGTGCATAACCACTGGATTCGTATACCCGTTGACCGTAGCGGTTAAATACTTCCACTTTACTGTCAGGATAATCGCTCAGGTTATAGATCACCCATTTGTCGTTGATGTTATCACCGTTGGGAGAGAAAGCATTGGGTGGTACCACCGGTTTCAACACTTTCACAGACATCTGGTCCGTGGCGGTACAGTTGTGTTTACCGATCGCTGTCAGTGTATAAATCTGGTCGTGCATTGCCGGAATAGTGGGCGACAACAACGTTGGGTTGGGGAAGTCTGCGGCCGGCTCCCACCGGAACTTCAGGTTCACGGAATCATTGGCCGTAGGCCTGAAGGTGATCACTGTTCCCTGCGGCACCACAAATGACTGGCCAGCATCGATGACAGGTTGCAGGTACACCACTACTTTGCTGCTGAATGGCGCGGAGGTACAACCTGCGGCATTCGTTACTTTCAGCTGTACGCCATATTCGCCGGGGGAAATATATTTTTTCACCGGGTTCTGCGCGGTGGAAGTAGAACCATCGCCAAATTCCCATGCCCAGGTGGTGATATTGCTTTTATCATCAGTGCTCTGGTCAGTGAAAGTGTTATCTGTACCCTGGCACAGTGTGTCCGGCGCCACTTTAAAGGAGGCCACCGGCTGACCGAAGAAGGCTTCCATCCGTTTGGTGGCCTGTGCGTTACATCCGAAAGCGGAAGTAGCGGAGAGCACCACGTCGAACGGACCGTAGGCGGTGTAGTTATGCAACGGGTCCTTTAATGCAGCAGTGGCGCTGCCATCGCCGAAATTCCACTGCCAGGTGAGGGCTGAGTTGTCTTTGATAGTGGTCAGATTGGTGAACTTCGCGCTACCTTCCGGCATACACACGGAAGCAGGCAGCTGGAAATTCACTTCCGGCAACGGATGTACGGCCACCGGCATGGAGGCGGTGTCGCTCACACACTGTTGATCGCTCACAGCCACCAGCTTCACGGTATAATTGCCATCGGCGGTATAGAGCACGTTAAACGGACTATTGTTGGTGGCCTGCGTTTGCTGGCCTTTGCCATCATCCCACTTCCAGGTGGTGATAGCGCCGCCGCTGATGGTGGACTGGTCCGTGATCACCGCCGGCTGACCAAGACATACGCTGGCCGTAGCGGTAAAGGCGGCCGATGGTTTCGGATATACGACCACGTTAGTGGCCACTGAATCCGCGCAACCGGTGCTGGCGTTAAACACGTACCAGATCTGATGGGTTCCCGGTCCTGCTGCGGAAGGCGTGAAATTACCGGAGGAGTCGGTCGCTGGTCCTTTGTAGTAACCATTGCCGGTCACCCCGTTCTGTACGGTGGCATTGGCCACTTTGATGCTGCCTTTCACGTTCACGCATACACCGGTCACCGGTGCATAGGCCAGCTGCGGCTTCAGCTTAAAGCTGGCTGTGACGGTGGTATCTTTCGTACAGCCTTTATCGGTAGTTACCTGGTATTTGATGGTATAAGTGCCAAACTTCGTATAGGCGTGCGAAGGTGAGGCCAGCAACGAGGTATTGGGATTGGTTGGCGTGGCGTTGGCATCGCCGAAATCCCAGCTGTGGCCCGCGAGTGTCTGTGCGTCCGGCACAGTGGCGGTGCTGTTAAACTGTACAATGCCATCTACCGGCAGACAGTCACCCGGGAACGCGAAGGCTGCATGCGGCTTCGCATATACGGTAATGGTCTTGGTGGCGGTATCGCTGATACACAGATCGCTCACTTTCACCACATGTTTGACGGTATACGTTTTATAGCCGTTATAGGTCATGGATTCCGGCGCATTGGTAGCGGCTTTCTTCACGGAGTCGTTGCCAAAATCCCAGTACCACTCTTTTAAGGGTGCTGTTCCGCCGTAGGTGGAGTTGTCTGTCAGTTTTACCGGCGCGCCTTCACACAGCGACGGTACGTCACTGGCGAAATTAGCCACCGGTTTGGCGGCAGCTGTCACCTGGAAGGCGGTGTCGCCCACGCAACCATCGGTAGAGATCACCGTCAGTTTCACATTGGCCTGTCCCGGCTGGAACACATGATGCACTTCGATGCCGCTATCGAGCGCCGGACCAGGGAACTCCCACTTCCAGCGGCCTATCTTATAATCCGGCTGATTGTTCTCTCCTTTGAAGATGGCGCTGTCCAGCGTACAGCCGCTGTAGGTATAGCTGGATATCGCACGGGGCTTGGTCTTTACGGAAATAGTATAGCCTACCTTTTCGGTATTGGTACAGTTTTCAATGGATGGATGAGTAGACATCACCGTGATATCAAACTCACCGGTGTTGGCGAATTTATAAGAGCCCGGCAAAGTATACTTATAGTAAGTGATACCGTTGATCACCACGGTGGCCACCGGCACAGGATTATTCACCGTCACGTCAGCATTAGGCGTGATAGCGGCTCCCAGCAGGCTCAGTTTCCACACCATTTTGGTAGGCTTATAAGCCATGAGGATAGATAGTTCTACCGGTGTTTGTGTACAGGTAAAATCATTGGTTGCTTTAGAAGTATCAAGTTCGTTGTGAATAGAACCCACTGCGTTGAGGTTGTTGATCAGCGTACCGGCATTGTAACCATAACTTTCCACGCTGCCCAGTCCGTAGGTGGTGGCGGTAAAAGCGGAATCACTGGTCACGATACACTGCGCCTGTGCGGCATTCCAGCGTTTTACCACGACGGAATAACCCGGCATATTGGGATGCGGATATGAAGTGTTGTACAGCGGACTGCCATCGATCAACAGGGAGGTGAGACCGCCTGTCGGAATGATGAGCGTCAGGTAATTGACTGTGATGAACTCACGGTTGTTGCGATAGAAGCCTGTCCGTTTAACCGCCTGTTCTATTGGGCTGAGGTAAACCATCTCCGGATCACCCAGCGGATCACTATTGCCGCAGGAGCCGGATGACGGCATGTATTGTGCTACCAGTATAGGTTTATCGGCCTCAATATAATCGGCCGTTTTACTATTGAACTCATAGTAGGAATTAGCGATCAATGGGCCAGGCATACTGCCGCCATTTAATTTTACAATCGTTGTCGGATCTTTCACCACTACTTTATACATCGAGGTCTGATTGGAAGTAGGGGTGGCAGAATGCGAGTAAGGCGCGGTCAGGTAACGTTTTCCCCATGCCTGGAAGGGGAACACCTGCTGGATATTATTATCACCGCTGCCGCCGCTATTAGTACACGACTGGGCGGTACGGCTACTGCCGGAGAATACCGCTACCGGGTAACATTCACCGGCGGAGTTGCCGATGGACTTCACCGTGGTACCGGTCAGTTCACGGCCTTTGGAGCCGCCGAGGGAAGCACCTACCAGTTGGTAAATATCGCCGCGGTTAAGTGTTACGGTGAACGGAACGCCCGGCGCACGGCCGTTACGCGTCAGTACCGAAGGTTTTATTTCCACCACGGTATTGTTCTGGTTGGCCACCACGAACATCCAGGAAAAACAATCGGAGGCATAGTCCTGCTGGCTGTTGACAGAAATATAGGAGTAGCCCCATGTTTCTTCCGGCATCAGCATGGTAGCACCGGAAGAGGCGCTGCCAAAAATATGGGCATAGGCTACGATAGGCACATTACTCTGAATGTGGATGGATTTGTTGGTAAAGGTACCTTCACCGCCTGTACCGCCGAATGATGGCGGTGGTGAATACAACCGGGCATCGTTGGCGCCTGTTTTAGGTATCAGGTCTGTTGCAATAACCGTGTTGGCAGGGATGTTATAGGTCCTTGTCCACGCGGTGCCGGTGATGCTCACTGTTACCGTAGCGGCCTGTTCGGCGCTCAGGTACAGGATCATCTCCTGCGTGTTGCCCCCTCCCGGTTCCATGAACTGGTGATGTCCGTAGCCAACCCAGAAGTCTTTCCCTTTGTTGGAAAGATTCTGGGCGTGCGAACTAAAGGCTACGAACTGCAACACTAACACAGATATGGTTATGAGACATCGCTGTAGCCGTTGGCTGACAGGATGAGAAATGATTTTGGTTAACATCTTGTACAATTTTTCATCTTGAAATGATTATTGTTTGATGATCATCTTTGACGTTCTTGTCCCATCTTCAAATAAGGCCCGTAACATGTAAGAACCCTGGGCCAGTCCGGAAACCTGTACCATATGGTCTTTCCCCGGTGTGGCTATTCTCCTTACCTGTCTGCCGTCCAGTCCGTAAATGACCAGCTCGCGCAGTTCTTTCACTGACTTCACATGTACGGACACAGAGGCCGGATTGGGATAAGCAGTGATAGACCGGGCGCTGTTAAGCAGACTGTCTATCCCCTGCCGACAGCTGTGGGCTGCTGCATGGGTTATTCCCCCATGCAGCAACGCAGCTGTAATTATGAAAGCAAGCAAGTACTTCATCTTTCTTTCATTTTTTTGGTTATCGGATCAGGTTGATCACACCTTTTTTCTCTACACTGGAACCGTCTTTCAATACCAGGTGACATACATAGATGTACACGCCGGAAGGCATTGTCTTGCCTTTGTAAGTACCGTCCCATCCTATATCCTGGCTATTGGACTCAAACACTTTTTCACCCCACTGATCGAATATGGCGATGTGTATTTTGTTGATGATATAACCATACACTTTCAGCACGTCATTCTTACCGTCGTTGTTCGGTGTAAAGGTGTTGGGGATGTAGATACCATCCGGCAGGGTTTTGCCTTCGGCCGGATCAGATATTTTGTCCTCACAACCTCTCACTTTCACGAGGAGTTTCACGCTCTGTGATGGCTGCAGACCGGTGATCGTATGCTCCAGTCCTTCTCTTCCGGACGATGGTTGTGTCCAGGTAAGACCGCCATCGGTAGATACTTCGTAGCTGGTGGCATTGGGCACCTTGTCCCATTTGAAGCGTATCATGTTTACGCCTACGGTGTCCACTCTCACCACCGGTGTGGTCAACAGCGGCAGCACATGTACCACTGCTTTGGCACGGCTTGCGCCCGGACAGCCATGATTGATAGCTTCGAGGTAGTAGGTACCGCTGACGCTCACTGCATTGATCGTGTATACGTTACCGGTAAAGAGCAGGTTACCTCCTGTCGGCGCATCGTACCAGTTGTACAGCACGCCTGCTTCCGGATCTTTTACGGCCAGTGACACATCACTGCCGGAGCACACGGTCATGGAGTCTTTCACGATAGCAGCAATGCCCGGCGCATATACTTCCACTTCTTTCGTGGTATCACCGATACATCCTTCTGCCGCTACGATGCTGAGTTTCACTTTATGGATG
The DNA here is from genome assembly GCF_012641275.1 of Chitinophaga varians. NCBI lineage: Bacteria > Pseudomonadati > Bacteroidota > Chitinophagia > Chitinophagales > Chitinophagaceae > Chitinophaga > Chitinophaga varians. Next base: position 521,674 of record NZ_JABAIA010000002.1, on the reverse strand, counting down.
CCGGGATATCTGAATTGTTTGGTCGTATCCTTCCGGTAACCGTAAGTGGTATCACCGAAATTCCAGTTCCAGCTGTTGATGCCCACATTGTTGCTGGTAGTGGCGCTGCCGGTGAACTGGGCCACATCGCCCACACAACCGGAGTATGCACTGGTGAAGTCCACCACCGGCGCTGGTATTACTTTCATGGAGAGGATGGCCTCAAAGCTGTTGTTACAGCTTTCGATGTCCGGATGGGAAATCAGGATAGGCACGTTGTAAGTACCCGGTGCAGAGAACACATATTCGTCCGGCAGCACAAAACGGTAGTAAGTACGGTCATTAGCCACCAGTGAATCTTTAGGTACCGGATTGGTCTGCACCACGTCCACCGCAGGTGTCAGGTTCTTTACAGCGCTCAGCTTCCAGGTGAGTGTGGTGGGTTTCACCGGTATCAGCATGGAGAAGCGGAACGGCGTTTTCGCACAGGTGTACGTGTTATTGCCACTGGACGGGTTCAGCACGTTGCTGAAGGCCGGCAGGATATTGAGGTTCTTCACCAATGTTCCGGCGTTGTAACCATAGCTTTCCACACTTCCCAAGCCGTAAGTGATAGCGGTGAAGGCCGAGTCAGCGACAACATTACATTGTGCTGCGGCGGCATCCCACCTTTTCACCACTACCGTATAGCCGGGATGGTTAGGATGCGCGTAAGTGTGGTCAAACAGGTTGCTGCCATCGATCTGTAAAGAACTCAATCCGCCTGTTGGTATGATGAGGGTAAGATAGTTGGTGTTGATAGATTCAACGGTATTGCGGTACAAACCGACTTGTTTGATACCCTGTTCGAGCGGGCTGAGGTAGATCATTTCCGGATCACCATCACCCCATGTGTTATCACAGGAGCCGCTGGACGACATGTATTGTGCCACCATTACCGGTTGATTGGCTTCGATGTAATCGGCGGTATTGCTTTCATACTGATAGAAGCGGTTGTTGATCAGACCGGTCAGTGCCACGCCATTACGTTTCACGATAGTGGCCTGGTCTTTCACCAGTACGCGGTAGATGTTGGTCATAAAGCTGGCAGCGTCATTATCGATAGAAGTAGGCGCCGTCAGGTATTTTTTACCCCATGCCTGTGACGGGAAGTTTTGCTGGATGAGGTTATCACCAGAGCTACCCGAACTGCCGCCACATCCGATACCGGTACGGCTGCTGCCGGAGAAGAAGGCCAGCGGGAAACACTTACCGTCGCTGTTCACAATGGAACGCACGTGGCTGCCGGATACGTCGAACCCTTCAGAACCGGCTTGCAGTGCGCCCAGTACCTGGTACACTTCACCTTTGTTCAGCGTGACGGTAAACGTCTGGTTGGCCGGACGGCCTGCCAGCGTAGGCACGCTGGGCGTTATTTCCACGGTGGTGTTGTCATAATCCGCCACCACATAGAACCAGGAATAGGTATCTGTACCGTAATTCTGCCTGGAAGTCAGCGCATAGTAATCGTAGCCATAAGTACCTACCGGCAGCAGCATGGTGGCGCCGGAAGAGGCGCTGCCATAAATATGCGCATAGGCCACAATAGGCACATCACTTTCGATGCTGATGCCTCTGTCGGACCAGCCTTCTTCCAGCAGACGGGAGTCGTTCATACCGCCTTTGGGCAGTGTTTCCGTCGTGATGGTTTTATTGGCCGGTATGTGATAGGTACGTACCCATGAAGTACCGTTTACGCGGACTGTCACGTTGGAAGAGTCTTTCGCGTTCAGGTACAGCACCATCTGCTGGCTGTTGTCGCCGGTGAAGAACTGGTGATGGCCATAACCTACCCAGAAGCGGGTGCCCCTGTTGGAGCTGTCTGCGGGCTGCAGCTGCTGCGGTGCGTTAATACCGCCATTCAGTCCGGTGAATTTGTCAAAATAATGCAGCGTGCTGTCAACGATCACATTGGCGATATCATCCACCTTACTGAGCGTGTCTGTCTTCCACTTGTCCGTGCTGTCGGTCATCGCCAGGCGGATGTCTTTCTGGCGTTTGATATAACCCTGCCAGGGATCGAGATAGAACTGCTGGATATTGAAGTTGTACACGCCGCTGGACGGGGTAACGTCCACGTCTGTGTAGAAATACATGAAGTCCGTGCCCGGGGCGATATTCGGCGGTTTCACGCCGGAATAGCGGCGTACGGTCATATTGGACGGCAGGGTGGCATTGTTCCAGGTGATCTTCGTCACGGTATCGGTACCGAACATGAAGGTCTGGGTAACACCTGCTGCCGGTGCGGCCGGGAAGGCCGGTAATGCCGGAGGCACGGAAGTAGGCAGGAATTCATAGGCGCCCATGTCTGGCACGCCTTCCTGCAATGTCACCGGTCTTGGGTTACCGTCGATGTCCTTATCGTTGCCAGGCACCTGCACGCCACGGCCATGGATGGCCCACACTTCCGGATCTGTGAGCACCGGATGCAGGTCGTTAACCCCTGTAAACGCCGGTTTGTACACGATCGCGTTGGCATCGAGGCCGCTACCGGTGCGGTAGTCAGCCAGTGTAGCGTAAGACGCTGCCGGCGTATTCTGTCTTACCAATACAGTACCGGTAGTGTACAATGTATTGTAATCGCTGTTCAGATAGTTCGGATTAGCGACATACATGGTACGGCCTGCATCGGAAGAGAAGATGTTGTTTCTCACTTTCACCGGAGAAGCAGAAGAAGACGTATGCGAGAAGTAAGCCGCATAGTTATTGTTACTGCTGGTGGAAGTGTTCAGGATACTGTTGTTAAGATAATTCAGGTTCTTGCCATACTCACTGTAAAGGCCGTACGAATTGGTAGCAGTAGTATGAATGCTGACCACGTTGTTGCTAACAGTAGTAGTATTGGAAGATGTCATGGTGATACCTCTCAGTTCACCAGTGTTAGCCGTGCGGGCAAATATTTCATTGCCGGTCACCAGGCCGGGCGCTGCTGCTCCCGGATCGCAATAGCTGAGGTAGATCGCATATCCTTTGGAAGCGGTATTGTTGATATTGATTTTATTTCTGGCAACGGTGATAGCGGTATCACAATCGCCCGCATAAACGCCATATGTTGTTGAAGCCAGGGCTCCATTCAGGTTGATGGTGTTTTTACGCACGGTCAGCCTGTTGACATACGATGCATAAACAGCATAGTTATACGAACGGTTGATGGTATTGCTGTCGATGGTAACGCCCGGAGACATTAATTCGCCATAGCTGTTTACCCAATACACGCCGTTAGCGCCTTCGGTGAAGGTATTGCCGGTGATCACGTTGCCCAGGCCGGTACAGTTGCTGGCGTACACACCGGCGCTGTTGGTACCTGTGGACGTAGATACAGGCAGGGTGATGGCACACAGCTGCAGGCTGTCATAAGATGCTTTCTTCGCAAATTCAACGGCCCTTGTGTAAGTAGTGCCTGTTGGTTTAAAGGTGATTTTCTGCCAGGTCACATAACTCACACTGTCAAGCTTCAGCACATAGTTCAGCGCGGACGTACCGGCGTAGCTGATGGTCACATCTGCCGCATTCCCGGAAGCACTGCTGAAGGTCACCCTGTTGACAGCAGAAGCACCCGGTATATTGCGCATGGTCAGTTGCTCGGTATACGTGCCGTTGGCGGCGAGGAACAACACCGGTCCTGCGATACCGCATTCCAGTTTGGAGACAGCAGCTGCAAAAGACTGGAAGTTGGTGGTGCTGGTAGGTTGTGCCGGGTTGATGGTGTAAGTGCCGGCCAGCAACGGATCATTGAGGTTCACCATTACCGGTGTGGAGTACGCGGTATCACGGTTGCTGCACACCACCGCGCAACGGAAGTATTTCTCAGCACCGGCGATGGTATTGAAAACACTCACGTACTGGGTGTCGCTCACATATTTCCACGGACCGGTAGCGGTAGCGGACACTTGCCACTGGTAAGTCTGATGCCCTCCTTTGCTGTTGCCCACGAGGTCCAGCTTAATGGCCGTACCCATACAAATCGGCGTGGTAGGGTCTACCGTTGCATTACCTGCTAACGGTGGTGAAGTACATTCAGGGATGCTGATTTCATACGCACCTATGTCCGGTGTGGTAGTACTGCGGACGGTGCCCAGGATGTCGATGGCGACGCCTACCGGGCGGCCGCTGTTGTCCAGCGGGGAAATCACCGGTGCGAAATTACCTACGGAAGGATCGGCAAATACCGGCTGAATAGCGAGGGAGTTGCTGTCCAGCTTAGCACCGGCACGCCAGTCGGCGAGGGTGATGTAGTTGTTGCCGTTGTTACCGGTGTAAGCGGTGTTACGGCTGCTTTTTACGAAGATATCGTTGTAATCGGATTTAAATTCCGCAGTAGAAGAGATATAGATAGCTGTTCTGTTACCGCTGCCGGCACGACTGATATCAAGGATGTTATTGAGGAATTCCACTCCCGCCACGGCGCTGGTCTGATACATACCGGTGGTTTCCGCGCTGCCGGTGTTAACGGCGTCGTTCAGCGCAACGGTATTGTGGTAGTACAGCACAAAGTCACTGCTGTAGTTATAGAAACCACGCTGCGTACCACTTCCACGGATATCGTATATCACGTTGTTGATCACTTTCGCCGGGTTGGTAACGATAGCATCGGCGCTGCTGAACTCAATACCATAGAAGGAGTTCGTGGTGGTTGTGGCAGCATTGAAGAGGCCATGGATACGGTTGCCGCTGATAACGGTGCCATCGCCTTTGCTGTTCACACTGATGCCATAGTTGGAGTAAGACACGCTGCTGCGTGACGTCCGGAAGATGTCGTTGTGGTCTACTACGGTATTCTCTGCGTTAGTCAGGTATACGCCGTAGGAATAGAATTCACTGATGGCGTTGCTGTCGATACGGTTACCGGAAGGCGAACCTGGTGTTGTACCATAAACGATCACACCGTAATATCCTCCGTTGATATTATTACCGCGTACCAGGTTGTTATCGCAGAGGTTATTGGAACCGCTGCTGGTGCTGGCGTCACCACCATTGATCACAACACCGGCCATACCGGAGCTGCTGGAGGTGTTATCGGTAAGGATGCGGTTATGCGTGATCTTGTTGTTGTCCGCATTGGCCAGCAGGTGTACGCCATAACCGTTGGTACCGCCGCGTGCATCTATCACGAGGCTGTCGAAGGTCACGTAGTCAGCGCCACGCAGTTTGATCACGGCTCTTTCGTTATCATCGTTCGGCGCAAACTTGATCGTATTGCCGTTACCGTTAAAGGTAATGGTGTTGGTGGCGGACATACCGGCGATGGAATCCAGTATCAGCTGTTCGGCATAAGGGCCTGAAGCGGATACCACATTGAATATCACCGGACCGGCGATACCGCATTCCAGGGCAGCTTTGGCAGCGTTGAAGCTGACAAAGTTAGTCGCGCTGGACGGTGCGCCTTTATTGATGGTGTACGTACCGCCCGGGAAGGCCGGGTTTACTGTCAGCAGCACCGGAGTGCTGTAGGCTGTATTGCCCGTACAGGTCACCGCCACACGATAATACAGGGTAGCCGTTGCTGTTATAGTAGTATCCGGATTGGTCATCGGGTTGCCGATGTTGGTATAAGGACCTCCCGCTACGGCAGCTGTTTGCCATTGGTAAGTTTGTCCCAGACCGATGCTGTTATTAATTAGACTGAGCGACACTTTACGATTAACGCACACCGGTGTAGTGCTCACAGTGGCGTCGCCGGGTGTCGGCGGCGTAGTACACGGACCAGGCGTAAACTCGTAGGCGCCGATGTCAGGCGTAGTGGTGCTGCGGGTATTGCTGTTAATATCGACGGTGATACCTGCAGGCAGCCCTTTGTTATCTATAGAAGCGCTGGTAGGCTGATAGTTGCCGGCGGCAACACCTGCAAACAGCGGGTTGGATGACAAGGAGACAGTATCCTGTTTGGAAGCCGTTTGCCAGTCGAGCAACGTGCTGCGGTTGGCCGTATAGTAGCCTGTAAAGCTGGTACCGCCTTGTGCGGCCATATAGTACAGGTTATTATTGGCGTGGATGGTACCGGTGGTGGTATTGAAGTATACCGCATATTTGCTGCCACCGCCGCCGCGGGTCACTGCGATGAGGTTATTGACAAACTCAATACCATCGGCCTGGGAAGTCTGATAGAAACCACGGGCCGTATAGGTAGTCGCGCTGGTGGAAGCTCCGTCCAGCGCAATGGTGTTATGGAAATACCATACGTTGTCGGAGCTGGAGTTATAGATACCGTAGGCATCGCCTTTACCGGTGAAGTTATACACCAGGTTGTTGGACACTACGTTCTCCAGTTGCGACAGCGCGTCCGTGCTGGAGAAATAAATCCCGTAACTGCCGCTCACGCTGGCAGGTGCGCCGCCAAAAGGGTTGCTGATGCGGTTACGGGTGATATTGGCTTTGGTATTCAGATTGGAGAAATAGATACCATAGAAGGTCGACACGTTGGACCGCGCCGGCCTGCTGATGATATTATTCTCCACTAACGTGTTAAATGATCCGCTGGCATTTACCCCGGAATTATAGAATTCAGTAATGGTATTGTTGGTGATTTTGTTGCTCATGTTCGCCATGGTACTGCTACCGGTGAGCACAACGCCATAATAACCGCCGACAATTTTGTTGGAGGTGAAAGTGTTGTTATCACATTTCGCGTCACCGGAGGTGGTGGGCGATGTATAAGAGCTGCTGATCACGATACCAGCGTAACTGCTGCTGCTGGTAGAAGTGGAATCCACCAGTATGGTGGAGTTGCTGATAGTATTAAAGTCTGCGTCGTTGGTCAGGAACACGCCGTAGCCGTAACCGGAGCTACCGCTGCCCATCGCTTTGATCACGAGGTTATTAAAAGTGAAATAATCGGCATCGTCCAGCTGGATAACGCCTCTGTTGGCAGAGGTGGCGTTAAATTTCAGCGTATCGCCGTTACCGTTAAAGGTGATGGTATTGGTAGCTGATGCGCCGGGCACGGGTTTCAGCAACAGTTGTTCCGTATAGGGGCCGCTGCCGGCCACCACGTTGAACACCACAGGGCCGTTGATACCACATTTCAGGTAGTTATAGGCATCGTTGAAAGAGGCGAAGTTGTTGCCGGATGTGGGCAACGCCTTATTGATGGTAAAGTTGCCGGACACCAGTGTAGGCGATGAAACGCTTACAGCCGTAGAGGTAGCGCTCTGTGTGCTGGCAGTACAGGTGACGATACAGCGGTACCAGCTGGTAGCTTTTTGTGTGGTCGTCAGCATGCTTTTATCAGCGCCGGTGATGTTGGTCCAGGTAACATTATCAGCAGACTGCTGCCACTGATAGGTGAGCCCGGAAGCTACGGTGGCGCCATTGAGGCGCAGGTCGAAAGTACCGTTGAGACATACGCTGCTCGTGCTGGACACCGCATTGCCGGCGGTAGGCGCACCGGTACAGGCAGTGGCGGGAATCCAGGAGAACGTGATGTTCGGACGGGTGGTCATGGTACCGGTATTGTCGGTTTCAATGGTACCGCAGAGGTTATCTTCGTTATCGGCGCGATAAGTATGCGAGCCGTTGAACGCCAACCCGGTGGTGAAAGCCACTTCCGGGTTGTGGGAATAGAAGGTGCCTGTATTGGAGGCGGGTGAGCCGCTACATACTTCCACTACAATATTGTCTGTTCCGTTCCAGAAAAAATTACTGGCGAAAGGGAAGCTGTTGACGCCATTGAGGATGGTATAGTCTGCCGGCGCGCGCACCACAGTGGTACCGGGCACCCAGCTGGTTTCGCTCAGGGTGCTCACGGTAGTAGTGCCAATGCTGATGCCGTATTGTTCGATCAGATCGGCATTGTTCAGGTTTTTAACAACGAACTTAAGGCCGGTAATATATCCCGGGGCCATACCGGCAGCGGTAAGCTCTGCTGCCGTAAACAGGTACTGCGCCCTGTTGCCCTCATAGTAGTCCTGTAACGGACAGGGATATCCGATATCACTGTTCCCCGTGGTACCGGTACCGATGCTGATATCGGTCTGCGCCAGCAGACGGCTGCCCAGCATCAGTAGCATACCTGCCACGAGGATGGTTTTGTGAATAAACGAAAGCGTATAATTTCTCATATAGAAAAACATTTGCTGGTTTTCAGATAGGGTTAATCTTTTATCAGAACACCCAGGTAATCCATGACTTACCATCTTTAGCGCTGACCATGTCATAAGTGGTGGCGCTGGTCTGTACAAGGAAAAAACCTGTCTGGTCTGCCATCAGCGTACGGGTACGCAGCAACGGCGTTGGGTCCGGAGGCAGATCGCCAAAGAGCCTGCTGTCATGGAAAACAACACGGCCATCATTGGTGAAAGTGGGTGCGCTGTGTATTACGCCGTACATCAGCGTCAGCTGTCCTTCTTCGGGCACAATGATGCCAAAGGCATCAATGCCGGAGCCCTGGCCGCCGGCTTCGGGCCAGAAAGTGGCCGCAACGAAGTCCGGAAGTGCGCGCAGGCCGTAGGCATCGTCTACACCGTTTACATGGAAGCCCTGATCGGCCACCCAGTAACGGCGCTGTGCCAGGGCAAACTGATACCAGCGTTTAGGCGCGGCAATGTCCATCGCCAGCGGCCTGACGGTTTCTGATATACTGGCAGGCTGACCGTTGATAGTACCTTTTACGGCACCGTCTTCAAACCTGACGTTCTCAAAGCTGCTGATGGTATTGGTACCGTCCGAGAAGGCCGGTGACAGCGCAATTCCCTTCGACGTATAGTAGTAACCGGTAGTAGCGGTTTTTACCTCCCCTCCCACTACCCACGTAAAGGTGATGCGGTGCGTCAGTGTGTTCACCTGCACATCGTAGCGGGTGTTGCCGAGGGTAAGCTTGTGGAAATAGGTCAGTATTTTCCGTACGCTGTCGATGTTACGGTTGATATGCTGCTGGTAATAATCCGTCTGCTCCTGTTGCGTGGCTTTCACCAGTATGGCGCGGCTTCTGTTGAAACGGCCGGTCAGCACCATGGTGTCGCCGGTCATGCCATTGATGGAAAACTCAAAGTCCGATCCCAGCCCTCTGCCATAGTCGCCGCCATTCTGGCTCCCGTCAGGGTCGCAGAGCACGTGCAGGTAAGAGTAGGTGTCGAACAGCAGGCTGGGCTGCTGCAGGGCTTTAAGCCGCCAGCTGCTTTCTTTGGCAGCAACAGTGGAAGACTGCTCAAAGTCGCTGTACATCTGCACCCGGTTGGAATCATTGAACCGGAAATAAAAGCTGTACACCGATTTGGGCGAACCACCGGGATATACCAGCGCTTTCCAGCCATAAGGAGCGTGTGTCAGTATCTGCTGGTACCGTTGTAAGGTATCGTTGAGCCGCTCATCGGGCGACTTGTCAAACATCGGGTCTGACTCTTTCTTACAGGAATAGATACCTGCAAGGACCAGTAATAAATACAAAAGTTTCTTTCTCATACCCATAAACGGTTAATACAATAGCTTGTTGATTTCTCTTCTGGTGCGGGATTGCAGGCTATAAAAATCGATATGCCATACAGTCTGGAAATAGCTCACCACCATCGCCTCTTTTCTGCGGAGCCTTGCTTTCGCATCGGCCTGTGACGTGCCATTGATGCTGTATCCCGGAGGAATACTGTTGACGATCCTGTCAAATCCGGTCCTGCCTTCTACCAGCATGGTGGATATCATCTCCACAAAATCATCGTCATAACCAGACATGGCATAAGGAGTAACAAAGCCGTCCTTATAGGCTGACATATCATCGATATTGTTCCAGTTGGCCGTATACAGGCCGGCACATATCCGTTTGAATTCTACCGGGTACATCACTGTCTGGTGGAGGATATGACCGAATTCATGCTCTATTACATGGAACATCTGTTTTACATTGGCAGAATCACCGGGTTTGTAATCGGGCATATCGCGGGTCACAAAATCGTTGACGAGGTACAGCACCACTTTACGGCCACCTTCAGCGGTACCCAGGGTGATAGTGCCGTTTTCATTCCAGCTGGCGCTGCCACTGAGGATAAAGTACTTGGGGCAGTAGCGGCGGAAGAACAGGTCTCCCGCTTCCGCGATGTAAGTGCTCATCCATACTTTTTTGATGGCACTCATCACGGGGATGATCTTCTCCTCACGGGGAGGCACCAACGTTTTATTCAGTTCAAATTCAAACTGGTCCCATTTATATTTTACAGCTATGTTATACGGCACGGTGAGCGTATCGAAGAGCCACCGGTCCAGCGGGCCTTTCACCCAGGTATCGCCTCCCAGTCCGGGAATGTCGTCTACCTTGCCCAGGTCATCCTTCTTGCTGCAGGACATCAGCAACAGAAAGGACAAAGCGAGAAGAAAAAGTTTCATACAAAAGCGATTTTTATTTGGTTGATAATTATCTCGGATTTAATGCGATGCCGGATGTGGTGGCGGACTGCGGGATCTGGAACACCCAGCGGTTGTCTCCCGGTTTCAGCTCCAGTATCTCGCCTTCACGGGTGGTATGCACGACGGACATTTTATAGCGTTGCAGGTCAAACCAACGCATGCCCTCCTGCAGGTATTCCGCCCGTTTGAAATCGAGGATGGTATGTATCAGCCCGTCCTTTTCATTACTGATACCATAAAAATTCCGGATGGACGTAGTGGTGATGGTGTGCACAGACGGATCGTAGTTGCGGATACGTTTGCTGGCAAAGAGGTTGAGGTCTTTCAGCGCAGCAGCGGATTTGCCCAGCTGTGCATTGGCCTCTGCCCGGTTGAACAGCACTTCTTCTGTGGTGAACAGCGGCACCATTACATAAGGCTGACCGATAGTGGCGTTCACGGAGGATTTCACGAAGTATTCCGTCAGCTTGGGCACGAAATAATTCTGGGAGCCATAATAGTATATCGGGTAAGCCCAGCGGCCGCCGGTAACATTGTATCCCAGGACCTGCAGCTGCCTGGCGTTGTCAAGGTCATAGCGGTATTGTCCCACGCTGCGGCCATAGAGCGATTGTGTTTCCACCAGCAGCAGGTTCGCGTTCTCTTTGGCGTTGGCATAGAGGTCGAAGATCTGTTCCGGTGAAAGGCTGCTGTAGGTAGTGTTCCAACCGCGCATGTTGCTGGCCACATCGTTGTTGGCGAATGCCTGATCTGCGTACTGTACCACCTTTGCGTAGTCTCTTTTATAGAGATAGAAACGGGTGGCGAATGCATAGGCGGCGCTGCGGTTAAAATGATAGCGCGGCACCTTATAAGTATCGTCACTGATCAGCGGCAATCCTTCCAACAGGTCTTTCTCCACCATGTCATACACATAAGCCACCGTTTTGCGGTCGTATTGTTTGATCACCACTGTTTCAGGGACGGTCACATAGGGAATACCGGGGTCATTGGCGGCCGTGGCAGGATCATACATTCTGGAGAAAATATTCACCAGCATAAAGTGCGCGTAGGCGCGGGCCACCAGCGCTTCTCCCCGCTGCGTGGCGTAGGCTTTTTTGTCAGCGGCCTTGTCGCAGGCTTCCAGCGCCTGGTTAGCGGCAGCAATAGCTACGTAGCAGGCCGTCCAGTAGGCTTCAGGGGAATCCTGTTCGATGGACTGTATGTCGCGGAACAAATACGCGTCCTGATTGGGGCGACTGATAACACCGGCGCCTTTATCAGCCACGTTGTCCGTCATCGCTTCGCACATCGTCACGTAAGACGATTGCGGATAAGCGGTGCCCAGCAGCTTAGACACCTTATCAGGTGTGCTCAGGTCGGTCCAGGTGCTGTCAGGCACCTGCTCCAGGTACTTGCGGCAACTGCCCAGTGTGAGGAGGCCTATTGTCAGTGCGGCTGTCACAAAGGGCCTTATAAAACGTGTAGTCGAAACAGTTATATATCTCAATTCCATAGGTCCATTTTTAAATACCAACTTTTATTGACAGGGTGAATTGCTTCTGAATAGGCTGTGCCACGCCACCGGAGTTGAAAAATTCCGGGTCCTGGCCATGCAGCTTCTTATCGGCATAGATGAGCCACGGGTTGATAGCGGCGCCGCTCACAGACATGCTGTTGAAGCCTACGCGCCGGATGAGGGAAACGGGTAGCTGATAGGTCAGTGACACGGTTTTCAACCGGATAAAATCACCTTTGGCCACCCGTTCAGTGGAATAGTTGTAGTTGTTATACGGATAAGCGCCGCGGATCAGCGTCTGTTCATAGGCATCCAGGATAGATGGCACGCGGGTGGTGTTCTCATCTCCCGGCATTACCCAACGGTCATAAAACTCTTTGGGCATGGCGTCCAGATCGGAATAGGCGGTTTTAAAAGCCGGATACAACCGGATTTTATTGCCCCACTGATAGGTAAAGAAGACATTCAATGAAAGGGCTTTATAACGGAACGTGTTGGAGAAACCGCCTGTCACCGGAGGGTCTACCGGTCCTTCATATACCAGCTGTGCTGTTTTAAGGTCCTGCAGGTTCACGTCCGGGCTTACAACACCGTCCTGGTTAACGAAGGAGGGCATGCCTGTTTTCGGAGAAAGGCCTTTGTACTGTAAAGAAAACAGGCTATGCACCGGATATCCTTCTTTGTTGCCGCCCTCTGCTACTACCAGATCAAAAATGGCCGGGATATTTTTGGCATTGGTGATCTTGTTGGTATTGTAACCGAAAGTGATATTGGATTTCCAACCCCAGTCCTTTTTACGCACTACATCCCCTCCGATCAGCAGTTCCACTCCTTTCGAAGTCATGTCGGCATAGTTGGCCGCTTTGTACATTTCGCCACCTATGCCGGATGTTTTGATGATACTGATAAGGTCGAAGCTCTTACGTGTATAGAGATCAAGAGAAACGTTAAGCCTGTTGTTGAAGAATCCTGCGTCCAGTCCGAGATTGGTCGTGTAGAGCTTTTCCCAGGTGAGATCATCATTTTGCAGATGCGCGAGGCTGATCACGGATTCCACTTCATTGAGGTGCGGCCTGCGGGTGTTGATGGTCTGGAAAACGATGTTGGAATTAGTGGCGGGGCCCATGCTGGCGGTAAGGCCGTAGCTGGCGCGCAGCGTGAGATAGTTCAGCCAGTTCACTTTCTGAAGGAAAGGCTCCTGGTCCATGTTCCATGAACCGGCCACGCTCCAGGTAGGCAGCCAGCGGGCTTTGCGGGACTGGCCCAGCCTGTTGGAACCGTCATACCGGCCGGTAGCGGTGAGGTTGTATTTGTTGTTGTAAGCATAGGTGCCGGACGCATAAAAAGCTGCAAAACGGTCATAGTCGCGGCCCATGCTGTAATATGGGAAGTTGGACTCAATGGTTTGTTTCAGGATACGGTAATCCACAAACGGCGTTCCGCCGTTTTCATATTGATAGCCGTAGCCGGTATTGGACGCGCTCTGGCGGTCGGCATACTTTACCTGTTGTCCTACCAGCAGATTGATGTTATGCTTTTGTGCGAACGTATCTGCATAAGTAAGGCCATTACGGAAGTCGAAGTTCATGAGCTGGTCTTCCGTACGGTTGTAGAAGCCGCCGGCTGGCAGCACGATGACAGGCTGTGCGTCCGGATCGTCAGGATTGCGGTAGAGGAACTTGTTGTTCCGCGCGATGGTAGCGTTGCCGGCAGCACGATAGGCGTTGGCCATGTTCGCGTTTTCGGTGATCTGGTGTTCGCGGGAAGATTTAACATAACGGATAGCGCCGGTGAATTCATACCGGATGTTGCGGGTGAGCCGCCAGCCGAGGTCGCCCTGGAGGCGCAGGTCCATCATGTTCAGGTCGAGGGAGTTGTTGCGCAGTTCATTGATGATATTAAATGGTGCGAAATTTCTCCGGAAATATTCCAGGTTGCCGTTCTGGTCGTAGGCAGTGAGCGTACGGCTTGTATTGAGCGAGTAGCTGAAAGGATTGATATCAAAATCGCGGTCATACTGCCCTTCTACCGGGTTACTGCTACGGGTAAGTGCTCCCGGTGCTTTTTGCTGCCGCACCGATGCCAAAGCGGAGAAACCGGCACTCAGCCGGTCAGAGAATTTATAGGTATTGCGGTAATTGAGGGTGTAGCGGTTCACTTTATCGGCCAGTGTCCAGCCGTTGTCACTGTAGAAGCTGGTAGAGAAATAGGATTGCGACTTGTCCGTACCGGAAGAGATACTGAGGGAGTGTTCCTGTACGAAGTTGTTACGGAACAGCAGGCCAAACCAATCGGTGTTGGCATTGGCATAACGCAGCAGGAAAGCTTTCATGGCCACAGGATCGTTCTGTACGGGGAAGTTGCCGCTACCGTCTGCGTCCAGTGATTCATACAGTTTACCGAAAACACCGATGTCACCACGGGAAAGGATATCCGAAGTGAGGATACCTTTACGTTCCAACTCCGCCAGCACAGACATTTGCTGGCCGGAGTTCATGATATTAAAATTGTTATAGTTTGGTTTCAGCTGCGTGCTGAAGTTACCGCTGTAGGCGATAACGGGCTTGCCTGCACGACCTTTTTTCGTTGTGATCACCACTACCCCGTTCATCGCGCGGGCGCCATACAAGGCAGTAGCGGCCGCATCTTTGAGGATATCAAAACTTTCGATATCGTTGGCGTTGAGGCCTGCTACCGCAGAGCCCAGCAAGGTGGTGGGGTCTCCGCTGGAGAGCTGATCATTGGAGATATTCACCACGTCTTCCAGCACCACGCCGTCTACCACCCAGAGTGGCTTGTTGTCGCCGTTGATAGACGTAGCGCCACGTACCCTTACTTTCGGCGCTGTACCGAAAGTACCGGACACGTTCTGTATGGCCACACCGGCCACGCGGCCTTCCAGCATGCGGCTTACGTCTGTGATGCCGTCTATCTTCACATCTTCACCTTTGAGGCGGGTGGCGGCGCCGGAGAATTTACTTTTATCGATGCTCTGAAAGCCTGTCACTACGACTTCCTGCAGGCGTGTCGGTTTCTCTTTCATCACGATGGTGATGCTGCCGTTTTTAAATTCGCTGGAGTGTACTTCTTCCATTTTATAGCCGGTGAAGTTGAACACCAGTATAGCATCACCGGGTACGCGGTGAATTTCGAATTCGCCTTTGGCGTTTGTGGTAGCGCCTCTGGAGGAGCCTTTCACCAGTACGGTCACACCTGGCAGTGGTTCTTTCTTTTCAGAGATCACGGTGCCTTTCACATCGGTAAAGCGGGGTGTTACCTGGCGTGGCGTGCTGACGGTGGTGAGCGATGTGAGTTTTTTGGAAGCGTCGCGCCTGATCACGATGCGGTCGTAGATCACGCTGTAGGACAAGGAATAGGGTGTTAATATCTTATGCAGCAGGTCGCCTACTTTTTCATTGTGAGCGGAAATGCTGACTTTGTTGGCATTCAGTACCTCGTTGCCTACGTATACAAAAGATACTTCCGCGAGGTTACTGATTTTCTCCAGTGCATCTTTCAGTACAACATCGTGCAGGTGGAGGGTAATCTTTTTGTCAAGCGCATCCTGAAGGTCCACGGCGCCCGCCTGTAGGTGGAACAGCGACAGGAAGAGCGTCAGACAACAAATGTAGTATCGGGTTTTATTATGCATATTGAATTAATGTTTGTTCATTCCGGGTAATAGGAATCCTGATCCGGTTTTGCTGGAAAACCGGGCAATAAAGGGCCTTCTGCTGTGCAGTATTATTTTTTAGTGTCTATATGACAATTATTAACCGGAAGAGAAAGAGACAGTATGGTCCATAAACGCAATTTAGTTTGGTTGTTAAATGAAAAAATATCGGGAATGTATTGGCAATAGGGGCCCTGTTGAGAGAATACCAGCGTATTCAATCAATGGCAGATAACCAGGGATGAGAACCATTTCCAGGCTAAAAGTTACACAGGATAGCTTACCAGCAATACAACTTTTATTTCTCTAAAATAAGTCAGGTCAATAGCTACAAAACAAGTTTTCCATCTTGCATATTGATTTTGGTTAACGGTATTTTCTTCTCTAATCGGTTATTTAGTGGCAATTGCCATCAACTATTACATATCCGTTTCCGTTGGCATCCTTTTTAATTTTGGCGTTGAGGGACCCGGCGATGATGGTTAGTGTTTTCTGCAAATCATCTGTGGTATTAAAGTCTCCAAAGACGGGGCAGTGTTCCATTTTACTATCGGTGCTGACCGGCACGTCATAAAAGCGTTGCAGGTCGTTGAGCACAGCGGACAATGGCTGTCCCTTGTAAGTAAATACGCCGGCCTGTTTCTGCCGGAAAAAGCGTGCATCATCAGTAGCATCTACCAGTTCGAGCCCTTTGGACGCGGCGTGATAAACGGCGCTCTTGTTGGCACTAAGCACCAGTTGATGCTTCGGGTTGGTTTCACCGCTATGGGTATTTACCTGAACGCTGCCGGATATTACCACCACTTTTGCTACACCGTTGTTACGGGCTTCCATATTGAAGGAGGTGCCCAGTACAGTAGTATTGATGAAAGCAGAGGATATTACAAAGGGATGTTTGCTATCCTGCTTCACATCAAAGAAGGCTTCACCGTCGAGTTGCAGTGTTCTGTTTTTTTTTCCAAAGTTCTCGGGATAGGTGATGCTGGAACTTTTTTCCAGATATACCAAAGATCCATCAGGCAGTGTGACTGTTTTATTTTGTGTTCCACTGTTCATGACCAGTTGTTTCACCTGTTGACGTACCAGCAGGTACCAGGATGCGCCTGCCAGCAGTACTACAGCGGCGGCAGCCGCTATTCTGCGTCCATACAGCGTGAATACGTTTGGCCGCGAAATACCGGCACGACGATGTATTTTTTTCAGCAGTTGAGCCGATAGCCGTTCATCCAGCAGGTCTTTTATTTCAGGGCCTTTTGCCTGAAAGTACTCTTTGGCTACCGCTTCCAGATCAGACAGATCGTTTTCTTCCAGGTACTGTAGCATCCATTCCTGCTCTGTGGCAGACCAGTTCTTCGTATGTAGCAGTTGTCTGAGGTATTCCTTTCTGTTGTGCACTATCGTGACGGTTTAATTTAAATACGCAGGTTGATAAAAAGTGGGTGGGTGAATCCCAAAGAAAAAACATATTTATTTTATCCTAATTCATTTCTTATCAGAAACTTAATTGGAAGCGTTGTGACAGGTAAAGAAAAAAAGAAACAGGACGATGTATTTATGATCGCCATTACGGAGCATATAGTCATTTAGTTTGACCATCGCGGCAGAAAGATGTTCTTTAACGGTATTACGGGAAATATTGAGTTCGCTGGCTACTTCATCATAGGTTTTACCTTCCAGTTTACAACGGGTCACAATGGTCCTCTTTTTGGGAGATAGTTGCGCAATAGCTTGCTCAAGCAGGCTGTACTGTTCTTCGTCCATATTTTTCCGGTCGATCATCAGGTGGTCTTCCGGCTCGAGATCGAGCAGATTTTTATGCAGCGCCTGCTCTTTCAGTTTGCGGCGCACCCAGCTGACAGACAGGTTGAAGCTGATAACAAACAACCAGCCGCCGACGGACTGCTCTGCCTGTATTTCGCGGCGTTTTTCCCACAATCTGGCAAACACTTCCTGTAAGATGTCTTCAGCAACGGCAACATCTTTCACAAATTTGAGAATATTGCGGTATACGGCCTGGTGATAATTCCCATATAGGCTGTCAAAAGCGCTCACGTCACTGTCGCGGAGCCGTAAAACCAATTCAGCATCTGTTGTGTTCATATCTTTTCTTTTATATAAATCATACCGTGGAATACAATTTATATGGCTAAAGAAAAAGCCAGGTTTCCCATACAATGGCCATTCATTCGACCGTATAAATTAGTAACAAATATTATTATTTAATAATTAAATTCGTATTAGTTATAATTATAAATTGTTATATACGTAGTTAGAATTAATAGCAAAAAACCATTGCGAAAATACGGCGTACCTTTGGGGTGTAACCATGCAAACTATCCGATATGACTACGCAGAAAACACCCATAGGACCCCTGCGTGAAGATGACATCCAACCGGATGATGTCATCAATCATCAGCAGGAACCGGTACCTCAACGAGGTAACCAGGACGAGCAATCACGCAGCGAAGACACTTCCGAAGATATCCTGAATGAGGAAGAGGATGATCTCGAAATCGACGAATTAATGGAGGAAGAAGATAGAAGGGACGCTGCAGCAGAGGAGGCGGAAAAAGACAGGGAACAGGAAGAGGAGAACGAGATCACGGATGAAGTAAGTCATCTACGAATTTATTGATACGGATTTTGGCGTTTATTTAATCGTTTCAACAATATCAGATAATTGAATGACTATCTAAATTCCAAAATCCGTAATCAACAAATCCTTACATTTTTATTTTCTTAAAAGCGCCGTGGCACACCATAACACGGGCGCCTGACCATGCATGTCACCAGTAATACGGCCGCGATCGAGATAATATTGGCGGTCATTCTTTTTATTGGTGCCTTCACACACCTCCCGCACATCGGCGTTGTCATCGATGTACTTCACCAGCGCCAGCCATGCCTTGCGCGCTGCAGCGCCATAGGTGGCCGCATCCAGCCAACCGTTTTTCACACCGGTGATCATGGCAAAGGTAAACATACCTGTGGCAGACGTTTCCGGCCATGCTTCCGGGTCATCGATCAACTGGCGCCACATACCGTCCGGCGCCTGGTATTTCAGCAGGGAGGCCATCATGGTTTTATATCCTTTCATGATACGCTCGCGGTCAGGATTGTCTTTAGGCAGGGAACGCAGCAGTTCACTCATGCCGGCAGCCATCCAGCCGTCACCGCGGCCCCAGAAGTACGGCACGTCCGGCGCATGGTAAAAGAGGCCATTGGGCTGCTGCAAGGAATCCAGATAAACCACCATCTCGCGCGCAGCACGGTTGATATATTCCTTATCGCCGGTGGCGCGGTAAGCCTGCGACTGCACAGCGGTGATCATGAACATATCGTCAATCCACATACGCGTTTGCCAGGTAAGGCCACGGTCTTTATACCCCTGTGATTCGGGCTTTACATGCGGACCTTCCGGTGTGCCCCACTGTTTGTCCGCAATGGCTTTGCCCATATCGAGGTAACGTTTGTCTTTTGTTTGTATATACAGCTCCAGCGGCACTGAGCCAAAAACGGTATGGTCCACATGGTCCGCCTTAGGCACCAGCGCAGCCTCCGTGGTGAAAAAAGGTTCAAAACGCTGCACCAGACTGCCGGTCAGTGCCTTATCATCGCTTGCCCGTGCAAACGTTAGCGCACCATACCACGCGCAAACTTCAGGATAGGTGATTTGTTTCGGAGACGTAGCCCTTCCGAAATTAGGATGCGGCGTAGCTACAAAACGTTCGGCCACTCGCTTGCCAATCTCCTTTGGTGTGCTGCCTTTCGGGAAATGCGTCAGGTTCGCATCTGCAGATTTCTTTTGTGCTGTGGCCATTTCTGTGTTGATCACCAGCAGTGTCAACAGGCCTGCCATCATTGTTTTCATATGTGGATTGTTTTTCTTTTCAGTGGTTTCTAACGGGAAAATCTATACGACGAATGACGCCCGTGGTTTCCGTCAGCATGGTTTTCCAAAATACATCATCGGGATGAAAAATGCTATTGTTGTTTTAAATCCCAGGGCTAAAGCCCTGGGCCACGATTAGCGGCTATCGTTTATAGGGAATTGTTTCGGCTCTTCAAGTTTCCAGTGTTCCTTCAAAACGGAAGGAGCCCTCCATTTAAACGACTAAGCTAATCGCAGCCCAGGGCTTTAGCCCTGGGACAAGCGTCATTGCACCGCCTGCGTTTCATAAGCAGTATAAAACGTATCGATCGCTATTTTCACCGGCTTATAGGCCGTTCTGAATTTGAAGGATGTGCCTGCCTGGTAGCCGGGCAGTTTCAGCGATGCCCGGAATTCCAGCGGATCGCGGGGACCGGCCGGCAGGCTGTCGGCCACCTGCACAATTTTGGTTTCCACGCCGGCGGTATTGGTATATAACACTTCCACGCTCTGCACCTGGTTATTTACGCCAAACCACCAGATGGTCGTTTCCTTTTTGGTGGCGTCGTATTTGGCGATGCGCACCGGCCGGTTGGACAGCGTGGCCAGATAGGCGTCACCGTAAGCGTTGCCGATCACCTCTTCTTTTACGGAAGAATGGCCGGCATTGTCATAGGTATACACCTGGAAGGTATAGATATTCTCCGGCAGCTTGTCCAGCAGCAGCCGGATGGTATCGGTGCCGCCTGTACGTTTTACGGGCACTTCAGTCGAATCACTACGCTGGTTCCAGTATACACGGCATTTGGTGATCTTCGGGTCTGATATCAGGTACCAGGACAACAACACCCTGTTCTTGCCCGGAAATACTTTCAGGGAATCCACTTTACCGGTATAAATGATCTCTCCTCCGTTCAGAAAATTTTTGTAGGTGTCGTCCATTTTGCTGCAGGCTGCCAGCAGCACCAACATAGCCCCTAACAGCCATCTGCCTTTGTTATGTTTCATGATAACTGTTTTAATTATTTTTTGATTTGTCCCCAGATGGATATCTCACTGATATGAAGATGCCCTATGATACCGTCCACGGCAGCCCAGCTGTCGATGTGTTTCCAGGCGATGTAACGTACCGCCGGCGAACCGATCGGCAGCTCATACTCCTGCCCTGCCGCAGCGGCGTCAATATCTTCGTTGGAGTTCTGTCCCAGCGGCAGCCCGGAAGGCTTCTCCATAATCTGGTGGTCCAGTTTCACCCAGCTGTTCACGTCTGTGGGGGTATTGGTGCCCCAAAGCTCCCATTCATGCGGGTTACCGTGGTTGTAGATATAACCGGCCTGCCGCTGCCAGATCTTATAACGGCTGATCACCGCTTTCACGCCAAGGTCAATCGGCACCCAGATAGGCACATCCTTGTTCTCCGTGGTGTGGTACCCTTCGTTGCCGATGATACCGTTCCACATGTTTTCAATAGGCCAGGACGACAGGTTGCCCGGCTCCACGATCTGTACGCCAGGTGTCTTGGGCAACGGCGCTACCTGTGGTATCGGGTACTTTTTCTTCATGGCGCTGGCGAACTTCGATTTGTCCAGCTCTTCTTCGTATATGGGTGTCAGTTCGAACCGGAGGGTATCGCTTTTGTTGTCCCAGCGGTCCTTGATATAGATACCGAACTGTTGTTTCACCGGCTGCAGCCCGCGTACCGTGAATTTCCCGGAATCCAGTCCGTAGTAGAAGTTGTTCACGTTGCGCCATTCTTTGGCGGCAGGGTCATACAGCAGGGTAACGATGACGATCTTTCCCTTGTCCTCATTGCTGAACTTCACCTGCAGGCCACCGAAGGCTTCTGCCACATCCAATGATTTGTATACTTTCCAGATGGCCGGCGGCAAAGGTTTCACCTTTATCTGCACCGGGGTGGAAGCTACTTCCGCACGGCTGACCGTGTACAGGGTAACAGTATGTTCAGCGGTGTCGCCAAAGCCTTCCACCCGTACTGATCTTTTGAAATAGGAAGACTTCGCTTCTTTTTTTACGCCGTTGATTTCAAATTCTGCCCGTACATAAGACAGGTTCTGGTCGTCGGGAAGGGAATAGGATATCTCCGCTGCACCCGCCATACCTACGGCGCTGGGGTTCATGACCGGATTGGGCTGTGCTTTATCATCGGAGATAGGTCCCAGGTGATCTTGTTTGCAGGCGCTACATACGGCCAGCAGAAATAAGAGGATATGAAAATATTTCATTTCAGTAAGTTTTAGCATCATGAAAAAGATTACCAGCCCGGGTTTTGCACCAGGTTTTTGTTGATGATCATCTCCCCGTTTTCTATCGGCCAGAGGTAGTCACGCATGCCGAAGCGCTGGTTGAACAACAGCACTTCCTTATAGTAGGAAGGCGCTGCGTTCTGAGTGATGTCCCATCCTTTGATCGGGTTATTGAGCGCGATGTGGGCGGTCCTCCATCTTCTCAGGTCCCAAAACCGCTGCCCTTCAAAACACAATTCGATGCCTCTCTCCTGCTGGATGATCTCCCGCATGCCTTCTTTGGTGGTGTATTTCGTAGGGTTCTTGGAGAAGTTGGTCCATGCTTCTTCCACTGATTTAAGGCCTGCCCGCGCCCTTACCTGGTTGATCCACTGGGTGGTGCCGCCTCCGGGGCCATTCACTTCATTCAATGCTTCGGAGTACAGCAGGTACAGGTCTGCCAGCCGCATTTCAGGCCATGGATAGGCGACCAGTCCGCTGGCTATGTTGCCATCGGTGGCGGCGCTGCTTTCTATGTTCACGGTTTTCTTCACCCAGTAGCCGGTCACGGAATAGTTGCTGATACCTCTCCTGGAAGCTATTTCCGTGGCGCGGCCTTTCACGAAATACAGGGCGCTGTCTTTGTTGTAGTTTAATATCCAGTTGCCAAACCACACTGCCCGGTCAAAAGCCACGTCGGCGTAGAACCGTGGCTCACGGTCATAATGCAGCTCTACTGTCTGCTCTCCTGTTTTGATATAGTATTTATCCGGAGCGGCTGCTGTTCGCAACGTATAACGTTTGCTGTAGTCCCAGGTTTTGTCTTCGGTAATAGGCACGCCGTTTTTGGAATAGAACATCTCGATCATCTTCAGCGTGGGCGCAATGATGCCTTTAGGCCCGGAGGTGCTGGCGCCGTTGGCGATCAGCGGCATAGACCAGCGTTGAATGTCTCCTGCGGTGCTGTTGGTGTTGGGCCAGATCACTTCCGTGTTGTTCTGTTTATCGGTCATGGCTGCACGAATATCCAGCTGGGTCTGCAAGGTGTCGTTAATCTTGTAGCCGAAGTTGCCCGGGAAGTGGTACAGCGTATACCCGTTAGCGTGACAAAGCTCAATCGCTTCCTTGCAGGCTTGTGCGGCGCGGTTCCATTTTTCTGCGTTATAACCGGCAGAGAACAGCTGTACGCCGCGGTTGTCTACCATGCGGCTGTAATCGGGGTTACCGTTGAAAAACGGACTGGCGGCGGTCACCAGCACCTTGGCTTTCAGCGCCAGCACGATGCATTTGGTGATCCTTCCCAGTTCAGTGTTCTCCGTGCCTTCCAGTTTGGCGGGCAGGAACTCGTTGCCGGCCGCTTCATCCAACAGCTGCACGATGTAGTTGATACAGGTGTCTACCGGTTGACGGTACACCTGTACTTCTTCCGAACCGGCGGAAACAGGCAGATTTTCTTTGATCAGCGGAATAGGGCCATAGCAGCGGAGGAGGAAGAAATGATAGTATGCTTTCAGGAATTTCACTTCTGCGATCCATCTTTCACGCTCGTACTGACGCAGCTCCCTTACTTTGTCAATATTGGCCAGGAACGTGTTACAGTCGCGGATGCCGATGAACAGGGAGGTGCCGCGTGAGGTGCCGCTCCAGTAGTTGGCCAGCGGGCTGGTCATGCTTTGCAGGCCTTTGGCGATATTGAAATTGGTGGGGTCCACATCACGGATGGGATCATCGTACCATACTTCATCGGCGCCGTTGAAGGCCACGTTATCATTAAAATGCCCGTTCTTAGGCATATAGGAAAAGCAGGTGAACAGGTACTTTTCTGCGGAAGAGCGCAGGGTAAAAGCGTTGTCGATCGTAGGCACGTTGTCCGGCACCACATCGAGGTACTTGCTGCAGGAGCAGAAAGCGCCTATCCATACGAGTGCGATCAATATTTTATATCTCATGATTGAATTTTTATAAGTTATCAGAAGCCGACCATCAACCCGAAATTGACTACCCGCTGAATCGGGTAACCGAGGCCTTTACCACCCATTTCGATATCCCACAGTTTGAATTTGGAGAAGGTGACCAGGTTGGTAGCATTGGCGTATATACGCAGATTAGACATGTGAATACGCTGGATAAGACGCTGCGGCACGGTGTAGCCCAGCTCCACCTGTTTGAGGCGCAGGAAGGCGCCGTTACGCATGAACCAGGTGCTGCTCTGGGTACTGTTGGTATTGAGCACAGGGCTGAGGCGGGGCCAGAGCGCGTACAGGTTACGGTTCTCTTCTGACCAGTGGCTGTCTGCATAGGCCTTCAGCAGCTGTGTTTCGGAGGTCACGGCACCGTTGTCGTCCACATCGATAAAAGGTGAGGTGGCATTTACATCGATCCAGAAGGAAGAACGGGCGGAACCCTGGAAGAAAGCGGAGAAATCCACGCCTTTGTATTTGGCGCTGAAGCCGAAGCCATAGATAATTTCCGGTGTGGTAGGATAACCGATAGGCACCATATCGCTGGGCGTGATCTGGCCGTCGCCGTTTACGTCACGGAATTTGATATCGCCTCCCATGGTTTTGAAGTTGCCAAAAGCCTGCTGGGGAGAGCTTCTTACTTCCTCATCATCGATAAAGAGACGCTCCGCGATATATCCCCAGCGTTGAGAGATCGGGTAGCCGACGTGGTAACGGTACCATTCATCGTAGCGTGGCTCTTCGTAGGCCTGGAATTTATTGCGCGCGAAGGTGAAGTTGCCGCGCATGGTCAGGAAAAACTCTTTGCCGATGTTGGTATTAAAATCTGCCGTAAAGTCAAAAGCATTGGACTGTGCTTTGCCCACATTGGCTTTAGGCGTAGCCTGCAGCCCCATGGTCTTGGGCGTGGAAGCGCGGTCCATCAGGATATTGTAACGTTGTTCGGTAAAATATTCCGCGATGATGTCCAGCTTATTAAAGAGGCTTATCTCCAGTCCGAAAGTGGAATTCCTGGCGGTTTCCCAGGTGATGGCCTGGTTATCGTAACGGCCAATGGAGATACCGGAACGGTTGTAGCCGCCATTCACGCCGAAAGTAGCGCCTTTCTTGCTGTCGTTCATGTTCACATTGGAGAGGTAGAAGAAGCGGTCATCTTCGTTACCAATGGCGTCGTTGCCTACGAGGCCATAGTTGGCCCTGATCTTCAGCTTATTGACCACCCTCTCCAGCGGTTTAAAGAATTTTTCGTTGGAAACGAACCAGGCCGCGCCTGCGGAGGGGAAGAAACCGTAGCGTTCTGTTTTATAGAAACGTTCGGAACCGTTGTAACCGAAATTGAATTCACCGAAGAAACGATTATCGTAGGAATAGGTGGCACGGCCGGACAAGCCCAGGTTGCGGGAAGGCAGCGATTTCTGTAACAGGTTCACAGAAGGATTGGAAATATCATCGATCGTCTGGAGGTTATTGCGTGCAATGAAGATGAGCATGCCTGCCAGTCCGTGTTTATCGAAAGTACGGTTATAATCCACTGCGGACTCCAGATAGAAGGTAGAAGCCACGGTCCTTTTACCGGGCACATAGTTCAGGTAATCCGTGCCCTGGTCCGGGTTGATATCCCGCAATACGTAGGTGTTGTTGAGCTTATCGTAGTTGTTGGCCGCATACCAGAAAGGGGTATACTGGCGCGACACGTCGAAGTAAGCCTGCCGGTTGGTGTTCATCATAGCGCGGACAGACAGGCCTTTGGTGATGAAAGAGGACAGGTCTTGTTTTACTTCAAACTGTGCCAGCATGAGGGAACGGGAGTATTGTTTATATCCTTTCACCATGTCGGCGTAAGGGTTCAGGTATTCGCCGTTGTTGAAGTTGCCGAAGAGCGGGTGGGAAACAAACTGGTGGGCATCGTCTGCGGGGTAATAAGCCGGGAATAGCACCTGGTTGGACCAGAGCATTTTCTGATAGAGTTTTTCGCCGCCGTCTATCGGGCCTTTATATTCATCGAAGGTGCCATGGAGGCGTACCATGGCGCTGGTGGACTTGGTGACGCGGATATTGACGTTGGAGCGCAGCGTATAGGTGGTAAGGTCGATGTTGTTGTTGAAGTTGTTGCGGCCGTCCACGTTGAGGATGCCGTTATCTTTCGTATAGCCGCCGGACACAAAGTAGGTGGCTATTTGTCCGCCGCCGCCGAGGTTGAAGTTAGCGCGTTTGTTGACCGTTTGTTTTTTAAAGAGCATCTCTTTCCAGTTGGTAGTAGGAAATACATCTTTATTGGTACCTGCTTTGGTGTTGTCTATTTTGCTCTGCGGATAGGTTACCGGTGCCAGCGGGTTGCGGGTGAGCACTGCTTCGTTGTTCAGCTCCATGTAGGTGATGGGGTCTGCCAGTTCCACGTCGCGGGTGGGTGCAGAGATGGAGTTTTCCAGGCGGAGGTTGAATCTGGCTTTGCCTTCCTTGCCTTCTTTTGTGGTGACGAGGATAACGCCATTAGCGCCGCGGGCGCCGTATAGCGCGTTGGCCGTGGCGTCTTTCATGATGGAGAAGCTGGCGATATCGTCTGTGGTGAGGCGGGCCAGTTCTGTCACGTCATATTCGATGCCATCGATGAGGATGAGCGGGCTTTTTTTGTAGCCGAAGGTAGTGGCGCCGCGGATAAAGAATTCCGCGTTGTCCATGCCTGGCTCTCCGCTGCGCTGGTAGGCGATTACGCCGGCGAGGCGGCCTGCCAGTGCCGTGGTGAGATTGCTGGAAGGTACTTTCAGTTCCCCCGGATTGATGGTGGTGATAGAGCCGATGACAGATGCTTTTTTCTGTTTACCATAGGCTACAACTACCGTTTCGTTCAACTGGCTGGAAGAAGGTTTCAGTTGTACGTTGATGACGCCGCGGCTGGTAAGTGGTATTTCCTGTGGCGTATAGCCTACCATCGTATATACGATCACGGTAGTATTCTCCGGTACCGCGAGGATGTACCGGCCGTTCATATCGGTGGTGGTACCGATGTTGGGACTGTTTTTTACGAGTACGGTGACGCCTGGCATGGGAGAGCCGGCGGTATCCGTTACCAGTCCGCGCACTTCTTTTTTAAGGCTTTTTTCCGTGACGGTGCCGGTTGTTGTCTTCTGCTGTGCAGGTGTTTTTCCCGGCAGGATTACCAGCAACAACACCCCTATGCAACATAGGAGAAAGAGAAATCTGTTTTTCATGTGAAATTTATTTAGGCAGACCATTAGCCGTGGGCATAGGTCTCTCAGGCAGGGCACTGCGATAGCTCCCGCTGGTAATTAAACTGCTTTGGTTGATGTCAGTGTTGTATTATTTTTATTGTGGTACTGGTAAATTTTCGTACATGCGTACTGGTTTTATGGTTGATAAATAGTTAGCAGAAAAGAAAATTGCAATCGTTTGCATTAAAATACCCGGGAAAAGCACGACTACTGCTATCTTCCCGATCAGATTAGCAGCAGTTAACTATTTGAGATGCAATCGTTTGCATTAAAAATAGTCAAAAAAACGTCTTTAGTCAGTCATCATTTGTCAGCAAAAAAACTGTGGGTACGTGGTCGTCTTCAGGATTTCATAACGCTCGTCAGTACAAGGATCAGCTTTAGTTCAGTTAGTGGAAATACAGTTCTGTGTTGATTTTACAGCACGCTTCGGGAGTCACGGTTGTCTGTTTCCTGTTCGCTCAAGGTCATTAAATTTCGGTTGAATCTTATAACAAATATGGAGAAAAATAGTATAGGTTGTTCATTTGATTTTAACAAAGACGCATACTTTTTTCGCTGCGAGGGTAAAACGTACGCTTAATAAAAAAGAACGGTGCCTTCTTTAGTGAAGACACCGTCTGTTATTTATATAATCTCTTTTAACGACGCAATGAAAAAGTCTATTTCATCTACGGTGTTATAGTAATGCGGTGATGCCCTCACGGCCCATTTCACTCCTTTTTCGTCGAAGTCAAGCAGTCCAAAGGCACGGTAGCTGGGCACCACATTGATCTTTCTTTGTAGCAGCTCCTGCACGATATGCACCGGATCATTACCATCTACATGAAAAGTCACCAGTCCGCCTCTTTCCGGCCCGCGGTCCAATACCCTTACCTTATCAAGTGCTGCCAGCTTCTCCCTCGTGATGGCAGCCATCAGCCGTACCTGTTGCCAGATGCGTTCTTCTCCGATATGCAAACAATATTCAATCGCCGCCTTGGTGCCTATCACGGTGGAATAGGCAAATTCCCAGTCCTCGAACCGTTTGGCATCGGGCTGTTGCTGATAGGTGTCTTTGCTGGTCCACTCTGCGCCCCGCATGTCGATGAACATCGGTTCCAGGCCGGCCTGCAAGGCCCTGTCGCTGATAAAGAGCGCCCCGGTGCCACGGGGGCCTCTCAGGAACTTACGGCAGGTCATGCTCAGAAAATCACATTGCAGCGCTTTCACATCCAGCTTCATTTGTCCGGCGCTCTGGCAGGCATCCAGTATATACCAGGTTTTACCGGGATGTGTTTTTGAATACCCTTCGTAGATAGCGGCGATGTCTTCAACCGGCTGTACCAGTCCGGAGTTGGTAGGAATATGTGTAATGGCCAGCAGCCGTGGTTTGTAATGATGCAGCTTTTCCTGCAGGTCGTCCAGGTCTACCCCGCCGATGGCGGCATTGTTAATATGCACAATCCTGACGCCTATCCTTTTCTGCAAGGAAAGGAACTGGATCTGGTTGGACACGAAGTCATCGCGGTCTGTCAGTATTACATCATCTTTTTCAAAAGGCACGGCCGACAAGGCCCTGGTATAAGCGTCCGTTGCACTGGCTGTAAACGCGATATTGGACGGCCGGCAGTTCAGCAGCAACGCACATTGCTGGTAAAAGCCTTTTATTACCTCTGCCTGTAAAGCAGAAGCCTCATAGCCGCCGATGCGGGATTCCAGTGTGAGATGGTCCAGTTGTGCCTGTGTCACCACATCGGGCATCAGGCCTGACCCCGCGTTATTGAGGTGTACTACCTGCCGGGTGCCGGTAGTCTCGTCTCTGAACCGGCGTATTTCTGCTGTTGAAAATACGGTATCTGCCGGGGTATGTATGGTCATGGTATTATTGTTTTTCTCTATGCAAAAATACCAGCGCGATTCCGACTAATTTCTGCATTATCTGCACATAACCGGCATATTTTGCCTATTTTCCTCCTATAAACGGGTAAATTATGTTTCAACTGGATGATTATGATAAAGCATTGCTCCGGCTGTTGCAACAAAACAACCGGCTGACCACAGAGCAGCTGGCGGAGGAAGTCAACCTCAGCCAGAGCGCCGTACAGCGGCGGCTGACCAGACTGCGGAACGAAAAAGTCATTGAAGCGGATGTGGCCATCGTTTCCCCCCTGGCGGCGGGCGTAGGCATTACCTGTGTAGTGGACGTGGTATTACATGAAGGCAGCTCCAAGTCAATAGATAAATTCAAGGCCGCCATGAAAAACTGCGCCGAGGTGGCGCAGTGCTATTATGTTACGGGTACATATGATTTTGTGCTCATCGTGCATACGCGGGATATGGCGCATTTTGAGGCGTTCTCCAAAAAACATCTCATGGACAACCAAAACCTCAAACATTTTTATACCCACGTAGTGATGGACAAAGTGAAGGTGAGCTACAATCTTCCTCTTTAGCTTACAGCTTTGTCTTGCCGCGTCTTCCGGCAGCCATGCCCTGCTTGGCCCACTTACGCATCTCCTTCTCGTCCGTATAGGCCGATTCCGGTGCGCTGCGATAAGGTTCGTACGTAGGCGTTCCGTCTTTCTTAGCGCCGCGCAGCCACTCGCTGCCGGCAGCGTCCCATACGAGGTCGCTTTCATCATCCGTCCGGAACCAAAGCCGCTCTCCCGCCACATAAGCGAAGAGAACACCTTCCAGATAAATAGCCTGTCCCTGCATAATTGGCCGCGTACTGATAGGACCAATAGGCTGCATACATTTTCTCACCCAGGAGATCAGTTGTTCTTCGTTCATGGCGCGAAGGTAAGAAAAGTTCGGAGGATGGCCGGACAAGCCTCATCCATGCTTTTCTTTATTTGCTTTCAGCCACCTGGAGAAAATTAAAGTGTATGCAGCCAGCGACCTCTCTAATATACATCAAAACATAAAGGCCCACCTTAAAGAGGCGGGCCTTTATGTTTTGATGTATATTCCTACTTATTATACTTCACCGACACATGCGACAGCCTGCATGTCGCGGTAGCCGCTATCGTCCCGCCGGTAGCAGCATTCGTGGTACCGGCATTTTTATTTGCCACCCGCAGCCGGATATACAACTTATCTTGCCCCGATGCCGCCTGCGGCAACTGGAAATTTAACACCTTCTGCCCCGCCACCTGCGTCAGCAAAGTGTTAGACCAATTGGCCACGTCCTGGAAGGTGAAGTTGCCCAGGCTGTTCCAGGTGGTATTATCCACCGACCATTCGGCGACAAAATTACGTGGGCCGCCAATATCGCTGTTGCCTTCCACCTGTAACGACACCGGGGAACTGATACCCGTCGTGGATACCTCGATGATCCAGGACTCGCCGGTATTGGCAGTAGCGTTCCACCAGCCTTTGCAACCCCAGCCGCCATTGCTCACAGCGCCTTTGTTGGTAGTAGGTTCCTGCAGCAGACCGTTGTAATCTGTCGTAGGGGTGATACCGTTAGTAGTGAAATCGAGGTATTTTTTGCCACTCTGGTAGATACGGCCGTTGCCCAAATCCGGGGTCAACGGGTTCTGCGACTCAGTAGGCGTAGCGGCATATTCTGTTTTAAACCGGCTCCATTCCACGAGCACATTGGAGAAACCGTTGCTGCGGTCTTCGTTGAGCGCAATATCTTCCCGCTTCAGGTGGCGGATGGAGTACCGGCCGATATCTCCGCCGTAGCGGTCATACTCTTCGTGTACCAGTACGCCGGTGATGGAACCGGAGCCTTGCGGTACCCGTTTACCATCACGGCGGTACAGCACATCGAGGTTGGTCAGCATGTTCAGGCTGCTGCCTTGTATGTCACGGATATGGGTGGGGTAACAGTCCATACGCGCTACGTACCCTTCGTTGATATTTGTGAATGCGCCACTGGGAACAGAGATTTCCACATCTTTCAGCTTCACATAAGTATAAAGATCATTATCTGTTAAAGCGGAGATATATTTTTCTTTAGGTTGAAGCATGCCGGTGCCCACATCTTTTTTCATGATGTGTATTACATCAATGCCGGAGATGATGGTCCGGGAAGGGTTTTGTAATTGCTGTACCGTCGCGCCCTTCAACCATATCTTCACCCGGTCGTTGAAGTTGAAGATATTATCACCGGGCGTTTTAGTCTTGAAGTAAAGACCGTTGCTGCCGTCCGGGCTTTGCACGTAAACGGCTATACTGTTTTCGGTTTTATCAAGACTGTGTTTGTCGGTAGATTTATTAAGGTTCTGCGCGATATTAGGATGCCCTTTATCGCTGATCACCACGCCTTCCACAAAAATATTTTCGTTGACCACACCATTGGCCAGGGACTGTTTTACATAGGCGAAATCCTTCTGCACAGCGCCTTCGTAGCTCATGCCCGGCTGTTGTTTGATCAGCATGCTGTCTTGGGTGGTGGTGCCTAATGCATCGAGGTAACTGAGGCGGAGCATTACCGTGCGCGCCACAGGCAGCTGGTTTGTATCTACTTTAAAGAACAGATAACCGTCTTTTACCTGAAGACCGGACACCCAGTTGACAGCTCCCGTAGCGTCGTAACCGTAGCTGATGGCCATCCGTTCCAGCGGTACATTGGTATTGATACCGGATTTGTAGGTGCCGCCATTGGCGATGGCCTGTGCCGTTTCATCGGTGATGGCCAGCGCCGGCGTAAGCCCCTTTTGCTGCAGCACGATGGTATCTGATTTACCACCCCCTTTTACTACCAGTTTGGCAGCGCGTGGCAGCTGGCCGCTGTTGTCGGTGACTTGCACCAGCGCGTCGCTTTTGCCATGCCCGCTGGTGGTTTGCAGTTGCAGCCACGGCGCTTCGTCTGTCAGTTCCAGTTTCCAGTCGCCGTCAGCGTACACAATAAAGCGGGTAGTATCGGCAGCAGCGCCCAACCGGATAATGCGGGCGTCGATCGCCAGCGGCGTGCTGAAACGATAGTCTTCGCTTTTACGGCAGGCTGCAACGGCCACCAGGAAAGCTGCTGCCAGGAGTGTATAACAGTTGAATAAATTTCTTTTCATGACAACATTTATTTTTTCAGCTCCATGTACACCGGTTTGTGGTCGGAGTACTTTGCAGTGAAATCATCATAGATAAAGTGACAGGTCTTTAGTTTCTTCGCCAGGTCTTTACTGAGATAGATGTAATCGATACGGGACGTACTGCGGATGATATCCTTGCCTCCGGTGGCACGTTCCAGCCTGTCCTGTTCAAACAGTGCGTCTATAAACCCGGCGTCCAGCATACGTTGTTGTACTTCAAAATCGATACTGCCGTTGTCCAGGTTTTCGATATTGGGATTTTTTTTCACTGCATTGAGATGCGCCAGCTTGATCCGGTTGGTGTCCAGCCGGGCCATGTCCTGTGCGGTATTGGAATTAAAATCCCCCATGAGTATCCAGCCACGCTTTTCTTTCGTTTGTTCCACATTGGCGAGGATATTGGCGATCTCTTCGCGGCGCTTGCGGAACTTATGCGGATTAAGGTGCAATACCACGATATTATAGTCCAGCACATTCGCCATGATAAAGCCATGGGTCATGTTTTCATTCACTTTGCGGATATTGGTGATCGGGTACCGCGAAGTAAGACCGGTAGGATAACCATTTTCCTTTACGATCACGGCATAAGGATGACCCCAGGTAGCGGCCAGTTCCTCCAGTGTTTTTTGGGTAAACTTGTTGCACTCCTGCAGCGCAACGATATCCGGGTTGAATTGTTTCACCCATTGTACAAACACTTCTTTTCCTTTGGTGGTGTCAGTGACCATGCCTTCCAGGATATTATAGCTCAATACTCGAAAGGGCGCCTGCGCCTGCGCGCCGGCTATATACAGGCATAAAAACAGCGATACTAAAAAACGGTTCATGATAAATTATTTATAAGCTGGATTAGTTAGAATACCACCGGAACGCAATACTTCCTTGTCCGGTATCGGATAATATTCGTGATAAGGCCGCAGGTTGTTTTTGATGACTTCATACTCTGCGCCGGCTGTTTCGCTGACTGCTTTATAAAAAACGCCCCACCTTACCAGGTCCCATTTGCGGCCGTATTCGCCCATCAGTTCTCGGGCCCGTTCTTTTTTCACTTCCTCGAAAAACTCCGTTTTTCCAGGATAAGCCGGAAGCTTCAGTGCATCATAGGCGCGGCCTTTTACTTCGTTCAGGCATTGCAGTGCGAGGCCGGCATCGCCGGTTTCGTTGGCTGCTTCGGCCAGCATCAGCAGGGCGTCGGCATAACGGAATACTTTCTGGTTATTGCCATCTGCGATGTTGTCCATGGCAGGGCACCAGAACTTAGGCCCCATCCAGGCTTTGCCGGTACCGTTGTTCTGCATAGGACGCTTGAAATAAGCGCCATTGTAGCTGTAGGCCAATATCATCTCCCTGCGCGGATCGGCGTAATCGTATAGCTTCATGAAATATTCAGTAGGTGTCACGGAGTTAAAAGGATTCGCTTTGGTGCCTAACTCGGGGATGTTCACGCCGTCGTAGGTGCTGGTACCGGAAGCCTTGGTGGGCGTAAAGAAGGCGGCCACGTTGGTGGTCTTTTTCAGTCCGGTGGCCGACCAGGTATATTGCACTTCAAAAATGGATTCCGGCGTGTTTTTATTGCGGAACCATGTATCCTGTAACGGGTATTGCGCCAGCTGTCCGTATACCTTCCGGATGGCTTCCATGGCATCCGCACATACCTGGTACTGTTTGTTCCACAAGGCCATCTTACCGATAAGCATATACGCCATAGCGGCAGACACCCGGTTCTGCGGCACTTCGGAAGTACGTGCCTGCGGCAGCTTCGGTGCATATTCCTGTAGCTCTTTGATCAGTTTGTCCCTCGTTTCTGTGGCGCTCATTCGTCCCAGCTTCATTACCTCATTGAGGGCAGTCAGACTGTTGACATTCTGCGTATAATAAGGCACATCATTGAACGTGCTGGTAAGGATGTAATAGTACAGGGCCCGCAGCACTACTCCTTCAGCTTTCAGCGGCGGCTTCCTGTCGGCCGGGATCGTGGCTTTCTCAATACCATCAATAGCGGCGTTGCAATACATCACGCCGTTGTAACAGGCAGTCCAGACGTTATCTCCCATACCGGGATTGGCGGGAGATATTTCAAACTTGGCATCCAGTTGCGAGGAATTGAGGAAAGCCAGGTCTGTAGAACCTTCCAGCGGAATGATCAGATCGGAGATATAGATGCTGTTGAGCGGCATATAACAACCGTTCAGCGCAGCGATACATTGATTTTCGTTTTTGAAAAAATCACCGGGGCTGACAAAACTGCTGGGCTCTTCTTCCAGCAACTTCTTACAACCGGTAAACCCTGTGGCTCCGGCCAGCAACAGCAAGGCAACGATATAATTCAGTTTTCTTTTCATACCCAATACTTTAAAATTTTAGTTCAGCACCGAAAGTGATCGTACGGCTGGAGGGATAAGCGCCGTTGTCCATGCGGCGCATGGTAGAACCGCCGCTCTGTGTGGACACCTCCGGATCATAGCCGTTATAGTGTTTCCACAGTACCAGGTTGTTACCGCCCAGCGACAGGGAGATGGACTGCAGCCGCTTACGGGTGATCTTGCTCAGGTCAAAAGGATAGGCGACAGAGAAGTTTTTAAACCGCAGGAAAGTGGCGGAATGCACAAACCGGTCGTTGGGAATGTCGTCTTTTGAATCAGCCCGCGGATAGTCGGAATTGGGATTCCGCACAGGATGCCAGGCATTTACCATATAACGGTATTGGTTGCTTAGGTAGGTACCGGTGCCCATAAACAGTTCTGTTGGATTGTAAATCTGTCCGCCTACGCTGTAGTTGAAATAAAAAGAGATCATCAGCTTTTTAAATCTCACCGTGTTCTGAATACCGCCATAGAAGTCAGGGTCAGCATTTCCGAGATACACCATATCGTTGTTATCGAGGACGCCATCATGGTTCTGATCGATGTAACGCTGACGGCCAGGTGAATAATAACTTACTGCGGCCGATGCATATTTTTTATCTTTTTTGTCCTGGTCTATCTCCGCCTGGCTTTTCCATACACCGGCGTATTCCATGCCCCACAAGGCATTCAGCGGCTGTCCTTTCACATAGCCGTACATCATGTACTGTGCGCCATAGGGATTGTCATATACAGATACCCTGTCCAGGCCGCCGATATCTTCCACCAGCTGCTTGTTGCGCGCGATGGTGAAAGTGGTGGACCACGAGAAATTTTTCCGGCGGATGTTTTCCGTGTTCACCGTCAGTTCTATGCCTTTGTTGGAAGTCTTCCCGATATTGGCCAGCCTTGAACCAAAGCCGGTGTGCGTAGGCAGCTGGACGGTCAGCAGCAGATCGGAGGTATTGCTTTTATATACTTCCAGGGAGATGTCTACCCTTTTGTTGAGGAAAGATAAATCCAGCCCGGCGTTGTAGGATGTAGTCTTCTCCCAGGTGAGGCCTTCGTTCTCAATACGTGCCGGATAGTAAGCCACCGGCTGTGTACCGCCGAACAGATATCCGGATGATGTGGAATTAAGACGGGAAAGCGACTGGTACCTGGAAATAGCGTCGTTGCCGGATGTACCCGCACTAAGGCGAACAGACAGTTCGCTGATATCCCTGAAACGGCGCATAAACGGCTCGTTGGCGATATTCCATTTCACCGCGGCAGAAGGAAAATAAGCCCATTTGTGGTCTTGTGAAAAGTTGGAAGCGCCGTCTGCACGACCGGTAGCTGTCACATAATATTTGTTGCGGTAGTTGTAGTTGATACGCGCCAGGTGCGACATACGGCCCAGGTTTTCCAACGAGGAACCGATGTTGATCGTTTCTTTGGAAGGTAAGGCACCCAGGTCGTTGGTGCCGATATCATCAATAAAATAACCATTTCCGCTGGCGGACATGTTATTGAATTTTTTCTTCTGGACAGTGAAGCCGTACATCGCATCGAAGTTGTGTACACGGTTCCAGGTGTTTTTATAGGTAATGGTATTCTCATTCAGGATATTGTTGTCGAAATAGCTGCGCTTATAGGCGTATGCACCGGTATTGGCATTGGCGCGGGACGGCATGGTGGACGGAATGAACTGGTTGTCATTCTTGCTATAATCTGTATACGATACGGTAGACCTGATCAGGATATTTTTTATCGGGGTGATTTCAATATATCCCATAGAGCTCAGGCTTTTTTCCAATGCATCGTTTTGTTTAAGCTCCACATTGGCCAACGGTGAATCGAACAGGGTACCGCTGTACCACTGGGTGTTCCAATCGTTGAAACTGCCGTCCGGCTTGTATGCCGGCATGGTAGGCGACAAAAAGATGGTGGACCTGTACCATAACGTGCTCGTACCTACGTCGGCGTTATTGAGTTTGCGGGCGATCTGCGAATAGTTAAAACGCACGCCTGCTTTCACATAGCGGCTGATGGTCCTGTCGAGGTTAAGCCGCACCTGGTAACGTTTCAGGCCGCTGTTTTTAATGATGCCCTGGTTGTCGTTGTAATTGGCGGAGAAATAATACTGCGTGGCTTTGTCACCGCCGTTGGCCGACAAGGTATAGTTCTGGTAAGGCGCTACGCGGGTGATTTCTTTGGTCCAGTTAGTACCTTCTCCCAATGACAACGGATTGGGGTAAGGATATTCTTCCAGCGGCTTTGTAGGGTTGGCAGCATTGGCGAAATAAAAACGGTCGTTTTGCAGTTGCGCGAACTCTGTGGCGTTCATCAGGTCCAGGTAGCGGGGCAGTACAGAGCTGCCGAGATCGGAGCGGAAAGTGAAATTTGTTTTTCCTGCCCTGTTGGCGCCCGATTTGGTGGTGATGATGATGACGCCGTTGCTTCCGCGCGAACCGTAGATCGCGGTGGAAGACGCATCTTTCAGCACATTGATGGAAGCTATATCAGAAGGGTTCAGTTCATTGAGGCTGGTGATGCCGTCCATCAGTCCGTCTACGATGTAAAGCGGTTCGTTACTGGCGGTAATAGAACGGGTGCCGCGTATACGAACGGAGGTGCCGGAGCCTGGTTCACCATCGGCAGAAACGATTTCCGCCCCGGCGATACGCCCCTGTAACATCTGGTCCACGCGGGTAACGGGAAGGCCTTCTATATCTGCGGGGCGTACGGTAGATACTGCGCCGGTGAGGTCTTTTTTAGCAACAGCGCCATAGCCGATCACGACCACCTCGTTGATATCTTTTTTGGCTGGCGTCAGTTGTATGTTCAGCGGCTGTTGTTCATGGGCAAGTACCACTACTCTCCTTTCAAATCCGATGTAAGTGATAAGCAGCGATGCGCTTTTTGCGGCTGTTATGGTAAACTCTCCCTTCTCGTTGGTCTGCACGCCATGAGTACTCCCGGCAACAGCCACTGTAGCGCCGGGAAGGGGATTCCCTTCGTTGTCCAGCACTTTCCCTTTTACTGGCGGATCTTTGGCGGGCACGTTGCCTGGTGGTTCCGGTGCAGTTTCCGGCGGAGTTTTGGTCTTTTCCTTGATGGTAATGGTTTTGGCGCTGATCTCGAAATCTATCGGCTGATCAGCCATGACAGCGTGCAGGAACTCCGTGATGTTCATATTTTTCACGGTGATGGTCACTGGTTTTGTTCTGCTCAACATGGCCGTGTTGTAAAAAACGACGTAGCCGGTTTGTTTTTCCAGTGCCTGAAAGATCTCTTTAAAAGAGAGATTTTTACCCGAGAGGGTGATGGACTGGCCCAGGGTACGCGCCTGTACCTGGAGGCACAGGATAGCAGACAATAGCAGCATACATGGCCACAGCGTGCGGCTGCGGGCCTGCCGGCTATTGTTCTGCCGGGGCATAGGGCCTGGCGGAATAGTAGGTCTTGGTGTGTAAAGCTGTTTGGACATCATTATGGTGATTTCAGAATTTAAAGGTTCATTACAGGCATACGGCGCCCTGCTGCGCTCCCGGGGCGCAGGAATGGCTGGTATGACAATCTTCTTCGCTTCGTTATTGTGTGACGATTAGTTTTCTTCCCTCCAGACGATAATGTACGTTAGATATTTCCAGTATTCTCAATACGCTGCGCAGGTCCAGTTCTCGCTCCATCTTACCGCCGAAGCGGATATCCGGAACACCGTTCTCATAGATGACAGTGATATCGTACCACCGTTCCAGTTGGTTCATCACCTGCTGAATACCGGCGTTATCGAACTGGAACATGCCTTCTTTCCAGGCTGTCACCTGGCTGGTGTCAGCAGCCTGCGCTTTGATATCGCCGCCGGCCACAGTGGCCTGCTGGCCAGGCTTCAGCAACATTTGCCGTTGTGCCGCCAGCACCTGTACCCGGCCATGTAACAATGTAGTGGTAACGGCCGGTTCATTAGTATAGGCGTTGACGTTAAACCCGGTCCCTAATACCCTGATCTCGCTCTCCTGTATGGTCTTTACCCGGAAAGGCCTTGTAGCAGCCTGTTTCACCTCAAAATAGGCTTCGCCGTTCAGTTCCACCACCCGTTCCGCAGCATGGAAGCTGACAGGGTAACGCAATGAACTCGCGGCATTAAGCCATACTTCAGTGCCATCGGGCAGGATAAGGTGGAAGAGTTTTCCACGGGGAGTAGACAGCGTATTGTAAGCCTGACCGGCATCTTTATTATTACTGTAAGCCAATGTATGTTGCCCCAGATGGATCACGGCGCCGGCTGCATTACGGATGCTGCCCTGATGCAGGCTGTCCAGTATTACCTGGCTGCCATCGTCCAGTGTGAGAACGGCGCTTTGCGCAGTAGGACGTATGTCCTGCAGGGCCAGTACCGGAACGGTGTCAGGCGTATGCGCAACAGGGCGGCGAAGCAGGTACCACGCGGCGCCTGCCAGCAACAGCAGCGATGCGGCGGCAGCCCACCAGCGCATACGTACCGTACGGCGGGCAGTGCGGGGCTTTGTACCGGCCTGCAGGATGATGGCCAATACCTCCTGTGCGCGATGCGCAGGCATGGCCTTCTCGTCGCCGGAAGCGGCGATCACCTCGTCCAGCAACTGCATCAGCGTTTCGTCGTGCTGCGACCGGGCAATCAGCTGCATCAGCTCCTGCTGCTCGGCTTCTGTGCTGGTTTTCTCCAGCGATTTGCGGAATAAAAATTCAAATCGGGACATCCTGCGGACCGGTTTTGTGCCGGGTATATCAAAAGAAATCCCTCAAAAAGAAAAATGGGTCAGTGGAAAACAGAAAAAATCTGCTTCATAACAATTCCTTAATAATAAGCAAGGTGGCGTAGGTGCCCAGATGATAACTACAGTAGGTACGGATAAAGTGCATCGCCTCTGCCAGATGGCGTTTCACGGTCTCGGGTGAAAGGTTCAGCGCTCTGGCCGCCTCTTCCCGCTTCATGCCGTGCTCTTTGATCAGCTGGTAAACTTTCTGTTGCTGCGGCGACAAACGGGACACAGCATCATGTAAAATCTGACGGTATTCTTTTTCCAGCAACGGCTCGCTGGACGAAGCCACCGGTGGCAACAACCACTCTTCCTGGTCGGAAATAGCGTGGCTGGTAGCCTGCTGCGCCAGCTGTTTCAGCGTCTTGAACACACGGTTACGGGTAATCGTAAACAGCCAGGCGGTAAAGTATTCCAGCTCCGGCAATTGTTCCCGTTTTAACCATACCTTCAGAAATACGTCCAGCACTATCTCCTCCGCCACCGCTTCGGAGCCGGTGATCTTCCAGGCAATAGTGTATACTTTATTACGGTACCGATGAAAAAGCGTCTCGAATGCTTTTTCATCTCCGTTGGCAATCGCCCGGAACAGGTTGTTCTCAGTATGTAGCTCGTGGGCGGTCATCCAGATAGATTTTGGTCACAAATATAATATGGCGGTGCTTTTATCACTTTCTCCTAATGCCCGCTGCGACTGGATTTCATAATTAAATAACATTTAAACCCAATTACAAATTACGAATTGAGGTTTTCCTTCATTCAATATCACCAACGGAACGCTCAAAATATAAAACAAGATTTTTAAAAACTTTAAAATACACAACCGGATAAACAAAAGCAACCAGGCGACCTTAAAAATCATTTGGGGCATGTACGAACAAATTATCTGTTCATACATGCCCCAAATTCGTAATTCGTAATTCGTAATTCGTAATTCGTAATTATTACCAGCCTTTATTCTGTGGCAACAGCTTCGGATTCAACGTCAGCTCCTGTGTCGGGATAGGATACAGGTACATTTTATCGTTCCACACCCTGGCGGTGATATCAGGATATACCCGGATATAACCGTTGGCGTCCAGCACGATATCTTTAACCTGGCCCTGGTTGGGGTACTGCGCTTTCACCTCAGGTCGCAGTTTCATGCCCAGAATAGATTCAGGGTTCTCGATAAGCTTGCCGGCATTCCAGCGCAACAGGTCGTCAAAACGGAAACCTTCTGCGCCCAGCTCTACTCTCCTCTCCCGGCGTATTTCATCCAGCAGCACAGGCAATGCAGGGAAATCGGATTTCGGGTCTTTTATCAGTGCAGCGATCTGCATGGCGGGCATGCCTACCCTCGCACGCAGTTTGCTGATCGTCTGATCGATCACGGCCTGGTCACATTCGTTCAGTTCTGCTTTGGCTTCTGCGTATACCAGCAACACTTCTGCATAACGGAAAATAAACAGGTCCAGCGTGGATTGGTTGGCGTTCCACTGCTCCAGGCTGGAAGAACGGCCTTTCACGCGCTGGTAGCCGGTGCTTGTAACGCTGGTGCCTATACGCGGCAGAGTGATAATATCCTTGTTGCCGCTGGCATC
This sequence comes from Chitinophaga varians, assembly GCF_012641275.1. NCBI lineage: Bacteria > Pseudomonadati > Bacteroidota > Chitinophagia > Chitinophagales > Chitinophagaceae > Chitinophaga > Chitinophaga varians. The sequence goes on along the minus strand of NZ_JABAIA010000002.1, from coordinate 481,117 downwards.
TACCTGAAATACAAAACCCGGGGTGGCAATCAGCTGCCCGAAACGGGGATCCCGGTTGGTGATCTCCGCCTGGATGGAATCATCTCCCTTATACAAAGGGCTGAGCGCAGTGGGCAGGCCATCAGTACACAGGAAAGAGCGCACAAAACTTTTGCTGAAACCCGTATTACCTTCTCCCAGCTGGCGGGTAAGATTGTGCATGAACACATCCTTGATAAAACGTTTGGGCATGATCGCTTCCTTGTTGCCCAACAGTTCTTCCTGTATAAACAGGTTATAATAATCGGTGGCGGGATGCCCGGTGGTATACAGATCGTACAAACCACTGGTCATCACCAGCTGCGCAGCATTAGCAGCTTCACGCATCATCGGCTGATCATCACCGAGGCTGTGATATTTGCGGTAGCTACCTTCCCACAGGCAGATACGCGCTTTCAAGGCGGCGGCGGCAAATTTATGCAGACGGCCCTTTTCCGCACTGCCCGGCGCAGGCAGGTTGGCTACAGCAAAGTTCAGGTCTGCCAGCACAGAGTCCATCACCTGTTTGTGCGGTGTACGCGGCAGGTCCAGCTCCGGAGAGTTTTCATTCAGGTCTTTGGAAAACCAGGGCACATCGCCATAACGTTTTACTTTCTGCCAGAAATACAATGCACGGAAGAAACGGGCTTCGGCGGCATATTTGTTTTTCACATCGTCACCTACGGCGGCACGCTGATAACGCGCCAGGAAGTAGTTGGCGCTTCGCTCGTTTTTCCAGCTCCACTCACCTTTGTCATCGTCTTTTACGATGGGCACTATGTACTGGCCCGACAAAAACGCGTCTTTGCTGCGCGGCACCATGTCATCGGAGTTATTGTCCGAGTTGTTGTCCATCACCGGCAATGTGCTGTAAAAACCGTTGCAGTACAACTTCAGGTCAGACTCGTTCTTAAAGAAAGTCGGATCACTGAAAGCATCGTCGGGGTTCAGGTCGAGGAAAGAATCACGCTTGCAGCCGGTCAATGCCATGACTGATAACGTTAACGCATATATGATATTTCTTTTTTTCATCATCATCATGTTTTGGATTGATTATAAGCCCAGTTGCAAACCGAAAGAGATGGCCCTGTTGAGCGGATAGTCTTTCGCGTCAAATATTTCCGGATCGTATGCTTTGTGCAGTTTGGTCACTTCAAACAGGTTCTGCGCAGACACGTACACACGCAGTTTCTGCATCCGCATGGCCCGCATGGCGGAAGCCGGCAACGTGTAGCCAACCGACAGGTTTTTCATACGGGCATAAGCAGCGTTCTGCAGGTATTTCGTTTGTGCCTGGAAGTTACCGCCACCACCGAAGCGCTGGCGTGGGTAGTAAGCGTCAGGATGATCGGGGGTCCAGTAATCCAGCTGATATACCATAGGTACGTCCCATTCGCTCTTGAAGCCCCAGAAGGTGTTGCCGTCCAGCATCACGTCGCGTTTGCCTACGCCCTGTATGAGCATATTAAAATCGAAGTTTTTATACTGTACGGAGAGATTCACGCCAAACTGGTAACGGGGTGTTTTATTGCCAATCACTTTGCGGTCACCCGGATCAACAGCGGTGTTCTGGCCACTGGTGATTTTTTTGTCGCCGTTCAGGTCTTTGAATTTGATATCGCCGGCCAGCCATTTGCCGTTCCAGAGGTTGGACTGGTCGGCACCGGCAGCTTCCGCGTCCGACTGGAAAAATCCGTCTGTCACATATCCCCATATCTCGTCCAGTTTCTGGCCTACGTAGTAGGTACCACTGCCAAGTGTTTTGGTAGGATTGAGGTCGTAGCGGGTGATGGTAGCGGAATAATCAGACAGTGCCAGGTTTACTTCATAGGAAAGGTCATCGTTGATCTTATCTCTCCAGTTAACACCCAGTTCCCAGCCTTTGGTACGCATTTCGCCGGTATTTACTTTAGGAGCGGAAGTACCGAGGATACCGGGCAACGGATAACCATTCAGCAGCATGTCTTTGGTATCGCGGATATACCAGTCGAAAGTGGCGCTGAGACGGTTTTTCAGCAGGGTCACGTCCAGGCCGAAGTTGCGCGTGCTTACTTTTTCCCAGGTAAAATTCTGGCTTACCAGACCGGGCACGCCTACGTATACACCTTTCTGGTCATCGAAAATATAATCCACTTTACCACTTGGCATGGTAGGAATATAGGGATAGATGTCTGTGTTGGCGTTCTGGTCGGGGTTCAGCGCCTGGTTGCCCAACGTACCGTAGGAAGCGCGCAGTTTCAGATCGTTGACAACGTCCAGCAGCGGTTTAAAGAAGCCTTCTTCAGATACGCGCCAGCCGGCAGATACGGACGGCAGGAACACATAGCGGTTGCTGGCAGGGAAACGGGAAGTACCGTCATAGCGACCGTTCACTTCCAACAGGTACTTGTTGGCATAGTCATAATTCAACCGGAAGAAAGAGCCGGCCAGCGCCCAGCTGTACTGGCGGCCATCGGCCAGCGGACTGTTGTCGTTGTTGAGGTTGATGGCTGGCATGGTCTGATCGATCAGGTTTTTCACTTTCACGTTAAACCCTTTCACCTGCTTCTTTTCCTGGTTGTAGCCCACCATGGCTTTCAGGAAATGCTGGCCAAACTGGCGGGAGTATTCCGCATAGGCATTCAACGCTGTATAGTAGTCGTTGTTATTGCTTTCTTTTACGCTGCTGGGTTTACTCCAGGGGAAAGTGCCCAGCAGTATGCCGTTGGCGCCGTACTCCTGGTACTCTTTATAATGTTGCTGGTTGTTGAGGCCATAACTGTTCCACGTATAGTCGCCCACGATACGCAGGTTTTTGAGTGGTTTCAGTACAAATCCGCCGGTGAGCCACAGGTCATTGGCGGTTTCTTTGGTGCGGCCGTTGAGAGTGGCGAGGGCTACGATGTTGGTAAAGGAGCCCTGTCCGGAGAAGTGGCCGTCGGGGTGGTAAACAGGCATGATGGGGCGCAGGTCGCCGGAGATCCAGCCGGATGAAAGGCCGCCGTGACTGGCAGGAGTGGGTTTGTTGCTCTCTGTTCGGTTGAGCATCATTTTCATATTCAGCTCCAGCCAGGACGTTGCTTCTGTATTGAGTTTCAGGCTCGCATTGTATCTTTTAAAATCTTCGTTGGCCACTTTCAGCAGGCCTTTCTGATCGAAATAGCCGAGGGAGGCCACGTAGCCGGTTTTGCCCTGGCCGCCGGAGATAGACACGTTATGGTCCATCATGGGCGCCCATCCCGGGTAAAGTTCTTTTATCCAGTCGGTATTGCCTACGTAGCGGTATTTGGAGGGATTGGCAGGGTCCACATATACCGGCAGGTTGTTGGCAGGATCTTTAAAGTATGCCGCAGCACGAACAGAATCTTCTGTGGTAAAGGGTTCGGAGGCAGCGTTGCCGCCGGAGAGCTGACCGGTGCGATCGGCTTCACGGTGCATACGGATATAATCCACTGAATTGAGGTATTTCGGCATGCGGGTGGGGCGGGTAATGGTATAGGAAGTGGAATAGTTCAACCGCAGCGGCGCATCTTTACCCGGCTTTTTGGTAGTGATGAGGATAACGCCGTATGCGCCTCTTACGCCATAGATGGCAGCGGAAGCCGCATCTTTCAGCACGGTGACGTTAGCCACGTCGGCAGGATTGATGAGGTTAGGGTCCATCTGTACACCGTCTACCAGCACCAGCGGGCCACCGCCGTTGATAGATGTATTACCGCGTACGTTGAAGGTGGCGCCTTTGCCCGGAGCGCCGTTGTTCAGGTTCACATTTAAGTTGGGCACCATGCCTTGCAGGCCCTGCGCCAGGTTTACCAGCGGGCGGCTTTCAAGTTTTTTGCCATCCAGCGTGGCTACGGCGCCGGTGAGGTCACCTTTTTTCTGGGTGCCATAACCTACTACCACGACTTCGTTGAGGCCCTGGGTATCTTCCTGCAAAGTGATGTTAACAGTGGTACGTCCATCCAGGGTAGCCGTCTGCTGGATGTGGCCGATAAAGGAAAACACCAGGGTCGCATTGTCCGGCGCATTCAGTTCGTATTCGCCATTAGCGTTGGTAACAGCGCCGGCGTTGGCACCGGAGACTTTTACCGTTACGCCTGGCAGGGGCTCGCCTTTCGCATTGACCACCTTTCCTTTGATATGTTTGTCGCGGATTTCGTTGCCGGCGCGGGTGACCACCACAACGTTATTGTCCAGCACTTTATAGTGCAGGTTACGGGGCAACAGCAGGCGGTCCAGCGCTTCAGTCACCGTTACGCCGCTCATATCAACAGATACGGGGGGCACATCTTTCAACTCATCATTATTAAAGAAAAAACGATAATTGGATTTTTTCTCCAGCATGATCAGCATTTTATCCAGGAGCGTGGCCTCTGCCCGGATACTGATCTTTTTCTGGGAATAAACACTGGCCGAAGCCTGCGCTACCAGTAGCAGCAACAACGTGGTGAACTTCATAATCAATAACATCTGCTGGACCCTTGCCCATACGGTGGGAGGCCCCGACTTAGTAAATTTTTTCATACCTTGGATTTGTTGAGTTGATACAATAGGAGTCCCTGAAACCTTCGAACGTAAAAGGTCTCCTCATGCTTGACAACGGGGAATGTGCGCGCATTTCCCGTTTTTTTTAATAAAGATGTTACAGGTGGTTATCAGGTAAAGCCTGACAGTACTTTCATAACTAGCGATTTAGACTTTGATTAATGAATAATGACTTTTCCTGCGGTGACGTTATAATCGAATTGTTTGGTCTGTTTTAACATGCCCAGCAGCTGGTCCAGCGATTCACCCTGTACGTTACCGGTAAAGGAGGTCTGTAACAATGCCTGGTCATGACATTCTATTGTAATGCCATACCATCTTTCCATTCTTTTTATCAGTTGTGAAAAATGCTCATTACGGTATACAAATCTGTTTTCCACCCAGGCCGTTTCCGCTATCAGGCTACCGGTATGTTCCTTTTCAATGCTTTCCAGTACGATCAATGGTTTCTGGTCGTCCGTCCGGGCTGCCGGCGCGGGTTTCGCCACAGTGTCCGTGATGACGTTGGCCACCAGTAATTTCTGCCGCGGGCTTAACGTGATATGTTGTTTGCCTGCATCTTTCACGGTCACTTCCACCGCGCCGCTGATGAGGGCTGTTTCCGTATGTGATTCATCTGTGTAGGCCCTTACATTGAAAGTGGTGCCCAATACTTTTATATCAACCGTATTAGTGTGGATGACAAACGGATAGCTGGCCATTTTGGTCACATCAAAATAACCTTCCCCGATGAGCTTCACTTCCCGTCCGGATTTGGCGAAATTACTGGGATAAGACAAGGTGCTGCCGGCGTTGAGCATGACCAGCGTGCCGTCCGGAAGGGTGATGCGTGTTTTGGAGCCGGGCCGTGTTTGCACAGTGCTCCACACCACCGCGGGGGAAGTGGCGGTACGCAGGTACGTCATGGTGGCGGCGCCCAGCAGCAACGCCAGGAAAGCGGCAACGGCTATCGCCCGCCAGCGGCGGCGTGACACCTGCATATTGTCGTCCGTCATCTCCGGCACCGGTGGTGTTTCCTTATTTTCAGCAGCGACGATGTCACCCATGATGCGGTCCAGCAGCATTTCCTTCCTTTCGAGTGTAGGCTTGCCCGTACTTTGCAGGGATATTTTGTCCAACAGCTCCTGTTGCCGGGCCACCTCAGGGGTGGCTTCCAGCAGGACTTCCAGCTCCATCTCCTCTGCGGCCGACAAAATGCCTGCCGTCCGTTTAGCTATCAGTTCCCAAAGCCTTTCATGTTGTTCCATTAAATTGACATGTTACGGTGGTGTAACAGATAAGACAGTATTTTGGAGAAATACTATGAAGCGCGGGAGAAATTTTTTTATTTTTTTTTATTCCATCCAGCCGAAATGCTGACGGATATCGATCACCTCACCCAATTTTTTCAGGGCGATGGCCATCTGGGTGTTCACCGTGTTGATCGACACTTCCAGGATTTCCGCCACCTCACGGTATTTGAGGCCATCTTCCTTTACAAGGCGGAAGATGAGTTTACAGCGGGCGGGCAACAGGTTGATGGCTGATTCTATCTTCCGCAGGTTTTCCTTGCTGATCAGCATATCCTCCGGGGAGGCAGCCATGGCATTAACAGCCACCTGGATATGCTCACCTGTCAGTATCTCCGGCATCCTGCCGGCGCTGGTGCGGTAGTTGTAAGCAGTATTACGGACAGCAGTGTACAGGTAGGTATTGAGGTTACGCACCGCAGGCAGCGAGGCGCGGTTCTGCCATATCTTCACAAATACATCGGACACGGCTTCTTCTGCTTCTTCACGGGAAGGCAGCAACGATGCAGCAAAAACAATCAGCCGTTCGCTGTACTGCAAAAACAGCTGGCGAAAGGCTAGTTGGTCATTGTCCCTGTATATTTTCTCTAACAGATCCTGCATCTGCAAATAATTGTGAATCGCATTCCCTCAACAAAGATGGTATTGGTAAGGTAGCCCAGTCCGGTTATCCACAATACCTGAAATTTAGCGGATACTGATACTGGATTAACAAGCTATTTTCAGGGAGACAACCAGCTGTCAGCCGCCCGCAGAAAGCAATTCCTCAGGTATAACAAGCAGCATGCATTTTCCCGTTCCTGCATGCGGCGTTAAAAACAAAAGGGCCGGCCTGATCGGCCAGCCCCTGAAAATCGGATATATCTTAGGACAAACTGTTATTTATAAATATAAATTTCAATCTTCCCGTCTTTGGTGACAGCTCCCCTGTACATGCCTTCCGTGTTAAAAGGCATGGCCATATTACCGTTTTTGTCCAGCGCAATGAGGCCGCCATCGCCGCCCATATCGCCCACTTTTTTGATAACGGTTTTACCGGCATCCTGCACAGACAACCCTTTATATTCCATCAGCGCAGAAAGGTCGTAGGCCACCACGTTGCGGATGTAATACTCGCCCCAGCCGGTGCAGGACACGGCTACGGTATTATTATTCGCATAAGTGCCGGCGCCAATGATCGGCGAATCACCCACACGGCCGTATTTTTTGTTGGTCATACCACCAGTGGAAGTAGCGGCGGCCAGGTTTCCCTGTTTGTCCAGCGCTACAGCGCCCACCGTGCCGAATTTATTATCCTTGTTGATAATGCCCAGCTTCGCGGGATTCGTATAGGCGTTGGATTTGGCCGAAGCAAGCGAGTCTTCTTTCAACGCTTTTTGCAGGCCTTTCCAGCGGGACTCAGTACGGAAGTAGGAAGGGTCCACAATTTCCAGTCCGGCTTCTTTGGCGAACTTCTCTGCTCCGGGGCCGATCATCATCACATGTTCAGATTTTTCCATCACTGCACGGGCAGCACTGACAGGGTTCCTGATCACTGTCACACCAGCTACGGCGCCCGCCGCCCTGGTTTTGCCGTTCATGATGGCCGCATCCAGTTCGTTACGGCCGTCGTGGGTGAAGACCGCCCCTTTTCCGGCGTTAAAAAGAGAATCGTCCTCCAGTACCCGTACGGTGGCCTCTACCGCATCGAGACTACTGCCGCCGGATTGCAATACGCCATAACCCTTCTCCAGCGCCCGCTTCAGCGATGCTTTATAAGCTTCCTCCATCTCAGGCGACATGTTCTTTTTCAGGATAGTGCCTGCGCCGCCATGGATCACCAGTACATACTGTCCTACTTTTTTCTGCGCTGACGCCATATTTCGGGACATCATCAGGCAACAGGCCAGTAACAAATAGCAAAAACCTCTTTTCATGTAAAGTGTCATTTTATAAAATCATCAAATCTGCCTGGTTTTCAGTACCCCATTTTCCACCCACCACCAGTACCAGGTGCCGCCGGCCGGCGCCGTGGTATCACCGGCAGACAACGGGAAACGGCCATTGCCGGTCGCGGAAGCAGGTATTTCATATACTTTAAGGGCCTGTCCGTTACAATTCCATTGTAAAGGCTGTCCTTTCACACAAAGTTCAGGTTTTTTGAGGCTATCCGCCTGGATAAAATATGCTTTGCTCACCCCAAAAACCGTTGCCACGCCATGCTCGTCAATGCAAACGGCCGTCTTCTCGTCCGGCGCAATACCCATCGGGAAAATACCATAATCTGTGATAATACGGCTCATAAAAGTTACATGCCTGCCCTGCCGGCCGCGTTTCACATAATGCTGGTCGCTGATTACGCCGGACAGATAAGGTGCATGCAGGAAATCATTGTTATACACTTTTACCAGCGTATCGTATGGATTGGCCAGCACGCTGTCAGACACCGCACTACCACCTTCGCCGCTGTAGTACAGCCCGCTGAGCACAGCGCAACCGGCGCTGGTACCGCCTACCGGCGCCTTTTTCTCTGTCAGCAGATAGTTGATGGCCTCCGCTGTCTTAGTGCCTCTCCAGTTGTTCATATAACGGGACTGGTCGCCACCGGCGATAAACAACATTTCCGCATTCCGGATAATACGTGCTACCGTATCATTATTCGCCAGTTCCCGGCTGGTGATATTAAGCGTTTCGACGGAATTCACCTTGCCCAATGAATCGATGTCCACGTTATAACCGGCGTTCGCAGAGGCAGTAAGCACTACCACATCGCCACCGCCGCTGCGGGCTATCATCCAGCGGAAAGCGCCGTCCACATTGCCGCCGCCACCTATCAGCGCCACGCCTCCCGTTACCGGTTTAATCACATCGGCCGTATCACCCACAATACCAATAGAAGCCGGACGGCCGGGAATCGTCTTAGGAGCTTTGTCCCCCCCGTCACAAGCACTAAAACATATAGCCGTTATCGTTAACAGGCCCATTATCTTTATTCCGTTCATTTACTGATCGTTTTACATTTTGTGGATACCTCAAATTCGTAATTCGTAATTCGTAATTCGTAATTCGTAATTCGTAATTCGTAATTCGTAATTCGTAATTCGTAATTCGTAATTCAATAAGGTTTATTCTGCTCCATGTTCCTGTTAGCCTTGGTTTCGGCGTCCGGTATCGGGAACACATAACCGCGCTGTCCCGGCTTCAGCAGCACTGCTCCCAGCGCATTCACCGCGTCTTCCGGTTCACGTGTTACAGGTAAGGAACGTCTCCTCAAGTCAAACAAACGATGCCCTTCAAACGCCAGTTCTTTAAATCGTTCTGTATAGATGGCAGTGATCAGCGCATCTTTATCGGCAAACACCTGCGGTGTATAACCGTCAATACGGGCGGCACGCAGACCGTTCAGGTCATTGGCGGCATCGCCGTTCTGGCCCAGCTCCGCCGCGGCCTCTGCACGGACCAGGTACATCTCTCCGGTACGGAACACCTTCAGGTCTGCCAGCCCGGGGTTACCACTACTGCCGGTGTATTTATTGACCAGGTAAGCGGATTTACCGGCGCCACGGCTGTCATCAAATTGTATATAAGCCGGGTAACGCACATCATTGTCTTTGTCAAACAATTTAATCAGTTCAAAGGAGGGGACGTATAAGGCTACACGCTTTTTGAAATAAACACCGCCGATCAGGTCATCGTCGGTACCGGGCATCTGCTTCAGTTTCCAGATGACTTCCGATTCATCGGTATCTTTCCAGATGGCGGCGAACTTGTTACGTGCCGCCAGCGGCATGGCCTGGATAGCTTCTGTGGCATAGGTGACGGCATCGCTCCATTTCTTTTCGTACAGGGCTACCCGTGCCTGTATCGCTGACACTGCTGCCAGGGTGATATGGGTATTATCATCAAAGGAGGCAGGGATCAGTTTCTTCGCGGCTTTAAGATCATCTTCAATACGCGCCATTACTTCCGCAAAAGTATTACGGGCGGGGGAGCTGACTTTGGAAACGTCCATATAAGGCACGCCCAGCGCATTGGGCGTATAGTCCTGCGCGTAACTCTGCAACAGCTGGAAGTGGCAGTACGCCCGTAATGCCAGCAGCTCGCCCTGATATTGGTCGCGCTTCGCTACTTCATCGCCTTTGGCAGGCACCTGTGGCAACGCGGCCAGCACACGGTTGGCACGGTCTATCGTAACATAGTATTCATTGAAAGAAGCGGTAATGGTGCCGTTGCCCGGGTCTATCTGCCAGCGGTAGGAAGCTACGCCGCCACCGGTACCGTTTTCGCTGGGCAACGTACACTCGTCTGTTACCAGCGATACGTTGTAAATGGTATTGTAGGTAAGCCGTGAGTAAGCGCCCAGCAGGCCGCCATTAAGATCGGCGACGTTGCGAAAAGTCCTTCCCGGATCAATGATATTGTCTGTGGGCGACAGGTCCAGTTGTTTGTTGCACGAAAGCAGGCATACCGGCAGCATCAGTGCCAGGTATTTAACAGTATGTTGAATATAACGGATCATGAACAGCAGGATTTAAAAGTTAACATTCAGGCCGAAGGTGTAAGTCCGCGCAGCGGGATAGTCGAAACGCCCTTCACCATTGTTGTTTTCCGGGTCAAAGCTTTTCCATTTGGTCCAGGTGATGAGGTTCTGCGCCTGCGCAAACACCTGCACGCCCTGTATAAATTTCAGCTGCGACAACAGCGCCTTCGGGAAGTTGTACCCGATGCTCACATTACGCAAACGGAGATAAGAGGCGTCCTGGATATCGCGGGAAGAGTAACCGCGCCTGGCGCCGAAACGGGGCAGGATGGCGTTGTCGCCAGGTTTCTTCCACCGGTCGTACAACATGCGTATAGATTGGTTGCTGCTGCCGAAGGCCGGGTTCTCGGTATAATAATCTTCGTTGAGATAACGCATGGTCTTATCTGCAAAAGTGAACAACGCGTTCAGGTAAATACCTTTATAGGTAATGCCGGTGTTGAAGCCGCCGGTGAAAGGCGGAATATAAGTACCAAATTCCGCTACGCTCAACGCGGTTTCGTTATAATCGCTGGTGGTTTTGCCGGAACGGTCATAATACAGCGGATCGCCGGTCTGCGGGTCTACGCCGGCCCATTTAGGCGCGTAGTGCGAACCATAAGGCAGGCCCACCCGCACAATTTTTGAATCGCCCTGTGTGAATTCGCTGGCGCCGCCCAGATCGGTGATCACGTTTTTATTGTAAGCGAAGTTAAAGCCCACATTCCAGGTGAAATCTTTCCGGCGGATGATGTCTGCCTGCACGTCCATCTCGATGCCGCGGTTGCGCATGGCGCCGGAGTTGAGGAACATGCTGCTGAAGCCGGAAGTGATGGACAACGGCTGTTCGATGAACAGGTTGTTGGTGATTTTATTGTACACGTCTGTCACCACGCGGATACGGTTGTTCCAGATGCCCAGGTCAAAGCCGACATTCAGCTCTTTGGCATATTCCCAGTCGTAGCCCGGGTTACCAGGTTGTGATGGCACAATGGCCGGACGGCCGGCATACTGGTCGGTGCCGTAAGTGCGGAAATAAGCGAAGGGCCCGAGCGTGGAGAACGGATTAGCGGAAGTGCCATAGCTGGCGCGGAAACGCAGGTTGTCCACAAAACTCACGTCTTTGAGGAAATTCTCTTTCTTCACTTCCCAACCGATGCCCACGGAATAGAAACCATGCCACCTGTTGGAAGGAGGCACGGTAGAAGCGCCATCATAGCGGAAGGAGGCGTTAAGTGTATATTTTTCATCAAAAGTATAACGGCCCACAGCGATGTAGGAAGCCAGTGCGCTGCGGGTACGGCTGCCGCCTACTACCGGCGCAAAAGGCGAACCTGGCGTAATGGCAGCAGGCGTGGCCGGCAGGCGGCCATCCAGATCAAAGCCGGTATAGTTGAATGCACGGTAATTGTTCTTCGTGAATTCAAAATAACCGGACACTTCAAAGTCATGACGGTCAGCGATATTTTTGGAATAGGTCAGGCCGGAAGTAGTGACCAGTGTGAAGTTACGGGTAGTCCCTTCTCCAAAGCTGCCTTTTCCACCGTTATCTACTTTATAACCGGAATAAGAATCCGGGTTCACATAACGCTCAGTGGTGGTTTCCCTGAAATCCAGTCCCAGTCTTGTCTTAGCCACAAGCCCTTTGGCGATGGTGAAGTTCAGCGAGGTACCGATGATGCTTTTCAGCTGGTTGTCTTTGTTACTGGTGTTGAGCAGCGCCTCCAGGGCGTTGCTGCCTTCCCGCAGGTCATACACGGGATACACGTCGTCGTTCCAGTTGGTGACCAGCGTGCCGTCTGGCAGGTAGGGATATTCGTAAGGCAGTGCGTAATAAACGGCTGCCAGCGGATTTGAGCCGCTGCTGGAAGCTTCCCGCTCAATAAAGGAAGATTCGGAATAGGCCAGTCCTACGTTCACGTTACCGGTCAACCGGCCGGCGTTGAAGTCCACATTGTTCTTCAGGCTATAGCGTTTCAGGCCGGAGCGCAGCGCGATGCCCTGTTGATCGAAATAGTTGAGCGAGCTATAAAAGCGGATATTGTCATTACCGCCGCTGGCACTGAGTTGATGCTCCTGGAACTTGCCTGTGCGCAGGAATATCTTGCGCCAGTCGGTATTGGTATTACGCAGACTGTCGAGTATATGATCGGCCTGTCTTTTTTCTTCCGGGGTTTTGGTGGCGTAGTCAGGGTTCCTGGGGGAGAATTCCCAGCCCGGGCCGATATTGGAACCGGTTTCCAGTCCTATCTCTTCCTCAAACTGCAGGTGCTCTGCGGAGTTCATCATTTTGAACTTCGGCGTGGTCATATTGGAGAACCCGTACTGTGATTTATAAGAGAAAGACAGTTTGCCTGCCTGGCCTTTTTTGGTGGTGATCACGATAACGCCGTTGGAGCCGCGGGAACCGTACAATGCTTTGGCCGAAGCGTCTTTCAGTACAGTTACGGAAGCAATGTCTTCGGGGTTGATGCCCTGGAACTGTCCGGCTTCAATAGGGATGCCGTCCATCACGTACAGCACGGAAGAGCTGCCGTTGATGGTGCCTACGCCGCGGACAGTCACTGTGGCGGCGGTCCCCGGCTGACCGGAGCCAGCGGATATCACCATACCGGGCACACGGCCCTGTAGTATCTGTTCGAAGCTGGCCATGGGCACCTGGGTGATTTTATCGCTGCCTACGATACCGGCGGAAGCGGTGGACTTGTCGCGGGCATAGTTCGTATAGCCGGTAACTGTTACCGCGTTCAGTGTCTTTACATCTTCTTCGAGGGTGATATTGATTTCGTGGCGGCCGTTGATGTCTACCTGGCGGGTGGTATATCCTACCAGGGAGAATTGCAGGGTACGGACCTGATCGGGGGCGGTCAGGGTGTAACTGCCGTCGGCAGCGGTGAGCGCGCCGGCATTGGAGCCTACGGCCCTGACAGTAACGCCGGGCAGCGGCAGGTTATCGATGCCACGCACCTTTCCGCGGATTGTCATATCCACAGCGGGTTTATTATTGGCATCTGCGGCATACAGCACCACGAGGCCGTCTTCCCGCTGGGACCAGGCCAGGTTGGTACCGGCCAGCGCCTGTGTCAGCACGGCATCAAGCGAGGCGCCCTTAGCGGTAACAGACACTTTGCTGTTTTCGGGGAGTGTTTTATCATGGAAAACAAACCGGTAAGAGGTCTGATGCTCCAGTGTTTTCAGGAACTGCCGGATACTGGTTTCCCTCACCTGCAGGGTGATCGTTTCCTGGGCCAGGCATACCGCCTGCACCTGCAGACAGGTCAAAAAAAGAAAGATTGTCAATTTCATAGTGAGCAGCAGTTTGCCGGCGGGAACAGCCTTCCCTTTCCATTTCAGGAATACAAGTTTTACCATACCTTTGATGTTGGTTTAGTTAATGATCGTTCAGGACATTATCTGGCCTATTTCAGGGGGAGTGGTGCGAACACTTCCCCTTCTTTATTTTGGTTGTTACTGGTTGATATTTTTATTTGCTGATGATGATCGTATCGTTTACCATTTTAAAGTTGAAGGGATAGGACAGCTGCAGGGCGTCCAGTGCTTTCAGTACAGTTTCACTCTCAAACGTACCGGAGTAGCGGTATTGTTTTACGGCATCATCTGCAAAGGCGATGCGGATACCGTACCATTTCTCCAGTTTGCCGGCGATATCTGCCAGCGGTTCATTCTCTATCTCCAGCCGGTTGCGCACCCAGGCTATTTCCCGGGCTTTATGGTTGACAGGGTCGGCATCCAGCGGTAATACCTTCAGCACCGGCGCAGCGGTTGTTTTCCCTGTCGCGGTGCCTGCTATGGTCAGTTTCTGATTCGGTTGCAGTACTATTTTCTGTGCAGGTCCCTGCGCACAGGTGATCTCTACGCTTCCTCTGAAAAGGGACGCCTCCATCAGGGGATGGCCCGTATAGGCGCTCACGTTAAACACGGTGCCCAGTACTTTAATATCGAAGGCGCTGGTATGTACCATAAAAGGCCGGTGCACGTCCTTTACCACATCAAAAAAGGCTTCGCCGGTCAGTGTCAGGTCACGGTTCACACGGTTAAATCCTTCCGCCAGCTCTACCCGGCTGTTTTTCCGCAACACCAGCGCGGAACCGTCGGGCAGTATCACCGATTTGCGCGGTTCATCACCGGCGGAAATGACAGTGGCTGCAGCCATTTCGGAGGACATGCGTGCAGCACGCTGCTGACGGCTGAAGAAATAGCCGCCGGCGGCCAGGATAACGGCCCCGCCTATCACAGCGGCGGCATATCGTATATAATGGTAACGGTTGACCGGTGTCGGCTCTTCAGGCAGTGCCGGCAAGCTCCCTTCCAGCGCGTGTTGCAGCCGCTCGTATTGCGTAAGTCCGTCCCGGAGATGCTTCAGCTGCTCCACGCGCCCGCCCTGGCGGGCAGACAACAAAGCTACCAGCTGACGGGCCTCTTCCAATACGGCCGTTTTACCGGGATGCTGCCGCGCCCATTCGGCCCAGAAAGCGATGTCCGCTTCATGCTCCTCCCGGCAATAACGCTGGAAAGATTCATCACAGGCAAAATCTATTGCCTCGTAATCCTGGAAGTTCATGCAGTTAACCCTTTTTTATACAGACGGCAGGATTCGCCGTTTTTCCTAGACAAAAAACATTTTTTTTCAGGAAAGTTTTTTCCGGAGGGTTTTAATAGCGTCGTAGATAGTGTTGTAGGCCGTTTTCACGGTTTGGGAAGTCTGTGCGGCGATTTCTTCATAACTAAGCCCTTCGAAAAATTTAAGGCGCACCAGCTCTGTCTGCCGCGGGGTGAGGGCTTTCATGGCTTCGTATAGGCGCCGTTTTATTTCATCGTCCTGCTGCACCCGGATGATGATCTCTTCATAGGACAATTCATTTTCGGCTTCTTTGCCGGTCATACGGCTGATGGCGTCGTGCATGCGTGCCTGATAGGCCAGCTGGTCCAGCAGTTGCCGTTTCAGGGCGGTAAACAGATAGGCGGGCACGTTAGTAACAGGTTTCAGCTGCGCCTGTTTGCTCCAGAGCTGTAAAAACAGCTGTGTGATACAGTCTTTTACCAGCTCATCATTGCCACACAGCTTCAGCCCGAAGCGCAGCAAATGGGAATAGGTGCTGTTGTACAGTGCAAACAGGGCCTGTTTGTCGCCGCTCCGCAGTCGCTCCCATTGTAGGCTATGATGATCTTCTTCGGTTGACATGGGCTGGTTTTAAGAATATAATGCCGGCAGGCGGCCAAATTATATTTTTTTATCCGGATTTGCCAGCCGCGGCAGATCAGTCAGGATAAACAGACCTGTCAAATTATCCAGTAGAGTATTGATCAAAAAAAATCCGGCTCCTGTACAGAGCCGGATTTTTATAGAAACAGATGAACGGTCATTATCCTAATACATGATGTGCCAGCACTTTCTGCACTTCATACACATTCACGGATTTATTGAATGTTTTCACAATACTGGGCTGTACCTCACTGCTCACCCAGATCTTCAACTCCGCGTCCAGGTCAAAGGTACCGGCTGTTTCCACGCTGAAGCGGCTGATGCTTTTGTATGATACACTTTTGTATTCCGTTTTACTGCCGGTAATACCTTGTTTATCCACCAGTATCAACCGTTTGTTCGTGAATATAAAAGTGTCCCTGAACAGTTTAAAGCCCAGCTCGATCACTTCAGTGTCTGTCAGTAATTTACCGTAGTCTTTCACCAGTTCCTGTTGACTAACGGTGCCTGCATTGCCCAGCAGCGCTGAAAAAAATCCCATAGGTAATATTTTCAGGGAAGATAGAAAAATAAACGGACATCATCCCTGCACCACTGCTTTCAACATCTGTCCCGCAAAATCCTCAAACTTCCGTTGACCGGCTACCACTTTGTTTTTCTCATAATCGGCATACAGCCGGCCTTCCCTGATGCTGACGCCCACCTGGGCAAGCAGCGATGCCATATGCGCGGAGAAACCATTCTGCATGGCGCCCTGCTGCAAAGCTTCATCCGGGAACGGCACCCATTGTACCGGTTGGGATGTCAGCCGCCCGAAGATGGCCGCTATCTCGTTTCCTGTTTTCTCATCGCTGGTCATATTGCGGAACGACTTACCGGTAAATGTCAGGCCTGAAAGCAGTGAGGTGGCTGCATCCGCAATATCATGGGGGTGTACCAGTCCTAACCGGATATCTCCCGGAAAATTATTCCCGATGATCTGTTGTTGTAAGATCATCTCCAGATTACCATAAAAATTGGTGTAAAACATACCGGCGCGCAGGTGAACGATATGCGTGTCCGGCAGCTGGTTGAGAATTTGCTCCACCTGGTGGAAAGCGCTGGACAAGCCGTTGCCCGCGGGCACATGTGCCCCGATGCCACTCAGGTTCACGACGTGTTTTATGCCCGCATCAGCCAATGCCTGGCGGTAGTTGGCCGCAATAACAGCCACATCTCCATAATAATCTTCAGATGCGGCCAGCGGTGGAATCATGGTATATACGGCATCTGCCCCTTTGAAGGCAGTGGTTAAAAATGCAGTGTCTTTTACAGAGCCTATGGCAGCTACAGCGCCCATTGCCGCTATCTGTACAGCTTTATTGGCATCCTGACTGATAATGGTAACCTGATGTCCTTTGTTGATCAGATTAACGGCTAATTGTTTGCTTACATTTCCTAATGATCCTGTGATTGTAATTTTCATAGTAGTTGTTTTTTGTTTGATGCAACAAAGGTATATTTGTACATACTTTTTAACTAGTACTTACCCTAAAGTATGTACCATGACAGCAATTAAAGAAAGCTCTACTATTCAGGCCAACAAGCAGTTGGCATATCAGCAATGCCCCGTCACCTATGTGATGGAGAAGATTGGTGGGTATTGGAAACCCATTATTCTGTTTCATTTATTGTCCGGGCCTAAACGTTACGGTGAGCTGAAAAGGGCGGTGCCAGGCATTACGGAGAAAGTGTTGATACAGCAATTAAAACAACTGGAAGCCGATGAGTTGATCAACCGGAAAGCGGAGCCGGTCATCCCGCCGCATGTGACCTACAGCCTCACCAAATCAGGAAAGGGCATGCGGGACGTGCTCTGGGCAATGGCCAACTGGGCAGCCAATGACAGTAAGGAGTCCGGGAAAATTTTCAGAAAAAACATGAAGGATTTTCCGGTCTGAAGATGAACGGTTAACTTTGGGATTCAACTCCCACAACCCAATCCATCTATGCAACACAAGATTGTCCGGAGCCTGTTTTTATTGATAACAGGACTTTGTACTGCCGGCATGGCCCATGCCCAGAAAGTGCAGGAACCTACACGGATAAACCCCGAGTGGAACCAGCCGCAGCAACCATTCAGAATAGCAGGCAACCTCTATTACGTAGGTACCTATGACCTGGCCAGTTACCTCATCACCACCGCTGCCGGGAATATCCTGATCAATACCGGCCTGGCTGCCTCGGAGAAAAGCATCCGGGATAATATCGAAGCATTGGGCTTTCATTTCAAAGACATTAAAATACTGCTGACCATGCAGGCCCACTACGACCATATGGGCGCCATGGCAGCCATACAGGAAAAAACCGGCGCCAAATTTATGGTCGATGCCGGCGATGTTAGCGTGTCGAAAACCGGTGGAAAAACAGATTATGAACTGGGGAAATATGGTGCCACCTACAGGCCGGTAAAAGTGGACCGTGTGTTACATGATAAAGATACGGTCAGCCTCGGAGACATGAAGCTGGTCATGCTGCATCATCCTGGCCATACCATTGGTTCCTGTAGCTTCATCTTCGATGTAAAAGACGACAACCGCACCTACAAGGTACTATTGGCCAATATGCCTACCATCATCATCGACGGTAAATTCTCGGCGGTAAAAGGTTATCCGGGCATGGCCAAAGACTACGGCTATACGCTGGACACTATGCCCAAGGTCCGGTTCGATCTCTGGCTGGCGGCACATGCCAGTCAGTTCGATCTGCATAAAAAACATAAAGACGGAGATCCGTATAACCCCGCCGCTTTTGCCGGCAGGGATGATTACGACAAACAACTGGCGGACCTCAAAGCTGCCTATCAAAAGAAACTGTCAGCGGAATAAGAAATTAGTGGCCCCAAAAGATTGGACGGCTTTTAAGATGATGGCCTGGGTTCGATAATTAATTGGACTCAGGCCATTTGCTTTAAATTTTTTCAGGCGACAGTTCGACCGGGTATTGTCTTTTATTTGCGGCAAATGAGCTGGTAAGCGCCGGGAGTAATGCCTTCCGCGTTTTTGAAAAGGCGTACGAAATAGTTGGTATCATTGAAGCCGCATTGTATGCTTACCTGGCTTACTGAATGGCTGTTGTTGGCCAGCAGTTGTTTGGCCAGTTTGATTCTCTCTTTGTTAATGTATTCAAGTGGGGTGATACCAAACTGTTCTTTAAACCATTTGAAGAAGATGTTGCGGCTCAAATATGCTTTTTTACAAAGGGTGTCGACCGCTATTTTTTCTGTGAGATGTTCATGAATATAATGTAATACGAAATGCAGGCGGCTGTTGTTGCTACTGACCGCATATTCATCTGAAACCTTTTGCAGGTGCTGACTTTGCAGTATCCTGACCAGCAGCTCCTTCATGCTCAGGTCTGCATAGATATCCTTGCCCAAATCTGAGCCGTGGCAGATGCGCACCAGTTTATTGATGGTATCAGCTACATCAGCATCGTTATCAAAATGGTATTTGCTGAAGTGCAGTCGCCATTCGCTTTTCTCTGCATGATCGCTGTTATAATGTTCATTCAGGTATTGAAGCGTATTGCGGATATAGGCATTGTCCACAGTAAGGGCTATACACTGCGTGGGGTTGTCAGGTGTAGCTTCCGGAAAATCGATGATCATGGTTTCATTGGCCGGTACAATCACAGATTCGCCGGGTACGTATTCAAAGGCCGGCTGCTCTTCCAGGTGCATGATCTTTTTGCCCTGCACCATACTGGTAATAACGAAATCGCCAAAAGATAAGGGTACCTGGTACGCCTGTTGATAACTCTCGAAGATATTCAGTTCACAGTTTTTCAGGTTGTAGATACGCCGGTTCTCCACCTGTTGCTGCAGGAATTTCGGATGGGTAAAATCAATATGGTTTAAATACTTTCTCGCCGGCATTACCATCATATTTTACTATCTACAATTTACTGAAAATATTCTGTGGGCCGTAAAAGACAGGTACGATTGTGCTATAGATAAGTACGAAAGTTTCCGGTCAACCCCGGCAGGTTTAGCATATTAGCTTATTGTTTCACGTAAATCGTTCCGTTATGAAAGATACCACCACTACCGCCGCACCGGCTTCCGATGTGGCTAAAAGACCCGAATTTAAAGCCAGATACGATCATTATATAAACGGGCAATGGGTAAAACCAGCCAGCGGGGAATATTTTGACAATATATCACCCATTGATGGTAAAGCATTTACACAGGCCGCCCGCGGCAATGCCCAGGACATAGAGAAAGCCATAGACGCCGCCCACCAGGCTTTTGCCAGCTGGGGCAAGACAGCGCCCACTTACCGCAGCAATCTGATGATACGGATAGCGCAGGTGATAGAAGATAACCTGGAATACCTGGCCACCATAGAGACGATTGATAATGGTAAAGCGATCCGGGAAACACGTGCCGCCGACCTGCCGCTGGTAGTGGACCACTTCCGTTACTTCGCCGGCGTGATCCGCAGTGAAGAAGGCAGCATCAGCGAGCATGATGAAACCACCGTCTGCATCAATATACACGAGCCTATCGGCGTAGTAGGCCAGATCATTCCCTGGAACTTCCCCCTGCTGATGGCTGCCTGGAAGATAGCCCCCGCACTGGCTGCCGGCTGCTGCGTAGTGGTAAAGCCCGCAGAACAGACCCCTACCAGCATTATGTGCCTGATGGAACTGATCGGCCACCTGCTGCCTCCCGGTGTGCTCAATATCGTTACCGGCTTCGGCCCCGAAGCAGGCAAACCACTGGCATCATCGCCACGCGTGCAGAAAGTAGCCTTCACCGGCGAAACTACCACCGGCCGGCTGATCATGCAATATGCCTCCGAAAACCTGATACCGGTCACCATGGAGCTGGGCGGCAAAAGCCCGAATATATTCTTCGAATCCGTAGCGGACGCAGACGATGAGTTTTTTGACAAAGCCGTGGAAGGCGCCGTAATGTTTGCGCTCAACCAGGGCGAAGTATGTACCTGCCCGAGCCGTATCCTGGTACACGAAAACATCTATGATAAGTTCATGGACAAAGTCATCAGTCGCGCTAAGGCCGTTAAAATGGGCAATCCCCTGGATGGCACCGTAATGATGGGCGCACAGGCATCGGAGGACCAGTACAATAAAATCCTCAGTTACCTCGAAATCGGTAAACAGGAAGGGGCGCAGGTACTCTGTGGCGGTGAGGCCTTTCATCAGAACAGTGGTTTGGAACACGGTTATTATATCCAGCCCACGCTCTTCAAAGGCCATAATAAGATGCGTGTTTTCCAGGAGGAGATCTTCGGGCCCGTCAGCTGCGTGACTACCTTCCGTACCACCGAAGAAGCCATCGCCATTGCCAACGATACGCTGTATGGCCTCGGCGCCGGCGTATGGACCCGCGATGCGCATGAACTGTACCAGGTGCCCCGTGCCATCCAGGCCGGCCGCGTGTGGGTCAACTGCTACCATGCCTACCCGGCACATGCACCGTTCGGCGGATATAAAAAGTCTGGTTTCGGCAGGGAAAACCATAAGATGATGCTCTCCCATTACCGGCAAACGAAAAACATGCTGATCTCTTACAGCAAAAACAAGCTGGGATTCTTCTGATAGTGACATGACATCCACCTAAGTAATACGAATATGAGTGTCGCCCGTGTTATCGCTACCGAAAAGGCCGTCGCGCTGGTCCATGAGCTGCAGCGCAGCCATGGTCCGTTGATGTTCCATCAAAGCGGCGGCTGTTGCGACGGGAGCCAGCCCATGTGTTTCAAAGCAGGCGAATTTATTACCGGCAGCAGTGACGTATGCCTTGGAGAAGTGGAGGGCTGCCGGTTTTATATGCATCGCGACCAGTTTGAATACTGGAAACATACCCGGTTGATTTTGGACGTCACACCCGGAAGAGGCAGCAGCTTCTCGCTGGAAATACCACTGGGTGTGCGATTTTATATCAGGTCGGAAATTTTTACAACAGATGAGCTGAATGATCTTGAGCCCGTAATATAGTATATCGCAGGCGGGCCGTTTGACGGCCTGCTTTTTTATTTTTTATCAGCGTATCTAAACAAATTGGTAAACTGTCGTATTTTTTTCCCCATACATTTTCAAAACGTTCTCATCAACTGCTGCTTTCAAATCCCTACTGGCCGTAGCCGCTGATAGTTCAGTGTAGTGCTTCATGTAATCTTTCCTCGTAAAAGTTGCGCTGCCAATGGCTTTTTGAAAACCTGCTATCCGGTCATTTACAGTCAATTTCACAGGTCTGACTTCCGCTAGCTCATCGAGCGCTTCTTCAATAACTGACAACATAAACTCAATGAACACAGTAGATTTTCCGGTCTTATCAGCGATACCAAGTGCTTTATAATAGTCAGTTTGCCGTTTTTTTACGATATGCTCTATAGGCAGAAATTCAAATACCGGATATTGCTCCATTAAAATAACAGTCTGCCAAAAACGTCCCATTCTGCCATTACCATCCATAAACGGGTGAATGAATTCTATTTCATTATGGAAAACACAACTTTTGATCAACGCTAATTCGTCGGTATTTTTCAGATAGGTAAACAAATCATTCACCAATGACTTGACCATAGGTCCCGGGGGGGCTACATGCGTTACTTTGGCTCCTTTCACGATACCAACAGCCCGATTCCTTAATGTCCCCGGAGATGCGACTAATCCGGACATCAAAATCCGATGCGCTTTTAAAAACGACGCCTGGCTGACAGATTTAAATCCGGGTAAACTATCATACAGTTTAATGGCATTCATGACCTCGAGTATGTCCTTTTGTGGGGCCAACACCCGTTTATTATTCAAAATAGCGGTTACCTGTTCTTCCGAAAGCGTATTACCCTCGATTTCGAGAGAAGACTGTATGGTCTTTATCCTGTTTGCCTTGCGTAGTGTGGCTGGCACCCGCTGCAGGTGGGTGGCGTTAATGGCTCCTATCTTCTCTGAAATTGAGACAATCAGCTTCAAAATGTTATCGGTAATATCGTATGGCGGTTTCATTTTCTCAATTTGATAGTATCATTTGATAGTATCAAATGATACTATCAAATGTAATACATTTTGGTGCAAAAAGAGCAGGCTAATTATCATTGCCCTCATGGGCCGTGAGCGTTTTTCCCCTTCTATTATAATCCGGCTTGACTCAAAAAAAATTTTCTACAGCAAAAAATCCCGCAGAACGAAGAAGGACCGTAATAAGAAGCAAAATTAAATGATAAATATTTTATCATTATAACATATTATTTTCCATTAACATTTGATTTACAAAGTGCAGAAAGATGGTGTAGTACATTTGTATCAACAACAAACCATTATATGAAAAACTCACGATCATCCTACGAATCAAAAGAAATAAAGGAGCTCTCCAGAGCCATGAAAAAATACTCGGCAGAACTGGCCAAAGACCCTAAAGCAGCTAAAGCCTTTTTGGTTGCAGCAGGTATTATCACAGAAAAAGGAAATTTCAGGGCACCATATAAAGGCTTATGTATTCTTCTAGACCAGGCTTAATAGCCGCTTTTCATGGATGTGATGAAAGTCTCGCTCACAAAGTAATATCGGGGCAAGTCGAGCTCAGAAGTAGCCATAATAAATATGATTGGATAGGTCATGGCATCTATTTCTGGGACAGTAGCCCTTCCAGAGCATTTGAGTTTGCAAAATTCCTGGGCCAAAACAGGAGAAAAAAGTCAATCACGCGGCCAGCTGTAATCGGTGCTGTTATTGACCTCGGATTATGTTTGGATTTACTCGATTATCAAAACTTAGCGTTATTAAAAACAGCCTATAGTATACTACGCGAGTCCTGTAGTGCCATTGGAAAAAATATGCCAGCAAATAAGCCAGCATTGGGGAATCAGGAGTTATTACTGCGCGAATTGGATTGTGCAGTAATAGAAATGGTACACCAATTTCAACGACATCAAAATATTCCGCCATTCGATTCTGTCCGGGGAGTATTCTGGGAAGGGAAGGAATTATATCCCAATGCAGGCTTCCGTGAAAAAAACCATATTCAGATCTGCATCAGAAATCCTAATTGCATCAGAGGCTTTTTCCTTCCACGGCAAAAAGTCCACTGGCCTTGAAATATACTTATCATATGACCTTGGTGGTACAAAGAAAAACTCAAAGTTAATAGCTTTCATTACCTCCAAGCCATCTCCGCCAACCCCATCTTTCCTTGTCCTCCCAAACCCTCAAATAATCTCCCGCCTCCCGTAGGGGTAAATTTCCCGCTCCCCGTCGTATTACAGCATGCTTATATTTTAAGGGAATTCCCACATCATCATTGAAAAATCCATCTATCATGAGAAACATCATTCCCATTCTCTTAGCCGTTTTGTTTTGCTCCTGTCATAATAACGATGATCTGCCCGCTCCTGAAACACCAGACCAGGAAACAGGCACTTTCGACGAAGCCAACATAGACAAAAACAAAATCATCTCACTGGAAAACGACATTAACAACGGCAAATACAACATTCACAGCCTTATCATCCTGCGAAAAAACAAACTCATCTACGAACAGTACTTTGCAGGAGACGATGCCGTATTTCCAACGCCGGTAGGGAAAATACCGCATACACGTGACAGCCTGCATGACTGCCGGAGCGTCACCAAAAGCATCGTATCTGCCTGCGTAGGCATCGCGCTGGCACAAGGAAAAATCAAAAGCGTGGATGATAAGATCTTCGATTACTTTCCAACCTACCGGCAGTATGCTACCGGCGATAAAGCCGATATCACTATCCGTCACCTGCTGACGATGAGCTCGGGGCTGGACTGGAACGAGCGCGTGTCTTATGATGATCCTGCCAACGCCGAACGGCAAATGCTGGAAGCACAAGATCCCACCGGCTTTGTATTGCAATGTAAGAGCGCTGCCAAACCCGGCACCGTTTTCAACTACAGCGGTGGTAACACCCACCTGCTCGGACAAATCGTGGAACGGACTACGGGCATGAGCATACGCGATTTCGCCAGCCGATATCTTTTTCAGCCGCTGGGCATCACAAACTTCCTCTGGAGCGCACGTGCCGACGGTATATACTGGATGCCTTCAGGGTTGCGTATGCGCCCGCTGGACATGGCACGCATAGGCCGCCTCTATATGCAGCAGGGACAATGGAAAGGACAACAGCTCATCCCCGCAGCATGGATCACCCAATCCACCAAATGGATCGTTGATTCCGATGAAAAGAACGTTGGCTACGGCTTCCAGTTCTGGTGCTCCAAACCACAGGTGGCAGGTCAACCGGTGGACATGGTCCAGGCAGAAGGCAACGGTGGCCAGACCATCGCCATGATACCTTCACTGGACCTGGAAATAGTGATGACAGCCGGTTACTACAACGACGTAACAGATCAGGCGAATCAGGTGCTGGTGAGAGATGTGTTGGGCGCGGTGAAGAAATAAGGAAGTGATATAAACACAAAAACCGCTCTGAGAGCGGTTTTTGTATCTGTTGCCCGACCTGGATTCGAACCAAGACAAAGCGAGTCAGAGTCGCTTGTACTACCGTTATACTATCGGGCATTGTCAATTCAGGAACGCGAAGGTATAACATTTCCACTAATTGTCAAATTTTTTTTGAAAATCTAGAAATTAAACTCCCGCGACTGCATATTCACCCTGAATCCTACGGTATAAAAGAAAGTGTTCGACTTAGGCTGGTCCTGCACGTTATAGGTACGATAAGTGGCATTCAGGTCAATGAACATATTCTCAAAAATCTCCCATGATGCACTCAGCGCGGCCATAGTGCTGTTCACCGGGATACCGCTGCCGATATGGAACCCGTAGTCCCGCGGCCGCGTGTTGTAACTACGAAACACATCACTGCCGAAGTTTATCCCGGCAGAATCCAGTCCCTGCACGTGGTACATCAGTTTACCGGTAAGATACAGCCGCGGCCACGGCTGATAACGGGCAACACCGATAAACTCCTTCAGGTTGGCACCCAACGGATGCGCCAGCGGCTGATTATAATGCACCAGGTTAGTGGTACTGTCGTAATTGGTGTAGGTAAATGGCCGTATATAGTTGACTTCCGCCTGCAGATCAAGGTTACGTACACCCAGGGCATTGATATATTTGGCGCCCAGCTGCACGCCTTGTTTGTTGACAAACGAACCGCGACTGTAATGCAACACCTCTTTCGTGACAAATTCATTGATCAACAGCTGCCCGTACAACTGTACCGACCTGGCAATATTGGCTTTAAAATCAAAGCCCACATTAGCTTTGCCGGCTGCACCCAGCTGTTGTTCCACCGACCGGTAAAAAATAACCGGATTGAGGTAACTCAGCTGTAGACCATTTTTCCCGTCTTCCATCACGTTTTCATAGAAACCGAGGTTCAGCCATTTGGTTACCTGCAGGCTCAGGTGATGCATCATCATATAGTTGCGGGGCCGCATCTGGCGCCCGTCTGAGCCGTAAGGAGGGAATGGCGCAATGGTCTGCGCAAAAATATTCTCATAGTCAAACTTCCAGATACGGGTGCTGATACGCAGGTACAGGAAATTATTGCTGAAATCGCTGAGGAAAAGGCTTCGGAAGCCGTTGCCGATAAACAGCTTATCGTAGGCAAACTGGATATCAAAATATTTGGCGGCGTTGAGGGAGATACCACCCCGCGCATCGAAGTAGTCGTAGCCGTTGTGGTTGTAGTTTTTGTAGAAACCCGCGCCTGGCACGGCATCAAAACGGGTCACAAAATCACGCACATAAGCGGGGTCACGCTCCTGGTTATCTGTCAGCACCGTATAAAAACCCAGCTTACCGGCGATATTCCCTCTCAGCACCAGTCCGCGGCTGTTGACGAAAATACTGCCGGTACCATCGTTGGCGCCGCCGTATTGCAGGTTCAGCAAAGGGTTAATGGACAGTTTGAAATTGCTCGTATTGACGGCATACAAGGATGCAGGCGTGCGGTAGAAATTTTTCAGCACCGGCTTTACGGCAAAGGAATCAGCGTAGGCTGGCGCCCATTCCCAGTTATCCATCAACAGGTGACGGATGTTGTAACGGTCGGTGGTTGTCAGGGTGAAAGGCAACATACCGGCCCTGTCCAGCGAATCGAGGTACAACGCCCGCTCAGTTACCTTCCGGCGGTCATACGGCTTCACGGTGGTAAAGCCTAGCAGGGTATCGTTTTTGGTGAGTACGTCCAGCCTGTCCAGCAGCTGGTATTGTTTGTTGCCCAGGTTGATATAATCCGACTGGGCAAAGGCTGGCCGGGCCAGCAGGGTTCCCATAAGGGTCACACAGTATAGCAGGTGTTTCATGAGCAAATATTGGCCGAAGGTAGCCCCACTTTCGACTAATGTTCATTAGATTAGGATTAGAAATATGACATCATATTTTTAAGTAAATTGCCCTATGCGATTACCTGTTCTGCTGACTGCCCTGCTGTTGACCGGCACATTTTCCGCCTCTTTCGCGCAGGCCACCAAAGACAATACTGCTGTCAAACCCATTGTATTGGGCCATGTCACTTCCGGCAAGATCACGGAAGCATCCGGTATTGCCTCCAGCAGCACGCTGCCGGGTTATTACTGGACGCACAACGACAGTGGCAACAAACCGGAAGTTTTCCTGCTGGACCATCAGGCCAATCTCGCCTGCACGGTCAAACTGGATGATGTCAGCAACCGGGACATGGAAGATATTGCAGAAGGCATGGGCCCCGTGAAAGGCAAACATTACGTGTATGTGGCGGATATCGGCGACAACAAAGGGGCACGTAAACATATCCGTATCTATCGCTTTGAAGAGCCCACGGCGGTAACAGAAAAATCGCAGCATATCCGCCCGGACGTGCTCACCCTCAAATACCCCAACGGCCCAAGGGACGCAGAAACACTGCTCATCGATCCTATCGGCAAAAAAATCTATATCGTCAGCAAAAGAGAATCAAAAGTCAGCCTTTATAAAACCAACAACCTGCTGTTTAAAGACGGCGACAAAGCCCAGCTGCAGAAACTCATCACCCTGCCCTACACGTGGGTCACTTCCGGTGATATCTCCAAAGACGGCCGCCATATTGTGATTAAAACACTCACAGATATCTACTACTGGCACCGTAACCCTAACGAGACCGTGGAACAGGCCATGGCAAAACCCGCACAACTACTCCCCTACACAATCGAAAAACAAGGCGAAGGCATTACCATCACGCCCGGTAACGATGGTTACGTTACCGTCAGCGAAGGAGAAGACGCTCCGGTGTACTTCTACAAGTGGAAATTCTGAGAACCGTAACCGTTGCTGAACCGCTATTTCAGTACTGTTTTTTATAATTGTATACGTGGCAAATAAGCGCTGCCGCGTGACCCTGTAATAAACCCTCAAAAACCAGGCTGTCCGTTAAAACAGGAAGGCCTGAGATAAACCATTTTACTATGCCAGCTAAAGCGTTCACCACTATTCTTTTGCATGTTCGGGGGGCGCCCCCGCTTTTTCCGATACCCCAAAACACGCCGGTATAACCGAAACGCACTACTTACTACCCCGTCCTCAAATAACTATTCACCATCAATCGATGTTATCTCATGCAAAAGAAAGCCATTATCATCGGTGCAGGGCCTGCCGGCCTTACTGCTGCCTATGAACTGCTCCAACGCACAGATATAATGCCCATCATCCTGGAAAAAAGCACAGATATTGGCGGCATTTCCAAAACGGTCAACTATAAAGGCAACCGTATCGATATAGGCGGACACCGGTTCTTCTCGAAGTCCGACCGCGTCATGGACTGGTGGATGACCGTCATGCCGCTCGACAAAGAAGCGGCTGAAATATTCACCATCAGCTACCAGCAAAAAACAAGGGAAATAAAAACACCACAGAAAAACGGGGAAACAGACACCCTCGTCGCAGAAAACCCCGACCTGGTGATGCTGGTCAGAAAACGCCTGTCCCGCATCTACTTCCTGAAGAAATTCTTTACCTATCCTATACAGCTGTCTATCGATACGCTGCGCAAACTGGGCATCATGACCACCATCCGGATCATGATCTCCTACCTGTACGCACAACTGTTTCCCAAAAAACCGGAGAAGTCGCTGGAAGATTTTATGATCAACCGCTTCGGGAAAACACTTTACCTGCTGTTCTTCAAACACTATACAGAGAAAGTATGGGGCGTTCCCTGTAATGAAATATCCGCTGAATGGGGCGCGCAACGCATCAAAGGCATCTCTATCGGCAAAGCAATTGCCCATGCCGCCAAAGCCGCCTGGAACGCCAGCAAGCCCAAAGACATCAAACAGAAAAATGTGGAGACAAGCCTCATTGAACAGTTCCTCTATCCCAAACACGGCCCCGGCCAACTCTGGGAAGAAGTAGCCCGCCAGGTGACCTCGCAAGGTGCCACACTGCTGATGCAACACGATGTGGTGGGCATCCGCACAGAAGGCAACCGTATCACCGCCATCGAAGCACTGGACAAAACCACCGGCGAAAAAACCGTGCTGGAAGGAGACTATTTCTTTTCCACCATGCCGGTACAGGAACTGGTGGCCGGCCTTAAAGCCGATGTGCCGGCCCATGTCCGCGAAATAGCTGCCGGCCTGCAATACCGCGATTTCATCACCATCGGTATCCTGCTGAAAAGCCTTAGCTTCGAAGATGCTAAAACACACCACCATCAACCTATCACACTCAACGACACCTGGATCTATATCCAGGAAAAAGATGTGAAAGTAGGAAGGCTGCAACTGTTCAACAACTGGAGCCCCTTCATGGTGAAAGATCCGACCACCACCTGGGTAGGCATGGAATATTTCTGTAACAAAGGCGATGACTTCTGGGAACTGACCGATAACGAAATCAGGGAAACAGCCATACACGAACTATGCAAAATAGGGCTGGCCCGAAAAGAAGATGTGCTCGATGCCACCGTGCTCCGTATGGAAAAAACCTATCCGGCCTATTTCGGCACCTATACCCGGTTCGATGAAGTACGCCACTATCTCGACACCTTCGGCAATCTCTTTCTGGTAGGCCGCAACGGCATGCATAAATACAATAACTCCGACCACTCCATGCTGACAGCCATGGTGGCGGTAGACAACATCGCTGCCGGTATCACCGATAAAGCCAATATCTGGTCTATCAACACCGAACAGGAATATCACGAAGAGAAAAAATAACAACCCGTTAACCAAAGCGAAGGTCATGCAAGGCAATCCCTGTATGATCTTCGCATTTTTATGTGCATTTTTTCGCATTCCGGTTTTGGTAATTCGTAATTGTCTATATTTATCCTGTCATCAACCAAAATAGAGAGCCGTTTATAGTTTTTCATTTGGACAATAAACCATTAAATAGTGAACTCGATTTACTATTATTAGTATCGCAAGGCGATGAAGCCGCATTTGCCCGGTTGTTCCATGCCTACCACCAAAGACTCGGCGCCTTTGTATTTCAGCTCACCGGCTCCCTGTCCATGGCGGAAGAAATTGTACAGGAAGTCTTTATCCGCATCTGGGAAAAGCGCGATAAACTCAGCCAGGTAAGCCATTTCCATCCCTATCTTTATACAACGGCTAAAAACTATACCTTCTCTTTCCTTAAGAAACTGGGCCGCGAACTGGAACACAAACAACAGTGGGAAATGACTGTCACCGCCGATACCGGCAATCCGTTTGAAGAAACCATGGATGCCCGCTATCGCCGCATCATTGATGAAGCCATTGAAGAACTGCCCGCACAAAGACAACGGGTGTATCTGCTCAGTCGTGATGAAGGCCTGCGACAGGCTGAAATCGCAGAACGGATGGCGATCTCCCGGGAAACCGTGAAAAAACACATGGTGCTCGCGCTCCGGGCCATCCGCAGTTATGCGCTCACACATCCGGAAACGAACCTGTTACTGCTGTTGTTCCTGCCTAAATAATTATTTTTCCTTCGGGAGATGACCACCCGGCTTTTCTTTTTATATCGATTTTCTTCCGGAAGATGACCAACCCGGCTTTTACTTCTTATATATCGATTTCCCTTCGGGAGATGACCACCTGCTGCTCCCTGAAAATTTTTTTTCTACCCATTACCTCTTTTTATCCCTTCCCGCTGTCTATATAGACAGACGCACTTTTGCAGATGGACAACAACAGATTAAAATACCTGTTAAGCCAGTACACCACCCGTACGGCCACTTCCGCTGAACTGGAAGAGCTGAAGACATTTCTTGGCTCCGATGACCAGGACGCACAGCTCGAATGGATGATAGAAGAGGCATGGGTACAATCCGCTGAAACAGACCGACCGGTATTCGACACCCAGTCAGATACGATGCTGGCCCGTATCCTCTCTGCAAAAGTTATCAAACCCTCGTTAGCTAAAACGTTTTATAGAAGCTACAGGGCCGCAGCAGCCATCCTGCTGCTGGTACTGGCCGGCGCCACCATCCTCTTTACGCGCCAACGTAAAAAACCAGCGCCGGTAGCAGCAGCACAGCATAAAGTTTTTCAGCCCGGCTCAGATAAAGCCATCCTCACGCTGGCCAATGGTCAAACCATAGAACTGGACAGCAATATGAACGGACAGATAGCACAACAGGGACAGGTAAGCCTGCAAACCAATGCCGGCCGGCTGATCTATAAATCACCATCCGCCCCGGCCAACGCCACTGTCAGCTGGAATACGCTCCGTACCCCTAAAGGCGGTCAATACAGCCTCGTACTCCCCGACGGCTCACGGGTATGGCTCAACGCAGCTTCATCGCTGCAATACCCCACCACCTTCACCGGACCAACAAGGCAGGTGACCCTCAACGGGGAAGCCTACTTCGAAATCCAACCCAACGCTGCCCAGCCGTTTTTTGTCACCACCGGCGAAACAGCCGTGGCGGTACTCGGCACCAGCTTCAACATCATGGCCTACAACAATGAGAATAACATCAAAACAACACTTTTACAGGGATCTGTCAAGGTAAGCCGGCAATCGGCCCATCATCTCCTTAAACCAGGACAACAATCACTGATCAACGAAAACGGCACCATGGAAATCATCGACCATGCCGATACCGACCTCGCTGTAGCCTGGAAAAACGGCCTCATCTCCTTCAGAAGCGCCGATATCCGCACTATCATGCGACAGGTAGAACGCTGGTACAATATTGAAGTAGTGTTTAAAGGAGAGGTTCCCACCCGTACCTTCACCGGTGACATCCCAAGAACAGCAGATCTGTCGGCACTTTTACGCTTGTTAGAAATCAGTAAGATTCATTTCAAACTGGAAGAGGAAAAATTAATCGTCATGTAGTAAAACAACTTTAGCATTATTTAAAACACAACCAAAATCAAATTGTACGACATGCACAAAGGTCCCTAAGAGATCTGTGCCGGCACGGTATAAAAAACCAGGAGCGCTCTCACCCGCCCCTGGTAAAATGCCTGAGCCGGTGTGACACTTCTCTGTATCCAACTTTATCAACTCAAACATCCCAAATGTATGAAATATTGCCAGCATGCAAGGCCCTTCCGTGTGCCAGGGCTACGCTCAACCATGCCTGACCGTTCACTTGTTACAGGCAAATCCGGTGCACATCTCACCTTCAAAAAAAGACTGATCATGCAACTCAAAATAGTCACCTTGTTGCTGACAGTAGCCTGCCTGCAAATCAGTGCCAGGTCTATGTCACAACAGATCACACTATCCCGGAAACATGCATCTCTCCTGAGCGTTTTTGAAGACATCAAAAAACAATCTGGATACAGTTTCTGGTATGAAGACATCATGCTGAAAAAAAGCAAACCGGTAGATATACAACTGCAAAACGCCTCGCTGGAACGCACCCTGGCAGCCATCTTCCAGGACCAGCCCTTTTCGTATGAAATCATCGGCAAAGTGATTGCGCTGAAAGAAAAACAAACCAGCGCAGAAACAAAGGAGCCTGCCCCGGAGTTTACACAGGACAAACGGAAAATAACCGGTACCGTAAAGGACAGTACCGGCACCCCTATCCCCGGTGTTACCTACCTCGTAAAAGGAACTAAAACCGGTGGCGCCACAGACGCCTCCGGACACTTTTCCGTTGAAGCGCCACAGGGGACCGTGGTACTGGTGTTCTCCTCCATCGGCTTCCAGCCCACCACTGTTACCGTGGGCAGCTCCAACACCGTCAACGTGGTACTGCACGCTGCCTCCAGCGGCCTCAATGAAATGGTGGTGACCGCCCTCGGTATCAAACGCCCAAAAGGCACACTGGGATATGCTATCAGCACCATCCAGGGTGAAGAACTGACCAAAGCCGGTACCACCATGAACCCCTTCCTCGCTCTCTACGGTAAAGCTGCCGGCGTAGGCGTGAACATGGGCGCTTCCGGTCCACAGGGCGGTATCAAAATCAATATCCGCGGCGCCGCCAGTATGAACCCCGACCAGAACATCCGCCCGATGTTTGTGGTAGACGGTGTTATCCTCAGCGACCGTAAAACATCTATCGGCGGTTCCGTAGGCCAGGGCTTCGATTACGGCGCAGGTATCAACGATATCAACCCTTCCGATATCGAATCCATGGTTATCCTCAAAGGCGCGAAGGCTACCGTACTGTATGGCAGCGATGCGGCCAACGGCGTGGTGCTCATCACCACCAAAAGCGGCCGTAACAGCACCGGTATGGGCATGACCGGCTCTATCCAATACACCAACGAGCAACCGGTATCTTACCTGAAACTGCAGGACCAGTACGGCCTCGGTGACAATATCTACGATACCGTGTATGCCACCGTGAATGGACAGAAAATCAGGACCATCCCTAACAAACGCTTTAGCTTCGGCCCTAAATTCGATGGCGCCAACGCGATGTTCTACGATAGCTCCATAGTAAAAAATTCACCGCACACCAACAACTTCCTGTCGCTCTTCAATACCGGCCGTTCCACTACCGGTAACGTGGCCATCGCCGGCAGCAACGACAAAGGAAGCGTGCGTGCATCTTATACCAACTACTACTATAAAGACATCAACGGCGACAACTCCTGGCAGAAAAGAAACACCTTCAGCTTCAACGCCAACTACAAAGCCTCCAATCTTGCCAGCTTCGAAGTGATCTCCAATATCTACAACATCACCAGCATGAACCGCCGCGGTTCCAACGATGGTTCTGTAGCCTGGGGCCTGCCGCTGGATTACGATTATAAGCTGATCTACCCCTTCTATACCGATCAGACGGGATATAAACGAGACCTCTCCCTCGCCGGCGTGCCTACCGCGTTCTCCAACCTGGGCGCCTTCATGTGGGACCGCTCCCAAAACTCCCTGAAAGACGATAAGGTGCATATGATCACGTCTGCCAAAGTAACGCTGAACTTCACCCCGCACCTCTTCCTCGTGGGACAGGCCGGACTTGACTATGACAACACCAATTACACCACCGAAAAGAGCGTGACCAGGATACTGCCCAGCGTTGCCGACGGTTCTTTCGGTATCGCCAAAGAAAACGCTACCGTACAAACCTACCAGGCGTTGCTGAACTACAACCGCTCGTTCATGCAGGACAGGCTGCACCTGTTTGCCTACACCGGTGGCGCCTACCGCCTGCGGTCTTCCGACTACCTCGGCAGTTCCACCATCGGCGGTCTCAACTTCGCAAACCTCTACTCTTTCAACAACGAATCCGGTACGCCGTCTGCCGCCAACCTGTATCAGATCAGAAGCTTCAACCGTGGCAACGACGTGTTGTACAGCTGGCTGGGCTCCGCGTCCCTCTCCTGGAAAAGCGAGCTTACCCTCGAATTACAGGGCCGTATGGACTGGAACTCTACCCTGCCTCCTGAAAACAACAAATACTTCTATCCCGGCGTAGCCCTTAACTGGAACTATACCGAACGTTTCGCTATCCCTGGTATGAACAGCGGTACCCTCCGCCTGTCATGGGCCGATGTGGGCAACGGTACCAACCGTTACTTCGCCAACAACCTCTATAGCTTCACCCGGTTGTCCAATACCACCGCGCTCTCTATCACACCGCCGGATGCCATCCTGCCCGGCGCACTGAAACCGGAACGTAAAAGAGAGTTTGAAATCGGTATCAACAACTCCTTC
This sequence comes from Chitinophaga varians, assembly GCF_012641275.1. NCBI lineage: Bacteria > Pseudomonadati > Bacteroidota > Chitinophagia > Chitinophagales > Chitinophagaceae > Chitinophaga > Chitinophaga varians. Next base: position 446,492 of record NZ_JABAIA010000002.1, on the reverse strand, counting down.
TTTAAAGACAACCGCCTGACGATTGATTTCTCTGCGTATAGCAATCACCGTTACAACCAGATCTTCAACCTGCCTATCTCTCCCGCATCCAGCTCTACAGGGCTTAAAATCAACGTGGGCGACGTGAAAGCATGGGGACTGGAACTGGGCCTCACCGGTACGCCGCTCATCGGTAAAAACTACAGATGGGACATCACCGTGAACGCTGCCAGCCAGGGTTCCAAAGTAATGCGTCTCTATCCAGGCGTAACCAACAACCCGATCTCCAACCTGATCAACGGCTCTGCTGCTTCCATTCACGCGGATGAAGGACGCCCGTACGGCGAAATCGTGATGTACGACTACCTCCGCGATGATGCCGGTAACAAAATCGTAGGTTCTAACGGCATGTATTCACTCAACAACCAGAAGTCGATCGTTGCCGGTAACATCATGCCTAAATTCTACGGCGGTATCATCTCAGACTTCAACTACAGGAACTTCAACCTCCGCATCGGTCTCGATTACAAATCCGGCGGTACCATCTTCTCCTATACCAACAACCGCCTCACCGGCGTAGGTGAACTGGAAAGCACCCTTCAGTACAGGGATGAAGCACACGGCGGCCTTGCTTATTACTATGACGCCAGCGGTAATATGGTACCATGGCAGCATAACCAGCCTGCTCCTGCCGCCGCGCAAAACGGCCGCGTATACCACGATGGTATCGTTCTTCCGGGTGTAATGCTGGACGCCAACGGCAAGTCTGTTCCTAATACGCAGATGACCAATGCCAGCAGCTATTACATGAGCTATGCCAACGACCTGGCCACTTCATTCCCGCCAGACCGCCTGTACAAAAACAACTATATCAAAGTAAGGGAAGTAGCTCTCTCCTATGAAGTACCACGCGATTTGGTAAAACGTGCGAAACTGCAAAAACTGGTTATCACCGCTGCGGCACGTAACCTGTTTTATCTCTATAAATCCATTCCCAACATTGATCCGGAAGGCGCGCTGGGTGCAGACTCCTATGTAGAAAACAGCATCTATCCAACACTGCGCACTTTCTCCCTGGGACTGAACGTTGCTTTCTAACGCATAAAAAAACACAACATGAAAAAATCATTCTTGTATATAGCCATGATGGCGACCGCCACCTTCACCGCGTGTAAAAAAGATGTGGAGAAACGGTTCTATGATCCGGACAAACTGAACGCCACCGTTACCGACGTAGTACCGGGGTTGTTCACACAGCTGATCACCAACAACAAAATATTTGTACAGGACTACGGAGAATGGTACTACCTCCTCAATGGCGGCACCAGCATTACCGGCTATGAACAGGTGGCACAACGGTACATCTCCTATCGTTACGATTGGTTCAGCAGCTATAACGACCTGGTAAGCGGCAACGGCTTCGATGATTTTCCCATCTCCGGCCAGTCTTATTTTCAGAACAGTTATACCAAACTGAAAAACTATGAAGTCATTAAAGACTCTGTGGAACTCCGTACCGGTCAACTGAAACAGGATGGCGATGTATACCTGAAACTGGCCACCTTCGTGAAGTTGTACCAATGCGGCAAACTGGTGGATTTCTTCAACTCCATCCCCTACTTCGACGCTTTTCAGGGCGTAAAAGGCGGTGCCCAATACCTCTTCCCGAAGTATGATGACCCTAAACAGGTGTACCAGTCAATCATCGCTGACCTGGGCGGATTAGTCAACACACTGCCGACAGCTTTCAGCCAGATGTCCGCTCCCGCTAAAATAGTTTTCCAGCAACAGGATTACGCGTTTAAGGGAGATATCAACAAATGGGTGGCATTCATCAACTTCACCCGCCTGAAAATGCTGGTACGTATTGCCGGTGTGGATGAAGCATATGCCAAACCTTTGATACAGGAAGCATTAGGCAAACCGCTGCCTACCACCGATCTTACCTGGACCATGTGGTACAAGATAGATGTACTTGGTGGCGGTACCTGGCAACGTGGTCTTTATGAAAACACCTATGCGGCTTTCATTCCCAATATCATCATGAAACGGTTGAACTACGGTGACTCTACCTATCAACCCGGTATTGACGACCCACGCCTGCCGGTACTGGCGATGCCCACCAAATTCAAAGACTACCGTGGTGTATCCGCCAATATCGAAGAGCAGACAGCACTCTATAACAGTGGGCAGAAGTATTACGCTTTTGCTGATAACCTGGCTTCCTCACTGTCTACCAATGCTAAATCCATGTATAGCCATATCACGCTGCACCGTAATGAAAATCTGCCGGTGTACATGGTGACATTGGGAGAACTGGACCTGCTGTTGGCGGAGATTGCGCTGAAAAACCTCGGCAATACCGGTAAAGCCGCTGAAGAGCATATCAAAGATGAAGTGGTGCATTCCACTAACTTCTGGTACTATCTCAACCAGCTCAGCACCTATGGACGTGGCACACTGGATTCCGTACTGTATCCTTCCAAGCCAACAGACGCTATTGTCTACGGCTGGGGCGATAATATCAAAGCCAAATTCCTGGCAGCGCCTACGTTGGAAGACAAAATGGAAATCCTGATGCAGCAAAAATACATCCACCTCAACCTGCTGCAACCTTATGAACTCTGGGCGGAGCTGAGAAGGACGCGTCACCCGAAACTGGAGCCTTTCACCTGGCATGCTTCCGTATGGAAACCGATGCCTGAGAGAGTACACTATCCTACCGTGGAGCTGACCAACAATCCGGATAACTTCGCGAAGGTGGCCAACGAAAACAATACCACTTCTCCGATCTTCTGGGTACCCGCAAACCAACGTGGCGTTGTGCCTTACTGGAACAATTACAACTACCAGTAAACTATAGCTGATCACATAAAAATCCCCCATTGATAAAATATCAATGGGGGATTTTTTTATCTATACCCAAAATGTTTAACTATCCCTGAGCTTCAACTGTAGCGTAAGACGCGTTAGCCACCAATTCCGCAATGCGGTTGGAAATACCGGCTTCATTATCATACCATGCCACTACCTTCACCAGGTTGCCGATCACCCTTGTCATGGTGCCGTCTACGATAGATGAATGGGTATTGCCCACAATATCAGCAGATACAAAAGGTTCTTCCGTGTATTCGAGGATACCTTTCAGATCTGTTTCCGCCTGTTGTTTGAACAGGGCATTGATTTCCGCAGCTGTAGCCGTTTTTTTCAGTACGAGTGACAACTCAGCGATGGAGCCGTCAATCACGGGCACACGGTAAGAGAAGCCGTCCAGTTTGCCTTTCAGCGCGGGCAACACATCACCGATAGCTTTCGCTGCGCCGGTGGTGGTAGGTATAATAGACTGCGTGGCCGCTCTCGCTCTTCTGAAATCCTTATGCGGGCCGTCCTGCAGCATCTGGTCCATGGTAAAGGCATGTACCGTGCTCATAAAGCCGGATTCTATGCCGAAAGCCTTATCCAGCAAAAACAGCGGAGGGGCGATACAGTTAGTGGTGCAGGAAGCGGTAGACAGAATTTCATCTGTCGCCTCTATAATATCTTCATTCACGCCTGCCACGATGGTTTTCACACCGCCGGAAGCCGGTGCCGTGATCAGTACGCGGCGGGCGCCGGCGCGGATGTGGGCCTGTGCCTGTTCTTTATGGGTAAACCTTCCGGTTGATTCGATCACCATATCTACATCCAGTTTGCCCCAGGGCAAATTGGCGGGATCTTTTTCGTTGGTCAGCAGTATTTTTTTTCCGTTAACGATCAGGTGTTGGTCTGTATGGGAAACAGTGCCGGGAAACTTCCCGTGGGCGGTGTCATATTTGAAGAGGTGGGCCAGGATGTCAGCACCCATCAGGTCATTGATGGCTACTACTTCCACATTGTCTTTATGCTGTAAAGCTCTGAGGGTCATTCTTCCGATACGGCCGAATCCATTGATAGCTATTTTCATCGCTTGAATAATTTTGGTTACAGTACAAAAGTACCCCAACCGTCACTTGTCTCAAATGACGAAAAATATACAGTTTCTGCCACATCAATGGTGGAGGGAGGTACGGAAATTCCGGCGATAATCGCTGGGCGACACGGAAAGATGACGAAGAAAGACCCGCCGCATGGACACCATGCCGCCAAGGCCGCATTTTTCAGCGATCTGTTCTATGCTGAGATCACTCTCTTCGAGGTATTTGCGGGCCGTTTCCACCCGTAGTTTTTCCACAAATTTAGCTGGTGTAAGCCCGCACTCTTTGAGGAACACACGGGCGAAGTTACGGGGGCTCATATTCGCGTGTGCTGCGAGGCGTTCCACGCTCAGGTCTTCATGCAGTGTCTGTACCATCCAGGGCCGTAATTTACCGGCGAGGGTATTGGCCAGCTGGTGATGATCGAGCAGGTCACCGAATTGTGTCTGGTACCCGGGTTTCCTCAGGTAGATGACCATCTTTTTAGCGACCAGCGCCGCCAGGTCGCGGCCATAATCCTCTTCCAGCAGGGCAAGGGCCAGATCGATACCGGAGGCCAGGCCCCCCGACGTATATACGTTCCCGTCACGGGTATAAAAAGGATTGGTATCTACCTGGACATCGGGGTGCTGCTCCTGGAAATCCTGGCTGTATTGCCAGTGGGTGGTAGCGCGGCGGCCATTCAGCAGCCCCGCCCGCGCCAGCGCGTACGCCCCGATACAAACGGAGCCAATACGGCGCAGGCGGGGATACACTTCTTTCAGCCATTTATAAAAATCGTGGCGGTTGTATTCAAAAAATTCAGTGCCCAAACCGGCTATCAGCAACGTATCAATAGGCCGGTCCAGCTCTGCTACCGTTACCGGGCATACCACTTCTACACCGCTTTGCGTTTTCAGGTGATGGCCCTCTCCCGGCGAAGCCAGCAGTATCTCATACCCTTCCTCCGGCTGCTGCGGATCATTGCGGAGTATTTTAGTGGCCTGCGCGAAAACATCGCAGGGACCGGCAATATCCAGCAGGGACGTACCTTCCATCGGTACTATGACGACCAGTTTTTTGGATGCAGACATCTGATATTTTTTCAAAAGTACACAGAAAAAACGGCCTATTCAGGTACTACCCGTTTCAGCAGCTGCTGCGCCGCCTTCTTCACGGTACTGCTGCCCTGCCAGGCGTTCAGCAGGTTTATCACCTCCGCATTACGGATATTGCTGTTATTGATGGCCAGTACTTCCGCATATACTTCCAGCAGCTTTTTCAGGTCTTTTACCGGCGTTTCTGTAAACACAGACAGGCAGGCCGTCAGCAGCATTTCCAGTTCCTCATTTTGCAGGCGGCTGACCTGCGTTTGTGCGCTGATCAGGTCGGTGAGCCGTTTCATGGGCGCCCAGGCCACCCGCTGCTGCAGACCGATCATCCGTCCCAGTTTTTCACTGCTGATGCGGTCAGGCAGACGGCTGCTCCAGTATTCGGTAGCGTACCCCTTCACGGTTTTATCAGCGTGCAACATAGACAGGGCAATAGAGAGATACCTCATTTCTGAAAGCGGGATGTCCAGGCTGTGCAACGTTTTCAGCGTGTTTAACACGATACCTGTTTCGTTCACCTCATAATACCCGGAAGAACGCTGACAGGATTGCAATACCCTCGCCAGCAGCACATCCGGATGATTAGGCGTCAGCAACAGCAGCCTGGCCACATCCGTAATCGAAACAGACATGTATTGTCCCACGCCATTCAGGTATTCCTGCAACAATGGTGTGCTTCCCTTGAGAATATCGCCCTCCGGAAAGGTAATGTTCATCACCAGTTCCTCTGACATATACCGGTCATATTCTCTCTTTTCTGCGTTGTATTTGCCATAGGCAAGGTACGGCTTGCCACCTGTTTTCCACTCATAGGCGCCGTTGAGCAGTGCTACCGGCAAGCGGTTATACGAAAATGCCGCAAAAGCCTCATAAGTGGTGAACGGCGCCTTGGTCAGTCCGACCTGCATCCAGGCAGCTTCCATCGTGAAGGGCCCCTGCGGCAAAGCAGCGGCATTCAACAGGAAAGTAAACAACTGCTGATATTCGCCGGCCGGCCACTGCTGCACTAACGTCAGCGCTGCGGCAGTATCCTGCAAGGCACACCGCGCGATCGCTGTCTGTAAATCCAGTACGTCCGGCTGTACGCCGGCAGACAGGTATTGTGTCATGCGTTGCACCAATATCACCGGGTCTATCCAGCCCGGTTCGTGCGTAGGCGTGGAAAGCAATGGCAACGGATCTTTCTCCCGGATCTTTTTCAAAGCCAGTATCAGCAATTTCCGGTGAGGCATATATACTGCCGTCTCTGTACGTGAAGTCTTCCAGTGCTCCAGCTCAGGCATCTCATGCCTTATACGCCACCAGTGCTGGGCGCCTTTGGCGTCATTCAGTTTTGCCGTATAGCCGGCATCGTTATCTGCCATCCATTTGCCATAGTTCAGAAAAAAAACAGCAAGGGTAACATCCAACAGCCCCATGTTGCCGGACGGCCGTTTCAACACGGTAGCGGCCCGTTGCAACGCAGGCTCCAGCTGCCATAACATCTCAGTGGTCATGGTATCCTGCGCCGCCAGTAACATAGCCGGCAACAGATCAAAATGCCAGGTGACGTTATTTTCAAAAACCTGGCTGGCAAAAAACACCAGGTCTTCAGTAACAATACGGTTATGTTCCCCGATCAGCGGCAATCTCTCCGTTTCTTCGTGCGCTGCGGTTTCCACTTCTTCATGATCTTTCATCAGCTCCTGCAAAGCATGGCGCGTGCTGGCGAGCATACTGCCTGCATATTGGGAAAGCTGCTCACTTAAAGCAGCATCATTTTTATCAGCCCATTGCAATATCAGTTTCGCGGCTTTGGCCTGTAAATCTTCCTCTTTGGAAAGGAAAGCCGCACAGAGCTCCAGACAAGCCTGTGGCTTAATTTCCGGGTGTATTTTACCAGCCTTCTCCAGTATCTGGATGGTGGTGGTGATAATATTCTTTTTATCAGTCGCCATCACCTGCGGCAGATGGTCCAGCAATGCCTGATGATCAAACGCTTTTTCCGTGGCCAGTACCTTCAGATAACCCAACGCTGCGTTGACAGCTTTCGTTTGTGGAGAACTTAACGCCTGTAGTAACAAAGGCTGTAGCTGCATCAGCTCTGCTTTCTCAGGCTTCAGCAATGTCAACAGGTCCACAAACCAGCCGGCCTGTAGTTTATTGAAATTCCGGTTAACGGCTTTCAGGCATTCTTCCAGTACCCGCATCCGGTCGATGGTATCATCGCCGGTGTACTGCTGAATAAACCCTTTCCAGTTGGGCTCCAGTTCACCCGTTTTTTTGCTGTTCGTCCAGCTGTCACTGAAATGTATATTGGATGGATATTCGAACAGGTACCAGAAGTGTTCTGTCAAAGTAATGGGGAACTCAAACAAACGTGCAGGTTCGTACAGCCGATGGTTCCCGTTAATCGCCATCGGCAGCCTGCTTACTACCAGTGCAGGCGTTAACGTAAGTAATCCGCGGGCGTGCAGGTCCAGCATCTGCCAATAATTCACATCACCAGGTAAGGTATCCTTTTCAGCCATTTCCTGCATCCATCCATCGAACCAGTCTGGCATATACCAGGAGATAACTTTCTCCAGCAAACGCTCGCGGAACAACGTAAAATGGAAATTAGAACGCTGAAATGCATTACTGTCGTAACACACAAATGCAGCGATGGCCAACATCTTCGCCTGTTGTGCTGTCATTCTGCTCTTCCAGCCGTTGGAACCAACTTCCACAAACGCTGAGTAATAGGCCGCCAGTTTGGTCAATCCCGGTTTAAGTGCTTTTTTTTCATCAGGGGTTAAACGTTGTAAAAATGGCACGATATCCTGTTCGCGCTCCATGGTCAACAACTGCTCCAGTTCTTCCAGATGTGTCATACAATCATTTTTCGGGTTAAATGTCAATTGATCTTTTTTCGTACAGCAAGAATATGTTTGCAAGGGCCGCGTTCCCCCTGGTGTTTGGCAAACCAGGTACAGGTACAGCGCGCCATATCACCATCGATCATCACGGTATGAGTAACGCCACTTCCGGCAACACGGGCTTCCACCTTATCTTGTTGCCGGGAGATGATGGCCACTTTATCTTCCGCTAACAGCTGCTCCGCGTCTTTCATGCGCGGGTTCAGGCTCATGATCCTGTTGAGCTTAAATGGCAGGCGGCGGTAAAAATATACGTTGTCGTCCAGGTCAAATCCCAGCAGCCCCATGGCAGCAAGACGCGTTGTCAGCTGGTCTATCTCTTCAAAACCCGCCTGCTCTTCCACCGCCAGCAAAGTGGCATTAAATTCCTGGTTCACATGCCCGTACTTGTCCATCGCGCTGATGAGGCGGTCCGGCACATCAGCAATGAGTGAATCCAATGCGGCGCCCTCACCTGAAAAGCCACGCCAGGCCTCACGCGACAGGCTAAGGCTAAATCTTACGTTACCAAAATACAACTGCCACGTAGTGCTCTGCATGTCCGGATGCACAAATACCTGCAGTTCGTCAGCCAACGGCAACAATGGCTCCAGTAAGCGCAGCCGGTGTATGCCGCCCACACAAACAGCATTGGCCGCTTTCACCGGGGAAAACGCAGGCCTGTTGCCTCGCACGGTCAGGTAATAATCCGTTTTCACAGCGCCGGCCGGAATGCCCTGAAACAGCTGCCGCAGCTGCACCTTGTTCAAAGTATGCACTTTCTCTGACGCCGCCAGGAACAGTTGCACTGTTGTCAGGCCTTTGATCCATTTCACCGGCAACGGCACTTTCTTTTCTGTAATACGCTCCGTAGGCTGGCTTTGTACGCTGATTTCCCGCGCATTCACCGTCAGCTGCAAAGTATCGTTCCTGCTGACAGCATGCAAGGCATTGATCATCGGCTGATTGAAATCCACGTTCACCGTACCGCTGGCTGGAAAACTGCCGCTATGGCCTCCTGGCAGTACGTCCACCCGCGCATATACGCCTGCACATTGGGAAAAACCTTCAAACCGAAGTTTCTCCGCACCAGTGGTCACAATCGGGTCTTTCATCATGGCGGCGGTAGCGGGCGTAAGGGTAAATGATGATCTCACCACATTCGACAAAGCTATCAGGCAACGGGCCGTGATATAAGGCTGTTCCAGGCTTCCCTGGAAAAAAGCCGGACCGGTGGCCTTTTCTGTCTCACTATATCCCGCCAGCAATAAACGGGGCGCTCCCCCGGCAATAAAAACCGATGGAACTGGGTAACTGTAACTGATAGTGTTCGTCTCGGGTATCATGTCAATGGTAAAATGGAACATTCATTTCTATCCTGGCATTTCGGATATAGGCAATATGTGTATCTGAACAAAAATAGTGTAAGGATCAATAACATATGCCCTTTATTGCCACATCTGCAATGATAATTTTTTTACCATCTGTTTTTTATATTTTTACCTGGGAGATCATGATCTCCATATTAACCCTGTCAATTCAGCTATAAATGCCCAAAAGCCTTTACCTCAGAAGAAAACATTCCGGGGGAGCAATCAACAAAAAAGGAAACGATTACGAAACTTGTTTTGCCTGTTTTAAAATAATGCAGCTAACGGAAAAGTTCAGGTCCCAATTAAACAGCATTGTAGTATCCAGTCAGGGAAGAGGATATGTCGATGATTTATGGATACAAAATCTAATCCCCGGGGAACCGCATGAAACTTGTTATCAACTTAGGACCTCGCATACGCTGCATTGGGGTAAAAGAACAACTCCGGGTACTTTATCATACGACTTTCACCAGCAAAAAGATAATCTCACCAAAAAAGGGGTTAATTTTTGTCTGGAATTGGTCGTATCCAAACGAAAAGTACACAAGTCTATGCATTACAATCTAGCCAAAACACTAACCAATGTGTGTACCGTGTATCACTTTCCGTGGTCCAATACAATTGATAGGCAAGTGGTGAATTGCAGAGTATTCAGGCAGGCAGCAACAGCACTTTGTGCATCCACCGATACAGATAAACTCCAGTCATTGGTCTCCCATTTTGTAGGAGCCTGGGTTGCGAGTGGCGGGCAAAACGTTTCCCTCGATCACTTACTGGCTAAAATTGAGTCAAGGGGCGCCTATATATTTCTCAAATCTGCTACCGTACTTACATTATCGCCGCAATTAGTTGCTATCCTCGATGTTATCCCCAACTTCAGGTACCAAATTGTACAGGGATACCTTGCTTACTACTATGGGGACTATGATAGTGGCTTTGTGCCATATATGATTAATTCTCAGGAATTTCGTAATATTGAAAGTGAGATTATTGCGGAACATCCGGCCACATTCAACGAACTGGAACCTCTAATCCTTTCATAATGCGCCAGTTAAGCACATACGCACAAAATTCATCCAAGGTAAAATCACTGTTGGACATGCTTTCAGACCTGAATACCGGGATTGAAGACTATGCCAGTGCCTTTTACCAGCTTGGAGGCGCGTTATCAAACATCATCCGGGACACTCAAAAATTATCCTCCCAAAGCACTATTACGCTCGCCTGCTCATCTGAAGATGCGGACTGGTTATCTAAAGGTATACTGGATGATCTGGAACAACATACCGCAAAGATCAACCTGGCTGTATTCTGGAACACCCGCGCAGATGCTTTTGAAAATAAAGACTATCCTGTTGCTCCGATTATTAAAAAGTATATTGAATCGTTGGATGATGTGGACATTCTCATTATCTGCAAATCAATCATAAACACGTCTTGTGTTGTTAAGACAAATTTGACTTATCTGATAGAAAGAATTAACCCGCAAAAAATAATCATTGCATCTCCGGTTCTCTTCGAACAGGCAATACCCAACCTTAAAAATGAATTCGCTCAACCTATCAGCAGCAAATTTGAGTTCCTTTACTTCGCAAAAGATACCGAAGTAAACAGTCTCGGCGAAGTTATTCCAGGGATCGGCGGTTCAGTATATCAACGCCTGGGACTTGAAAATACCCAACAAAAAAACAAATATCTTCCGGGCATTGTGAAAACAAGGCGTGCCAATCATCATACCTCCTGTTAACCCAGCCAGACAGCTTGAATTTGCTATTCAAATTTTCGCTTAATGTACCCTGTTATGCCGGGAAAAAACTAATTTCGGGATACATTATCCATGCCACTATTTGAATAATGAAAAACGACTATGAAACTTACTGCCTATTCCGATAAACCCGTCTCTTTTTTTAATACGATCTGTCTGCTGCTGGCTGTGCTATCGCTTACCCTTGGCATGGCAGTGTTTTACCTGATTGATTTTGCACCGGCTTTTTATCTTGAGTTGTTTGTCGGCATACTGTTTTTCTGCCTGCCATTACTGCATCGGCGCATCGGTATAGATAGGGTTATCCTGATATTTTTTGTGGTATTGGACGCTGCGCTGGTGTTTTATGGTATCGTGCTGGGACCTATCTCCGAAATACACCTGCTTGCCGCCTTCCTCATGGGTGCTTCTGATCTGCTGATGACCAGCAGGAAAACACGGAACCTGTTCTGGACCTATGTTGGCGCAATGGTCGTCCTCCTGGAGCTGAATTATACGTTCCACTGGTTTAAACCTATCGCTTTCAGCCACAACAGCATGCTGGCTATCCGGCTGATCGTTGTGCTGACCGGTACGGCGCTCAATGGTATCATGCTTTATTTCTATATCAAACAGGTGCGAACCATGATGGCGGAACTGAAAAAAGCGTCCGAAGCCAAAACAAAATACCTGCGGGAAACCAATCATGAAATCAGGACGCCGCTGACCTCTATCATGGGTATCGCCGAGGGGCTCAACGAAAAAGTGGCACAACTGAATGACAGCTCGCTGGTAACTGCTATCCGTAAGGAAACGGAACATCTGCAGGTGGCGTCCCTCCTGATCAGGGAAATTATCAATAATCAGCTGGACCTCGCCAAGATAGAAGAAAATCAGTTCAACGAAGTAAAAAATGAGAGCTTTAACCTACGGGAATGCATCAACGAATGTATACTGATGCAACGCCCCATCGCGTCTTCCCGGAAAATCAATGTGGTATTGAACTACGATGCCCAACTACCGGAATATATCCTCTCCGACGATACCATCCTCAGCAAAATCATCAACAACCTGGCGTCCAACGCGCTGAAATACGCCGCCAAAAACACGGTAGTGCGCTTCAATGTATTAAAAGCCGGTGAGCAAATCCATATTGAAACACACAATATCAGTTCGCTGAATCCGGAACAACTCAATGAAATCTTCCTTCCCTTTGTATCTCACGCCAACAGGGAAAACAAATCGGAAAGCACCGGACTGGGACTGTCTATCACCAAACAACTGGTGGAAAAAATCAATGGCACGATTACCGCCGATGCTTCCGGCAGCACTACCAGTTTCACGTTGAGCATCCCGCTGAAAGAAGGTCATAAAGTACAGGAGGCAGGTCATGTTGAACCGGTAAAAGAAATATACCAGGACTATATTATCCTTGTACTGGAAGATGATAAACTCAATCAGGCCGCTTTCCGCGCAGCGATTAAAAGCATGGGCGCAGTGCCCTACTTTGCGGAAAACGGGGCTGAAGCCCTGGAATTGCTGAAGATGATCACACCAGACCTGATCATCACTGATGGTAAAATGCCTGTCATGGATGGAAAAAATTTCCTCCGGGCATTGCGAGCCAATGATAATGACGCCACCCGCTATATCCCCGCTATTGTTTCCTCCGGAGAAACATTCCTGCAGGAACAGGAGGAATTTATAGCAGCCGGCGCAACGGACTTCCTGTTAAAACCCTTTACTAGAAAAGAATTGGTGGATATGATCCGGAAATACCTGCCAAGCATAAAACTGATGAAACCTTTTATGTAACCGGTTTATTCTGCTTTCAGGCTGTTTACCGGATTGACCAGCGCCGCACGGACCGTCTGATAGCTGATAGTACAGATGGTGATGACCAATGCACCACCGGCCGCTATTACAAATACGCCAGGCCCGATATCGATGCGATAGGCGTACTTGTCCAGCCAGTATTGCAGGCTGTAAAAAGCTACGGGCACAGCTATACAACAACCAATAAACACCAGCAGCACAAAATCCTTCGATAACAACATCCACAGCTGCACGATGGAAGCTCCCATCACTTTACGGATGGCAATTTCACGGGTACGCTGCGCTGCCATAAATGCTGCCAGGCCAAATAAGCCCAGACAGGAAATAAAAACAGCCAGCGTGGCAAAAACAGCGGCCAGCTTACCGGACAGCACCTCCAGCTTAAACTTCTTATCGTAACTATCAGCTGTAAACGTATAGTCGTAGGCGTATCCCGGATTATATTTATTGAAAACAGGAGTGATCTTCGCCAGCGCTGTATGTACATCGGCCTTGTCTGACAAGCGGTACAACAAGGTAGCGGCATCATCTTCCTGGTGGGTGAACACTGCTGGTTCCACTGGTTTAAACGGAGATTCCATCACTGCATCTTTTACTACACCGGCAATGACTACACGCACCTTCCCCCGCCAGCTGATATGCTGACCTGTTACCGGAGCAGTAAGTCCCATCCGCTTTACCGCCGCTTCATTGATGATCACATAACCCGAATCTGCAGCCTGCAATTCATGAAAATCCCGTCCTTCCTTCAGCTGCATGCCCATTGCTGAGAAATAGCCCGGTGATATCCCAATTTCCGACACCACCAGCGGCTGATTGCCCTGCCGGCCGTTCCATTCTTCCACCACCGTGCGTGACCAGATGGACGTTACCGGATTGGAAGCCCTCACCACACTTTCTACCATACCGGTCTGCAACAGTTCCTCCCGCAGCGCGCGATAGTTCTTCTTCATATCCTCGCTGATATAAGTGTAGAGCAAACCGGAAGTGTTGTAACCTACCGGCCGCTTTTTGGCATATTGTATCTGTTGATAGATAATGATAGTACTAATGATCAATGCCACCGACGCTGCAAACTGCGCTACTACCAATACTCTACGGGGAAGTACCGCCGACCGGCCCGCCTGATGACCGCCCTTCAACACCTTTACCGGTTCAAAGGAAGACAAGTAAAAGGCAGGCCTGCTTCCCGCCAACACAGCGGTAACAACAATGAACAACAATAATATGCCCCATGCCGGCAACTGATGATAAGGGATAGACAATTCACCATCAATCACGCGGTTAAAAACCGGCAACGCCAGTTGTAAAACACCAATGCTCAATACCGCGGCCAGGCTGGTAAGCAGTAGCGATTCCAGCAGGAACTGCAATACGAGGTCACGCCGCCCGGAGCCAATAGCCTTACGTACGCCCACTTCCCGGGCACGCTTTTCTGACCGGGCTGTCGACAGATTAATAAAATTGATGCAGGCAATCAGCAACACCAATATCCCTATCAGGGTAAACATCCGCACATAAGTGATAAAACCGCCACTCTCCTTCCCATTCTCAAAATTGCTGTAAAGCCGCCACCGGTCCATCGGATGCAGGAAAACCTGCTCTGTCCTGCGAGGACTGTAACGATGAATGATATCTTTTATCTGTGCCGACACTTTTTCGAAAGACACGCCCGGTTCCAGCGCCACAAAAGCCTGTGAAGAGTTATCGCCCCAATCGTTACGGGCATCCTGCATCCAGGGCTGGGTTTGTACCAGGTAAGAAAAAGGTATCAGGTACTGAAACTGCAGCGTGGAATTGGCCGGTACGTCCTGAATAATGCCGGTCACCTTTAAATCGTGCTGGTTATCGATACGGACAATCTTGTTGATGGCGTCTGTTGTCCCAAACAACGTTTTGGCAGTAGTAGCACACAACACAATAGAATACGGGTCCTGTAAGGCTTTGGCGGCATCTCCTTCCAACATGGTAAAACGGAACATCCGTAAATAATCCTCGCTCACACCGCTGCCCCTGATATAAAGTTTTTTGTCTCCGGCAATCAGCCCATGATTGATAGGCCAGTCTGTTACGGCCACATATTTAATACCGGGGATATCTTTCCGCAAGGCATCTACCAGCGGAAGCGATACCGTACTCACCGTTCTCACGCCCCCATTGTTGTCAGGGTTGTTCTTCATCACCTGGTAAAGATGTTCATGACCAGGTAAAAAACGATCATAGGAGTATTCGTTTATCACCCACAGGGTGATCAGCAAACCCACGGCCATACCGGTACCCAACCCCAAAATATTGAGCGTGCTGTAGACTTTATTGTTAAGTACATTACGCCAGGCGGTTTTTAGATAATTACGAAACATGGGGGACGTTTTTTTGAAAGATACTTCCAGGGCACCAATAAAATGCCATTGCAACAAACAAATGATAATCAATACACTACAGAAAGTTCTGTTGTCCGGTTTTAACGCACCCTGTTCGTTTATGGACAATTGGTTTTGATAACGGGAAATAAAAAAACCGCTACATATTTGTAGCGGTCTTGAGATTTTTGAGAGTTTTCAATGGGAGGTAGTTACTCTCTTTTTTGTTGCCCAACCTGGATTCGAACCAAGACAAACAGAACCAAAATCTGTCGTACTACCATTATACTATTGGGCAATCACCAATGGGTCGCAAAAGTAGAATTTTTTTTATAAAAAACAACTATCGAAAAAAAATTCTTTAAAAAAAGGCTGAACGGCCCTGCCGATCAGCCTTTTCACACTGGTTGGTTTTTGCTTATTCTCCGTATATCTCTTTCAGTTTCTTGTCCAGCTCATCGCCTTCGCTGCCGTAACGCCCTATGATCACGCCTTTGGGATCGATCAGGATTTTTGTGGGCAACGAATGAATACCATATTTGTTTGAAATATCATTAGGATTATCCTTCAACCGGGACATGTCAAGGCCTCTCAGCACATGTTTCCAGGGCAGGTCGTCTTTGGCTACGGCTGCTTTCCAGGCGTTCTGGTTTCTGTCGTCGTCAGAGACGCCGATGATTTCCCAGCCTTTGGACTGGTAACGTCGGTACAGTTCTTTGAGATGAGGATTTCCTTTGCGGCAGGGCACACACCAGCTGGCCCAAAAGTCGAGCAGCACATATTTGCCTTTGTAGTCGTGCAGTGATAGTTCTTTGCCTTGTATGTCCTTTGCGGTAAAATCTGTGGCGATAGCCCCCGGCGAACCATGACGAAGCATGTTGATCTCATCGGCGATAAGTTTGGCGAAGGCGGTCTGTTGTGTGGTTGCGCCCAGTTTATCATAGTAGTGCTGCAGGGTGTCCAGCGGAAGGTCTGCCACATGGTAGCGCAACAGGTAAGCTGTCAGCACGGACGTAGGATATTTCCGGAAATAGTGATAGTCTGCCTGGTCATTTGCCTCAAAAAAAGGCGCCAGTCTTTCGCGGATAGCGGCGGCGGCTTCGTGATCTTTCTCATTCCGCATGGAATCCAGCCTCGATTGATGTTGCTGTTGAATGAGCGTTTTATCCTGCTGTAACTCCTCTACGCCGGCATTGGCATTGTTCCCGGTCACTTTGGCCAGACTGATTTTATTTCCTGCGGCGGCGAGCTGCTGCGTGCCGGGCGTCAGCACCACCAGGCCGGGACTCGCGTCCCGGTTTGCATTGCGGACATAAGCTACAGCCGTACCGGCAATTTCCCCTTTGAGTGTGAAGCCGCCATTTTTCAACGCAATGGAATCAAAATTTCTGTTCCCGGCAACATCTTCATAACTCACGTAAAGTTTACCGTCAGGCTGGCCGGCAATTTTCCCATGCAGCACGAAAGGTTTTTTCTCCTGGGCATAAGTGAAGGCGGTAAGCGCCATACACCCGATGATAGTGGTGGTGATCTTTTTCATATGACGGATTAAAACGGATTTTGAGTAAGATTGGGATTGACAGTAACTTCTGTTGCAGGGATCGGGTAGATCATACTGTTGTCTGTGGCCGGAATGTTAATATGACTGCCCGGCACTGTGCTGCCGGCATAATCCCGGATAACCGGCAAACCGTTGCGCAGCAAGGCGGCGCGTCGACGGCCGTTCTCAAAGGCAAACTCCATTCTTTCTTCATCCAGTACCACCTGCAGCACATTAGCCCGGCCATGAAGATCGGACAGCTGATACAGGCCACTACCGGTAATGCCTGCACGCTTACGCAACAGGTTCACATCGTCCAGCGCTGCCTGTGGATTGGCGGCAGCATTGGCTTCTGCGCGTATCAGGTACATATCGGCCAAACGATAAATTACCGGTGAACTTACCGCAGGGTTGCCGTTCTGTATGAACTTGTTGGTGAAATACCTGTCACCGCTGGCGGTAGGCAACTTAGTATAAAATGCCAGCCTCACATCCCCCGTTGTTTCGTTGAGTAAACTCAGCAGGGGCACGGAAACCGCGGCATACTTTGTTTGCGTATAACTATAGCCCAGGCCATAGAACCCTTTGCCCTGCCCGTCCACGCTTTTAATGGTAAAGATGGTTTCTTTGTCTGCTGCGCCGCTGTGGTCTGTAGAGAAATAAGTGAGATAATTGCTGCCGGTCACCAGCGAATATTGATTACTGTTGATGACCTTTTCCGCATAGGTGAGCGCTTTGGCATTATCCCCTGCATTCAGGTACAGATCGGCAAGGGCAGCCCAGCAAGCGGTTTTGCCGGCATAGGCGTTGGACTTCGTTTCAGAAAGCATGCCGGCTGCTTTTTCATAGTCAGCAGCAGCAAGCGCATACACTTCTTTCACGGTATTTCTGAACGGCAGCAAGGCCGGATCAGTAGAAACCATATAGGGCACTCCCGGATTGCTGCCTCCGTTTTGCACATATGGCCTGCCAAATGCCTGTACCAGCTGCATATGCAACATGGCACGCAGGAAAAGGGCTTCCCCCTTTAACTGCAACAGATTGGGCGCAGCATTGTCTGCTATGGCATTGATCACCATATTGGCGTGATAGATAGGTTTATAAGCGTTCTGCCACGCCTGGATGTCCATCATGGAAGCGGTACGCTTAAACGAATAACATTCAATACCGGCGGTAGTCGCGTTATTCCCGGCTTTCATCACTTCCACGTTATCGGTGCTCAGCTCTACCAGGTTCAGGTAAGGACCGTAGTACTTATAGTTGTTCACCAATGAATACACGCCACTTAACGCCGCTTTCAGGTTTTCATAACCTGTCAACGCCTTTTCAACATCCAGATCGGTTTTAGGCTTGAGGTCCAATGCACTTTTGCAGGAACAGATCAGCATAAACGAAGTAATACCAATGATGCTTAACCGTTTTATATTCATAGCCATTTGTTTTTACGGTGTTTAGATTAAAATGTTACCTGTACCCCTGCAAGGAATCTTTTGGGCAAAGGGATCTTGCCTGCATTCTCTTCTCCAAAGTTGTTCTCCGGGTCCATGCCGGTGAACTTCGTCCAGGTGGCCAGATTGTCTCCGGAAACAAAAACATTGATTTTAGATACGCTCAGCTTCTTCGCCACCTTCTCAGTGAATGCATAACCCAACCTCACATTTTTCAACCGCAGAAAGCTGCCATCTTCCACATATCTGGATGTAGGGAAATAATCATCGACCTTGTTGCCGGCCCTCGGCAGATCAGCGATGTCACCGGGATGTTGCCATCTTACCTGCCCCGCCGCAGGAGCGGCGTTGTTGCTTTGAACGTCTGCACCGTCCAGGTCAAGGTTAGCACGGGTACGGTTCAGCATTTTAAGGCCACCAAAATAACTCAGCATCACGCTCAGGTTAAAATTTTTATAGGTGAGATTATTCGACATACCGGCAATGTATTTGGGATTGCTGTTACCCAATACCTGCAGTGTGGCTTCACCGGGATTGTTGGTGTAGTTTACTTTTCCGGTAAAGTTGCCGCTGGCGTCTTTTTCCAGCATTTCAAAGCGGGACGCCCCTGTGTTAGGGTCTACACCAGCAAATACCGGCATGTAGTAACTTCCCATCGGACTGCCCACTATGTCTGCGGTACCGCTATATTGACCTCTGTACAGCAAACTGGCGCCTGACTGCAATCCCAGCACCTTGTTGGTATTGTACGCAAAAGTCAGGTCTGTGGACCATTTCACGGCTGTGTTCTTAAACTGCCGGGTGTTCATCGTTACTTCTACGCCTCGGTTGCGGATGCGGCCAATGTTACGGTAATAGGTATTACCGCCACTGGTAGCCGGTGGTGTAACACTCAGCAGCAGCCCTTTATTCAGTTTGTTATACAGGTCCACTGAAACGGTTACCCTGTCCCGGAAACCCGCATCAATGCCGATATTGGTGGTGTACTGCATTTCCCAATGCAGATCAGGATTTCCTTGTGAGTTTTGCAGGGTGCCGCTCTGACGGTCATATATATCGGTGCCGGTTATATAACGGTACAGAGTGAGATACTGATAGGCCCCCAGTGGCAGATCATTCCCCGAAACACCATAGCTGAGGCGGAGCTTCAGCAGGTCGATATTTTTTGCGCTACGCAGGAAGTTCTCTTTATTTAATTGCCATGCGCCGCTGAAAGCATAGAAATTGCCATACTTGTTGTTTTGTCCGAACTTGGATGAGCCATCCCTTCTGAAGCTGGCCGTGGCGAAATATTTTCCGTCATAGCTATAGTTTAATTCGGAAAAAAGAGACAGGTAAGCTGTTTCACTAATGGTATTGACGAACGTCAAGGTAGCAGGGTCTCCCGCACTGATAGCGCGTATACCGGGCTTCAGCCCGTTTACGGAAGCGTTGTCGTTTTTAACAATCACCTGGTTAAACTCAAATGCAGCCAGGCCGGAAATATGATGCCGGTTGAAGGATTTATCAACCTGCAACATCTCTGTGGTGATAATATTATTGGTATTGCCGGGAGCCAGGGAATAGTAGCCGCCACGTGTGTTGAAAAAACTGGTGGGGTCTGCCGGATCAGAGTACCTCTCCCTTTCCATGTTAGTAAAGCTGTACCGGTTGCGTGAACTAAAACTAAGCCAGTTGGTCAGCTTGTAACGCAAATTCAAATCAAAAGCGCCAATGGTAGCTTTGGTAGTGGCATCGCTCAAACCCTTTCCATACATAGGGTTGAAGTTACTACCGCTGTACCAGCCCTTTTCATTAGGGCCGCCAACTTTGGGGGTGCCATCACTATAAAAAGGCGTGTCCCATGGCATAATATTAAATGCATCGCTGTAAGGTGTATAAAAGCCGCCCGACTTACCATTGGAATTGGAAATGCTGGCATTGGTGGAAAGAGACAACCGTTCTGTAGCCTGAAAATCCACATTAAAACGAAAGTTATATTTCCGGTAGCTGTCCGTTACCAAAGGAGCCACTTCATTAAAATAATCGCCGGAGGCGTAATACTTCACCCGCTGGTCGCCGCCGGAAATCCAGACGTTGTAATCCTGTGTCTGGCCGGTCCGCAGAAACAGATCGGGCCAGTTGGTATCATATTTCAACACACTGTCAGGCACCATGGAATGCACATAATTATTGACCGCTGTCTCACTGGCACCAGGATTGGCATCCATATACTGGTTGCGATAAATCTGCTGCTGCAGATCGAAGCGCTCCCGGCTGTTCATCACCCGGAACTTTCCACGGGACGCTTTGTTGGCGCCATAGGTAACACTGGCCCCGATCTTCGTGCCAACACCGGCACCGCTACCGCGTTTCGTTGTGATCACCAGTACGCCGTTGGCGGCCCTGGACCCATATAACGCTGCGGAAGCAGCATCTTTTAATACGGTAACCGAAGCCACATCGGCAGGAGAAATATTGCTCAACGGATCTCTGTCACTGATATATTCCTGGATAATACCATCGATCACTACCAGCGGCTGCGTGGCATTATAGCCCATAGAGCCTTTACCACGGATGACAATAGTGGAGGAGGTATTGGAACCGGTATTGCTGCCACTGAGCGATACGTTCATACCGGCCACTTTGCCCTGTAAATTATCGAAGATGGATTGTGTGGTAGTGGTTTGCAGATCTTCGGCTGTCACCTGCGATACAGCACCGGTAAGCTCTCCCAGGCGTTTGTTGCTATATCCTGTGACCACTACCTGGTTCAGCGCACGTGGTGTTTCCGCTAACGTTATATATAACGGCCCGCTAACGGTATCTGTTTTTATCTGCCGGCTGTCATAGCCGATGAAAGAAAAATCCAGCTGCCGGTTTTTGGCGGCATACAATTGAAAATAACCACTGCCGTCTGTTACAGCACCATTACCAGTACCTTTCACCCGGATGGTCACACCCGTCAACGGTGTGCCGGAAACGGTAGTTACGATGCCATTTACCAGTTGGTTATCTGCTGACTGGTCAGGTGTGTTATCCTGATGATTCCGTTTTGCAGGCTGCAGGGTAGTGATATACACATTTTTCCCCTGAATACGCCAGTTGTACTGTTTCCCCAATACAGCCTGCAACGCTTCCTGTAGCGACACCTGTTGCAGGTCCACAGAAATGTGCCGGCTCAGGTCTACTTCTGTATCACTGTAAAAAAATTCATAGGAGGTCTTCTGTTGAATCTCTTTTAAGACAGCTTTAACGCTTCTGTCTTTCACTGACAAAGTAATGGTGGTTTTGGGCGACTGGGCGCTCACAGTTGCTGTTCCTGCGAAAACAGTCAGACAGCAACAGAGCAATACGGCATGGAAATGTAGTGACCAGCCCTTGTGAAAAGGCATAGGTGTCCCCTTTAGTTTCATCACTATTAATTTTGGTTAATAAAAATCAGCTGAGTGCTAAATACCCACAGACTATTTTTTTGTTACGGTTATGGTTGATCCCTGCAACGAAAACGAAAATTGGTTGGTGCTGTTATTTAACGACTGAATGCATTCTCCCAGTCCCTGTTCCTTATTAATATAACAAGTAAAATACTGTCCTGTTAGTTGTTGTTCATCTGCCTTTATATCGATATCATACCATCTTGAAATGGCCTGTAATATGACTGTCAGCGGTTTATTGCGGAAGCGTATCCATCCGTCTTTCCACGAAGTGAAATCTTCTGTGTCCACCGGTGTTATCTGTAGCTGGTCACCGGTCACAACGGCCTGCTGGCCTGGCTGTAATACCTGCTCTTTCCCCACCGCCTGCACTTTAACTTTTCCACTGACCAGCGTTGTAAGCCCTTGTTGTTCTTCTTCATAACGGCGGACACAAAACGCCGTTCCGAGCACTGTTATTTCCTGCCGGCCTGCATGCACCACAAAAGGTTGTTCCGCTTTGGCTGCCACTTCAAAATAAACTTCCCCCGTCACCGTTACCATGCGCTCATTACCTGTAAAAACAGAAGGGTAATCGATGCTGGACTGGGCGTTCAGCCACACTTTGGAGCCGTCAGGCAATTGCACCTGGTAATTGGCCCCCCGTGGGGTACGAAGGGTATATTGCTCCGGTTTCCCTGTCGCCACTTGCATACGGCCATTGCGGACATCTACACGGTTGCCCCCCATCATAAAACTGCTGTCTTTTCCCTGCAATGATACTTCTTCCCCGCCTGCCTGTAAGATGGCAAAATTGCCGGCAGGTTTCTGTTGGGCAACGGCCAGGACGTCTACTGCCGGCGCCGCCTTTTTTGTCCGCTGCATAAACCAGTAAGCGCCTGCTGCCAGCAGTAAAACAGCTGCAGCGGCGCGCCAGCGCATCAGAACATAACGCTGTCGCACTGCTGTTGGCGCAGCTTCAGCTTCCTGCGTAACACGCGCCCACATGTTGTCGGTGTCAAAAGTCTGTTGCAAACGCCAGGCTTCCACCACTTCACGCAATTGCTCCGGTTCTTCCAACAGTACAGCCCTGGCAGGGTCCTCCTGTAACCAGGACTGGACCACAGGATCTTCCGGTTGAAGCTCTCCGCTCAGTATTGCCGATAATATGTGAATGTCTGCCTGTTCCATGGATGAAGGGCCGTTGTTATGATGACACGAATAGTTTTAAAATGTACTACGCCTGTATGGGATTTTTTTTGAAAATTTTTTTACCCCGCCAGCAAATCCAGCACCAGCAGGCAGATCAGCTCCCAGAGAATATTATTCCTTAATATATCATAGGCTTTCGCTACCTGGTTTCTGACGGTAAATACAGATATTCCCAGTTCTTCCGCCACTACTTTATATTTCTTTTGTTCCAAACATACTTTTTCAAATACAATCCTGCATTGCTGTGGCAACCCGGCAATTACGCGTTCCAGCTGTTGTACGCGATACTGCAACTGCAATTCCCGCTCTATGGCGTCTTCTTCTGCCGGCATATTTTCCGGCAGCGCATCATTGGAAATAAGATGGTTGTCCCTTAAATAATTCAGACAGGCGTTATGTACGGCCCGGTAGGCGTAGCGCCGGGGAGGCGCCTGCATACTGATCTGGCTGCGCTTTTGCCATAAACGGGAAAAAAAATCCTGGACGATATCCTCCGCTGCCTGTTTATCCTTTACAATACGGAAGGCATAGGTACACAAACCCGCCGCCGTACTTTTAAAAAATCGTTCAAAAGCGGCCGGATCGCGTTGCAGTTGCTCCCAGGAATGATTCTCCGATTGGTCCAGTTGGTTCAAATTAATATTGGAAAGGAATACTCCAAATATATAAATTAAAATCAAAAGCCCCGCTACCCTTGGTGGGCAGCAGGGCCAGGTTCTTTATGGATGTACAAACACATATATTACTGCCGGGACCGGCAATATAACGCAAAAGGATATACGAATAGCTATTTTCCGGCAGTAGCGCCAACACCAATACCTACAGCCAGAAGGTCTTCCATGCCGCCGGCGAAACCGTCTTTCACCTTATATTTTTTACCGGCATATTTACGCAGAAAGAAAAAGGCGTAAGATGCAGCCACAGCGGCCGCGGCGCCTATAAGCTCGCCCCGCCAGGCTTTGTCTCCGCTGGCCTGGTACAGGGTGGCCCCCGCCAGGCCGCCGGCTGCGGCCCTCCCCGCCAGTACACCCGGGGCGATACGGTCTTTTATACCGGGCACTTTGTCGACTACCATTTCACCGGCAGCAATCGTCTGCAGGCCACGCATCACATTTTCCCGCTGCATAAAACCCAACGGGCTGCCTTTCAGCTGCCGCGACGGATGGCGGTTGGCATACTGGCTCGCAAAAGCGGGTCCCATGGCACTGCGCATGCCCGACACCATACCCAGGCCAACGGCCCGTACTAATGTGGAAAGAATGGAATTTTTCATACCGGCATGGACACAATCATTGTGCCACGCATGCCGGCGCCGATGTCCGCGTGCGGAGAAAGGCCCGCAGCAGTACAGCCATGATGGCCACCACACCAAAAACCATCCCTACCCATGGCGCATAAGCCACACTATGTGTCGCTATCACCATGCCGCTCACGGCGGTGCCCACCGACACCCCGAGATTACCGGTAGACACGGACAGGCTGTTGGCAAATTCCAGCGCGTCCGGTGCAGATGAGATCATATTGACCGCTCCCGCCAGAATGGACGGCGCGTACAACAGTCCCCACAACGCGATGACACCTGTCACCGCCGCACCCTCATATCCGCACCATGCCAGGCCAAACGGAATGATGATCGTGCCACTAAGCAACAATAACGTCACCGTCACCATATGCCGGCCAATCACTTTTCCCGTCAGCCAGTTGCCCGCCACACCGGTAATACCGAACAACAACATCATGCTGCTGATCATCGTCCCGCTCATCCGTTTCTCCTGGCCGAGATAGTCCGCGAAATAACTATAGGTGCTGAACCAGGCGGCGATCATCATAAAATTGATAAAAGAAGTAAGCAGGAAATCTCCCCGTTTTAAAATCATCAGCTGATCACCATAGGATTTTTTCTCTTTCAACGGCATGGGCGGCAGCAGCAACCAAATACTCAGCCACGCGACGATGCTCACCCCTGCCTGCATCATAAAGGCTGTCTGCCAGTTGAAACGGCCCGCCAGCCAGGTGGACAGGGGCACTGTTGTCACAGTGGCAATACTGATGCCGCCCATGATAATAGCCATCATGCGGTGGGACTGTTTCGGCGGCGCCACTGCCACCGCCGCGGCTATGGCGTTGGATATAAACACCGGTTGCAGAAAAGCCGGTAGTATGCGTAACAACAGCAACAGCCAGAACGGCGGCGCCATCACAGATCCCAATGTGGAGAGCACAAACAATCCCATTGATGATAACATCAGTTTCTTCCGGTCCACCCCGGATGTTAACAGCGTCACCACCGGGCCGGTCAACGCAATTACCAGCGCAAAGGCGCTCAACAATACACCTGCCTTGTCAATAGTAATATGATAGTGGGCCGCTACCTGCGGCAATATCCCGATAATGCCAAATTCTGTAGTGATAATGCCAATTACGCCCAGACAACCGATATATGCTAATTTCTTCATGGAATATGTTCCTTTTGCCAACGAAATTAAATCGCAGATCTATCCGCAGCAGCAGCTACAGTCAATTGTATGCAACTAACAAAAAGGTAAGCCGGTAGTAAACTGAAGATGAAAAACAATGGTGGAGCAGAAAGGTATATATCAGAATAATAGATATAAAAATATGGAAATCAAATCATTACAGCACCTGTAGATCTTTTGTAGATACCCTTCATCACGGCCTGTAGACCCACTGTAGTATCTACAAAAGCAGGAACGATTTTACGCCGCCCTACCTTTGTGCTGTTTCCATTTTATCCTTTTATCATTTTTTAATTATCAACACATCAGCGCAACTATGAAGACAAAACAATGGGCTATCGTCGCTTACATTACGATCATCGGATGGATTATCGCATATGTAAAAAATAAGGAGAGCAAAGACACTTTTGTTAACTACCATCTGGAACAGGCGCTCGGCCTGGCAGTAGCAAGCCTGTTATGGTCTGCGGCCGCGGGCATCCTGTTGAGCATTATCCCCGCGCTGTCTGCGGTTTTCTCTGTACTGGGCCTGCTGCCGCTGATATTTATGGTATTTGGTATTATCAATGCCAACAGCGGCGTACAAAAGCCGGTACCGGTTATCGGAAGGTTTTTTGAAAACCGTTTTGTTTTCCTCCAACAATAGACTTGCCCGAACAATTCATCCATAACCCCGGTTTCATCCAAACCCCATTTCATCCAGGCCCCATTTCATCCAAACCCCAGGTTCATCCTGCCCCCAAACTCATCCGGCCCCAATTCCTTTAACCCGCTGCGTCTTCCGTCAGCGGGTTATTTTCTCTCCAGGCCATCAGGTAGGCATCCAGCCCTTCTTCCTTGCCCAGTCCCAGCTTTTGTTTGATACGGTACCGCGACATCAGGATACTTTTTGGTGCTACGCCCAGGTGTGAAGCAATTTCCTTGGTAGACAATCCGATCGATATGTAGGAACAATGCTTCAAATCCAGTTTGGTGAGACTGTTGCCGGCTTTTTCCTGTAGCTTCCGGAAGAATTCCGGGTGGATATTCTCAAATTCCGTGCGGGTAGTCTCAAAATTTTTGTCCATCCGCTTGTGCGTCTCAATCATACGCGTGATCTGTTTGGCCAGGTCAGGTTGTACGGCTTTCTCTTTGAGCTTTTCCTGGAGCGATTCCAGCAGCTCATTTTTCTGTTCCACCTGTAAGGTGCCCGCCAGCAGGTCTTTCTGCAATTGCTCCTTCTGGGTTTGTATCAACTGTTGTTCCGCCTGCAGACGTGCGGCTTCCTCCGCCTGTAAGCGGGCCTGTAATTCTGCTTCCTGCTTTTCCAGCTGCAGGCGCAGGGCCTCTTCTTCCTTCAGGCGTATTTGCAGCACGCCGTCCTGCTTTTCCTTCTCCAGCAGCTTCTGCTGCTGTATGGTCGACTGCAAACGGAAATGGTAGGAACGGAACAGGTACAACAACGCCACCAGGCAGGCTATGATCAATCCGATATATACAATATTTAGTTTGCGGTTAAACGCTGCTTTTTCCTGCAACGTCACCAGCTCCTGCTCCCGTTGCCGCGCCTGGTACTGGGCTTCCAGCTTTTTGGCGATGGCCATACGGTCCACATCAAAGGCTTTGGCGTAATACTTACTGTATTCCCGGGCATATTCCAGCGCCTTGGGCAAGTCGCCCTTCTTCTCTGCCACCTCTGACAAAGCTTCCATCAGGTGGGCCATCAGCCGGTTGTCCGGCGCGGGATAGGTTTTCAGCGCTATCAATCCGGCCAGCAGCAGGTCTGATGCCCGGTTGTAGTTCCCGTCATTTGAGGCGAAGGTGCTCATCATACCATAGCAGCTGGCCACCACTTCCTGCTGATCGGTCTCTTTACCGATCTTCAGGGCAATGTCCAGGTAATGCTGGGCGCTGTCGCGGTAGGTACGCGGAAAATACTGGTCATACAAATTGGCGGTGTTCAGTGCCAGCAGCGCGACCATACTATGAAAGCTGATACTTGGCGCATTGGCTTCATAAATGGCAATGGCCCTGCGGTTGTAATAAAGAGCAGAATCCAGCAACTCCCGTTTGCTGTTATCACCGTTAAACTGGTATTCAAAACTGGTGGCCATGGCCTGGTAACCATTACAGATATCGTCCGGGTCAGAACGTGTCAGGGCAGAAGCCAGGCAAGCTTTCGCATAGCGGTACTGGGTTTCAGTGTCATTCCAGTCGGCATAAATAGAGGCCAGGTTATAATATACGTTGGTTTCGTAGATGTTGCCGGGCAGGCCTTTGCCCAGCTTCAGCGACTCCTGGAAACTTTTCACGGCTTCATGAGGCTTCCCGGTACGGTTTTCCAGCCATCCTTTGCGGTACCATACACTGGCCAGTGTCAGCTGGTCGCCCGACTCGCGGGCAAACAGGAAGGCGCTGTCCAGGTGATGCGACGCCAGGGCCGTGTCTTCTGCGGTATATTCCAGCGACACCAGCGCGGAATGCGCCAGTGCTTCATATTTACGGTCTTTAAGTGTACGGCTCATCTGCAAGGCCGTTTGTGTACTGGCAATGGCATCTTTCCGGCTGCCGTCCACCAATGCCCTTCCCATTCTGATCCGGGTCATCACCTGCTCTTCCGGTGTAAGTCCCGGCTGTTGCAACACCTTTTGCAGGGAATCCCGTACCGTTTGTGCAAAACTACCGGCCGTCAGCAGGGAGAACAGGGCTACAAACACTATTGTCAGCCTCAATTTTAGGATATGGTTCATGCGTCAAAAATACAACTTGTAGAGGTTTTGTAGATAGGTAAAAAAACAGATTGTAGTAGGCATGTAGATGCTACAAATGCCGAAGATCCGCTACAGGTAAGTACTTTTGCTTCACAGAGTTCATTTGCAGTGACCATGAAAAGGATATTGGATTGAAAAACCTCCTGCCTCACGCTGAACTCCACGAGCGAATAATTAACCGGCCTGGTCCGTTGTAGTTTACCCACTCTTTTTTAACGGATTAAAAAAGATAATGCAGCAGTGGTTCCCCCGCTGCTGCATTTTTAGTTTATCGAAAAGGCTGATGCCTATTCCTCGTCTTCCCGCAGCCGTTCATCGGTGTAAGTGATCTTCGTTCTGCCATGCGGCGTAGGCTGCCCTTTCTCGTCCACACTCACAAACACGATCTTGTCGATGGTCAGGATACTCTTCTGGGTGATCTTGTTCCGTACCTCACAGGTCAGCGTCAGCGATGTCCGGCCAAAATGTACCGCCTTAATGCCCAATTCCACAATATCCCCCTGACGGGCAGAATTGATAAAATTGATTTCCGACATGTACTTGGTCACACAACGGTTTGTCCCTAACTGAATAATGGAATAAATGGCCGCTTCTTCATCGATCCACCGCAGTAAGCTGCCACCAAACAAAGTACCATGCGCATTGAGATCTTCTGGTTTTACCCATTTGCGTGTGTAGAAATTCATGCATCCTCGTTTTTAAAGATGTAAAACTAGGTAATTTTCTTAACTGCTTCCTCCGCTGTCAATTGCGCTTATTTACATTATATATCCGCCTGAAACAGCAATTTTTTCGCCTGTAATCCAATATGCGTCATCAGAACACAGGAAAACAGCCACTTTCCCGATATCCGCCGGCTGCCCCAGTCTGCCTAAAGCAGTATTGCCTATAATCTTCTCGCTAAGACCACTCTCAAATATGCCGACTTTATGCGCTCCTTCTGTTTCCGTCAAACCCGGAATAATGGAATTCACCCTGATATTTCTACTTCCCAGTTCCTTGGCGAACACGCTGGTCAGCGCATCTACCGCTCCTTTGGTGGCGGTGTAAACGGCCGTACCGGCATCAAAATTCCTTGTTCCCATAGAACCTATGTTGATGATATTACCTCCATCCTTAAAATACTTCAGCGATTCCCGAACAGTCAGTATCGTTCCCAGAACATTAATATCGAACTGCCGACGGAACACATCCTCCGTTATGTCTTCTATGCTGCTAAAAGCATAAACCCCTGCATTATTCACTACGCCGTCTATTTTTCCAAATTCATTCATCGCTTGCCTGAACAACTGTTGAACGTCCTTTTGCTTTGATACGTCCGCCCGGATGGCCACTGCCACCCCGCCTTTTGACCGGATGAAATCTACAACTGTACCAGCATCAGTTTCGTTCGATACATAATTGACCACAACACTGGCTCCTGCAGCAGCCAGTTCTTTGGCTATTCCTGCCCCAATTCCTTTCGATGCGCCGGTGACAATAATTACCTTGCTTTTTAGTTTCAGTTCCATATTCTAGTGATTTAAATGTTTGAAGCAAAAGTATAGGACTAGTACCTTCAAGGCAAGTATGTACTTTTTTGTATCTTAGTATCCAAAAAGAATCTATTACTGATAATGAACTAGTTGTATGGAAAATAAATCAGAAACCTGTCAGCCGACTTGTTCAGTTGATTATGCTTTCAGGCGCATAGGAGGAAAATATAAGGGCAGGATACTCTGGTATTTGCATGAACATAAGACATTACGCTATGGCGCGCTCAAACGGATACTTTGTGATGTTACCACAAAGATGCTGACGCAGACTTTACGGGAATTGGAAACGGACAATTTAATCAATAGAAAAGTCTATCACGAAGTACCTCCCAAAGTAGAATATTCATTGACAGAAACAGGGAGAGAGTTAATTCCTTTTATAGAATATCTCAGACAATGGGGAGACCGGCAAATTGAAAAAGAGAATAAAAACAGTCAGACATATCAACTATAATGCAAAAACGAGAAAACCCGCTCAATGAGCGGGTTTTCTCGTTTTTTGTTGCCCAACCTGGATTCGAACCAAGACAAACAGAACCAAAATCTGTCGTACTACCATTATACTATTGGGCAATCACTCCGTTGTTTGGGATGGCAAAAGTATAACTTTTTTTATTTCTGCAAAAAAAACTTGCAATATTTTTAAAATATCCTTCTAAATCCAATGTGGTAAAGCTTCTTAACGGATAAGACCTATTACTTTTTCTGTTATTTGTTCCGGCTTGATCCATTCCATGCAGGCATGATCGCCTCTGAAGCAGGGTTTATTGCCAAAAACAGAACACGGCCGGCAAGTCAGATCTGTGATCTGTACAGCATGCTGCTCAGACTGTCCATAGCCCATAAAACCGGCATATGGATGGGTAGCGCCCCATACGGAAACCACTTTCACCCCATACAGGGAGGCCAGATGCATATTGGCAGAATCCATGCTGATCATCAAATCCAGCTGGCTGATAAGCGCCAGTTCCTCTTCCAGCGTAAAACAGCCGGCAACGGACATAGCCTGTGGATAACGTGCCGCCAGCTCATTCAGCTGCTCCACTTCTGCCTTGCCGCCGCCAAAAAGCAATACGCGGCAGGTCCCGCCTTTAACCAGGGCTGCCAGCGCCATTTCCATTTTGGCCAGCGGGTACATTTTCTCCCGGTAGGTGGCAAAGGGTGCCAGTCCTATCCATGACCGGGCGTCTTTGACGCCGGTAACAGCCAATACCCGCTCCGGAAGCGGCTGTGGCGCAAATACCGGTTGTGTGCCCATTGTACAATGCAGGCCCAGCTGCCGGAAAACGATCGCATAACGCTCTATAGTGCTGGTTTGTGGCTCTAAAATCTTGTTTTCCTTCCTGGTAAGCGCTTTTTTACCTGCACGCCCCTTGTCGATAGCCGCTACCGGCTTGCCTGTCAGGCGGAAAAAAGTACGCACGATCCGCGACCGCAGCACATTATGCAGGTCAGCTACGGCATCAATCCGGTACTGGCGGCTGATACTGCGGAACAGCCGGTACAATCCGGGCACGCCTTTATGCGCTCCCTTTACATCGGCCGGAAAAAATACCAGCCGCGGAATCCCTGCACACAGGGCACCCCAGTTTTTGTTGGTCACAAAAATGATCTGTACCTGCGGATTTTCATCCAGTACCTGTTTCATGACCGGTATGGTCATCGCTACGTCTCCAAGGGCGGATAAACGGGTGACCAGTATAGTGGTAGTAATTGCCAAGGAAGCCGGTTATTTTTCCCCCTTGTATAACACAGGGTTCAGTGAAGGATCGTTATACATCTTCATCTGCTTGTACACTTTCATGTACTTTCTGCCTGCTGCAATGTCTGCCAGCAGCGTTTCTATCGCAGTGCTCAGGTCTGTGCGCTGTTCCAGCAGGATGTTCAGCTTACGCTGACATGCCTCGCGATGCTCCGGTGTGGCGTCAGCACGGGTGGCCTCTTCCTGCATATGATATATTTTCAATGCCAGGATAGACAAGCGGTCTATCGCCCACGCCGGGCTCTCTGTATTGATAACCGCATCTGCGGCTGGTTTAATGTCTTTATACTGCTCCAGGAAATAACTGTCAATATACTCTACCACATCGGTGCGTTCCTGGTTGGAACGGTCAATCCACCGCTTGATTTCCAGCGCCTCTACGGGGTTGATCTGCGGATCACGGATAATATCTTCCAGATGCCATTGTACAGTGTCGATCCAGTTTTTCATATACAGCAAATGCTCGATGCTGCTTTTTTCATAGGGATTGCTGATAGCCTGATGCACATCATTGTACCGGTGATAATCCTGTATGCTCCGGTCAAATATACTGTTGGAGGTGGTTGTAAACATGCTGCAAAAATAACCATCATTTGATTATTTAATTATTTAATCATTTGAATATTTTAAACAAGCCTCTGTCCATCCAATAGCTGAATAATCAAATAATCCAATATCAAAATAAAAAAGAAGCGCATGGTAGAGACCATACGCTTGTTGTAAAAGATTGTCATGTGAATGTTCGAGAATGCAAATCGTGTAGGCTTTTAATGGTTATCTTGGGGTTGAGATACCTTTCTATCGCCTGATATTTTTCATACTCTATGAGAATGATGTCCATAGAACACCATTGTTGGCAATAAATATTTTTCTGGTAATTTCTTTAGATGTAGAAATATATATAATACTCCGATGGCTTATATTATTTGAGGGTCCATAAAATAACATACAACTGTCTAACAAATACTCCAGGGCATACATTTCATAGTTCAATAAAAACTGATGCTGCATGCAGCGTTTACTCCGTTGTGATGTGGCAATGCCATTTTTTTTCTAGCTTTTTTTGCTATAGGGTTTTCTGCAATCCAGTAGGGTCCAACTCCACAAGTCCGTCCAATTGTCTTAGTGCAAATTAAGAGGGGCCACTGCTAATAAAACCGCAGTGGCCCCGAAATCTTATACAACGTTCGTGTTAAATTTTCCTTTTTGTTGTCCTTTTTAGCTAGGAGAGCGCTTTTCCCTTGCTTCTCATGGCCAGAAAATACAGGGGAATACCCAATAAAATAATCCCCAGACCAGGCAAAGTGTAGTTAGTTTCGAAAATCAGCAGCAGTGCCGCCAGTGAAAGCGCCACTATTACATATATCATCGGCAGCACCGGATAACCGATGGCTTTATAAGGCCTTTCCAGTTCAGGACGCTTCTTTCTCAGGATAAAAATGCCCAGAATGGTCAGCACATAAAAGATCAGCACCCCGAATATCACCAACGCCAGCAAGTCGTTGTAGCGGCCGGTAAGGCACAGCAACGATGCCCAGAAGCACTGTATCCACAACCCGCGGGCGGGCACAGCGTTTTTGTTCAGCTCTCCGGCTTTGCGGAAAAACAGTCCATCCTGCGCCATCGTATAATATATACGGGCGCCGGACAGGATCAGCCCGTTATTGCAGCCGAAAGTGGAAATCATGATCATCACGGCGATAATACCGGAACCAATGCCGCCAAAGATCTTTTCAGCCGCTGCTACGCCTACCCTGTCATTGGCGGCGAAAGCGATGTCATGCAGCGGCAATACCGCCAGGTACATCAGGTTGCAGCTTACATAAATAATAGTCACGATCAGGGTGCCCAGAAACAACGAACGGCCAATATTTTTGGCGGGGTTCTTAATCTCAGCGGCAATAAAGGTCACGTTGTTCCACGCATCGCTGGAAAACAAAGACCCTTTCATGGATACGGCGATA
Organism: Chitinophaga varians; assembly: GCF_012641275.1. Lineage (NCBI taxonomy): Bacteria > Pseudomonadati > Bacteroidota > Chitinophagia > Chitinophagales > Chitinophagaceae > Chitinophaga > Chitinophaga varians. Next base: position 413,197 of record NZ_JABAIA010000002.1, on the reverse strand, counting down.
GCACCAAAGAAAGCCAACCCTGACAAGGACTTGATGATAGTGTCCCCATTTACGGCCTCCATGGAAAAATGGTTCCACGGGTCCTGCCAGTTAGCATTCCAGATCTCTGCTTTAGCGCCCAGCAACAGGCCAAAAACGATCAAACCAAAGAGGGACAAGAGTTTGGCCAATGTAAACACGGTCTGTATCACTTTGCCGTGTTTTACGCCACGTGTATTGATATACGTGAGCAGGATGATGGAAACGATCGCCACCAGCTGCGCAGCCGATATCTGGAATATGGGCTTTAGCTCCGCATTGAATGACAAGAGAATATTTTTCTCGCTGAATCCCGGTATCAGGTAAGCGGTAAACTTGGCGAAAGCCACAGCCACAGCGGCGATGGTGCCGGTCTGGATAACACCGAACTGCGTCCATCCAAATAAAAAGGCGATGAAAGGATTGTAAGCCTCCCGCAGGTATACGTATTGTCCGCCTGCTTTGGGAAACATGCCGGATAACTCACCGTAACTGAGTGCCGCAATAAGCGTAACCACGCCCGCTAATACCCACATGGCGGTAACCCATCCGGCGCCGCCCACACTACGGGCTATTTCTGCAGTAACAATAAAAATACCGGAACCTATCATGGAACCGGCTACTATCATGGTGGCGTCTAATAAGCCAAGCGTAGGCTTAAATGAATTGTTTTGGTTGATGTCCATATAACGGTAGAAATTAAAAAATCCCGGCTCTTTTGGGGAACCGGGACTATAAGGTAGACAATTTTTTTAATGTTTGCCTGTTATTTTCTTTATTTGGCAGCGGGTGCTTCAGCGCCTTTCTCATTCATGCCTTTGATCACATCAGCAGTCACGTCGAATGCAGGGTCCGCATACAAAATGTTGCTCTGACCGGTACGGTAAGAGAAGATATAAGAATAGCGTTTGTCAGCATTGAAGGATTTCAGGAAATCGTCCAGTCGCTTCTGCAGCTCTTCGTTGAATTTGGTTTCGTTCTGGGCATATTCCGCACGCATGTTCTGTGCTTCCTGCTCCAGTTGTTGTTGTTTGGCCATCAGGGAGCGTTGTGCGGCCTCACCCTGCTCCTGTGTGAGCGTGGAAGCCTTGCGCTGCAAGTCCTGATATTCTGCCTGCAAAGCCCTGGCCTTGGCTTTCAGCTGGTTGTCCATACCCTGTTGCTTCTGCTCCAGTTCGGACTTCTTTTGTTTGAAATATTCAAAATGCGCTTCCAGAGAATCCAGGTCTACGTAAGCAATTTTGAAACCCGCTGCCGGAGCGTTAGTACCTGCTGCGGGAGTGGCGGCAGGCGCATTGTTGCCAGCCTTGTTGCCGTTGCAGGCCATAAATAAACCGGCTGCTAATGCCGCCAATAATCCTTTTGACACGAATTGTTTACAAGTGCGCATGTTGATAGGTAGATTTAACTCCTTTTAAGGTTTTAAAATTGAAGGGCTAAAATAAAGCTTTTACCGGATTTTCAAATCCGGATTCCCATTTTTAACGAAGCTTTTTGCTACAGCCTGGAGCGCTACAGCCCTTTTCCTGTTAATTATGGGTGATCGTGAAGGTCTTGAACTTGTCCGAACTCAACGTATTGCCAATAGTGATCAGCGTATAGACCTTCCCGTGTTGTGACGGAAAATCAAGCTTGTTGGGAATAGCAGTGGTGTCATCAGTTGGCCGGAAATTAAAATGATAGGTACTGTCCCCAAACAGTGTGATGTACTGGGTGAACTGCATAAATCCAAGCCCCCTGAAGAACTTGTTGTTTTGGGAAAACAGGTCCATCGTAACGGCCTGCCCGTTAGACCGGAAGGCGTAATTGAGGCTTATCACCCGGAGTTTCATACTGTCTGCCGCCGCCGGAGGGTTCAGGTCGTCTTCCAGGGTACGGAATGCAAGCACTTTATTGGCAGAGTCATATCCCAGGTAAGCCGAGAAAAAACGTTTGTTACGCAGATTGATTTGCCCCACCCGAATTGTATCGCGCGGATTGCTTGTGTCCACCATGTAGATGGTATACAATTGCGCCCGCATAGACTGATAAGGGGTATGCTGTCCAAAAATGACCTTAGACCCCACTTTGGCGCTATCCAACCAGATATCATAGGCTTTGTCCGGGACGCCATTAAAAAACATAAAGCTGGAAGAGGTCACAGGAATGGCAGAATCACTATTTTTCTTACAGGCCGTCATCACTATCAGCCATCCCAATACTACAATAAGCAGTTTTTTCATGAATTTCCGGATCGTTTTTAAAACCGGATGTAAAGTACTAAAAAAGAAGAAGCCCTCATCGATTTTCATCAATGAGGGCTTCCTCTTTTATCTTGTGGCCCTGGGTTTCAGCCCGGGGAACAATTTATTCTTCTTCGTCAAACTGGAACACTTCTTTGGAAGATGCCAGGATGTCGTATTCTTCTTTGGAACCTACGATCATGTTTTCAAATTCACGCAGACCTGTACCAGCAGGGATCAGGTGACCGGTAACGATATTTTCCTTCAGACCGGTCATATCGTCGATCTTACCGTTGATCGCTGCCTGAGACAGTACTTTCGTGGTTTCCTGGAAGGACGCAGCGGAAATCCAGCTACGTGTACCGAGAGACGCTTTGGTAATACCCTGGAGCAGCGGGCTGGATGTAGCCGGTTGTGCATCACGGAATTCTACCAGTTTCTTATCGGCGCGGCGCAGCAGAGAGTTTTCCTCACGTACCTGACGCAGGGTCACGATCTGACCAGCTTTCAGTACAGCGGATTCACCGGCTTCGGTTACCACTTTCTTATCGAAGATCATGTCGTTCTCTTCGAAGAAGTCGAACCTGTCTTCGGTATCGCCTTCGAGGAAGCGGGTATCTCCGGGATCTTCGATGTTTACTTTGCGCATCATCTGACGAACAATCACCTCGATGTGTTTGTCGTTGATCTTTACACCCTGTAAACGGTATACTTCCTGAATTTCATTTACCAGGTATTCCTGTACGGCAAACGGACCTTTAATGGCCAGGATGTCTGCAGGAGTAGTAGAACCGTCAGACAGGGAAGTACCGGCCTTCACGAAGTCACCGTCCTGTACCAGGATGTGACGGGTCAAAGGCACCAGGTATTTCTTGATCTGACCTTCACGGCTTTCGATGATGATCTCACGGTTACCACGTTTGATGTTACCAAAGGCTACCACACCGTCGATTTCAGAAACGATGGCAGGGTTGCTCGGGTTACGTGCTTCAAACAGCTCAGTTACACGTGGCAGACCACCGGTGATGTCTCGCAGTTTACCAATGATACGAGGGATTTTTACGATTACCTGACCAGCTCTCACATGATCACCTTCAGAGATCACAATGTGGGAACCTACCGGCAAGTTGTAAGATTTCACCTCTTTATTACCATCTACATAGATAGACGGGATCTTGTTTTTGTCTTTGGTTTCGATAACCACTTTCTCGCGGTGACCGGTTTGTTCGTCCGCTTCTTCACGGAAGGTGATACCTTCAATGATGCTGTCGAAACGAATGTTACCCGGTATTTCGGACACGATAACGGCGTTGAATGGGTCCCAGGTACAAATCTGGTCGCCTTTCGCTACTTTCTGTCCGTCTTTCACCAGCAGGGTGGAACCATAAGGAATGTTGTTGGTTACCAGCAGACGGTCATTTTTCACGTCCATGATACGCAACTCACCGGTACGGCCGATAACCACCTGTACTTTCTCACCTTCGTTGTTTTCGTAGGTGGTAGTACGTAAGCCATCGAACTGGATAGTACCGTCAAATTTAGCCTGGAGGCCGGATTCAACGGAAGTGGAACCCGCAACACCACCCACGTGGAACGTACGCAGTGTCAACTGTGTACCAGGTTCACCGATGGACTGTGCAGCGATGATACCTACCGCATCACCACGCTGTGCAGTGTAACCGGTAGCGAGGTTCTTACCGTAACATTTCACGCACACGCCACGACGGCTTTCGCAAGTCAGTACGGAACGGATCTCTACGGTTTCGATCGCGCTGGATTCAATTCTATGAGCAATATCCTCGGTAATTTCTTCACCGGCACTTACCAGCAGCTCCTCGGTGTGAGGATCAAACACGTCGTGCAGGGAAGTACGGCCCAGGATACGGTCGTACAGTGTTTCGATCACCTCTTCGTTGTCTTTCAACGCAGCGGTCGCAATACCACGCAGGGTGCCGCAATCCTCTTCGTTGATCACCACGTCCTGCGCAACGTCTACCAGACGACGGGTCAGGTAACCCGCATCCGCCGTTTTCAACGCCGTATCCGCAAGACCCTTACGGGCACCGTGGGTAGAGATGAAGTATTCCAATACGTTCAGACCATCCTTAAAGTTGGACAATACCGGGTTTTCGATGATCTCAGAACCGGTAGAACCACTCTTACGCGGCTTGGCCATCAGACCCCTGATACCAGCCAGCTGTTTGATCTGCTGTTTGGAACCACGCGCACCGGAATCAAGCATCATGTACACAGAGTTGAAGCCCTGTTTGTCTGTTGCCAGTTCACGGATCAGGGTTTCTGTCACCTTGGTATCCACGCGGGACCAGATATCGATGATCTGGTTGTAACGTTCGTTGTTGGTGATCAGACCCATGTTATAGTTGTCCCAAACTTCGTCCACTTCACCGGCAGCAGCATCAATCATTTCCTGCTTAACTTCCGGAATGATCAGGTCATTGATGTTAAATGACAGACCACCACGGAACGCCATGCGGAAACCTAATTGTTTGATGTCGTCCAGGAATTTGGCAGTTTTTGGAATATCTGTGTATTTGATGATATCACCGATGATTTCACGCAGTGACTTCTTCGTCAACAGGGCATTTACATAACCTGCTTCCTTCGGTACGAACTGGTTGAACAGTACGCGGCCTACGGTAGTTTCGATGAGTTTGTTCTCCAGGTTACCTTCAGCAGTTCTCACCGTGGTTTTTACACGGATGTGAGCGTGCAGGTCAATTCTGTCTTCGTTCAGTGCAATGATCACCTCTTCAGCAGAATAGAAAGCTTTGCCTTCACCTCTTACCACCACATCGCCCTGGGTTTTCTTACCCTTGGTGATGTAATACAGACCGAGTACCATGTCCTGTGAAGGCAGGGTGATCGGCGTACCGTTCTGCGGGTTGAGGATGTTGTGGGAAGACAGCATCAGCAGTTGGGCTTCCAGAATAGCAGCATTGCTCAACGGCACGTGTACCGCCATCTGGTCACCATCGAAGTCGGCGTTGAACGCAGAACACACGAGCGGGTGCAACTGGATCGCTTTACCTTCCACCAGTTTAGGCTGGAATGCCTGAATAGACAGACGGTGCAGGGTCGGAGCACGGTTTAACAATACCGGGTGACCTTTCAGCACGTTTTCCAGGATGTCCCAAACCACCGCTTCTTTCCGGTCTACCAGCTTTTTCGCTGATTTCACGGTTTTTACGATGCCTCTTTCTATCAGTTTACGGATGATAAACGGTTTGAACAGCTCGGCAGCCATATCTTTCGGCAGGCCGCACTCATGCAGTTTCAGTTCAGGGCCTACCACGATAACGGAACGACCGGAGTAGTCCACACGTTTACCGAGGAGGTTCTGACGGAAACGGCCTTGTTTACCTTTCAGCACATCGGAGAGGGATTTCAGCGCACGACCACCTTCCGCTTTCACCGCATTGGATTTACGGGAGTTGTCGAACAGGGAATCCACCGCTTCCTGCAGCATACGTTTTTCGTTACGCAGGATCACTTCCGGTGCTTTAATTTCGATCAGACGTTTCAGACGGTTGTTACGAATGATCACCCTGCGGTACAGATCGTTCAGGTCGGAAGACGCAAAACGGCCACCATCCAGCGGCACTAACGGACGCAGTTCAGGCGGTACTACAGGGATATATTGCATCACCATCCATTCAGGACGGTTTTCTACGCGGCTGTTGGCGTCACGGAAAGCTTCCACCACGCTCAGACGTTTCAGCGCTTCCGCTTTACGTTGCTGGGAAGTTTCAGTAGCGGCCTGATTACGCAGCTGGTAGGAAAGGCTGTCCAGATCAATACGGGCCAGCATCATTTCCACCGCTTCAGCACCCATTTTGGCAATGAACTTGTTGGGATCTTCATCCGGCAACAGCTGATTGTCTTTAGGCAGGGTGTCCAGGATGTCGAGGTATTCTTCTTCAGTGAGCAGGTCACCGTAGTTCATTCCTTTTTCCTGTTTCGCGCCCGCCTGGATTACTACATATCTTTCGTAGTAAACGATGGTCTCCAGCTTTTTGGAAGACATTCCCAGCAGGTAACCGATCTTGTTAGGGAGCGATTTGAAATACCATATATGTACAACAGGCACTACCAGACGGATGTGGCCCATTCTTTCGCGACGTACTTTTTTCTCCGTTACTTCCACCCCACAGCGGTCACATACGATACCTTTATAACGGATACGTTTATATTTTCCGCAATAGCATTCGTAATCCTTTACAGGCCCGAATATTCTTTCGCAGAACAAACCATCACGTTCCGGCTTGTAAGTACGGTAGTTGATGGTTTCAGGTTTCAGCACCTCACCGTATGAACGCTCCAGGATTACATCCGGAGAAGCCAGACTAATGGTGATGCTGTTAAAATTTGATTTAGGACGATTTTCTTTTTTGATAGCCATCTGTTATTAGCTTTTAGCTGTTAGCCGTTGGTGTTAAGCCAGCGACAAAAATTTTATTCCTGCGAAATATCCAAGCTATCAGCCATTAGCCGGGGGCTAATGGCTGGTAGCTAAAAGCTCTTAGTCAAATTTCAGATCAAGACCCAGACCACGCAATTCATGGATCAATACGTTGAAGGATTCAGGCACACCGGCTTTCGGGATGTTGTCACCTTTAACGATGGATTCATAGGCTTTGGCGCGACCAACGATATCATCGGATTTGATGGTAAGCAGTTCCTGCAGAATGTTGGCTGCACCGTATGCTTCCAGTGCCCACACCTCCATCTCACCAAAACGCTGACCACCGAACTGGGCTTTACCACCCAGCGGCTGTTGCGTGATGAGGCTGTACGGTCCGATAGAACGGGCGTGCATTTTGTCGTCCACCATGTGGCTCAGTTTGAGCATGTAGATCACGCCCACGGTAGCTTTCTGGTGGAAGCGGTCGCCGGTCTCACCATCATACAGGTAAGTGTGGCCAAAGCTTGGCAGTCCTGCCTCATTGATATAATTGGCTATTTCTTCAGTAGTAGCACCGTCAAAGATCGGAGTAGCGAAACGCATACCCAGTTTCAGACCGGCCCAGCCCAGTACGGTTTCGTAGATCTGTCCGAGGTTCATACGGGAAGGTACGCCCAGCGGGTTCAGTACTATGTCCAGCGGTGTACCGTCTGCCAGGAACGGCATGTCTTCGTCACGCACGATCCTTGCTACGATACCCTTGTTACCGTGGCGGCCCGCCATCTTGTCCCCTACTTTCAGCTTACGTTTGCTGGCCAGGTATACCTTCGCCAGTTTCAGTACGCCGGCAGGCAGTTCGTCACCAATGGAGATGTTGAATTTCTCACGTTTGTAACGGCCCAGCTCTTCGTTGTACTTGATGTTGTAATTGTGCAGCAGGGTATTGATCTGGTCGTTGGTCACCTCGTCGGTGGTCCAACCCAGCGGGTTCACGTTCATGAAATCAATATTCACCAGGTTTTTCTGGGAGAACTTGGAACCTTTGGAGATCAGTACTTCACCGTAAGTGTTGGTAATGCCCTGGGACGTTTTGTCTTTCAGCAGTACCAGCAGTTTGCTCATCAGCACTTCCAGCAGGTCTTCAGTGTTCTTCTGGTGTATTTTCTCCAGTTTTTCGATGGCCGCTTTTTCGCGGGTCTTGGAGTTTTTATCTTTCTTAGCGCGGCTGAACAGCTTCTTGTCGATCACCACGCCTTCTGTGGACGGAGGTGCTTTCAGGGAAGCGTCTTTCGCATCGGATGCCTTGTCACCGAAGATCGCTCTGAGGAGCTTTTCTTCCGGAGAAGGATCAGATTCACCACGCGGTGTGATTTTACCGATCAGGATGTCACCTTCCTTAATGTGGGCGCCCACACGGATGATACCGTTCTGGTCGAGGTCTTTGGTAGCCTCTTCGCTCACGTTCGGGATATCCGGGGTCAGTTCTTCCTCGCCCAGTTTGGTGTCACGTACTTCCAGTTCGTATTCGTCAATGTGGATGGAGGTAAAGAGGTCTTCACGTGCTACACGTTCAGAGATTACGATCGCATCCTCAAAGTTGTAACCTTTCCATGGCATGAACGCCACTTTCATGTTACGGCCCAGTGCCAGTTCACCGCCACGGGTAGCGTAACCTTCTGTGAGGAAGTCGCCGATTTCCACGCGCTGACCTTTCTTCACGCAAGGTCTGAGGTTGATACAGGTACTCTGGTTTGTTTTAACGAATTTGGTCAGGTTATAGATCACCAGGTCGTCTTCGAAGCTCACCAGTTTCTGCAGCTCGTCACGCTCGTAACGAACATGGATTTCTTTGGCGTCCACGAATTCGATCACGCCCTTGCCTTCTGCGGTGATTTGCAGGCGGGAGTCGCGTGCTGCCTTTGCTTCCAGGCCGGTACCCACGATGGGCACTTCCGGGTTCAGCAGTGGCACGGCCTGACGTTGCATGTTTGATCCCATCAACGCACGGTTGGCGTCATCATGTTCGAGGAACGGAATCAGGGAAGCACTCAGACCTACGATCTGGTTTGGCGCCACGTCCATGAATTCCACTTCCTGTTTGTCCAGGATCGGGAAGTCACCGGTTTCGCGGGATTTTACTTTATCGTTGAGGAAGTTGCCTTTGTCATCGAGCGGAGCGTTGGCCTGTGCGATCTTCACGGTATCTTCTTCTTCCGCGCTCAGGAACTCTACCTTCTGCATGTCTACCTTACCGGAATTTACTTTGCGGTACGGTGTTTCGATGAAGCCCATTTCATTCACCTTCGCGTGTACGCAAAGGGTGGAAATCAGACCGATGTTCGGGCCTTCCGGTGTTTCGATCGTACACAGACGGCCATAGTGGCTATAGTGAACGTCACGCACCTCAAAGCCTGCTCTTTCACGGCTCAGACCACCGGGACCGAGGGCGGAGATACGGCGTTTGTGCGTGATCTCAGACAGCGGGTTGGTTTGGTCGAGGAACTGTGACAGCTGGGAGGTACCGAAGAAGGAGTTGATCACGGAAGACAGGGTCCTCGCATTGATCAGGTCCACTGGTGTAAACACCTCGTTGTCACGTACGTTCATACGTTCGCGGATGGTACGGGCCATACGGGCCAGACCAACGCCAAACTGAGCGTACAGCTGTTCACCCACGGTACGTACACGACGGTTGCTCAGGTGATCGATATCGTCGATCTCTGCTTTACCGTTGGTCAGTTGTACCAGGTACTTGATGATGGAAATGATGTCGTCTTTCGTCAGCACTTTCATGTCCAGCGGAGTAGACAGACCCAGTTTCCGGTTGATTTTGTAACGGCCTACGTCTCCGAGGTCATAACGTTTGTCGGAGAAGAATAATTTATCGATGATACCCCTTGCTGTTTCATCATCCGGCGCATCGGCACCGCGCAGTTGGCGGTAGATGTGCTGAACGGCTTCCAGCTCGGAGTTGGATGTATCCTTGTTTAATGTGTTGTAGATGATGGAGAAATCGCCGCTCACCTCTTCTTTCTGTACGAAAACGCTCTTCAGGCCCATATCCACGATGGTCTCGATGTTCGCTTCGTCCAGAATGCTGTCACGCTCGAGCATAATCTCGTTACGCTCGATACTTACCACTTCACCGGTGTCTTCATCCACAAAGTCTTCCACCCAGCTTCTTAAAACACGGGCAGCCAGCTTTTTGCCGGCGTATTTATCAAGACTTTTCTTGTCTGCTTTTACTTCATCAGCCATACCAAACAGCTGCAGGATGTCCTTATCGGTTTCATAACCGATGGCACGCAGCAGGGTGGTAACAGGGAACTTCTTCTTACGGTCAATGTAAGCATACATCACATTGTTGATGTCGGTTGCAAACTCCATCCAGGCCCCTTTGAACGGGATCACCCTTGCAGAGTAGATCTTCGTTCCGTTCGGGTGAACAGACTGACCAAAGAATACACCAGGAGAGCGGTGCAGTTGGGAAACAACTACGCGCTCAGCACCATTAATAACGAAAGTACCTCTTGGGGTCATGTAGGGAATGTTACCTAAGAACACGTCCTGCACAATTGTCTGGAAATCCACATGCTCCTCATCATTACAGCTGAGACGCAGTTTCGCCTTCAACGGTACAGAGTAGGTAAGCCCACGTTCAATACACTCCTCAATGGTATAGCGCGGAGGGTCTACGAAATAATCAAGGAACTCCAGATTGAAGATATTGCGGGTATCTGTAATCGGGAAGTTCTCCTTAAATACTTTAAAAAGGCCTTCGTTATTTCGTTTGTCTGGTGTGGTTTCTAATTGGAAGAAATCCTTGAAAGATTGGATTTGGATAGCCAACAGATCCGGTGTCTCAGTAACTTGTTTGATCTTTCCAAAATTTACTCTTTCGCTTGTTTGGGCTTTTTTTAGAGACATATTCGAAGTTAGCAGTTATATGACTTGTAAGAATTAGGGAAATTAAGATTTCTTTACCAATATCCATCCTAATTTTAGATATGCCTTCTGCACATGGTCAAAGTCACCTTGGGTGATTCCCCGTTTTGACTCTCTGAAAAAGACACTTTCCCAAAGGGAAGAAGGCCAAAAGTACCATGGGCACTTTTGACCTTTAAAAGATGTATACTAAGCAAAGAATTACTGAATTTCAACTTCAGCACCTGCTTCAGTCAGCTTAGCTTTCAGATCTTCTGCTTCTGCTTTGCTAACGCCTTCTTTCACAGATTTAGGAGCGCCGTCAACCAGTTCTTTCGCTTCTTTCAGGCCCAGACCGGTCAGGTCTTTTACAACCTTAACAACGTTCAGTTTGGAAGCACCTGCAGATTTCAGAACTACGTTGAATGCAGTTTTTTCTTCAGCAGCAGCAGCTTCGCCACCACCTGCAGCAACTACAACAGCAGCAGCTGCTGGTTCGATGCCGTACTCGTTTTTCAGTACGTCTGCGAGTTCTTGTACTTCCTTAACAGTTAAACCTACTAATTGTTCGGCTAATGCTTTTACGTCTGCCATTTTTATAATGTTTTAATGTAATGTTTGTAATGTTTGTTAATTATATTGTGACTTGGAAGCCATAATTTGTTGGGAACCAATGATCTGGAAAGAATTTAAGTTCCAGACCGGCCAGGTTCCGGTTATTCTGCAGCCGGAGCTTCTTCCACTGCGCCTTCTTTCTTGCCTTTTTCCAGCAAAGCAGCGATAACGCGTTTTGCAGGAGATTGCAACAGACCGATAACTTCGCCGATGAGCTCGTTTTTGGTCTTGATGTTGGTCAGGGCAGTCAGCTGGTTGTCACCTACGAAGATTTCGTCTGCTACGAAAGCTGCTTTCAGTACTGGTTTTTCCAGTTTGTTGTTCGCTTTACGGAAGCTGGAGATGATCAGAGCCGGCTCTTTCGGGCTGTCAGAGAACATCAGGGCAGTTACACCGTGCAGGGCATCATAGATACCTGCATATTTTTCGCTGTCCAGAGATTCCAGTGCCTTACGGATCAGGGTGTTTTTAGCCACCTTCATTTCCACATTCTTGTTGAAGCAAGTCTTCCTCAGGTCGTTAACCTGCGCTACCGTTAATGACTCGGTGTTGGTGATGTAGAAGTTGCTATATTGAGAGAACTTGCTTTTCAGCAGTTCGATCACTTCATTTTTTTGATCTTTATTCATATTTTACCGTTTGTAGCAAGCCCCTCCTTGCAGATAAGGCTACACACGCGTGATCAATTAGTTTTGAACAGATTTAGTGTCGATCGCAATACCAGGGCTCATAGTAGAAGCCATGGACAGGCCTTTCAGGTAAGTGCCTTTTGCAGTAGCTGGTTTCAGCTTGATGATAGCGTTGATCAGCTCCTGAGAGTTCTGCTCAATTTTATCAGTTGCAAAAGATACACGGCCGATAGAAGCGTGGATGATACCAGCTTTATCTACCTTAAAGGTAATTTTACCACCTTTCACTTCGTTCACAGCAGCAGCTACGTCGTTGGTAACAGTACCGGTTTTCGGGTTTGGCATCAGGTTGCGGGGACCCAGGATTTTACCCAGTTTACCGATTTTAGGCATCACGGCAGGAGTAGCGATGATAACATCGATCTCAGTCCAGCCGGATTCAATTTTCTGGATAAACTCGTCCAAACCAACGAAATCAGCACCAGCTTCTTTAGCGGCAGCTTCTTTGTCAGGTGTGCAGAGCACTAAAACTTTCTTAGTCTTACCAGTACCGTGGGGAAGCGTTACGGAACCACGGATAGCCTGGTCTGCTTTCTTAGGATCAACGCCTAAGCGGATATGTAAATCGACAGAACTGTCGAATTTAGTACAGTTGATATCTTTTACTAAAGCAGATGCTTCTTTCAGCGTATACGCCTTGTTTTTATCAACTTTAGCCTGCGCTACTTTTCTCTTTTTAGTTGCCATTGTCAAAATGATTTAAAGTTCCTGCCTTAACAGGGTGAACCAATTAGTTTTCCCAGGGAGCTTTACCTTCTACAGTAATACCCATGCTACGAGCAGTACCAGCTACCATTTTCATAGCGCTGTTCAGAGTGAAGCAGTTCAGGTCAGGCATTTTATCCTGCGCGATAGCTTCAACCTGTGCCCAGGTCACTTTACCCACCTTGTTACGGTTAGGCTCTTTAGAACCACCTTGCAATTTAGCAGCTTCCAGCAGCTGTACCGGTGCCGGAGGAGTCTTAATTACGAAGTCAAATGATTTGTCAGTGTAAACTGTCAGCAATACAGGCAATACTTTACCCATTTTATCCTGGGTGCGGGCATTGAACTGTTTGCAGAACTCCATGATGTTCACACCTTTGGAACCCAGTGCAGGACCAATCGGAGGTGCAGGGTTGGCCTGGCCGCCTTTTACCTGCAATTTCACGTACGTTGCGATCTCTTTTGCCATTACTATTGTATTTAATTTGGTTAAAACGCCCTCTGCTGTACAGAGAACTCCCAAAACTAAAAGGAACTGAAATAACCTTTTAAAGGGGATGCAAAGGTAAATAATAATATTAAAATGCCAAAAAGTATTTGAATTTGGGCATCCTTTTTGCTAACAGAAACCTTTTTTTTACAAATCCATTGCATTTCTCTTAAAAAAACCTTATTATCCGGGAGAAACGCAAAAGTACAGCTAAAAGCTCACTTTATAAAACAAAGACTTCCGGAACATCTTTCCCGTTTTAATATATTTACCCACAAAAGCCTGCTCATCCGCGATACGACGCTTCAGCTGCGTATTGGCCTCCAATACTTCCATTAATACCCGGCGGTTGCCCTGGTCTGTCACTGTCAACTTCCGCGCCTTCCGCTCTACATCGTCCGACTGCCGCGACATACCGTCCACCCATTCCCGGATTTCCTGGTCAGGCCTGGCGGGAGCAAACTGCTTGTTACGGAAATTCACATATTCATTAAAGTCGTTGGTCAACCGGTTATACAGCCGGCTGCACTCATTGATCTGATCTGCCACCCGGTTTTGCTCCATAATATTGGCATTCTGCCGTTCTACAGTGAGCTGGTTGATCAGGAAAGTCAGCTCTGCGGAAATCAGCTGGTTGGTCACACCGAAACGCCCGATCCTCGCGGCCATATTCTCCGACTTGGCCAGGGGTGACAGCTTACTAAAGGCGGCCAGGGTGTCCCGGAACACAAATACCGGCTGGTCTGTTCCACCACCCCATTTGCCGTCCCGGATTTCATCGTGCCGGAGCGGATATTCGGAGAACTGGAACAACGGATCAAACGGCACGTGTGTTTTCAGGTATTCATGCGGTTCTGCCAGGAAGTGTTTCCAGTTGAGCCGCGCCGTGTATTTATTATTGATCACCGAACCGGCGCCCCAGGTGGGATCAATCATTTTCCATTCATTGTCCAGTTGTACGGCCACCCAGGCGTGACTGGCATTGTCCGGTCTGCCGCCGGTGAGCGGGTAACCTGTCACCAGTACCGCGGGAATGCCTGCGCGGCGGGCTACGTCCATATACAATGAGGCATATCCTTCACACACGGCAACGCGTGTTTGCAGGGTTTTGTTGATGGCGTCTGCCGTGTCCTTATAATAGCCAGGCTGGAAGGTATTGACCATATCATAATTGATATGGGAAGACATCCATGCGTACAGGGAACGGAGGAGCGCTGTTTTGTTTTCGCTGTGAGATACCAGCCAGGCCGCCATGGTAGCGGAGGTGCCGGTTACAGAGTCAGGGATGGAAGCATAGGTTTTAACGGGGACAGCAGATACAGGTGTTACAGCAGGTTTCTTTTGCTGGGCTGAGGCTGACAGCAACAAGAGGCAGCCGGCCATACCGCAAAGCAATTTTTTCATTTTGTTATCTTATTATGTTGTTATTGGGTTATTGGCACAGGGATTTTTAAGATTTGAAGTCCTTTCTGCAACGAAAGGTGTCGCAAAAATATTAAAATAGCAACATATCAAAATAAAAAAGCGCTCCTGTCCGGGAGCGCTTTTTTAAAATATTTGATACAGTAACTATGCTAATTTTTCCACCTGCATGAAGTTCAGTTCCACAGGGGTGGCGCGGCCAAAGATTTTCACGGTTACTTTCAGTTTCTTTTTGTCTTCGATCACTTCTTCGATTACGCCGTTAAAGTCGTTGAACGGACCGTCGATGATCTTGATGGTTTCGCCGACGATGAATGGTTCGCTCATGGTGAGGCCCTGATCGCTCAGTTCATCTACTTTACCCAACATTTTGTTGACTTCGGCTTTACGGAGTGCAATCGGTTTTTCCTTGCCCAGGAAGTGAATAACGCCAGACACGTTACGGATGGCCTGGATCACTTCGTCGGTCATTTTGCCATCTATGGCTTCGATCATCACATAACCGGGGTAGAAGTTTTTTTCGCGCATTACCTTTTTACCGGCCTGCACTTTATATACTTTTTCTACCGGGAGAAACACCTGTGTGATAACGTTACCCCAATCAGATCGGCGCACTTCAATATCCAGGTATTCCTTCACTTTTTTTTCCTTGCCACTAACAACGCGGAGTACATACCACTTTGTTTCCTGCGCAGGAATATTGGTTGCATCCATTTATTTATTTTTTGAAAATTTCGTAATAGTGTGCCAACACAAAATTGGAAGCGGCGTCCATACCCCAAACCAGCGCTGTAACAAAGAGAGTTGCTATCAGCACTACCATGGTGGAGGACTGCAGTTCCTGCCAGGTAGGCCAGGATACTTTGTAGACCAACTCATGATAAGACTCGCGGAAGTAGTTTCTGATCTTATTCATTCTGTAAAGTTAACGATTTATGGTCAATTGATTAAAGCCTAAAAATGGTTGAATTGTTTATTTTTTAATAATAACAATTCAACCATTTAATTAACCTTGGCACGGGTACTAGGATTCGAACCCAGATCAAAGGTTTTGGAGACCCGTATGCTACCGTTGCACCATACCCGTGTGTAAAGCCATTAGCTTTGAGCTTTCAGCAGTCAGCAAATATAACAATAAATCCTGACATTTAATAGCCGAAGCTAATGGCTTTTAGTATTTTGGAAATACTTATTTGATAATTTCAGTAACCTGACCGGCACCTACTGTACGGCCACCTTCGCGGATAGCGAATTTCAGACCTTTATCCATAGCGATAGGCTGGATCAGTTTTACAGTCAGTGTCACGTTATCACCAGGCATAACCATTTCAACACCTGCAGGCAGTTCAACTTCACCGGTTACGTCAGTTGTACGGAAGTAGAACTGAGGACGGTATTTGTTGAAGAACGGAGTGTGACGGCCACCTTCTTCTTTGCTCAGTACGTAAACTTCGCATTTGAATTCAGTGTGCGGAGTGATGGAACCTGGTTTGCAGATAACCATACCACGACGGATCTGGTTTTTCTCAATACCACGCAGCAGCAGACCAGCGTTGTCACCAGCTTCACCTTCGTCCAGGAGTTTTTTGAACATTTCAACACCTGTACAAGTAGATTTCAGGGGTTCTTCCTGCAGACCTACGATTTCAACGTTCTCACCAACTTTGATACGACCGCGTTCGATACGACCTGTAGCAACGGTACCACGACCTGTGATAGAGAATACGTCTTCTACGGACATCAGGAAGTCCTGATCAACCGGACGAGGAGGCAGCGGAATGTAAGAGTCAACCGCTTCCATCAGTTGGTCGATAGCGCCGATCCATTTGTCGTCACCAGCCAGAGCGCCGGTAGCAGAACCTTGGATAACAGGAACGTTATCACCGTCGAAGCCATTGGAAGTCAGCAGGTCACGGATCTCGATCTCAACCAGTTCCAGCAGCTCAGGATCGTCAACCAGGTCAACTTTGTTCATGAAAACAACGATACGAGGTACACCTACCTGGCGAGCCAGCAGGATGTGCTCTCTTGTTTGTGGCATAGGACCGTCTGTAGCGGCAACCACCAGGATAGCACCGTCCATCTGGGCAGCACCGGTGATCATGTTTTTCACATAGTCAGCGTGACCAGGGCAGTCAACGTGAGCATAGTGACGGTTAGCTGTCTGATACTCTACGTGAGCTGTATTGATAGTGATACCTCTTTCTTTTTCTTCAGGAGCAGCATCGATCTCATCATAGCCTCTTTTCTCTGCCAGACCCTTGTTTGCCAAAATTGTGGTAATGGCAGCAGTCAAGGTAGTTTTACCGTGGTCCACGTGGCCGATGGTACCAATGTTTACGTGGGGTTTATCCCGCTTAAAGGTTTCTTTTGCCATTGTATTTTCTTTTTAGATGGTTTGTAAAGATTGTATTGATAGTTGTTTTAAAAAAACGGCTTTTTACAAACTTGTACCGCTGATGAGAATTGAACTCATGTCCTTCCCGATAAAATAAAAAATGTGGGATGCTCTGCCATTGAGCTACAACGCTAAGTTTATTTCGGAGTGCAGAATTAACAAATTCGAATCCGAAATCCGAATTTTATGGAGTGTATGTAGTGGCGAAGTGATCTCACTGCGACCGCGATGCTTCTCTTCTAAAATTCAAAAGAGCTGTTGAAGAGAATTGAACTCTCGACCTCTTCCTTACCAAGGAAGTGCTCTACCCCTGAGCTACAACAGCTTGAAATTATATGCGAGCGGGAGACGAGGTTCGAACCCGCGACCTACAGCTTGGAAGGCTGTCGCTCTACCAACTGAGCTACTCCCGCATACCGGACAATTCAATTCAGCAAGGTAATAACACTGACTGAACTCTCCTGAATAAATTAAAGAACATAAAAGGCTGTTGCATCACAGGCACACCGGGAAAATTTTGCCAATCAACTACGAGAATTTATTCTCACCTTCCACTCAACAACATTGTTCCGCCTCTGCTAGGCGCAAAAGCGGAACAAGCCGTTTTGGTGGGCAGGATAGGATTCGAACCTATGAAGTCGAAAGACAGCGGATTTACAGTCCGCCCCATTTGGCCGCTCTGGAACCTGCCCTTTTTTGAAATTTCGAAATTTGGTTATTTTGAAATTTAAAAATTTTAAAATAGCTAAATATCAAAATTTGATGAGCCAGCAGAGGGATTCGAACCCCCGACCCACTGATTACAAATCAGTAGCTCTGGCCAACTGAGCTATGCTGGCATCTTTCAAAAAACATTCTTTCAAAAAAGTAACTCGTTGAAAGAGAGCGCAAAATTAAGCGATTTTTTCAAATCTCAAAATCTTTTTTTCAGTTTGTTACAAATATTTAAAAATTTATCTGTCTCCCTGAAAACGCCCTACCATAAAGAACTTTGCTACCTTTACCGACCCTCTTTTTGAATCGGGATGGCAAAGGTAGCAAAGAGATTAATATTTCCAAAATTATTTTAAAAAATTATTGAAATTTCTTTTCCTTTTGTCGTTTTACCTGGTTGACTAAGGAATCAAATGCAAGATCAAAGGACTCTTCGAAGGATTTGGATTCATGCTTCACAAAGAGGTCCTGGCGGGGAATTCGTACTCTTATTTCGGCAATTTTATCTTTAACCTGATGCGCTAAATTATCCAATTTTAAAAATACATCCACACTGACAATCCGGTCATAAAAAGTGTTCAGCTTCTGCAGTTTTTTATTCACGTGATCAATCAGTTTTGAATCAGCATCAAAATGCACAGTTTGAATTTGAACGTTCATAGCACTAATTTTTTAATATTTAACAATCTAGGTTATAGTGTGTAAACCATGGTCATAGGCATTCTCTTGGTTGTGAAAGAACTTCTGTATTAAATATACTCACTTTTGTAATGCAATGCTGTTCTAATGCGTAATATTTTGTTAAAATGAAAAAATAATGCGTCAGGCCTTTGGGTGTGCCTGCTGGTACACCTTCTTCAACTGCTCAATGGTAGTATGCGTATAAATCTGTGTGGACGTAAGACTGGCGTGCCCCAAAAGGTCCTTGACCGCCTTCAGGTCTGCCCCGTTATTAGTAAGATGCGTGGCGAAAGTATGCCGCAGTAAATGCGGGCTCTTTTTCTTGTAGGTAGTGATTTCATGTTCTGTCAGGTATTTGCGCACCATCAGGTACACATACTTGGGATACAACCGCTGACCGCTATGCGGATGCACCAGCAACACACCTGGCTCAAACTCCTCCAGTTCCCGCCGCTTCTGTTCCATATAAGCGGTAATCTGCGCACAAAGCCGGCTGCTGACCGGAATAATACGCTCCTTCCCTCCTTTGCCCATCACCTTGATGGACAGGTTGCCTTTATCCACACGGAACTCCTGCAAAGTGATCAGCTCCGACAAACGAATGCCTGTCTGATAGAAGATCTCAAATATCAGCCGGTGGGTTTCTCCTTCAAAATCATCGGAAAAGATAAAGGGTGTTGTCACGGAAGCCGGACTACGGTTGTCTTCCAGCGCCTTCATGCCTTTTTCGTCGATAAATCCCGGCAGGCGGCGGCTGATCTTGGGCGCCACGACCTTCGCCATCGGGGTCTGCTTCAGCAGCTCCTGACGTATGCAGAATTTGAAAAAGGATTTCAGGGTGGAGATCTTGCGGTTTACACTTTTGGCGGTCATGGCATCTTCCATGAGACCTGCCAGCCAGCTGCGGACCATGACATGAGTGATGTCTCCTATGGTCACATTACCATAAGCAGCCGTAGTATAATCAAAAAATTGAAGGAGATCGTTGCGATAAGCGGTGCAGGTGTGCTCTGAGTATCGCTTTTCGAGCTGAATGTAGGAGATGAATCGCTCGGCTAAGGAATATAATGCTTCGTTCAACGCAAAAAGATTGATGATTGTAAAGTTATTAAATAACCTTACAATCATCAAATATTTTGAGTTGGTAAGCCAGTGACGGCTACAACAGATTAAGCTTCCAATTTACCACTGGCCAGCTGTTGTTTGTAAACAGCTTTCAACACCTCTGTACGGCGTTTAACAGATGGTTTAGTAAAAGACTGGCGTGATCTGAGTTGCAGCAGGATACGTGCTTTCTCAAATTTCTTTTTATATTTTTTAAGCGCCTTGTCTATGTTTTCGCAATCTTTAGAATCAATGATCAACATAATTTTTGCCTCTTATTTTTTAGGAATGCAAAGATAAGACAACATTTTATAAAAACAAAAACCAAACAGGTTTTGATTTTCTTTTTTCTTCCGGCCTTACCGATACTATCCTTAAACCTCAAATAATGAATGGGTTATGGTTCTTTTGAAAGGGCCTGCCGGGATGAAAAATAACAGCCTCACAAAGCCCTCAGTCCGCTTGCGGGAAAAACCAGGCAGCTGTGATTACTGACACTGCCGCCTTGTAAACAGCTGCTGCCAGGCTCGAAAATCGATGTAATCACTGATGCTACCAGCTTTCACAGAATTTACGTAGTACCAGCAAACAGGCTCCCATTGCCCTGTAACCTTCCTCATATGGCGCTACGAGCCCCTCATAAAAGAAGCCAGGCAACAAAGGAGTATCGCCCCAGGTGTAAAGGCACCCTTTCTTATCAGGTACCGCTTCAGGAGCAATATACCTATGTGTTGGGCAAAGGGCTGCCGGTATTCAGCAATAGCCAGTAATGTCCGTATTAGTCTTTGATTTTCTTTTTCAACAGGCTAACCTGGTCCTGCAGATGGCTGACCATATCGGCCAGATGGTTAACACTCATGCGGCTTTGCTGGTTGGATTTGCTGATGACCGCATCTGATTGCCACAATTCCAGCACCTCTTCCATTTCCACCGGATAAGGTTCAAACTGAGGGTTATCAGATACCAGCGTGATCCTGGACTTCGCACGGTTGCTTTTCAGTACTCTTTTGAAAACAATCCCTTCGCGGGAAGTCACCACCACATAGGTTTCATTGTTTTTTATCTCCTCCCATCCTTCTACTTTATGACAAACGATCACAGAGCCGGAAGGAACAGGCAGCATGGAATCCCCTGCAATTTCAAAAGCCCGGTAGTCACCGGCGCCCAGCATGGGCAGGGTAAATGTATTCAGCTCCTCGATAAACTCGTCGTCGTTATAACCGGCCAGGTAACCGGCAGCGGCTTTTACGGGCACAAAGTGGATCGCCTGACGGGCGTTGCCCAGCTTCTGCTGACGGCGTTTTTCCAGGAAACTGTCTTTCTGGGAACCCAAATCGCGGCGAAGCAGATCATCGATGGAAACCCGGAACATGTCACTAACCTGTTCCAGTACTTCCGTACGGGGTTCCGCACGCTCTTCTTCATAAGCACCCAGCAGGGAACGCTTGATGCCCAGTTTGTCTGCAAACTCCTGTTGCGTCCAGCCTTTTTGCTTACGCAGATATTTTAAATTCTGGCATACTACGGACATAACCTAAATAATTTAGTACCTTGCTAACAAAATTAGCAAATAATTTTATAAAATACCAAATATATTCAAGCCGCTTCGCTTATTTTTGCCCGGTAAAATCAACTTGTTATGGTACATCTACACTCCATTCTGAGATGGGCAATCGTATTGGCTGGGCTTTGGGCAGTGCTCCGTGCATTTAAAGGTGTTTCCGGAAGAACACCATTTACAGCTGCTGACAATAAAGCAGGACTGTTTTTCATGATCTTCTGTGACATTCAGCTGCTGGTAGGCCTGCTGTTATATTTTGTATTTAGCGATAAAGCCAAAACCGGACTGGCCAACATGGGCGCTGCCATGAAAGATCCTGCGCTTCGCTTTTTCACGGTAGAACATACCCTGATGGCAGTAATCGCCATTGCGTTGGTGCACATCGGCAAATCCAAAGTCAAAAAGGCGACCTCAGATGCACAGAAACACAAGCTGGCCCTTATATTCTACGGGATCGCATTTATCCTGATACTGGCACTCATTCCCTGGCCGTTCCGTCAGGTTTTAAATGCAGCCTGGTACTAAGCACAACGTATTATATACATGAAAAATGGCGGTCAACTGACCGCCATTTTCTTTTTGTTATTGATTGACCACTATGAATAACCTTATCCCTTGTCCTTGTTATATAACCGGAACGAATAAATGTACGGCAGTGCTGCCAGTACGATCGCTGCAAAAAAGATCAGGAACACCCCGGTAACAAGTGACAGGAAAAAACCTGCTATCATCATCACTATTCCTGCGCTCACCCAGAGGGTCCCTGCCATACGGTGTGTTTCCTGCCAGATCTCTTTGTTCTGTAACGTCCAGGGCGTACGAACGCCCACATAGTGATTGGGTTCCAGCTGCAACTTCCACAAATATAGGCCTATCGCCGCAATCAGCAAACCTACCCCCACAAAAGCCCAGCTTGCCATCGCAAAAGGCCGTCCCTGGCTCACCAAGAAGATGATGATGCAGGTAAACAGCGCCAGGTATGTATGTATGATGAAACGGATACGGTAAAATTCCCGCTGTTCCACAGTTGCCACCGCCGGACTGTCTTCCGTCGTTTTCGGAATAAACCGGAATAACGCGTAAATCAACGCATTGGTCACAAAGAGGAATATCATCAGCAACAGAAAAGCAGTTCTGCCTTCAGCCTGTTCAGATAAGCTCTGGTCGGTTTGAATTGTTGCAGGAAGGCTGTTCCAGATGATGGCCAGATAAGCCATGGGCAGGAGCAACAAAGCCAGGATAAATATTTCCTTTGAAGCTTTGGTCTGTTTCATGGGACGATAGTTTAAAGATGAAGATTCACGCTTTTCTTATTCGTTCATTTCCATTCTCTTATATACTACAGATGGCCCCTCGGATATGTTGTATCAAAGTTAGGAAAATTGAAAATGGGGATAAAATTTGAATAAAGAAATACTAATAATTTTAGCAAAACTAAAATATTTAGTATCTTTACAATAAATCGGGTGATTACGGCTGGCAGGCCCTGCTGATCACTATTTGTGCCGACTTTCGCCCGGCCTGCCATCCGCTTATCGCTTACAAACCCGGAGAATGATGGTCTCCCCAAGTGGGGAAAATGACGGTATTGCAGATGGAGGGAAATCAGTTTATGCGATTGAAAAATGGCTGGATTGGGAAGGATAATGATATTTCGATGGAGGAGCATAAATAGTATTCCGAACGGGAACTCGTTCCTAAACAGGGAAACATGATTACATTACAACAGCGAGCTATCGCACATTTTGACCTGGATTGTTTTTTTGTATCAGTGGAATGCCTGCATGACAGTCAACTGAAAGGCAAGCCGTTGCTGATAGGCGGCAGCAGCGACCGCGCTGTGGTAGCTGCCTGCAGCTACGAAGCCCGCCGCTTCGGCATCCACTCCGCGATGCCCATGAAAACGGCCCTGCGCCTGTGTCCACACGCCATCGTCCGTAGCGGTGACATGGACCGCTACAGCGAAAAGTCCCGCGAAGTGACCAGCATCATCGCTGACAAAGCGCCGCTGTATGAAAAATCTTCTATCGACGAATTTTATCTCGACCTCTCCGGCATGGATAAATTCTTTGGCTCGCTTAAATGGACCACAGAACTGCGGAAAGCCATCATCAAAGAATCCGGGCTGCCTATCTCTTTTGGGCTTGCATCCAACAAACTCGTTTCCAAAGTAGCGACCGACGAAGCCAAACCCAACGGCCAACTGGAAATACCTTTCGGGGCCGAAAAAAATTTCCTTGCTCCGATGCCTGTCGAAAAAATACCGATGGTAGGCAGGGAAACGGCCGCACAGCTCCGGCGCCGTGGCGTGGAAACAGTGAAAATACTCAGCGAAGTACCTCCTTCCCTGCTGGAAGCGTGGATGGGTAAAAATGGCATCTCTCTCTGGAGAAAAGCCAATGGTATCGACGACTCCCCTGTAGTACCGTACTATGAACAAAAATCCATCTCTACGGAAAGTACTTTTCCTGCCGATACCATCGACATGGAATTTCTGCATGCGGAGCTGGTACGCATGACGGAAAAAATTGCCTTCGAACTGCGGCAGCAGAATAAGCTCACCGGTTGCGTGACCGTCAAAATCCGGTATTCCGATTTCGAAACCGTCACCAAACAAATGACCATCCCCTATAGCTGCTCCGATCATGTATTGCTGGAAAAAGTGAAAGACCTGTTTAAAAAACTATACGACCGGCGCCTGCTGGTACGCCTCATCGGCGTACGTTTCAGCCACCTGGTGCAAGGCAACCACCAGATCAGTCTTTTTGATGACAGCCAGGAAATGATCGCGCTCTACCAGGCCATCGACAATATCAAAAACCGCTTCGGCTGGGATATGCTGCTGAAAGGCACCAACGTGGTGCCGCCGGATAAAAAAAACATCCCCGCACCGAAAAAAGATATCATGCCGTACTATAAAGGATAACATGTACCTGAACTGCAAAACATTTTTCAGCCTGCGATATGGCACCATGCCCGCTGAAATGCTGATCAAAAAAGCAGCGCAACTGGGCATCACCACGCTGGCCCTTACCAACATCAACATCACTTCCGATGCCTGGGAATTTGTGGACCTTTGCCGCAAACATCTCATCAAACCAGTACTGGGCGTGGAATGCCGTAATCAGTCAACATTCTGCTACCTGCTGCTGGCCCGTGACCAGGAAGGATGGTATCATATCAACCGCTTTCTTTCCGATCACCTGAGCCGGGAGATACCTTTCCCCGACCGCGCCCCTGCCCTCCCCGGCACCTGGGCCATCTATAAGTGGGGCGCTGTTCCGCCAGCCCTGCTGCTGCCGCACGAACTGCTGGGCGTTAATCCACGCGACCTCAACAGATTTTTCCGGGTAGATACCCTTAGCATCCGCCACCAACTGGTGATCATGCACCCTGTCACCTTTCAGGACAATGACCACTATGAACTGCACCGCGTATTACGCGCTATCGATCAGAACATCCTTATTTCCCAACTGGAACCACATACCACAGGCACTGTCCACGACCAGTTTGTGCATCCAGCCAAAATGGTGGAACGCTTTGAGCAATATCCGCATATTGTTTCCAACACGCTCCGCGTGCTGGAAACATGTGAAGTGGAAATGGCGCTGCAAACGCCCCGCAACCGGAAATCATTCCTAGGCAACGTGGAAGAAGACCGGCAGCTATTGCGGCAGCTGGCCTATCAGGGTATGGAATACCGCTACGGGAAAGACCATGCCGAAGCTTCGCGGCGCATTGAAAAAGAACTGGACATCATCGCACAACAGGAATTTGAGGCGTACTTCCTGATCACCTGGGACATCATCCGCTACGCACAGGAAAGACAGTTTTTCTATGTAGGACGCGGCAGCGGTGCTAATTCTATCGTGGCGTACTGCCTCAAAATAACCGATGTGGACCCCATAGAGCTGAACCTCTTTTTTGAACGCTTCCTCAATCCCTATCGTACTTCCCCTCCGGATTTTGACATCGATTTTTCCTGGCGCGACCGTGATGCTATCATCCGGTATGTGTTTGATAAGTACGGCGACACGCATACCGCGCTGCTGGGCACCGTCACCACATTTCAAACGAATGCCATTATCCGGGAAATGGGCAAAGTGTTCGGTCTCCCTAAAAAAGAAATCGACCAGATACTGGAAAACGGCTTCAACATACAACTGAACGAAGACCACATCCAGCGTAAGATCCAGCATTTCAGCGGGCTGATGGACCAGGAAAAATCCTTTCCCAATCATCTCAGTATCCATGCCGGTGGTATCCTCATCAGCGATGCGCCCATCCATCAGTACTGCACTACATACCTGCCGCCGAAAGGATTCAGCACCGCCCAGCTGGACATGCTACAGGCTGAACGCATCGGCCTTTATAAATTTGATATCCTCAGTCAACGCGGCCTCGGACATATCCGCGACACCATCGACATTATCCGTAAAAACAAACAGGTGGACATCGATATCCACAATGTCAAAGCATTTACAGTAGACGAGAAGGTGAAAGAAAACCTGAAAAAAGTTAACACCATTGGTTGCTTTTATATAGAATCACCCGGTATGCGGCAGTTGCTGCAAAAGTTGCAGTGCGACAACTACCTTACCCTGGTGGCCGCCAGTTCTATCATCCGGCCGGGCGTGGCGCAATCCGGCATGATGAAACAATATATCCACAGTTACCGCAACCCTGCCAGTGTTACTTACCTGCACCCTGTCATCGAAGAGTTGCTCAGTGATACGTTTGGCATCATGGTATACCAGGAAGATGTGATCAAGGTGGCACATACCTACGCCAATATGGAACTGGCGGATGCTGACTCGCTACGGCGGGCCATGGCTGGGAAATACAGGGGAACAAAGGACTTTGAAAAAATACAGGAACGTTTTTTTGCCAACTGCGCACAACTGGGACGTCCTTATGAAGTGTCCGCGGAGGTATGGCGGCAGATCGCCAGCTTTGCCAATTTCTCCTTTTCCAAAGCCCACTCCGCCAGCTTTGCCGTGGAGAGCTATCAGAGCCTCTATCTGAAAACTTATTTCCCGGCAGAGTTTATGGTCGCCGTGATCAATAATTTCGGCGGCTTCTACAACCGCGAACTGTATTTCCGGGAACTGAAAAAGACCGGTGTCAACATTCATCCGCCCTGCATCAACAACAGCGACTATCCCACCAACATCAAAGGACAGGAGGTGTATGTAGGGCTTATCCATGTGGAAGGCCTTGAGCAGGCCCTCGCTGAAAGGATACTGGAGGAGCGCCGGCAATGCGGTCCTTACCTGCACCTGGAAGATTTCTGTAGCCGTATTTCCCCGGGCGCGGAACAACTGGAATTATTGATCCGTATTGGCTGTTTTCAGTTTACCGGCCAGACTAAAAAACAGCTGTTGTGGAAAAGCAGTTTGTTGGTCCGGCAACCCGGTACTGCCGCTGTCCATAACCTGTCATTGTTCCAGCCCGCTGCTGTGAACTGTGAACTGCCGGAGCTGGCCTACCATCAGCATGAAGACGCCTTTGATGAAATAGACCTGCTGGGTTTTCCGCTGGCATCTCCTTTTGAAGTGCTCAATCATGACCAGTCTGCGTATATCCCTGCCCGTGATTTTCACCGGTATGTCAATCAACCGGTGACTACGCTGGGGTACCTGGTCACCACCAAAACGATGCGTACCGTCAAAGGTGAACCGATGTGTTTTGGTACTTTCCTTGACCGTGAGGGACAGTTTATTGATACGGTCCATTTTCCGGACAGCCTGCGTCAATATCCTTTTCAGAAGGGTGGTTTTTATATTTTAAAAGGGAAGGCCATCTCCGAATATAATGTTATCACACTGGAAATCAGTCAGATGAAAAAAATCGGATACTTCGAGGATAAAAAATTCTGATAATAATTTCCCCCTGAAAAGAAAGGTTTAAAAACCTGACGCGGTCCCCGTTAACTTCCTTTTAACCTTAATCGATTCATTTTAACGACAATTTGTTGTATTTTTGTGCCAAATGTCGGGACATATGAAACACGCAAGAAAATACCAGGTGCAGGAAAACACCCTGATGATTGTGGAGAACCCGGGCGCGGCCTACACTCCAGGCAGCGGATACTATGACTTCATAGAACTTTCCCGGAGTGGCGTATTAAAAAGAGCATTATTGAACCTGAGTCGTCAGCTTTCTTTTTCACTGACAGAACTGGCGCAGGTGCTGCACATTTCAGAACGAACGTTGCAGCGTTATGCAGACGACGCCAAACTTGGCGCCGATACCTCCGAACGGGCGATCCTCCTCTCCCAGCTGTACCAGCGGGGCACAGAAGTTTTCGGCAGCCTGGAAAACTTCAAGGAGTGGATGCGCACGCCGCTTCCCACCTTTAACTATCAACTTCCTATTTCCCTGTTAGATACTACTTTTGGTTTTCAGCTGATTGAAGACGAACTGGGACGCATTGAACACGGGATATTCGCATAACTCATGGATGTTTACAGAATCAGTAAATGTGCCTACATCAATGACCTGACAGGCACAGGGTCCCGCTTGTACGGAGGCCGGTGGAACAGTCCGGGCCATTCGATCGTTTACACGGCCGGCAGCAGGGCGCTGTCTGCGCTGGAAGTACTGGTGCACATTCCCTTAAAAAATATTATTCAGGACTTTTGTATCGCCACCATCCACATCCCGGATGATATTGCGATCAAAGTGCTCACGAAAAAAGACCTTCCCTCCGGCTGGCAATCGCTGGCGCCCTTCCCTGCCCTGCAGACTATTGGCGACGAATGGGTGGACACTGCCCGCTATGCCGTGCTCAGGATTCCCTCTGTAGTGATTGCCGAAGAAAATAACTATCTCATCAACCCTTTGCATCCCGATGCCGCCCGTGTCACGATTACGGACACCCAACCGTTTGTGTTTGACCAGCGGCTGAGAAAAGTATAAAAAAGGGGCGTACCGGTTGGTACGCCCCTTTTTCCTTTGGATATTTTTAGCAGTAGCGGTTTACTCTAAACCGAACAGTCCTTTATTCAGCACCTGCAGTGTTTTTTCCTTGAACTGGCCATTCACCAGGATGGAAATGTTATGTCTGCTGCCACCGTAGGAGATCATACGCAAAGGAATACCTTCCATGGCATCAAACAGTTTGGTGATGATGGAAGGAGTAGCAGCCACCTCGTTGCCAACGATAGAAACGATCGTGTGGTGATGGTCCAGTTCTACTGTACCAAACGGCTGCAGTTCTTTCAGGATCTGGTCCAGGTGCGCTTCGCTGTCGATGGTGAGTGATACGGCCACTTCAGAAGTAGTGATCATATCGATCGGAGTACGGTATTTCTCGAATACCTCGAATATCTTCCGGAGGAAGCCATATGCCAGCAACATGCGGCTGGATTTGATCTTGATGGCGATGATACCGTCTTTTGCCGCGATAGCTTTAGCACCGTTGCCATTAGGCATTTCAGTGATGATGGTACCTTTAGCTTCGGGTTGCATGGTATTGAGCAGTTTCACCGGAATATTAAAATGCTGCGCAGGCCAGATAGAAGCCGGGTGCAGGATTTTAGCGCCGAAGTAGGCCAGCTCGGCGGCTTCGTCGAATGACAGCTGCTCGATCGGGAAGGTTTTTTTCACTACGCGCGGATCGTTATTGTGCATACCGTCGATATCGGTCCAGATCTGGATTTCTTCAGCCTGGATCGCGGCGCCGATCAGGGAAGCGGAGTAGTCACTGCCGCCACGTTTCAGGTTATCCACTTCTCCTTTGGCATTACGGCAGATGTATCCCTGTGTGATGAATAACTTCTGACCCTTATGCTGATTGATCAGGTTACCCAGTTTGATTTTGATCTTGGGAATTTCCGGTTCTTCATATTCATCGATGCTCATGAAATCCAGTGCTGGCAGCAAGACGGCGGGAATGCCGGCTTCTTCCAGGGATACGCAGAACAGGCGGGTAGACAACAGTTCGCCCTGTGCGAGGATATCTTTATTCAACGCTTCGTTGAAAGATATCTTCAGGATGATGTTCAGAAATTCAAAGTGTTCATCAATGATAGCTTTAGCGCTGGCACGGCCAGCCTCCTGTTTCACCAGTTCATCGCAGAAGGTCCTGTAATGGCTTTCCAGCTTGTCTATCTGCTGCTTCGCCTGTGCTTTTTTGCCTTCCGACAATGACTGGCTGATTTCCACGAGTGCGTTCGTGGTGCCTGACAGGGCAGACAGTACCACAATTTTCTGATCATTATCTGCTGTGATCAGTTGCGCTACTGAATGCATGCGCTCTGGTTTTCCCACGGAGGTTCCACCAAATTTTAACACTTTCATCTGAATATAATTGTTTTTGCCTCTTGCCGGGATAGCAGTCTGCTGGCCCGTTTCCGGCTGTTTATATGAATGATAGAAATTTAAAAATTCAAATTAAATTTAGCAGCTACCTCCTGCATATCTTTCACTACCGGCGCCAGAACAGGTATTCCATTTTCCAGGCGATGGCTGTGCATTTCCCTTTCCGGGTCACCGGGTATGAGCACCTGTTTACCTTCCACCGGTACCGCGGCCCTGAAGCGGCTGATCCAGGTGTCCATGTGGGATTTGAATTCATCTGCCGGGCGGAACGCATCTACGCGCATGGCGCCGAAGAAATGTCCCAGTCCTTCTCCCACCGGATCAGGGGCCAGCGGCAGGAAGCTCACAAAAGGAGGCGCCCATGGTCCGTAATTGGCCCCGGAAAGAACGGCCGAAAATATATCAACTATTGCTCCCAAACAATACCCTTTGTGACTTCCATGATCGCGGTCGCCGCCTAATGGCAGCAAAGCCCCGCCATCTTTGAGTTCATGCGGGTTGGTGCTGGGATTGCCATCTTTGTCCTGAATCCAGCCAATGGGAGCTTCCTGGTTTTTACGTTGCAGGATCTCCAGTTTACCATTGGCAGCAGTAGTCGTAGCGAAATCCGCCACGAACGGCGGTTGCTCTTTCGCCGGGATGGCCACCGCAATGGGATTGGTGCCCAGCATTCTTTCTTTCGCGAAAGTGGGCGCTACCAGCGGGCTGGCGTTGGTCATCGCCATACCGATCATATCCTGGTCCAGCGCTTTCATGGCATGGTAACCAGCGATACCGAAGTGGTTGGAGTTTTTAACGCTTACCCAGCCGGTACCGGCAACAGCAGCTTTCTGTATGGCCACTTCCATGGCAAACGGCGCTACAACGAGGCCCAGGCCAGCATCGCCGTCAACAACCGCCGTGCTGGGTGTTTCGTGTACAATGCGGATATTGGGACGGGCATTAATCCTTTTGGCTTCCCACAAGCGCACATAGCCGGACAACCGGGCTATACCGTGAGAGTCTATTCCCCGCAGATCGGCCGCTACCAGTACTTCACTGGCCAGCATAGCATGGTCGCGGGAGCAACCCATACGAATAAAAACCTCGCGGGTAAACTCCGTCAGATGATGATAAGAATAAATATGTTCCATGGTGTAATCAGGCTTGAGCAGTGGGACCACCAAAATTCATGGGCACAGAAACCGGCTCCTGGTCCTGAATTGTGCCGTGAACAGATTCGTATTTTTTGACATTATCCTGCAATGCCTTCATAAAACGCTTGGCATGCTGGGGCGTAAGAATAATGCGTGACTTGACTTTTGCTTTCGGCAGGCCCGGCATCACATTGACAAAATCCACTACAAACTCGGCATTGGAATGGGTGATTATAGCGAGGTTGGCATATTGCCCTTCCGCAATCTCTTCATTTAACTCGATGTTAAGCTGATTCTGCTCTTCGTGCTGATTTTCCATATCTATATGATTTAGCCCCACAAAAATAGAAAAAGAGGGCTCAATGAGCCCTCTTTTTTTATGGAAAGCGGTTAAACGGCTTTTTTTACTGGTCCCACCACATTTTGGTAGTGAGTGAAATACCAGTAGGCACATTAGCACCATTGTAGGACAGCTCAGACTGCGGATAAGGATAACGTCTCGGAATTTCCTTGCCGGCATTTTTGGATGTCAGCGCCGGAAAGCCTGTGCGACGCCAATCGGTGAAGTTTTCAGCCTGCAGGTACATCGCATAATATTTCTGCGTCAGGATGAGATTCAGTTTATCTGTAGCGCTGGCTGCCGGATCATATTTCACTTCCGGTTTGGCCAGATAACCTGTTGGGTCAGCTTTTACAGAAAGGAAGGAGCCAGTTACCGCTGCTTCGTAGTGGGCCTGTGCATCAGCATCCTGTCCGAGACGGGCGTATGCTTCTGCCAGGATAAAGTCCAGCTCATAGGCAGTCAACAGGTACACAGGGGAAGTTTTGGAGTCGTAGGCGCCGCCCAGGTATGGTCCCACCCTGTTATCACCCAGCGCTTTCATCTGGTTGATCATAAACGACTGGTCGTAAGTGATGTATCCGGGACGCTGGGCATTGAACTGCTGCACCGGATTAGCCCTGGTAGGGTCGTTCAGGAAAGCCACCGCAGCTTCCTCACCTGCGCCGATAATGCCGCCTGCCGCCTTGGACGCGTCAATTACCTTCTGTGCATAACCAGCAGGATCTTTTTTGGTGAGATGGATCAGCGTCCGCATCCGGTAAGAGTTAGCGAATTTTATCCAGAGAGCAGGGTCGCCGCCATAAAGCACGTCGTTGCCGCCGGGCACCGGTCCCAGCTGTGGCTGGTTCAGGTCAGCGATAGCTGAAGTGAGCAAACCATCGATGGTTTTATAGATATCTTCCTGTTTATCGTATTTCGGTTTGAACTTAAAATCCAGTCCCTGAAAAGCATCGCTGTAAGGGATATCTCCCCAGAGGTCAGTGCTGGTGCCCAATACATAGGCGATCAGTATTTTGCTGGCGCCGCTGTAGAAATACCATTTCTTGGGTTCTGACATTTTTCGCAGTTCCACCAGGTCATTGAGCGTACCCTGATAGAGATTGCCCCAGCAGGTGGTCAGGTTATCCGCCACGATCTGGTATAACTGGTAGTTCTTAAACTGTTGGCTGGTGCCGTCCACCTGATTGGTGAGCAGGCTGGCAGTGAGGGCAACGTCAGCACCACCAATCGTATAGGCGGCAGTTACTTCCGCCCCGGTGAGGATGGCCGCAGGCGGAGCGTCTACAGGCCTGTCCTGATCGTTATTAACATCCAGGTACTTTTTACAACCGGAACCCAGCGCAAGCAGGGCTGCGAAACCAGCAGTGACAAGTGTTTTATTGAGAATAGTCATAACTTCTGTTTTTCGATTTTTCAATTAGAACTCAAATTTTGCACTGAAGCCGTAGGTTTTGGAGCCAGGGTTGTTGAAGTAATCAAATCCTTGTGCTTCCTGCGTACCGAAAAGACTTGTTTCAGGATCTACGCCGGTGTATTTGGTATGCAGCCAGAGGTTTCTTCCTATAGCCGTCAGCGTTACTGCATTGAACCATGGTTTCTGTTTTTTGAAGACTTTGGAGCCTGTCAGCCTGTAACCGATAGACACTTCGCGCAGCCTTACCCAGCTGGCATCCTGGATAAATGGCTCATTTACCACAAAGCCGCTGCCGACACCGCTGTAATAGTCAGCGTTCAGATCAGCCTTGATATCGTTTTTCTCTCCTTTGGTAACGAGATTATTGCTACCGTCCAGGTGTCCTTTTACACCATCAAAGGTGGTTTGAGTACCTCTGGCGAGTGTATTGGCACTGGTACCAAAGTTGGTCATAGCGCCCCAGGTGCCATTCCACATACTCTGACCTTGTTTGGTTTCAATCAGGAAACTGAGGATAATACCTTTGAAGTTGAACATGTTTCCTACAGAGCCGGACCATTTGGGGTTTACATCGCCCAGGTACTGCAACGGATCATATACGATCGGATAGCCGTAAGAACCATCGCCTGGCGTGCCCTGATCATTAATAACCAGGCGGCCCTGTGCGTCTTTCAGGTAACCGGTGCCATAAAGGGAACCATATTGTTTACCTACGATAGCAGAAACGAAAATACCGGTGAAGCCGTTGAAGTCGAAGCGGTCAATACCTTCAGCCAGCGCCAGTACCTTGTTCCTGTTCTGGGCATAGTTGAATGTCAGGGTCCAGTCCAGGTTTTTGCTACGGACCGGCGTGATGCCTACCGTCAACTCATGACCATGGTTTTCCATAGAGGCAGCATTCAGAAAGGCGGAGCCATAACCACTGCTGGGCGCTATATTTACCTGATTTAACAAGCCTTTACTTTTACCTTTATAGTAGGTGTAATCAACTGTTACACGATTGTCAAAGAAGCGCAATTCCGCACCTGTTTCAAACTGATTGGTTTTTTCTGCGGTCAGATTGGGATTGCCCAGTGTGCTGCTTTTGGAATACCCTACCAGGCCATTATACGGGAAAACAATACCATTGGTCCATCCGTCAATAGGCGCAGTACGTGCATAGTACGTTTGCAGGCTATATGGATTGAGACCACGGCCTACACTGGAAAAGGCCACACGCACTTTACCATAGGACAACACATCGCTCTTTATTTTCAGCCCTTCGGTAAACACATAGCCGAGGCTGGCAGAGGGATAAAAGAAGAACTGATTTTTCACCGGCAAGGTGCTGTTACCTTCGTAACGACCGGTCAGTTCCAGGAACAGGTAATTGTTGAACGCTACGTTTGCTTTACCATAGAAAGCCACTCTGCGTTGCTGGGTATTTGCGATAGATAAAGTATTGCTACCAGTGTTGGTAATGCCCTGAAAGTCGTTGCCGCTTAGTCCATCGCCCTGTGTATGCAGGTACTTGGTTTTATAATCGTACACGTTTTGACCAACGAGGAAGGAATAGTCAAAGTTGCCTGATTTTTTAGTGAACGTAGCAAACAGGTCATTGTTGATAACCAGGGTGCTAAGCTGATCTTCAAAATATTGTCCGTCGGGGAAACCACCGGAGCCTTTGGAATAGATCTGTTTACGATTGTCCAGGGAATAATCGCCTCCAAACCTTTCAGTAATACTCAACCACTCAAAAGGCTTGTAAACGCCGCCCACCGTGCCAAAGAAACGTTGTACGTTGTCTTTAAAAGGGTTCATATTGACAGTCCAGTAAGGGTTGTCATAGATACCTCTGCCGCGGTAGCTGCGCTGGTCACCGCTGTTATCACCGAGGAGATAAGCCGAAGGATCGGTAGGATCAGAAGCGCCGTTGGAGTTATCGAATGTAGGCGTTGTTCTCAGAAGGCCCAGCATGATACCGCTCAGGTTACTGCCCTGCTGCGCGCGGCGGCCGCCTGAATTAACATAGTTCATTGTGCTGAACATGCTGAACTTATCAGAGAATTTATAGTCCGTTGAGAAAGCGATAGTGTTCTTCTTAAAATCTGTGAGTGGGATCATCCCCTTCTGATTGTAGATGGAAGCAGACACGCGGTATGTCAGATTGGGCGTAGCGCCGCTGATGGCCAGGTTGTTCTGTGTACCTACGCCTGTCCGGAAGAACTGGTAAGGATCGTAAGCGATAGCCGCTTTACCGCCAGGGTTCTGGCTTCTGCCTACCAGCATACCATTTTTATCCCACAGGTATGGTTTGCCGTCAAATACGAGTGTATCTATGGCCGGTCCGAAAGAATAAGCTTTAGGTCCGCCGTCATCACCCGGATGGGAAAGATCACCGTAACCCTGTGCATATTTGTTTTGTCTTTCCGGCAGCTGGCTTACCTTGTCGAAGTTGACAGTAATACCATAAGAGATATTAAATGACCTGCCGTCAGGATTTCTTTTTCCTTTTTTGGTGGTGATGATCACAGCACCGTTGGATGCCATGCTACCATACAATGCTGCGGCAGCAGGCCCTTTCAGCATAGTGATATTTTCCACGTCATCAGGGTTGATGTCCACCATTCTGTTGGATTGCAGTACACCGGCGGTGCCTCCGCCATCGCTGGAGGTATTGGTTTCTGTATTGTCCACCGGTAAACCATCAATTACAAATAATGGCTGGTTGCTACCCATGATGGTCGTTGCACCACGGAGCTGTACTCTCACCGGGGCGCCAGGCGTACCGGAAGCGGTCACGATACTGGCGCCGGCTACTTTACCGGAAAGGGCACTAAGAGGGTTGGAAGGAGCTGTTCTGACTAATTCTTCGCCTTTAACATCCTGGGCAGCGTAGCCAAGCGCTTTTTTCTCCTGGCGTATACCCAGGGCCGTTACCACTACTTCCTGCAAAGCTTTGGTATCTACCGGCAAGACGATATTGAGAGTAGGATTATCACCAACGGTCACTTCGCGGGTGAGGAAGCCAACGCTTCTCACCACAAGCACTGCATTAGCGTCTTTTACCGTGAGGTGGAAATTTCCCTGTCTGTCGGTAGTAGTGCCGGTGGTGGTGCCTTTAATCTGTATGGTAGCCATAAGTACCGGGCTTCCGTCACTGCCCTTTACTGTACCTGATACCTGCCGTTCCTGGGCATAAGTCAGGCTGACAATTGCCATGGGCATGGCAAAAAGGAGTAAAACCTTTTTCATAAAAAGATTCAAATTTTGGTTGAAAAAGAAAGTGGACAAGCGTCCAGCATTATATCGTTGTCATAGACCTGGCATATACAATACAATTGTATATACCGCTAACGGCATAAATAACTTCTGATCAGGCTTTGATTAAACGTACGATAGACAGCAAAAACCATTTCTATAATCGCATATAGTCACAAGCAAACGAGCAAACAAGCAAATAAGACTAGCAAGTTGGAATAGCCATTGCTAAGGGCACAGCTTTTTTAAAGGTAAAAGCGCCTCATTGATAGTTTAGTTTTTAAGATTTAGATTTTGGTTGAACATCCCCAAGTTATAAAAAAAAACCTTTCTAGCCCCTTTGCGGGTTAACATTTTTTTAACAGCAAAGATCCCAAAGTACCTAATCAACTAACAATCATTCATTTACGAGAATAAAAATTAATACCGATTGGAGGACTGCTTACCATGACTGGAGCAGTTGAAACTGAAAAAAGGTTTTTCTGTCACCGGTGACCATCTCCTGTCCTGTCCCGATGGTTTGCTGACCGAGGTATATCACCTGATGTATTCGCAGCCAGCAGGACAAACGACGGTTTATTTTCCACTTCGCGTTCAGGTAGTACTGCCAACCATCTCCATATAACATTGAGACGGCGTTATCATATAATACGCTACGCTCATAAGCGTATATCCGTGTGTTATAGTCTGCCGTTCCAAAACGGGTAAGTCTTGCATTGATCGCCAGCGGGCAGGCACGCGGATGCCATGCCGCCTCCAGGTATGCCAGCCACCCTGTTTTCCTGCCGGTATCCGCTGCATACATGCTGTACTCTGCCCTTGACCTGAACTGCCAGCTGCGGCCATAGGTGCTTTCACCCTGCAAACGTAGATGCGTTGATGTTACATCCGTCAGTACGCTCAGCGCATTGCCTGCGGCTTTTCTGTTTTCCGCATGGGTGGCATTCGTGATCCGCAGTGACAGTCGTTTTCGTTTATTGGGCGTGTATACCGCCTGTACTGAAAAATCATGCCCGCCTGAAGGTGCATCCGCGCGGTATTTCAGCCAGGGAAAGCGGAAGAAGTCTGCATAGCCGTCTACCTTCCAGCGATTGCTGAGCAACATGCTGACACCTGTGTACCATCCCTGTTCATTCACGGTCCGGGAGCCATCCCCGAAGCTGCTGGTGTAAAATGACTGGTATGCTTTATCATAATACCGGTACACCATGGCCACGTCCACCATGGGCGCCACACTGGCCAGTGCGCCCTGCACGATGGCAGGCCTGCCGTTATCGCTGGCGGCCACCTCCCCAAACAGATGAACATTTTTCCAGTATGCCGCATAATCCATGCTGGCGCCGGTCAGCTGCGTACCGGTGAAATCAAACTGGCTGTACGGTTTCAGTTCCCGTTGTAGACCAGGGTTAAGACGGTGACTAACGATATTGGCGCCCAGCTGCCAGCGATGCTGCTGATAACGGACACTCCCGCCGCCGCTCCACTGTTGCACCGCTCCCTTGCGTGACAGTTCCGCCAACGTACGGTGATAACCGCTACGCTGCAAGGCAGTGGCACTTACCGCATCCTGATCGTCATCGGCAGACAGCGTACCGTCCAGCCGCCGCAGCGACACGAAGGCCGTGGCCTGCCACGCCCGCTGCTCCCAGGTGGCGGCCGCGCCCCGGAAGAAATTATTTTCCCCGGCGGAAGTGTGTGGCCGCAGGATATCACCTTCCCGCTTTACCTGCATGGCAGCCGCTCCTTTACCATAGGCATGCGCCTGCCACTGCAACAATCCCTGTCCAAGGTTCACTGTGTAATCTCCCAGGGCGATGGTCTTCAGCCCACATACATTACGGACAAACAGATGCGCACTGTAATAGTCAAACCCATACTGCTTCGGAAACCCGCTCCACGGCTCACCTGCATCTTTCTCCATGGTGACGCCCCAACTGACATAACGCGGAAAACTATACCGGTAACGCAGCAGTACCTTGTCCGGACCGCCCTGATAGGCTGGCGGTGCGGTGGCAGTGCTCTGATAGCCGCGGGGCTTTTCCAGCTGACGGCCGTACCGTAACATGGCAGTATGGCCGCCTTTATGCAGATAATCATGCAGGCTGTAATGCGGCATAAGGTCATTGCCTACTTTCACATAGGGCAACAACTGTCGTATCACCTCCGGTTCAAACCCCGGCACTGCCTGGAGTTCATAGATACTGACCAAGTTGCCCAAAAGGCGCCGGTAAGTGAGGAACTCCTGCACCTGTATGGCCGTCAGTATTCCTAACGACTGCAACGTGGCGCCATCAGCAGTGTTCAGCTGTATTTTATGCCGCATAAAATCTTCCAGCTGCTGCCAGTCCTCATCATCGTCTGATGCGGCGTCTGTTGCGGCCGTTTCTTTTTCCAGCGCATTTTCCATGACGGCAGGCAGTTCCGTTACCTGTCTGGCTGCCGCCTTCTCCCAGCTACCACACAACAGCAGCCATATCACGGTTATTCTGTACCATCCCGCTGCCATATGATAGTGGTTGAAGGGGTGATGCCCAGTTGAGGGTGAAAGCCGGCTGCAAACATGATCTGCAGCATATGCCAATGAATGGTGATACCCGCATGCTGAAAGGGCGCACAGGTGGCAAATCCCCATTGCAATGCCAGCGGCGGAACGATCCGGTAGCTGGCTGTTGCTTTCAGCCAGGCGGTTTCATTGTCGGCTTTTCCTATTTCGGCACTCAGTAAAAAAGCGGAGGATGCCTCAAAACCAATACCGGCGCTGTATATGGTCGTCCCTGGCCGGGAATGGCTGATACGGACGCCGGTATGCCACTGCTCACCGGCATGCCATAACAGGCCGCCGGTAACGGCCACGCCACCGCGACTGCCATAACCGGTTATCGCTTCTGTGAGGTAACTGCCCTGCAGCCCTATTCCGGCATTCCGTCCCAGCCGCATGCCATAGGCCAGTGCAGCCTGCTGCCGGTAATAAACGCCGCTGCCTAAGCGCATCAGCTGTAAACCAAACGCACCGGCCCCTGCGGGGATAGCTGCCATAGCCTGGTAAAGCGGTATCTCCTGTAATAAAAAACGCTGTTCTGCATAAACGCCTGCTGTAAAGGCGTGCAGACAAGACAACCCGGCGGGTTGATAAGCAGCGGAAGCCACCTGCTGAAAATGACGGCTGTAACTGCCTGCAGCAGCATCTTTGCCGGCCGGCATGGATAAAGACTGTGCATACGTCATCAGAAAGTATGACACACAAACAATGGTCAGTAACAATGGTTTCATAGCGGGGTTTTAACAAACAATTCCTGTACGACAAACATACACCACTAAAAAATAGCAAATGTTAACCACTTCTAAACGCGTAAAAAAATTTCCCGGAAAATAAAAACCCCGCCTGGCAGTTGCCAGACGGGGCGTAATAAGCTGTTGCCGTAAGGATCAGAAAAGTCCGTGCAGCTGGGAATCTATTTTTGAAATGATTTCTCCGAGGTCTTCATCGCTCTCGGGGAATTTATTTTTATCAATATCAATCACCAGCAAAGGACCTTCATCATATTTTTCAATCCAGTTGTTGTAATATTCGTTTAGCCGTTTGAGATAGTCGAGCCGGATATTTTCCTCATATTCCCTTCCTCTTTTCTGTATCTGTGCTACCAGCGTGGGCACGGACGCCTGCAGGTAAATCAGCAGGTCCGGTGGTTTCACCATACTTTTCAGCGTCTGAAAGAAGTTGAAATAGTTATCAAAATCCCTTTTGGTCATCAGTCCCATCTCATACAGGTTGGGCGCGAAAATATGCGCGTCCTCGTAGATAGTGCGGTCCTGTATCACTGTCTCTTTTCCATTCTGGATTTCGAGCAGCTGTTTCAGCCTGCCGTTTAAGAAATATACCTGCAGGTTAAAAGACCAACGGGGCATATCCTCATAAAAATCGTTCAGATATGGGTTGTGCTCTACATCTTCATACTGCGGATGCCATTTGTAATGGCGGCAGAGCATTTCGGTGAGGGTGGTTTTACCCGCGCCGATATTGCCGGCGATCGCGATATGTTTGATTTTATTTTGTTTTGCCATGCTAATGAAAGGTCGTGAATACTGAAAAATGCTGACAGTTGTGGTTACTCAAAATAGTTTAAACCAATGAGATTTCTCGCCTGTTGCAAAGTTTGTGCCGCATTTGCCCGTGCTTTTTCAGCTCCTTCTTTCATGATCTTATGCAGATAAGCGCGATTTTCCTGCAAGTCTTTCGCTTTTTCGCGGATAGGTGCAATAAATTTCACCATATCTTCTCCCAGCTGTGTTTTCATATCTCCATAGCGGATGGTGCCGGCATTAAAAGCATCAACATAAAACTGAACGGTATCAGGAGCAGATACCAGTTTCATGATTTCAACCAGGTTAGCTACGGATTCCGGCATAGGTTCGCCGGGTATGCCGCTGCCACTGTCGGTTTTAGCCTTTTTCAATTTCTGACGGATCTTTTCATCATCGTCTGACAGGTAAATGGTAGACATTTCATTTTCACTCTTGCTCATTTTACCACCTTTACCATCGAGGCTCAGAATACGCACAAGGTTATCACCATAGTTGAAAGCCACCGGTTCAGGGAACAGCTCACCATAACGGTTATTAAAACGCTGCGCGAAGTTGCGGGCCATTTCCAGGTGTTGTCCCTGGTCTTTGCCCACCGGCACTTTCACGGCACGTTGAATAAGAATGTCCACGCTCATGAGCACCGGATAGGTCAACAGGCCGGCGTTCACGTTTTCGGGCTGCAATCTTACCTTGTCTTTAAACGTAGGTACTTTTTCCAGCTCACCTTTATAAGCCAGCATATTCATCAGCAGATACAGCTCTGCTATTTCCGGTACATGGCTTTGGGCGTACAGGGTCACTTTTTCCGGGTCGAGGCCGGAAGCGATGTTTTCCGCCAGCACCCGCATCACATTGGCTTGCAGGTCTTTCGGGTTCGGATGGGTCGTCAGCGAATGCCAGTCCGCCACAAAAAAGTAGCAGTCAAACTCTTCCTGCATCCGGATATAATTACGGATCGCGCCAAAATAATTGCCTAAATGCAAATAACCGGTGGGGCGTATGCCGCTCACCACAATTTCTTTTTCTGTAGCCATAACAGGGCGCAATTTAAAGAATAGCTGTTAGCTTTTAATATTCCCTTGCCTGCTGATCTGTAAAAAAATATCATAAAATGTGCAAAAAGGCGATGGCAGGCAGCTGAAAGCTCTCCGTTTATCCCTATTTTTGATATACCATCATTTTGGCTATTACATTTTATTATTTTTTGATTTAATTTGATTATGGAAGTGAACGACGCCCTGGTACAACAGTTAGCCGACCTCGCCAGACTGGAATTCAACGAGCAGGAGAAAACCGCCATCCGTGGCGACCTTCAGCGGATGATCACCTTTGTGGAGAAACTCAATGAACTGGACACTACCGATGTAAAACCGTTGTTACATCTTACTGCTGACTATAATGTTTTCCGGGAAGACAAGGTGACGACCACCATCACCCGGGAAGAAGGCCTTCAAAACGCACCTGCGGCCACCTCTGAATACTTTGAGGTACCGAAAGTCATAAAGAAATAACCACATGCAAAAGTCCGTTATCCACCTGGAAGACATCAGAAAAAGCTATTTTTTAGGTAAAAATGAGCTACCGGTACTGAAGGGGGTATCCCTGGACATCTTTAAAAACGAGTATGTTGCCCTGATGGGACCTTCCGGCTCCGGTAAATCCACGCTGATGAACATTCTCGGATGCCTGGACTCCCCCACCGCCGGCAAATATATCCTGAGCGGCCACGACGTCAGCACCATGGCAGACAACGACCTGGCCGG
Source organism: Chitinophaga varians (assembly GCF_012641275.1). Taxonomy (NCBI): domain Bacteria; kingdom Pseudomonadati; phylum Bacteroidota; class Chitinophagia; order Chitinophagales; family Chitinophagaceae; genus Chitinophaga; species Chitinophaga varians. The sequence continues at coordinate 371,927 of NZ_JABAIA010000002.1, read as the reverse complement.
CGTTCGCGGTAAAGAAATCGGCTTCGTTTTCCAACAGTTCAACCTCATGCCCCGCCTTACCGCTCTCGAAAATGTGGCCATCCCCCTCATCTACGCAGGTATCGGTAAAAAAGAAAGGGAGGAAAAAGCCCGCGAAATGCTCGAAAGAGTAAAACTGGGCGACCGTTACAAACACAAACCCAACGAACTGTCTGGTGGACAGTGCCAGCGTGTGGCCATCGCCCGTGCCCTCGTGAACGATCCCTCCCTCATCCTGGCCGATGAACCGACCGGTAACCTCGATACCAAAACCTCCATCGAAATCATGGACATATTCGGTAGCATCCACGCTTCGGGCAACACCGTCGTACTGGTGACGCACGAAGAAGATATTGCCGATCACGCCAGAAGGATCATCCGCCTGAGAGACGGTGTCATCGAGTCTGACAGGGTCAACGAGAAAAAAGAAGCCCTGCTCAAATCATGACCGCTGCGTAATTCGTATTTTGCAGAAAAAAGACATGTCTCTTAAAATATACACCAAAACAGGGGATAAAGGCAAAACCTCCCTGATAGGCGGTACCAAAGTACCCAAGAGCGATCTCCGCATAGATGCCTATGGCACCGTAGACGAACTGAACTCCTATATCGGTCTGGTCAACGATTACATGGCAGATCCGGACACCAAAACACTGCTGAAGGAAATACAGGACCGCCTGTTCACCGTCGGCGCAGCGCTCGCCTGCGATCCGGACAAAGAAACGAAAATGCGCATCCCCGACCTCCACGAAGCAGATATCCTACTGCTGGAAACCAGCATCGATAAAATGAATGAAGAACTGCCCCCCATGAAACACTTCATTCTGCCAGGCGGACATGTGGCCGTGTCCACCTGCCATATCGCCCGCTGTGTATGCCGCCGCACTGAAAGGCTCTGCGTAGGCATGCAGGAACAGGAGATGTTCATCGAACCGCTGGTCCTTAAATACATCAACCGCCTGAGTGACTACCTCTTTGTATTGGCCCGCTGGACCGGCCACAAGCTGGGCGTGGAAGAAATCCCCTGGAAACCAAGGGTATAGTTTTTTTCTTAAATTCGCTGCATGTTCACAGGAATCATTGAAACAACAGGAGAAGTTATGTCCACCCGCAAAGACGGCGGTAATCTCATTATCAATATCAAGTCGTCCATTGCCGGTGAACTCAAAATAGACCAGAGCGTTTCCCATAACGGTGTATGCCTTACCGTTACCAACATTCAGGGCGATACCTACGAAGTGGTAGCTGTCGCGGAAACGTTACAGAAAACCAATCTGTCACTGCTGGTGCCAGGCGCTAAAGTCAACCTGGAAAGGGCCATGGTCTTCAACGGCCGTATAGACGGGCACCTCGTGCAAGGCCACGTGGATGGCACCGGCACCTGCGTTTCCCGCCAGGAGCAAAACGGCAGCTGGCTGTACCGCTTCACCTATCCTACCGCCAACGCCGGCCTGATAGTGGAAAAAGGAAGCATCTGCATGAATGGCATCAGCCTTACCGTATTCGATATCACGGAGAAAGAATTTTCTGTGGCCATTATACCATATACGTTCGCATTCACCAACGTACAATTCATGCACCCCGGACACCTCGTTAACCTGGAGTTTGATATTCTGGGTAAATACGTAGCCAGACAAATGGCGGTGCGATAAACAATAAAGACTTTGAAAAAACACCTGCTGCTGTCCATATCTCTGCTGCTCACACTGCTGGCACATGCCCAACAGACAAAAGTGGCACGTATCAACGTGTGGTACGATACCACCGCCGTGTCCGAACTCTATGACCGGGTGCCTGTCGGCGTGGAACTCGTATATAGCGACAGCAGCAGCCGCCAAACCACCGGCATGTTGCGCGGCAACCTCCGCTGGAATAAAATACAGGTCAGCACGTCCAACGGCAATATCCGGGACGGTATCCTTTATTTCAACCGCATGCAACTGGTAAAGGACCATTATCGTGTAACCATTACCGTTAACGGGGAAGGAAATACGTCCCTGTCAAATACACTGACCCTGCCTTACCTGGTAGGTATGCGTTTCAACCATTATGCGGACAGCATTAAACGTAACATCCGCTATTATATGAACGTAGAGGGGAAATTCAGCAGCGGGCGGGTACTGCCGCTGGATACCGTACAACTGCGGTTCCGGACTTCTGCCGGTACCGTTATCGGTCAGGATGTATTGGTGGAACAAAATGATACGGCAAAGGCAGTGATGATGGAAGCATGGTACAAAGCCAACCCCAACCTGTATATCCGTTCAGAAGTACCTGTCAAAATAATGCCCGACCCCGAACTGCCGCCCCCACCGGGACAGACAAGGCCACGGGGCCGGCGTCAATAACATTAAATCAGCGTACGCGCCTTCAGCTCCAGGTATTTGTTGACCACATTCAGCGTCAGATGCTCCGGCGTACTCAATAAAGACATAATGCCGTATTTGGCCAGCTCTTTCACGATCAGTTTCTTATCGTAGGCAAACTTCTGCGCAATAGTCTGCTTGTAAATAGCTTCCACGTCCACGGCCTCCTGCTCTGTTATCCGCTTCAGTTCCGTATTCTCAAAAAACACGACCAGCACCAGGTGGTACTTCGCCAGCCGCCGCAGATAAGGCAGCTGCCGCTGCAGGCTGGACATCGATTCAAAATTGGTGAATAATATCAGCAGGGAACGTTGTGATAAATGACTGCGTAACTGTACGCTTAATGCTTCCAGGTCACTCTCCTTCCATTGTGTTTCCTGCGAATACAACAACTCCAGTATCTTGTTGAGCTGCACTTTTTTATTGCTCGCCGGCAACACTTCCACGGCACCTTCATTATACGTTACCAGTCCTGCCCTGTCGCCTTTGCCTAACGCCACATTGCTGAATACCAGCGAAGCATTGATGGCATAGTCCAACAACGTCAGTCCGTCAAAAGGCATCTTCATGGTACGTCCCTTGTCGATCACACAGTATACCTGCTGTGATTTTTCTTCCACATAGTTGTTTACCATCAGGTTACCGGAACGGGCGGTCGCTTTCCAGTTGAGCATACGCACATCATCCCCCTTCGTATACGGCTTGATATGATCAAACTCCATACTGTGGCCAATTACACGACGTTTATGCACCCCTATCTCATTGAGCCGGTTCATATAGGAATACAGGGAGAAATGCCGCAACTGCTGAAAGCTGGGATACACCTGCACATCCTGTTCGGTGTTGAAGACGAAGCGGCGGTTAACGATACCCAGCGCGCTCTGTACAAAAATATAGGTATATCCGAAATGATATACGCCTCTTTCCACAGGACGCAGCTTATACCTGAATTCATACGCTTCACCGGCGCCCAACTTCGCTTTCATAGCGAAATTACGGTCCTGGAACTGGAATGGCAGCTCTTCCACCAGTGTTGCAGACACCGGAAAAGGATAACGGTTGGTGCAGGCGACCACTACGTCGTTTTCATCCCCGTTACTAAAGCGGGGACTGGCTGTACGCACGGCCTGGAAGATATTGGCCGGTCTCAGCACCAGCAATATCATGTCCAGCACCAGTAATACCAGCAGTACCACAAAAATCAATATGGCAACATTGAACAGCCCCGGTACAAAAAAGGAAATGATGAACAACAGGATGTTGGCCCCCAGTCCCATGTACAGGCGATTGCTGAAAAACAGCTGCTGATACAAGTTGTTTTTTACAGTTGAAGACATATACAATCAGCTTATCTGGGAACCTCTACCATCTTGATGATCTGTGCGATCACATCGTCCGTACGGATACCTTCCATTTCTTTTTCCGGTGTCAGCATAATGCGGTGACGCAATACGTGGGGGATCATTTCCACGATGTCATCAGGCACCACAAAGTCCCGGTTACGCATGGCAGCCATGGCTTTGGCGCAGTTCATAACGGCAATGGATGCACGCGGTGAAGCGCCCAGGTACAAGGATGCGTTCATACGGGTTTCCTGGATAATGGAAGCGATATAGTGCAACAGCTTTTCGTCTATCCTTACCTGGCGCACCAGGTTCTGGAATTCGATCATCTGTGTGGCCGTCACTACTTTCGCTATTACTGTAGACAGGTCTGTAGCGCCGTTCAGCCGTTGTACATTTTGCAGCACTGCCACTTCTTCCTTCAGGTCGGGGTATTTCACCTCCACTTTGAAAAGAAAGCGGTCCAGCTGTGCTTCCGGCAAACGATAGGTGCCTTCCTGCTCTATCGGGTTCTGCGTGGCAATTACCATAAACGGGCGGTCCAGCTGGTAAGTCGTACCATCGTTGGTGATCTGCCTTTCTTCCATCACCTCAAAAAGGGCCGACTGAGTTTTGGCAGGGGCACGGTTGATTTCATCTATCAGTACCATATTGCTGAAGACGGGTCCTTTTTTGTATTCAAATTCCCGCGTTTGCGGATTGAATACGGAGGTGCCCAACACGTCAGCCGGCATCAGGTCGGGGGTGAACTGTATCCTGGAGAAATCAGCGTCTATACACTGTGCCAGCAATTTGGCGGTCAGTGTTTTGGCCACGCCCGGCACCCCTTCAATCAGTACATGCCCTTGCGTGAGCAGGCCCGCTATCAGCAGGTCCACCATCTGGTGCTGTCCCACAATTACTTGACCAATCTGTGCTCTGATAGCTTCCACGCCTTCATGCAGGGTGGTAAAATCAGTCCTGGGTTGAAAGGTATTGATGTCCATTATTTCGTATTTAAATAAAAATGTTGAATGCGTTGATAAAAATGTTGTAGTTGCTCGTCGCTTACCTGTCCGGCCAGCTGAATATGATGCACCATATTAATCAGCTCTTTTACTTCATTCTCAGGCATGGCCGCCTTTTTGGACAATGCCTCGATGAACTGTGCATTAAGGTGATTGGTATTCAGATAATAACGGTTACGGATATACTCCAACAGATGCAATATCATTTTATGCGCCAGGTTGAAGTTATCGTGCTGCTGATAATACAACTGGCCGATGGCATCCACAAATTCAAGGGAATTGTTGGCCAGCACAGGTTTATCAGGGATGATGCGTTGTCTTCTTTTTCCTTCAAAAAGCACATACAGTAATAACAACAATACCGACAGCCACAGTGCCCAGCGCATCGAAGGATAACGCATCAGCACCTGCCATTCGCTGAAATCGCCGGACTGTGCGCTGTCCTGGTGGCTGTAGAAATCGTCCCAGTAAATATTGGACGCATCTCCCGGCATGTAGGACAACTGCGTTTCCAGCGCCCCGACATTATCCTGTTCCAGCAGGAAGTAGTTGGAGAAAGTATAAGGGTTCAGCGATATAAAAAAGCAGCCGCGCCCGTGTACCACCCGGATGAAGTTGGGTTTGCCTTTAAAATTGCTGCCCAGTACTTTCGTATAGCCGGTATCGATAGCAGAAAAATAACTGCCGGCCACCATACCGCTGTAGCTGTAAGTCGTGTCCAGCGGCACTGACTGATCATTATATCCCTGTACTTTGGTGGGAACGCCCGGCTGATAATTGTACCCTTCCACTACTTTACATTTCAGCTTCTTCGCCAGCAACGGATCAATTTTATTCACGCTCAGAAAAAGATAGTTGCCGATGGACACACATTCCATCATGGCCTCCACATCTTTCTCCGTTGTGAACAGCTCGTTGGCCACCAGGATATAGTTGTTGTACGCATAACGCAGTTCTGATTCCTTTGCATAGGTGGTGGCAAAGGGTTTGGTCACTACCTGCACGGAGTGGCGGGTAAAAAGTTCCGGTAGCGTTTTGAAGGCCACATAAGCGCCACCAGCCTTTTTATCCTTGCTGGAGAAAGATGATTTCTCCATTTTGGTAGATAACCGGTCGTTGTTCAGTGTTCCCTTTTTGCCGACAAAAGCCAGCAATATTACCAGGAGCAATACAACGCCGATGATGATATAGGTGGTCCTGTTTTTCACGAAGCTTTGCCTAATTGGTTATTAAAATCCCTGAACTGCTGGTCCATGGTCCTGAAGTTGTCCGCACTGATTTCAAATCCGCCGTACCAGATATATTCATAGTCCAGCGTTAATGTGGAAAACGCTTTATAGTAAGGTGTGTTCCGCATGCTGCGCAGATAATCGTTGTTGGTTTTTTCCCGGCCGGGAGTAATCAGCTGGCGGTTGGCCAGTTGGAACAACGTGTACAGGTACCACCAGCGGATAGCCTGTCTTATCTCTCCCGCAGCGATGGCTGCACGGATTTTTTCTTCGTATTCTGACGCGCTTTGCAGGTTTTCTTCCTGTATTTCTTCCAGACCATCTACCAGTTTGGGTTTTCGGAAGATGCTCAGGTCGTTGTTTTTCATAAACCGGTACAACAGGTAACCAAGCCCTGCTAATAACAGGATGAGGATTACCCAGCTAAACCGCCAAAGAAAATAGAACAACGCAGCAAAAAAACGGGCAACGCCCTCTCCGAACCCGGAGGTCGTTTTTTTGTCTTTATCGGGGTTATCACGATACTGCATGTCGTCGTCTGCTTTCAGTTCCCTCATGGTATTTTCATGCACCGCCCTTTTATCAAACGGGGGGAGCTCTACTTCTTCTCCATATTGGTCCAGAACAGAAGACCCGGTCTGCGCCTGCGCGCCTTCCTCACCAGCAGCTGTTTCAACAGGTGGAATAACGGCCGCCGAATCTTCTGCCGGCACAGCTATCGCCGGAGGCGGGTCGGTTGGTGGTGGAACGGACTGTGCGGTCCCCCTCATTGCTATGCCCAACAGGCATAACAACAGCAGCGACCAGCTATATTTTTTGCAAATGCTTCTCATGACAATTACTGCTTTGAACGGGGCAATGGAACAATCACTTTACCGCTTTCACTGAGGCGGTACCCTTTACGGTGCAGCCGGATAGGATACACAACGAAGTAGCCTATCATAAAAAACAATGAACCGGCGAGTATAAAAAGACTAAGCCACAACGGCATTTCAGTATAGCGGGTCACGAAGCCTTCCAGGAAAGCCGCCACCACGAAAACAGGGATCAAAGTCACCATGATCTTGATACCATCTTTAGCGCCTTTTCGTAAGGAGTCCAACCGCTTGCGGGTGCCGGGGAACAGAAGGCTTTTTCCCAGAATAATTCCTGCGCAGCCGGAAATAACGATACTGGATATTTCCAGTGTTCCGTGTATCCAGATCACCAGTATGGACTTGAAGCCCAGGCCATGCGAAAAGAATATATACTGGAATACGCCGAGCATAATACCGTTGTGCAGCAACAGGTACAACGAGCCTGCGCCGAGGAAGATACCGCCTACATAACACATCAGCGATACCCGGATATTGTTGATCGCTATCTGCAGGAACATCAGCAACGGATTGCCCTGTTTATATACGCCGAAAGGGTCGTTATTCGCGATGTTCCGTTCTGTCATGTTTACATATTCATCTCCCAGAAACCCCCTGACAAATGTTTCATCGTGCGCAGAAGAAAAAGCGCCGATGATACAGAACAGCAGGAAAAAACAAAGCGTAAACAACAACAGCCGGTGATACTGCCGGAACAACAGCGGCAGTTCATACCGGAAGAATAATTGAAAGCGGCCCACTTCCTCTTTGCGGTTCTGATAAATACGCTGGTAAATACCGGCTGCCAGTCCGTTGATATAGCGGGTTACTTTGCTGAAGCTATAGAATGTTTTGGCATAAGAGAGATCATCCAGTAAGGAAACAAATCTTTCCGCCATTTCATCGGGGTCCTCTGTTGGCTCCTCCTGGATCTGTTTCCAGCGGGGCAAATTTTTCTTGATAAACAACGATTCTCTCATAATGAGTCAAATTCCCTTTTTTTGAATCCGGATATCTACCTACAGTATAAGGGGGAGTATCGGGCAAACATACTAAATCGTTTAACAATATATAAACAAATATGTAAATTTGAGTATGAGCAACATAAAAATACCAACTTCCTTTAACATTGACCTCGAATTTGAAACGGCGGACGCGATGGCGCGTTTTCTCGCCTGGCTCATTGATTTCGGGATCAGGGGCGCATATGTCCTGCTGGCTTTTATAGCTATTGGCGCACTTAATATATCCTCCAACGCCAGAATGGTGTTTATCATATTGGTGGTAACGATACCTGTCATGTTGTATTTCCTGGTAACGGAAATAGCCATGGGCGGGCAGTCACCCGGTAAAAAAATACTTCATATGAAAGTGGTGAGCCTGACCGGCAATCAGCCTACCGCGAGCCAGCACCTTATCCGGTGGATATTCCGGATGATAGAATCCCCCCTGATGGCCGGGCTGTTTTTTATACCGGTGATCCTTCCGATAGTGACCATGTCCCGCACCGCTTATAACCAGCGCCTGGGCGATCTGGTGGCCGGCACGATAGTGATCAATACCAAACGTAAGGGCAGCATTGAAGAAACTATTTTCCGGGACATGTCGGCATCCGACTACCAGCCGCAGTTTCCGCAGATCATGCGGTTGTCTGACCGGGATATGAACAAGGTAAAAGAACTGCTGGATAAAGCGTTGCTGGCCGGAGATGAAGTACTCGCCGCCAAGGTGGCACATCGCGTCAAAGAGGTGCTGCATATTCAGTCCGACCTGCCCAATACCGGTTTTCTCGAAACGGTATTAAACGATTACAACTACTACACCACGCGGGACAACTGAGGTGGATGATATTCAACAGAAAGGCCGAAGCATGTTGCTTCGGCCTTTCTGTTTCAGTAAGATATTTTGCACTGACTTATTTGCCTTTCACTACAGCGGTGTCAGTCCAGGTATCGTGCCAGGGGGCGTCGCCAAACAGCATGCTGAATGGTTCAAAAGGCACCCATCTGCAAACGGTGCGGAGCATGATTCTTCCGGTAGTGAGTGGTTGTCCGTTGGTGCTTACCACATGCGTACCGGTTACCATCTTACCAACAGTACGTCCGCCTGCGAAACCTTCCATGCCGGTGTAGTAAGCGAGGTTAATGACGAGACTGAGGAGGATAGATTCGTAAATGCCTATTCCGAGTACCGCGGCTATTATGTTTTGGGCTACGCCCACGATAATGCCGTCGATAAGCAGGTTAGCAAAACGTTGTCCTTTGGAAGCATGTTCAAAGGAAGCTTGTTCCTGCAGATCGGAGAGCAGGTCAGTGTTTTTGGTTTGGTTAAATGAATCCATAGGTTGAAACAGTATATAGCGTTAAAAAATAGATTTTACAATTAAACGAGGCTTTTTCCGATGGAGTTAATATCCTGTGGCCGTGGGGCATTGGGATCACCTGCTGGTCCCTGGTACACGATCGTCCGGTCAAATGCCATGATGGCCAGGAAGATAAAGCTCAGGAAAACCAGCCCCAGCGTAAATCCGGTGCCTTTTCCAAAACTTTTGCTGAGCAGATCGATCGCCATGATGCCAAAAATAATATTTGCAAAAGGGATAAAAAACATCAACAGCCACCACCATGGCTTGCCGATAATCCGCAGTAAAATAAGTGTGCTGTAAATGGGGATGATGCATTCCCAGCCTTCAAAGCCGGCTTTCCTGTATATTTTCCACATACAGATGATGGAGAAAACAGCAATGCCGATACCAAACAGCAGAAAGGGGATAAGGAAGGCAAAGATGGCACCACTATTGGCGTTGTCCATAAGGATATAGTTTTGAATGAAAGAATAAAGACAAACGGCTGCCACATGTTTCAGCACGTTGTCTGGGATTAAAACGTCAACAAGATACACAAAATTTCAAGTATAACAATTGTAGCACATACATATTTGGTTGATTTTTTAACGGGAAAATAATACGCCAGGGGAGCTGATCCAACATTTTTTTTGAGATTTCTTCTACAAAATTTGGATTTTCAGTGGATTGCATTACCTTTGCAACCGGCAAGTCTTATACGACCAGCTCCTGCTGAACTCCCCCAGGACAGGAATGTAGCAAGGGTAGGTGGTTGAAGCGGTGCGATATAAGTAACTTGCCTTTTTTCTTTTTTAAAGGTCATTAGTTGCTCGTCAGTAGTCATCTGGTTACTATTTGCTCACCTCATTCACTAATGACAGTGTACTCCACAAATGACGCAAATCAAGTCCTTACAATCTAATTCTTAATAGTATGAAATTCTTTATCGATACAGCCAATCTCGATCAGATAAGAGAAGCTCATGATCTCGGCGTACTGGATGGTGTAACCACCAATCCGTCCCTGATGGCCAAAGAAGGTATTAAAGGTGAAGCCGCTATCCTGAAACATTATGCGGACATCTGCGAAATCGTGGATGGTGACGTGAGTGCAGAAGTGTTTTCTACTGATTTCAAATCTATCGTGGAAGAAGGTAAGAAACTGGCTGCTATTCACCCCAACATCGTGGTAAAAGTACCAATGATCAAAGAAGGTGTAAAAGCCATCAAATGGTTTTCTGAGAACGGTATCCGTACCAACTGCACCCTCGTGTTTTCTGCCGGTCAGGCTATCCTGGCGGCTAAAGCCGGTGCTGCTTACGTATCTCCTTTCATCGGTCGTATTGATGACAGCAACTGGGACGGTGTTGAACTGATCGCACAGATTGCACAGATATACAGCCTGCAGGGCTTCAAAACGGAGATCCTCGCAGCATCCATCCGTAGCGCGCTCCACATCGTTAAATGCGCTGAAGTAGGTGCTGACGTATGTACCTGCCCGTTAGATTCCATCCTCGGCCTGCTGAAACATCCGTTAACGGATATCGGCCTCGCCAAGTTCCTGGAAGATGCCAAGAAAATGTAGTTTCAAAGATATTTTTTAGATGGTGTATCCCCGGTGCAGTTCTTGCGCCGGGGATTTTTTTGTAAATTGTTAACCACCAAAACCATTAACCGGATGGGGAAATATATTCTTGCGCTGGACCAGGGCACCACCAGCTCCCGCGCCATCATCTTCGACCACGATGGCAGTATCAGGGCTACTGCACAAAAAGAATTCAAACAGATATTCCCCCAACCCGGATGGGTGGAACACGATGCCATGGAAATATGGACGTCCCAGGCCAGCGTAGCCGCAGAAGTACTGCTCAAGGCCCGCATCACCGGCGATAACATCGCGGCCATCGGTATCACCAATCAACGGGAAACCACCATCGTATGGGACCGCAAAACCGGCAAACCAGTCCATAACGCCATCGTATGGCAGGACCGCCGCACCGCCGCCTACTGCGACAGCCTTATCAAAGAAGGCAAGGAACAAATGATCAAAGACAAAACAGGTCTGCGTATAGATGCCTACTTCTCTGCCACCAAAATAAAGTGGATACTGGACAACGTTGCCGGCGCCAGAGAAAAAGCAACCGCCGGCGAACTGGCCTTCGGCACCGTAGACAGCTGGCTTACCTGGAACTTCTCCAACGGCCACCTGCATATCACCGATGTGAGCAACGCGTCCCGCACATTGTTGTTTAATATCCACGACATGCAATGGGACACAGAACTGCTCGCTCTTTTCGATATCCCAGCGTCTATGCTGCCGGAAGTAAAACCTTCCAGTGAAGTATACGGCTACTCCGAAGCCACCCTCACCCCCTATCGTATTCCTATTGCCGGTATCGCCGGCGATCAGCAGGCGGCGCTCTTCGGACAGATGTGCACCGAGCCCGGTATGCTGAAAAACACCTATGGCACCGGCTGTTTTATGGTGCTCAATACCGGTGACAAACCCATCCCCTCGAAAAACAACCTGCTCACCACCGTAGCCTGGCAGATCAACGGTAAAACCACCTACGCCCTGGAAGGCAGCATTTTCATCGGTGGGGCGGTAGTACAGTGGCTGCGCGACGGCCTCGGCATCATCCGCCATTCGGCAGATGTGGAAAAACTGGCTGCTACCGTGCCCCATAGCGATGGCGTATACTTCGTGCCCGCTTTCGCCGGCCTGGGCGCCCCCTACTGGAACCAGCATGCACGCGGCACCATGGTAGGCATCACCCGCGGCACCAGCGCTGCACATATCGCCCGCGCTGCCCTCGACAGTATTGCCTTCCAGACCATGGACGTGCTCAAAGCCATGGAAGGCGACGCCGGTATGACCATCAGCGAACTTCGCGTCGATGGCGGCGCCACCAGCAATAACATGCTCATGCAGTTCCAGTCAGACCTACTACAGGTACGCGTGGTACGGCCGCATATCACCGAAACGACCGCCTTAGGCGCCGCCTACCTCGCCGGCCTGGCCGTCGGATACTGGGACAGTATCCCGTCCATAGCCCGCCAGTGGAAGATAGACGCCACCTTTGAACCCGCTATGGAAACAACGCAACGCCAACAACTTTGCAAGGACTGGAAACGCGCTGTCAGAGCAGCCCAGGCCTGGACAGAAGAAGCCTAAAAACTCCACACATGTCACCATTCTTAGCCGAAATTATCGGAACCGCTTTTCTCATCGCCCTTGGCGACGGTGTAGTCGCCAATGTAGTACTAAACCGGTCCAAAGGCAACCAGGGCGGCTGGATCGTCATCACCATGGGATGGGCCATGGCCGTCTTCGTCGGCGTATTCTGCGCCGGACAGTACAGCGGCGCCCACCTCAATCCTGCCGTCACCATTGCCCTGGCCGTCAAAGGCTCCTTCAGCTGGGCACTGGTACCTTCCTACATCGCCGCCCAGATGCTGGGAGCCATGCTGGGCGCCGGTCTCGTATGGCTCTGCTACAAAAAACACTTCGACGCCACAACAGATGCCGCCAGCAAACTGGGTGTCTTCTGCACCATCCCGGCTATACGAACGCCAGGCTATAACTTCCTCACCGAATTTATTGCCACACTCGTCTTTATACTGGCCGTATTTTATATCACCAAACCCGCTACCGGCATCGGTTCCCTCGATGCGCTGCCCGTAGCCTTCGTGGTACTGGCCATCGGCCTCTCCCTTGGCGGCCCTACCGGCTACGCCATCAACCCCGCCAGAGACCTCGGTCCACGTATCATGCACGCCATGCTGCCCATCGCCGGAAAAGGCAGCAGCGACTGGAGCTACGCATGGATACCCGTCGCCGGCCCTATCGCCGGAGCAGTGGCAGCCGCATTGATATACAACGCCTTCCTGATTTAATATTGTTATGATTGCATGATTGAAGGTCCCGGGGCTGAAGCCCTGGGACCTTGATTCGTCAGAATACACTATTCATAATTAATGGCTCCCCTGTCTCCCGAACCCAATCACCCCGCCCCGAAAACCACGTCTAATCCCACGCCTAACGCCCCCTGACACCAGATGAAAACCTCCTCACGGAAACGCCTATCTCAAAAACCTGATATTTATCATGTGAGTTATTTTCATTTTTTTCTGAAAGTTTCGTAACTTTGATAAAGATTACTACTGGTACGGCATTTGAACTGCCAGCAGTATCAGAATGTTATAACGAGGCATGCCATATCCAAATACAAAATAAACAGATGAATTATGATCCAGCCTAATATTCCGGAGTCAGCTCAACCGCGCGTAGTTATTGTAGGAGGAGGATTTGGTGGTATTAATTTGGCCAAACAGCTCAAACACGCTCCGGTCCAGGTAGTCCTGCTTGACAGAAACAACTATCACCTTTTCCAGCCACTGCTCTATCAGGTGTCTACTGCCGGACTGGAACCAGACAGCATCGCTTTCCCGCTACGGGGCATCTTCAGAAAACAGAAAAACCTCGTCTTCCGTATGGCGGAAGTGACAGGCATCAGAGCAACGGAAAACATACTGGAAACAGGTATCGGCGACATCCATTACGATTATCTCATCTTCGCCACCGGCAGCAATACCAATTTCTTCGGCAACAAAGCCATAGAAGAAAATGCTATCGGTATGAAATCTCTGATCGAAGCAGTTCAGATCAGAAACTATGTGGTGAAACAATTTGAAGAAAGCCTGCTGCTTAAAGACCCCGAAGAGATAAAACCCAAACTGAATTTCGTGATGGTCGGCGGCGGCCCCACTGGCGTGGAACTCGCAGGTGCGTTCGCTGAACTGCGGAAATATATCATGCCTAAAGATTATCCCGATCTGCCCCAATCCCTGATGAACGTTTACCTGATAGAAGCAGGCCCCAAACTGCTGGCTTCCTTCAGCGAAAAAACATCAGAACGCACGCTGCACGCGTTACAGGAACTGGGCGTAAGAGTGATGGTCAATACCGGCGTAAAAGAATATGACGGCCATACGATCACGCTCAGCAACGGCGAGAAAATTCAATCACAGTCCCTCCTCTGGTCTGCCGGCGTGAAAGGCGTACCGGTAAACGGTCTGCCACAGGACATTCTGCTGCCTAACGGTCGTATTCTGGTCAATGAGTTCAATCAGCTGAAAGGATTTGAAAATGTATTCGCCATCGGCGATATCGCGCAAATGACCAACGACCCGCGCTTCCCGAAAGGATATCCCATGGTGGCCCAGGTGGCTATCCAACAAGGGAAAAACCTGGCACATAATATCCGCCTCCTGCTGGAGAAAAAAACGCTGAAAGGCTTCTACTATAAAGACCTCGGCAGCATGGCCACCATCGGACGTAACAGAGCAGTGGCCGAATTCGCCAATATGCGCCTCAGCGGCTACTTCGCCTGGATAGTATGGATGATCGTGCACCTTATGAGCCTGCTCGGCTTCCGTAATAAACTGGTGGTGTTCATCAACTGGTTCTACCGCTACTTCACCTACGAAAGAGGTACCCGCATCATCATCAAACGCGGTGCAGCCAACATTGTGAAGCTACGGCAAACAGTCGGCGTATAATCAAACAAGGTTGTTTTGTTGTTATATAAATAGGTGTTTTATTGTTAAAAATGCAAAAGACCTGATGAGCATTCATCAGGTCTTTGCTTTATAACATATCTCCGCCAGCTACTTGCGGTTCAGGATAGAATTTAAAGTAACACTGGCCACCAGCTCATCTGCACGGCCGCCCAACGGACGGAAGTACAACAAAATAGTATAGTTGTTCTCCGTTTCCCACCAGTTGCCTTCTGTTAGTTCTGTATTCAATTTTGCATTAGGCACTGTCTTATCTATCAGCCCGTACATGTAATTATAGTATCCCTGCTTCAGGAACAAAGTTCCTTCATAAGCCCTGCTGGCAGCGTTGTAGCTCAATTTACTATTGCTGTTCAGTTCGTAGTCGGTCATCTCCCCAAAGATATACATATCATAACCGGCGTAAGGTTCAGGGGAAGCAAAAGAAAAATGCACAGACGCATAGTCTCCCTCAAAATCCGGATTATAATCATCCAGCGTGGCCAGATAATATTTGCCATTAACGTCTTTTATGAACTGATATACTTTGTCGGCCCGCTCTACATCCGGCACCGCGAAAACATCCGTACTGTTTGCATGATACTCCGATCTCCGTACGCGCTCTGTCTGCAAACGGAAACTCCGCAGGTCTATCCAGCGGAACTCTTTCCCCGCGGGAATAACACAGTCCAGCTCCGCATTGTATTTGATCACGTTACCGTTGATAAACTGCGGCTTCAGATTGGTAACAGCATTGTCCCAACGGTAGTTTTGCAGGATCACCACTTTGATCTGGTCAAAAGGGTTCTGGATATTCAGAGAACCGGTATTGACCTCAAAGTTCACCTTCTGGTGCGTGCGGAACAATTTCGGAGACACCGGCTGCTGGATAAACCCCGCGACACCGGCCTTTGATTCCACTACGTACATACGACGGGTAAACGCCAGCTGCGTAGTATCACTGTCCAGGTACACCTTCAGCAGGTAGTTGCCCGACTTGATCGGGTAACTGTTGGTGCCCGGCAGCTGCACACTGTAATGCGTATACCGCTGCAATGCCACGGAAGACATCTTGTAATTAAGTATCCTGGTTTCAGAGAACCCACGCATGTAGTCAAACTGGTTCACCTGTGCCGGTGTCCAGTCCGCGTTACAAAGGATAAAAGAATAGTAATAGGTTTTCACATCGTTGTCCATGTCGTCAAAAGACAGCTCCAGTTTCTCCCCGGTACCAATGGTATACATGGGCATACTCAGCGGATCGCCCTGCTGATTGAATTTAACGGACTTGATGTTGTTGTGGTAGATATGGTCCGGTGTAATGACATTGGCCTGCGCCATTACCCTGCCGGTAAACAGACAGGCTGCCAGGACCACCCATAAAAGAAAAGCTGCTGTACGCATACTGGCTATTTGGTTGTATTCAAGTTACGATTATTTGCTTATTTAGAGATTTGATTTTTGATTTGCTACATTTGCTTTAATCGAAATCAGTTCAATGGAATTATCTGCTTTTATTGCCAGAAGGATCGCTTTTAACAAAGCCTCCTCTTTTTCGAAGTTCATCATCAACATCGCTGTAGCTGCCACCGCAGTCAGCGTGGCGGTAATGATCCTGGCAACGGCCCTCGTCAATGGTTTCCAGCAGGTCATTCAGGACAAGATTTTCAGCTTCTGGGGACACCTTCACGTTAATCAATACCAGCCTAACGCCGGCCCGTTGACAGAAGAAATACCCTTCGCCTCCAGGCCTTCCCTGATAGACAGTATCAAAAAAGTGCCCGGCGTAAAAACCATCTATCCCTACGCCACCAAATCGGCCATCATCAAGTCCGAAAAGGAAATCAACGGCATCATCTTCAAAGGAATAGACAAAAGCTACGACTGGCCGCAGCTGCAGCGGTTCATGCAAACCGGCCGGCCGCCCCGCTTTAATGACACCAGCTATGCACCGGAAATTATGATTTCCA
Organism: Chitinophaga varians; assembly: GCF_012641275.1. Lineage (NCBI taxonomy): Bacteria > Pseudomonadati > Bacteroidota > Chitinophagia > Chitinophagales > Chitinophagaceae > Chitinophaga > Chitinophaga varians. Next base: position 355,238 of record NZ_JABAIA010000002.1, on the reverse strand, counting down.
CCAACATGGCGAATGAACTGCAGCTAAAGGTAGACGATAAAGTCATCATCTACTTCATCCAGGGCGGCGGACTACCGCCCCGCGCGCGCAAATTACAGGTTTCCGGCATCTTTAAAACCGGTATCGAAGAATATGACAAGACGTATGTTATCGGTGACCTGAACCTCATACGCCGGCTCAATGACTGGGAACCCTCACAGGTAGGCGGTTACGAGATCATGCTCCAGGACTATCATAAGATGGACACCACCGCCCGCATCATCGATAACAATGCACTGCCCGATCAACTTTTTACACGCACCATCCGCGATATCTATCCCAATATTTTTGACTGGCTTCAGTTACAAAACCAAAATGAACTGATCATCATTGTGATCATGACCATCGTGGCGGTTATCAACATGATCACCGCTATCCTGATACTGATACTGGAACGGACCAACATGGTAGGCATCCTCAAGGCATTGGGCATGCGTGACTGGAAAATCCAAAAAGTATTTGTGTTCCAGGCAGGTTACATCATCCTCATGGGCGTCCTCATCGGCGACTTCTTCGGACTGGGACTGGCCTTTATGCAAAAGGCCACCGGCATCTTCAAACTCCCGGAAGAGTCTTACTACATGTCGGTGGCCGCTATCGATATCAGATGGCCGGAAATAGTGCTAATCAATCTCGGCACCCTCGCCATCTGTTTGCTGGTATTACTGATTCCATCGCTCATTATCCGGAAAATCACGCCGGTAAAAGCGATCCAGTTCAAATAACTTTATCTTCCGCTCTTCACGAAGTCACGCAGATAACTGCACTGCCCATATACTTCCTGGTACAGGCGTGTCTGGGAATAGTTGTTCCGTAACACGGGGAAGTAACGGTTACGTACCAACGCTGCATAATACTTATCGCTGTCTTCCAAAGGTGTCACATGTTTCTGATAACAACGTGCCGCCATGAAGAAACATTTAGCCCTGAATTCCGGATCAGTGGCTGCCTGCGCTGCTTTCAGATAATAACCCTCTGCTCCGTAAGCACCAAAATACTGCCGCTCAAAAGGATCTTTTTCACATTCAGTAGTATACCAGCGGGTAGACGGCCTGTAGCGGCTCACGAAGTTCCACGTTCTGCCGTAATAAGTGATATTAAACAGTCCTGTCGCATATTCATAGTAAACCTTCGCATCTACCGGCGCTACTTTCATCTTCTCTTGCAAGGCTAACATCTTGTCGCAAAACTGCAACTGTGTAATGGCTTTGGGATAAGCTTTTTCAGGCGCATCGTCCGGACCAAAATCCTGGAACAGCTCTTTGAACACAAGGTAAGAAGAGGTCATCTTGCCGGCTTTTCTGAACCATTGTTGTGCGGTTTTGAAATCATGCACGCGCAGGTAACTTTCGCCGAGGGCAGCATTCATATCCACTTCTTTCGGGAAAAAGCCGGTCAGGTAAGTCTCGTAAGGCGTTTTGCCGGTAGCTTTCATGAAGTTATTTAGTTGCAACAACTGTGCGCTGTTCATCTCATCACAGATCTGTTCTGTCGCTGACTGGCCGGAGAGGAAATAATCATATACGTTCAGGCTGTCACAACGGCCACGGATCAACGCTTCTTTGGCAAAGTCTTTCTGCTGATGGTATTTAGGCGCTAATATGACTCCCAGCAGGTTGCGGTAGGTTTTGCCGAAATATCTGTCCCGGCCGGTGCCCCACCAGTCCCGCTGCCGCGGTGCGGCCGCCAGCTGGCTGTCCAGCCATTTAAAGGTGCCCAGTAATTTTTCTTCCAGTTCTTTGTCGATGGTTTTATGCTGGTTGATATTGATCAACAAATTCACCACTTCCCACTGGTTACGGATCTCAGGTTCTTTGCTGTTGACTTTGTCCAGCTGGGCCCTTGCCACATCATAGTCACGGCACATATAGGAAAGGTAGGCTGAATTCACCTGCCAGAAGGCCAGGTCTTTCACTTTCCCTTTGTCGATCACGCTGTTCATCCAGCCGATCAACGGGCGTATCTGGGTATTGACAATGGTATTCAGTTCGGGTGACAGGTTCACCATACCCGCCATGGTTACGGAATCCGTAGAAGAGGAAACAGCCCTGTCGAGAAAGCGGGATTCCAGTTTACTGATTTCACGGCCCGCTAAAACCATCAGCGCAGGTGATGTGGGATCAAATTCATACACCTTCTTCAAAGGTTCCAATGTGATCTCCTCTTTCCTCATACCATAAATAGCCGCTACCATGGCCTTTTCGCGGTTGTCTTTACAGAGATGGTACACTGCTTCTTCCGGCGCATTGCCCCATTTCATGCTGGTATAACAACTGATACGCAGTGCAGGCGCCTTATCGAAAACACGGGAAAACAGATAGGCCCCTTGTATGGAATCGCCCATATGCTGCACAGCACCTGCCTTCAGGGCCAGTGCCTTGTAATACATCAGCGAAGAACCGCCTTTCTTAAACAACTTATCGAAGGTAGTGACGGCATCTTCATACTGGCCACTGTAGTGCAACAGCCTTACCTGCTGCAAAGCATAACGTTCGCGAAGCTCTTTATTACCGGTTTTTTCATACAGTTCGGCAGCTTCTTTTCCCAACGCCTCCATGGTAGGCATGTTACGCGTAGGCGGCGTCCATGGATCGATCTGGCTGACAGACGGCTCACATGTTTTTGCAAACAACAGGTAGCGCGCAGCATCCTGGTTGCGATCTTCCTGCAGGAACTTTACAAAGGTGTTGTTCCGCGCACTGTCAGGCAGGGAAGCAGTACTACGCGTAGCTACTGCCGACATCTCATCTTTGGTGTAGGTATAGATGTACTCCCGGATATCAGCGGCTTTTACCTTATCGCCGGTAAACCGCTGCCAGTCGCTCACATTCACTTCTGTTTCCGAAGGCGTGGTGGCATCTTCATAAAAAGGGCTCATGCCGGTATAGTAAAACGGCTCATACCCTTTTCCTGATTGGTAAGGATTAAAAAAGGAGATGTAATAATCGTAAGGATCTGCCTCTGCCCCGCAAGACAGAATATAGATCACATTGCCAAAAAACACGGCACAAAAGCTAATGAAAAAAACGATAAATTTTTTGTAGTTCATCCAACGGATAATTATGAAGGGTTACTGAATCCAAATGATAAAAAATAACAACAGGGTCATAGTCCTGCCGCTGCTGTGCTACCATGCGGGAAACGGCTTCCAGCACGGCGGGCTCGCTCGTTTCCCGGCGCACCACATTACCGGCTTTTAACAGGTATCCATTTACCACGCTGTCTTTCTGAACGGTGTAGACGTATTTCCCTGACGGCGCAAACAGTGCAGTGTCGCGTAGTTCGGCTGCTCCGATGTTACGAAGAATGCCCGCATAACGGCCATCTCTGAATAACACCGACCAGTCAAACAATGGCAGGGCAACATCCAAAGGTACCGGATAAGCGGATACTCTGTCACTGCCGATATAAGATTTCATGGTGTTTTCATCCAGGATGGAGTTATGGTCTCCCGCTTTCCGCAGATCACCCATATTGTAGCACATCAGCAGTCCCTTGTCTACCGGCGGCACGCCGCTGTTGATCAAAAATTTCACCTGGTGCATACGGATAGTGGCCGACAGCTGCCGGTCACGAAAAAAAGACAGCTTCCGCAGCTGCTGCAGAAAAGCAAAATAAGCATCCCGGGAAGTGCGCGTCCAGTCGCAGTCCATCTGTACTTCCGGGATACGGGCAGCAGGAATGTGCCGGCACAGCTGCTCCAGCAGCCGGTTAATATTGGCGGCAAGCGCAGTATCCGGCTTGCCCCACACTTCATTTACAATGAACACCACCGGTACAATGTCGATACTGTCCGGCAGGGGTGCTTGTTCCCGTAATATGGCGACCGGTACGGGTTTGCCGGTACCGGGGTCAACATCGGTATCAAACATTTTTATGTAGAGCCTCCTGGCCGGCAGTTGGCGCAGGTATTGCATCTCGCGGGCATTACCGGTCCATGTCTGTTTCCAGTAGTAAAAAGCAGGAGTTATCTGTCGCGGCGCGGGACGTTGGCAGGCGAAACACAGTATCAACAAACACAAAAACAGATATCGGGACATTTCAGTCGGTTAAATCAATAATCTGCCACAGATAATGCCGGCGGCTACGGCTGCGTTCAGGGATTCAGCGCCGCCAAGGCGCGGGATGGTGATGCGATGGGTAGCGTGCGCAATGGTCTCTTCGCTCAGCCCGCGGCCTTCGTTACCGATCAGGATAATCCCTTCCCGGAGGGTGGTAAAGCTGGTGATGTCCACTCCATGCAAAGTAGCGGCGTAGGAAGGCAGCTTACTTTCTTCCAGCAGCGTCCGGATGTCCATCTCTTTCACCTGTACCCGGGCGATACTGCCCATGGTGGCCTGGATGGTTTTGGGATTGTAAACGTCCACACAGTCGGGGGAAACGATGATTTGCCGGATGCCAAACCAGTCGGCTATACGAATCAGCGTGCCCATGTTGCCGGGGTCCTGGATCGCTTCAAGCGCCAGTACCACTGTACCTTCCTGCGGAAGCCCTCCCTGCGCCGGCGGCATGTCCAGCAGGGCCATGGCATTGTTCGGCGTGGTAAGCGCCGACAGTTGTTTCAGGGCTGCCTGGTCCACCTCTTTTACAGCATCCGCCGGCAAACGGTCCAGGAGCTGGCTATGCTGAAGCAGCCATGCACTGGTGGCATATACGGCTTTCACTGGCATGCCCGCCTGTAGTAGCTCCTGTACGATCTTGTCTCCTTCCGCAATATACTGGCTGGATTTTTGACGGTTTTTTTTGTGCTGTAATGATTGAATATATTTAATTTGCGCCTTTGACAACATGAGGCCAAACCTACACGATTTCTTTTAATCAGCCAAGAAACAGGCTGCCGGAGGTAGGGTTCAGTATTACCATTTAAAATATTATAACGTTTTCGCCCGTGATGCAGCCGCCACCCAATTCAAGGACTTCTTTGCTGAGATATTTGCTGCTACTGGTTGGAATACTGGCTTTGGGCGCATGTTCCAATACCAAATACCTGCAACAGGACCAGACCTTATATATCAACAGTACAGTAGATGTGAAAGGCGATATCCTCAACTCAGAAAAACAGGATATCCGCAGCTCCCTGTCTTCTAAATCGCTGATGACCCAGCAGCCCAACAAAAAGCTGCTGACCACCCGCATTAAGGTGTGGCTGTTCAATCAGAAGTATAACGAGAAAAAATCCAGCTGGTTCTGGAACATGGTGCTCTCCAAAAGAAACCTGGAAGCCCCGGTGGTCTATGATTCCGCCAAAACAAAGGAGTCTATCGCCCGCATGACCAGCTACCTGCATAACCAGGGCTTCTTCTACGCCACAGTGACAGCCGACGCCAGCGAGAAAAGACGCAAAACCAGCGTCACCTACGCTGTGAATACCGGCCGCAACTTCGTACTGGATAAAATCACCTACGAAGTGCCCGATTCCAATCTCCTCGCGATCGTGCAGGCCAATCAAAACCTGTCGCTCCTGAAAAAAGGCATCGCGTACAAATCGGCCACTTTATCATCCGAGAGAGAAAGGCTTACCCGCGTTATCCGCGATGCCGGCTATTACAAATTTGGACGCGATGCCATCGAATTTGAAGTCGATACCCTCAATAAAGCACTGTTCCGCAACTCCCTCAATCCCTTTGAAGGGTTCGTGAACATCTTCGCGGAAAACAAAGGCCGCGAAAAACCCACCATGGACGTGGAAGTAAGGATCAAAAACCCTGAAGACTCCGCCAACGCCACCTGGCAACGCTATCACATCAGCCAAATATACGCATACCCGGACTTCCCCCTCAACGGTAATCCCAACGATTCCACCCTGAAGGAAGATAAACGCAAATACATTACCATCCGTTCCCATCAGGATGTCCTGAAACCAAAAACACTGTCCAAATCCATCCTGCTAAGACCGGGAGAAACATACTCGTTACAGCAGTATAATAATACGGTCAACAAACTGTATGACCTCGGCGTATGGCAGTTTGTGACCCTGCAATACAAAGAAAACAAGGATACTGCACACGCGCTGGATGCCTATCTCTTTCTCACGCCCCGCCGCAAACAGGAGCTGGGCATCAACTTCGAGTTGAGCAACAGTTCCGACTATACGTTAGGTTCCGGCGTGAGCCTCAACTACAGGCATATCAATCTCGCTAAAAGCGCTACCCAGCTGAGCATGAGCCTTAATACCGGCATTGAACTGGTAAGACTGCCCGACAGCTGGGTGCTGCAGTCCAGGGAGTTTGGCGGGGAAATGAGTTTCACCTGGCCCCGCTTCGCACTGCCGTTCAATATCCGGCAGACGGCGCGGTCCAATGTAAAAACACGCCTCACTTTCGGCGCCAATTACCTATCCCGTGTCGAAAAATTCGATATCACCAGCATCAACCTTTCCTATGGATATGACTGGAACGAAAGCCTGTACAAACGCTGGATCGTGAAACCTTTTACGCTCAACTATGTAGGGGTGAACCTCGATCCCAATTTTAAGGCGACCACCGTAGACCCCAACCCCTACCTCAAGCGTAGCTTTGAACCTGCGCTGATCGGCGGAGAGAGCGTTTCTTTTATTTACAGCAATAATGACCTGCTGCATCAACGGCACTACAGCTATTTCAGGGCAAACATCGAAGAGTCAGGATTGTGGCTGAATGGTATCAACAGCCTGGTAGACATGGCTACCGGTAAAAAATCCAATATTGAATCCCTTACCAAAGTAAATATTTCCAATTTTGTGAAGATGGAGGCCGACTACCGTCACTACTGGCGGTTAGGCGTTCATAGCGGGCTGGCGACAAGGATATATGCAGGCGTGGGCATTCCCTACAGCTCTTCAAGCGTACTGCCTTATGTAAGACAGTTCACTTCCGGCGGTCCCAACAGCATCCGGGCTTTCCGGCTGCGTACACTAGGCCCCGGCTCTTACAAGGACACATCTTCCGCTGCCCAGATATTCCCCGACCAAACCGGCGATATGAAACTGGAAGGCAACGTGGAATACCGGTTTGACCTGCTAAGGATGTTTGGCGGCACCGTTAATCTGAAAGGCGCCACCTTCCTCGATATGGGTAACATCTGGATGATCAAGAAAGACCTCACAAGGCCTGGCTCCGAATTCCGCTTCGACCAGCTCTATCATGACCTGGCCATCGGTACCGGCGCCGGCCTCAGGCTGGATTTCTCTTTCTTCCTGATCCGCCTCGACTGGGGCATACCGCTGAAAGTGCCTTATTACACCGACAGCAAAAACGGCTGGTACGTCAGTGAGTGGGACCTGGGAAATGGCAGATGGCGCAGAAACAATATTATCTGGAATATTGCTATTGGTTATCCGTTTTAGGCGCGCTGTTGGCGGATATAAACTCTTCCATATTGATGGCTTCTTCCAGCCTGAAAGCACCGATGCGGGTACGGCACAAACTGCTCAGATAAGCGCCGCAGCCTAAAGCAGCACCATAATCGTTGGCCAAAGAGCGTATATACGTGCCCGTGCTGCATACCACGCGGAAATGCACAACAGGCAGTTCTATTTTAGTGATCTCAAATTCGGAGATAGTGATCTTACGGGGCTCCACTTTCACATCCACTCCTTTTCTGGCCAGCAGATAAATAGGTTTACCGTTTTGTTTAATGGCAGAGTGGATTGGCGGCAGTTGCATGATTTCACCTAAGAAACCGGCAGTAGCGGCTTTCAGGGCAGCCTCATCGATGCCGGCAATATCTTTGAAATTTTCCGGTTCAGACTCCATGTCAAAAGTGGGCGTAGTGGCGCCGAGTGTGAAAGTGCCGGTATACTCTTTCTCCTGAGCCTGGTATTCATTGATCTTTTTGGTCATTTTACCGGTGCAGCAGATCAGCAGCCCGGTAGCCAGCGGGTCCAGTGTGCCGGCATGCCCTATTTTGGCTTTCGTTAAATTTCTTATTTTGCGTACTACATCAAAGGAAGTCCATGTCAGCGGTTTATTAACCAGTATTACAGCTCCTTGCTGGTATTTCGTCTTATCGGTTGTTTGCATCCCGCAAAGATAGCTAAATCACGTTTAGCGCACCATATCCTGACTCACTACTGGTTATATAGTAAAATATTATAACCAATAACTATTAAAAGCTTGAAGCTTTTGCATAAATTCACGCAATTTTGCTATCATGTCATTAGAACACCATAAGAATGCAACGCTCCGTTATCAGCAGCAGGTAGACAACTCCCGCGATTACGTGGTGCCGTTTATCCAGCAGGAATTTCCGCAGCTGGAAGACCTGCGTGTCATGGAAGTGGGCTGCGGTGAAGGCGGCGTGCTCACACCTTTGCTGGAAAAAGGCTGCCATTGCGTAGGAGTAGACCTGGCACCGGCCAGGATAGAACTGGCCAGAAGCTTTCTGGGGAAATATGAAACTACCGGGCAATTGAAGCTGATTGCCAAAAATATTTATGATGTTGATTTTCTGGGAGAATTCCGTAACTCCTTCGATGTGATCATCCTGAAAGATGCCATCGAACACATACCGGACCAGGAGAAAATTGTCGGTCACCTCAAACAACTGCTCACGCCACGCGGACAGGTATACTTCGGCTTTCCGCCCTGGTATATGCCCCACGGCGGTCACCAGCAGATCTGTCATAATAAATTCCTGAGCATGGTGCCTTATATACACCTGCTGCCTAAACCGGTGTACCGAGGCGTACTGCGGATGTTCGGGGAAGAAAATGATATCGTTCAGGAGCTGATGGACGTGAAATCCACCGGTATTTCCATCGAACGGTTTGAGCGGATCGTAAAGCGCCAGGGCTATAAAATCACACAACGCCGGTTCTATCTGATCAATCCCATCTACAAATACAAGTTCAATGTCAGCGCCCGCGAGCAGTGGAAGCCGGTTGCAGCGATTCCCTATGTGCGTGATTTCGTGACGACATGTATGTATTATATGATCAAGCCGGAGTAACCGGCACAAACAAATAAACAAAGAGCGAAGATGTCCTGCCGGAGATCTTCGCTCTTTGTTTTTATAATGATTTACTTACGGTAACGGCTACTTGTTCCAGATGTCCCATGAAGCCTCTGCCTGCAGGATCAGCATCTCATGCCCGTTTTTAATGGCCGCGCCCTGTGCGGCGCCTTTTTGCAGGAACAGCGTCTCGGCAGGGTTATACACCAGGTCATACAGCAGATGCCTGGAGGTAATGAATTCATAGGGGATCTCCGGACAGGCGTCTACGTTAGGGTACATGCCCAGCGGCGTAGTGTTGATGATCAGCGTGTGCGCCTCCATGATAGCCTGGTCCAGCGAACTATAGGCCACTGTTCCGTTACCGGGCGTACGACTGGCCACCATGTAAGGGATGTTCATTTCCTGCAATGCATACATCACAGCTTTGGCCGCGCCGCCGGTGCCCAGCACGAGGGCTTTTGTATGGTGCTGTTGCAGCAGGGGTTCCAGCGAATTGCGGAATCCGATCACGTCAGTATTAAAGCCTTTCTTTTTGCCATCTTTAAAGCGGATGCAGTTGACAGCCCCGATGTTAGCGGCGGCATCGCTGAGTTCATCGAGATAAGGGATCACCTGTTCTTTATAGGGAATAGTGACGTTCAGGCCGCACAGGTCCGGGTGCTCGGCCAGCAACGCGGGGAACCCGGTGATAGCCGGTATGGGGAAGGTTTCATACTGATGTCCGGCGATGTGTTCTTTTTCAAATTTTTCGGTAAAAAACCCTTTGGAAAAAGAGTGGCTGAGCGGAAAGCCAATAAGGCCGTATGTTTTCATGTGTTGTTTTTTAAAAAAGAAGAGACCTGATTATTTAGAATGTTTTGTTGCATCATAAATAATCAGGTCTCTAATATATCATTCCTTTACGGAATTATTCTTTGTCAAGAAACAGGTGGAAGGTATCGCCTCTCAGGCCTACGCGCATCGCTTCGAGGGAGATCACCTCGTTGGGCGCCAGGTTGCCGAGGTTGGCATTGCAGCCTACCAGCTCCAGGAAGTACAGTTGTTGTGCTTTCTGAGGTGCTTCCCAGATGATTTTTTCAGCGGGGATCTGGGTCAGGATTTCCTGTACCAGGCCTTCGCGTACTTCACCGGTACCGCGGTAAATGCCTACGTTACCGCTTTCGCGGGCTTCTGCGATCACATAGGTAGCGCCGGCAGACAGTTCCGCTCTCATTAATTCGATCCATTTATAAGGAGGAATAATATGTTCCGCGTCTTTGGAGCCCACTTCACTCAGTACCAGGCCGATTTTAGACAGTTTTTCGATGTAGCCGCATTTTTCAGCATGCGGGATGATGATGGAACCATCAGACACCTCCATGTAATTGATACCGTAGTCTTGTACCAGCTTCACGTATTCATCAAACTGGTTACGGATGAGAAATGCTTCAAACAAAGTACCGCCAAAATATACCGGAATATTGGCCGACTGGTAAAGCTCAATTTTCGCGCGCAGGTTGGGCGTGACAAACGCAGTACCAAAGCCGAGTTTCAGGATATCCACGTGTGGTCCCGACGCCGATAAAAAATTTCTTGCTTCTTCCAAACTAAGCCCCTTGTCCATCACCATGGTAAGCCCATGGGTGCGGGGTTTCTTCGTCCTTTCCGGGATTTGTGTCAGATTAAAATTCATTTGAAATATTTTTATCTTCTTATAGGTCAGTAAAACACATACTATTTTTCACCCGGGCAAGTTGGGATAGTGTAGCTGCAATTTTAGTAACCGGAAATACAATGGCTTATGTCCATGACAATTTAAAAAGCCGGCGCAAAAATAAGAAGACTATACTTTATTTTAAAAGTAAATAACATTGGTTAACGTTTCTTGCGGTATTGAGCGATCAGGTCTACCACACTCACATGTTGTAAAATGGCGGGGTCCAGCTCCACCAGCTTTTTGAGGGCCTTGGGAGCCTGCTGCAGCGCGGTTTCCAGGTGCAGCAATCCTTCTTTGGTCTTGCCCTGCGCTATCAGGATAGCGGCCCGGTAATATTGGAACACCGGTTTTCGACCGGCTTTTTCCTCAGCAGCAGCCAGTTGATCGAGCGCTTCTTCCAGAAAACCAAATACATACAGGCCTTTTATCAGCTCCTGCCAGGGCTGCACGCTCTTTGGACGGATACGCACGGCGTTCACGAAATAAAGCAGCGCGTCTTTTTCCTTGCCCAGCTGCAGGTAACATTCGCCGAGGCTCATATTGTATTCTGCACTCTGTTTGTTTATTTTCAATGCGTTAAGCAATGATTTGACGGCGTTGTCCCAGTTTTCCTCCATCATATAGGCCACGGCGATCTTGTAAAACAATTTATCGTCGTTGGGGCTCAGGTGGGAAGCCTTCCGGTAGTAATAACGGGCCTGGGTGTACTTGCGCTGCCGCTCATAACAATGTCCGATGGCCTCATAGATCACATCTTCCGGTTTGGCGATTTCCAGGTGCTTCTGCAATACTTCGATCGCATCAGCATATTTACGCAAACGGATATAGGCATCGCCCATGTTCCGGTAAGCGTAGTCAAATTTCTCGTCAATGGCCACTGCGTATTGATAGGCGTCTATCGCCTTTTCGTACAGCTTCAGCCCCTGGTAGGCAGTGCCCAGGTTAAACCACGCCAGGTGGTTGAACGGGTGCTCGTCTATGATCCAGGTATGTAACCGGATACTCTCTTCGTTTCTGCCGGTAAACTCAGTCCAGAAGCAGATCTTATGCAACGCTTCCTCATTGTTGGGTTCATGTTCCAGCGCCATTTTCAGGCAGTCGAACACTTTCTCGAACTCCTCCCAGTCATCATATACGTCCGCCAGTTCCAGCAACAGTTCCGTCTTGTCTTCCCCCTCAAACTGGTCAATCTGCTCATTCAGTACGTCCGCAGCCTTCTGATGCTGGTTCAGCGCCAGGTATACGTCGGTCTGCAGGATATACAAATTGATATCGTTGCGGTCCAGTAAAGCGGCTTTGTCCAGTAAATGAAGGGCTTCTTTGTACTTTTTGGTTTCTATCAGTAAGTTGGCCTTTTTCAGAAGAAGTGCGGAGGAATAGGGAAACTGTGCTATAGCTATTTCGGCGGCCTGCAATGCAATCGGCATTTCATCCTGCTCGTCATAATAGTCTATGATCTGCTCAAATGAGTCCTCGTCCAGAAAAGAGTGAGATTTACCCGCCCTCAGATTTTCAAACTGCTGCAACAAGTCTCTCAGATCATCAAAATCCTCGTTTAAAAAAGAAAAATCTTTACTCATTAATGTAAATATAAGACTTTTATGTATCCACCAATTCGCAGTATTTAAAACCGTTTATAATTTTTTTAACATTTTATTAAGAATTTATTGTAATTTGCGTTAAGGATTTGTTATATAATAGATCGAAAAGTTTGTATATTTGTGTTACAATGAAAACGAAAATTCACATATCAAGGACTTTTTCATTGTCTTGCCTATTGGCAGGAGCTATGGCCCTGTTCGCCATTAGCGCCCTGGCAAATAATACCATTTTGCCCTCCGATAATGAAAAAGACAAGGCGAAAAAGACCGATAACCACTTCGTGTTGAATACCGCCATGCCCAAAACCAACCTGGCCCTCGACGCCGGTTACAGATTCACAGGCAGCTACAATTCAAATTTTAAGTTCACCAATACCAATGTGATTAACTTTCAGTCTGTAATGTCCTACACCAAAGGCAATACGACTTATGTTGTGCCTTACACTGTACAACCTGTACAGCCGCCGGTCAACAATATGAACTTTCAAAAACTGCAGATTATCCTGCCGCTTAAGAAAGGCTGACCTTAACGTTTCTTCAAGTACAAATACGGGCCTATCAAAAAGTTTAACAACTTCTTGATAGGCCTTTTTCTTTTTATAATTTTTTCGGGAGATGTCCGGGCCCATGCCCAGCCCGGCTGCTGCTTTGCGGAGCATGTGCCTGTCTTTCAGGCCGCCGCTTCGGCCCCTGTCTTACTGCATCGTTTTCAGCTCTTCCGGGCTTACGATCTTGTAACCGGTCTTAGGCACATCAAAATAAGAAGCAGGAATAGGATACAGCTCTACCTTGGTTGCTATTACACGCATTTTAGAGCCGGTTTTGGTCACGATCTCGAATTCAAGGGGTATCCCTTTCAGGTTAACAAACCGGCGGTTATAATGCTTGTTTTCAGGCACTAAATCGGGCGTGTAATACACTTCGAAGGTGGTGCCGTCCGGCATGGTGCCAATCGTCTTTTTACAGGTATAACCTGCTATCTGCCGGGTTTCAGCCTGGTCCTTAAACTGAACATTTTCATACTGCTTCAGCTCCTTTTCGTACTGCCCCTTGTTGGCACGGATGAGGTACTTGTTGCCATGCTGGTCTATCAGCGTGGTCAGCGTTTCATCTTTACTGTTGATCAGGTAAGTGTATTTGACAATGTTGAAGTCCATGTCTATCCTGCTCAACTGGCCCCGCATATACTGGGTAAGCGTACTTCCTTCCTGCATGGCGTCCATCTGGGCGCGCTCAGGCGGCAGGTCTATCTTGTAAACTATCTTGGCGTCGGAAATAACGCGTTGTGCCAGTATAGGGCTGGTTATCCACAGCAGGAAATATGTTAAAAACAACCGGTATGACATAGTTGTGGTGTTGGTTAGTGGTTGTGACAGCAGGTATAGTTTACCATACAAGCTTTTCTTTATGCAAAAACGCAGCTATCCCGCGTTTACAGTCTTCATGTCCACGGGTGGCGGCATTCAGTTCAGCTGCATGCTCCAGTCCGTCTTTTATAGGTAAGTCCAACACTGTGCCAATCAATTTTTTGGTCACCTTCAGGGAATTGCCGGATGCGTCGTTACATAAGCTGGCAGCCACTTTGGCCACATGCGCCTTAATTTCTCCGGCAGGGATAACGGCGGTGATCAGGCCATCATGGGCAGCTTTTTCGGCGGTCACCAGCCGGCCGGTCAACAATAATTCGCGGGCCCTGCCCTCTCCTATTTTTCTGACGAGGAAAACAGCTACCAGCGCAGGGATAAAGCCAATTTTCACTTCGGTGTAGCCCATCATGGCTTGGGGTACGGCGTAACTCAGGTCGCAAACGGTCACCAGCCCGCAGCCTCCCGCCACAGCATGGCCCTCTACCTGGGCTATCACTACCTTATCAAGCAGATAAATTTCCTGGAACAACTGCATCAGCTCCCGAGAGTCTGCGAGGTTCTCATCATAGGTATTTTGTTGCAACTGCTGCAGGTATTCCAGGTCTGCCCCGGCACAAAAAGCTTCTCCGTTGCCTTTCAATACAATCACTTTCACGCCTTCATCTGCGGCAGCTTTGGCGAATGCCTGCCGGAGCTCCGCCACCAGCTGGCCATTCAGCGCATTCCGCTTATCAGGCCGGTTCAGGGTGATGGTGGCTGTGCGGGATGCCACCTCATATTGCAACAAGTTGAATTCCATATGGTAAAGAATTACACAGTACGGATGGCCACAGCGTGCCGGCAACCATCCGTACTTTCATGAGCAATATAAGGAATAAACTTTTAATGAGTAATCTCCTGGATCACTTGTCCTACGTTGCCGCTTGGCATCTGGATATGCAACAGGGCGGCCAGTGTGGGCGCAATATCGGTCATACCCACGGTACGGTTGGTTTTACCCGGCCGAACGCCCCATCCCATCCATACCAACGGGATATGCGCGTCGTAAGGATACCATAAACCATGCGTGGTGCCGGTTTTGCCGCCATCGATATAAGCCGGCGACAATACGATCTGAATATCTCCGCTCCGTTTGGTATTGTAACCGTTGGTCATCATGGTGCGCATAGGCTCAGGCAGCACGGTCACCATCAGGTCACGGATAGGGAACGCCTTCGCAATAGCGGGGGATTTCTGCAGGTTGCTGATGATAAACTGCTGGATATCGTTGTAGTTCTTGCCGGACACCTCGATCACGTCGTGGTTCATCCACAGCTGATAGTTGTCCACAGCTTTGATCGCGTCTTTCACGCCAAATCTGGCAGCGATTTTTTCGTTCAGGTCTTTCATGGCAGCGTGGTCGTCCCAGGTGCCGCCCGGCAGTTTGTTTTCTTCCAGGAATCCCGGTACATGGGCTACGCCGTGATCTGCGGTGATGAAGAACAGGTATTGTCCTTTGCCGATATTAGCGTCCAGGTACTGGAAGAACCTGGCCAGGTCGTGGTCCAGGCGCAGGTAGGTATCTTCCGCTTCGATGGAATTAGGTCCAAACTGGTGGCCTACATAATCGGTAGAAGAAAGGCTGATGGCGAGAAAATCGGTCGCGGCGCCTTTACCCATATTATACGCTTCCATGGCCTTTTTCGCAAACTCCAGAGTCATGGTGTTGCCAAATGGGGAAGCAGCAATAGCGCTGTTGGCAGCTCCGCTCAGGTCATGTGGAAAAGAAGTGCCGGTAGTGCTGTTTTTATATTTGCCTTCATACACTTTTTCATCAGCGGTGCTGAGCGTGTAAGAAGATACAGGATACAGTGTGGTCCAGGGTTTAGACAGGTATTGCTGTGGCCATTTTTCGTTGTTGAACTGTTGTGCCCAGCCTGGCAGCTCATTCATGTAATAGGAGCTGGTTACCCAGTTGCCGGTAGTACCATCATACCAGTAAGCGGCGTTGGCACTGTGGCCGGCCGGCAGGATAGCGCCACGGTCCTTAATGGCCACGCCTACCACTTTGCTCTGGAAATGGTTGGACAGGCGCAGTTCATCACCAATAGTGGTGACCAGCATATTGCGCGGGCTCATTTTACCCGCAGCGGAGGTGCTGCCAACGGTAGTCATGGTGGTATCTTCCGCGCAGTACATAGTGCGGCCTATTTCGGGGCTGTACCAGGTGTTGCCAATGATACCATGGATAGCCGGCACAGAACCGGTATATACGCAAGTATGGCCACAGGCGGTGATGGTGGGTGTATAGTTGATCAGTGTATTTTCGCAGGAGAAACCTTCCTGCAACAGTCTTTTAAAGCCTCCGGCAGCATACCTGTTGCTATAGCGGTACAGGTAGTCCCAGCGCATCTGGTCTACTACCATGCCTACGATCAGTTTGGGTTTGGCAGCTGTTTTGCTGCTTTTGGCTGTCGCCAGATGATTGAAAGGTTTTGGTGAAGTGGCCTTTTGAGCCCGGGTGCCTGTGGTGGCGATCACCAGGGCAAAGGCAAGCAGGGAGATCCTTTTCATTAGATATTATTGCTTTTTATAAGATAAACGTACTTTTGCCGGCAGAGGCCGGTGAAACCGCAGCATTAAAATGACGCTGGCAAATGTAATCGAAGTTTAGAAAAAGCAATATTTTAATACCTTTGTGTCCTCTTTTTATCAAAGCATTTAACTATTACATAATATAGCGTATGGATATTTTCGAGAAACTGCTGAAGCACATGGGCCCCATTGGGGAGCATTCAGACAGAGCCCATGGCTATTTCGCCTTCCCTAAGCTGGAAGGGGAAATAGGCCCCCGCATGAAATTCCGGGGCAATGAAAAAATAGTTTGGAGCCTCAATAACTACCTGGGGCTGGCCAATCTTCCGGAAGTACGGGCTACCGACGCAAAAGCGGCAGCCGACTTTGGTCTTGCAGCGCCCATGGGCGCCCGCATGATGAGCGGCAACACCAACTATCACGAGCAGCTCGAGCGCGAACTGTCCGATTACATGGGTAAAGAAGATACCACCTTGCTGAACTACGGCTATCAGGGCATCATGAGTGCCATCGATGCTATTTGCGGCCGCAGGGACGTTATCGTGTACGACGCAGAATGCCACGCCTCCATCCTGGATGGCCTGCGCCTCCACCCCGGCAAACGTTATGTGTTCAAACACAATGACATCGAAGATTGCGAAAAACAACTGAGACGCGCTACTGAACTGGCTAACGCACAAGGTGGCGGCATCCTGGTGGTAACAGAAGGCGTATTCGGTATGGCGGGCGACCAGGGTAAACTGAAAGAAATCGCCGCACTGAAAGATAAATTTGAATTCCGCCTGCTGGTAGACGACGCCCACGGCTTCGGTACCATGGGTAAAACCGGTGCAGGTACCGGCGAAGAACAAGGCGTACAGGACAAAATCGACCTGCTGTTCAATACCTTCGCTAAATCCGGCGCTTCTATCGGCGCTTTCATCAGCGGCGAAAAAGCCATCATCAACTATCTGCGCTATAACATGCGCTCCCAGATCTTTGCTAAATCTATTCCGCTGCCAATCGTTATCGGCCACCTGAAAAGAGTGGAACTGATGCGCAAACACCCGGAAATGAAAGCAAAACTGTGGGAAAATGTGAATAAACTGCAGAACGGCCTGAAAGCCCGCGGTTTCAACATCGGTAAAACCAACTCTCCCGTTACCCCGATCTACCTGCAGGGCGATATTCCGGAAGCTACAGCCATGTGCCTGGACCTCCGCGAAAATTACAACATCTTCTGCTCTATCGTGGTATATCCCGTTATTCCAAAAGGCCAGATCATCTACCGACTGATCCCAACCGCTGCTCACACAGACGAGGACATTGAACTGACACTGAAAGCTTTCAGCGAAACCAAAGCCAAGCTCGATGAGAAAGTTTACCAGGTAGCTGAAATCCCAATGGTATAAACCATCTGTCTATTCTGACATTTGATATTTATCAGACTATCTATAAGCAAAGGCCTTCTTGTAATACAAGAAGGCCTTTGTCTTTTATAACAATTTAAAATCAATCAGATAAAATCAAAAAATATCAGTCTCCCCCAATAATAAAATGATAAAATATTAAAATACAAAAGGGCTGAGTTTCCTCAGCCCTACTCAAATCGTTCTTTCACTAGGTGTAAAATTTCACTAAATTTTCATCAGGACATGGTAGAATATATGGTCTTCATAGAATTTGGAATAACCAAGTGATTCCAAGTATTTTATATAAATATCTTTTTTAGATTTCGCGTTGTGTTCATTGTTACATTTCAAATGTAGAGCAGTTTTCTCACTATCACATAACACAAATGTGGTATTTTGTTAATAGCTTGTTAAAGTATTCTACTGCAACAATAAATCAGCTAACTGTCAAAAACGCCGGTTTTTCCCGTTCAGCTGAATAAATTTCCCGATTGCGTAAATGCTTCCCGCAGGACAGCAGTACCTTTGCAGCCACGACTGCAAATAGTTGGTGCAACAGCTAACTGATCATTATCAACCGCCGGGACATAGCACTTTCGTGCCCGCCCTGTAATCGTCACCCACTTGCAGCCGGTAAAAACTAATAAGGAAATTGAAGCAATACCTGCATAAACAGCTTTTCACTGTTCACCGCATTACCGGCCTCATCGTAGGCATTATGCTGCTTTTTGCCAGCATAACAGGCACCCTTCTGGTTTTCAGTGAGGAAATAGATGAAGCCCTGCATCATGAAACCTATCACATTGCACCGGGAACTCAACGCAAACCACTGTTCGAACTGCTGCAGCAAGCCGGTAAATCCCTTCGTGGCGGCACCCCCTATCTGTTTTTCTCCCGGCTGCCGCAAACACCGGAAGAACCAGTGATCGTAAGGGCTGAATATGGGCCGGACAATAAAGTATATCTCTTCCTCAACCCCTATACCGGGGAGGTCGTCCATCAGCATACCAACACCGGCTACTTCTCCGGCTTCCTGGTGTACCTCCATTTTTCCCTGCTTAGCGGAAAAACGGGCGCCAAAGTGATGCTGACAGTCGCCGTACTACTATTTATATCGCTCCTCACCGGCATCTGGGTATACCGGAAATCAGTGTTTAAAGTACTGACCTTCCGCCTGAAACCCGAATGGAGCAGCCGTACCCGGCGCTGGCGCAACCTTCACCGCATTACAGGCGTATGGGCATTGCTGTTCAATCTCCTCATCGCATTCACCGGCTTCATGATGCAGCTGAAAGTACTGGACAACCGGAAAACAACCGGGCCTTTTCCCGATGTGGGCGCTCCCATTCCTGTTGACTACGAATCGTTACTGACCAAAGCGGCCGCACAGATCCCTGGCTTTGAAGCGATGGGCATCCGCCCGCCTAAAAAGGCCGGTGACCCTGTCCGTATTCTGGGCCATGCCCACGAAGCCGCTGTCTGGGGCCGTTACAGCTCCTCCGTGCATTTCGATGTCAACGGACAGGTAAAAAAGACCGTTGATTTCAGTAAAGCGCCCCTGGGCGATAAGTTCAACGCTGCCATGGCGCCGCTGCATTTCGGCAACTATGGCGGTATTCCCGTTAAAATACTCTATGCCCTTCTGGGCCTTACGCCCGGCATCCTTTCCATATCCGGTTTCCTGATATGGTACCGCCGGAAATACATCATTAAAAAACATCAGCTTTGAAAATGAAACAATACCTGGTACTGTGCGCACTCACACTCCTGGTTACACTACAGACGACTGCACAAAAAATCACCGGCACCATCCGCGACACGGCACAAACAGCTGTTCCCATGCTGCGCCTTTATCTGGCAGGCACACAGAAACATACTGTCTCCGGCCCGGACGGCTCTTTTACCATCAATAACGTAAAACCCGGCAGCTATAAACTGATCGCTACCGGTATTGGGTACAATACACTGGAACAAGCGGTTACCATCACCGACAGCATCACCACCCTCTCCCTTACGATACAACCGTCAGACATTGGCCTGAATGAAGTAGTGGTGACCGCCGGCCGTAACAAGGAAACACTGGGTACCGTTCCCTCTTCCATCACCATCATCAGCGGTAAACAACTACGGGAACAAAGTGCTATCACTACAGACATCAACCAGCTACTGAGCATGAACGTACCAGGTCTTACGCTGGGCACCAATACCTCCACCAACAAAGGCCAGACACTGCGCGGCCGCGGCATGCTGATCATGATAGACGGTATTCCGCAATCCACCCCGCTGCGTAACGGCGATAAAGACATGCGCAGCATCGATGTTTCTGTCATTGAAAGAGTGGAAGTGATCAAAGGTTCCACCGCTATTTATGGCAACGGCGCTGACGGAGGCATCGTCAATTTCATCACCATCAAAGCCAATCCCAATAAACGTTTCAGCGGCAGCACAGACATCAGCACCAGCGGTTCGCTCACCAGCGCGGCCAACAGCCTCGGCGCACGCGTGGCACAACAGTTTAGCGGCCGGCTCAATAAATTCGATTATGTGGTGGCCGGCACCTACGAACAAACAGGTGTCAACAAAGACGCCAAAGGACAGGTCATAGCTCCTTTCCAGTCACTCAGCCAAAACGAAAACGTAAACCTTTTTGCCAAGCTGGGCTACAACTTCAATGACAATAACCGCCTGGAGGTGATGTACAACTATTACCGCACCATGCAAAACAGTACCTACATTGATTCCGGCGGTAAATTCGGGCAACGCCCCATTATCGGTATAGTAGGTACCAACCCTGGCGATAAACAGGGTACGCCGTATAACCATAACGCCTATGTGAATTTCACCAGTAAAAACATTTTCCGTAACACCTCGTTGAATGTAAACCTATATTACCAGGACTTTTACACCGTATTTGAATACTCCGATTTTTATGCACCACCGGGCAACTCCGCCATTACCTCCAAAAAAATGGGAGCCCGCGTGAATTTCAATACCCTGTTTAACTTCCATCCTAACCTGCATGGCGATGTGACCTGGGGAATAGACGTACTGAACGACAAAACCGCCCAACCGCTTACCGATGGCCGCTCCTTTGTTCCGGAGATGAATATGAAAAATCTGGCGCCTTATGCCCAGCTGAAAACATATTTATTTAAAGACTTCCTGGTGAAAGCTGGTCTGCGTTACGAAAACATTCGGCTCGATATTCCTGATTACACCACCATTAAGTTTGGTAACTATGCCGGCGGCGTGTTCGTAAAAGGCGGCAATTTGCCCTATGAAGCACTGGTATTCAACACGGGCCTGCGATACACGCGTTTCCCCGCTTTCAACCCGTTTGTAAGCTATTCACAGAGTTTCTCCCTGTATGACCTGGGCCGTACCCTGCGATTGGCCAAGGCCGTCAGCAATGGCTCCACCAGCATCAACATCATCGAAACCAAAGCTATTATCACCAACAACTATGAAGCTGGTTTCAACAGTAATATCGGCAAATTCAACGCTTCAGGTTCTTACTTCATCAGCACGTCTGATCTTGGTACCAGCCTGAAAGACGTGAATGGCGTGGCCGTACCCGAAAGAGCGCCTGAGCGGGTACAAGGCTTTGAACTGACAGCTGGCTATCAGTTCCTGCCAAATCTCTCTGCCAGTGCGGCTTACACGCATGTAGAAGGTAAAAAAGACGTGAACGGGGTCAAAACCTGGTTGCCTACAACCCGCATTACGCCGGATAAAATGACTGTCAACGTGAATTATTCTCCGCTGAAACAATGGGACCTGGGCGTGTATTATATCTATTCCGGCATGAGGAAACGTTTTGATCCCAATCCCACTACCAAAGAGTATGACCTCGGCAACGGGCCTGTAGGGGACTTTTCGCTGGTAAACCTGTACACTGCCTATCGTTTCAGCACTGCCGCTTCCATCCGGCTGGGGGTAGACAACCTGCTGAATGCCGATTATTACCCGGTAATGTCACAGGCGAGAGTGAGAACAGATTCTTATATTAAAGGCAGCGGCGCCCGGTTTAACCTGGGTTTCCGTTACGCATTCTGATCAATAACCAGTCTGCATAAAAAAGGGAAGGCGCGAAATTCGCGCCTTCCCTTTTTTATAACATTTATCTGTAAATCAGACTATTTCAGGTGTTCTTCCACAGAAGTATTGTAGATCTGTTTCCAGTCGTTTACTTTACCCCAGTCTTCGCCACCTACTTTCACATGGTCACCGGTTACGGCGCCTACTTTCTCATAACGTACAGAAACGTCGGAGGCGTCTACCAGACCGTGCATCAGTGCTTCGAATTTCTCTTTGTTTTCCGGTTTAACGGTGACGATTACACGGCTTTGGCTTTCACCGAAGAGGTAAGCGTCTTTACGGAATTTATCGTTCAGGTTCAGTTCAAAGCCCAGGCCTCTTGGCATAGCGCTTTCCATCATGGTAACGAACAGGCCGCCTTCGCTGATATCGTGCGCAGACTGGATCAGGTGGGCTTTGTTCAGTTTGGTGATGGCTTGCTGCAGCTGCAGTTCCTCTTCGAGGTTGAAGTGCGGCGCAGGGCTGTATTCGATACCGATGATTTTGTGCAGGTATTCAGAGCTGTTGATATCATTACGGCTGCGGCCGATCATGTATATCAGGTCACCCGCTTCCTTGAAGTCAAGGGTGATACGTTGGTCGATGCTGTCGAGCAGGCCCACCATACCGATAGTTGGTGTAGGATATACCGCGCCATCAGGTGACTGGTTATAGAAGCTCACGTTACCGCCGGTAACAGGGGTATTGAATTTACGGCAAGCTTCGCCCATGCCTTGTACAGCGTGTACGAACTGGTAGTAAACTTCGGGATCGTAAGGGTTACCGAAGTTGAGGCAGTTGGTGATAGCCAGTGGTTCACCGCCGGAGCAAACGATGTTGCGGGCAGCTTCCGCCACGGCGATCTGGCCACCCTTGTGCGGATCAGCAAAAACGTAGCGGCTGTTACAGTCGGTCGTCATTGCCAGTGCTTTTTTGGTGCCTTTCACCAATACGATCGGAGCGTCGCTCGGAGCGTTGGTAGAAGCGTTGGCAGTACCTACCATGCTGTCATACTGGTTATAGATCCAGCGTTTGGAAGCGATGTTAGGCAGTGCGATGATTCTTTCCGCTGCGAAGCGGGCGTGTTCTGTATCCGGAACGTTCTGAATATCGAACGTCTTTATTTTCTGGAAGTAGGCAGGTTCAGTATAAGCGCGGTGATATTGAGGAGCGCCGCCGCCGAGCACGAGGCTTTCAGCAGGAACGTCCGCTTCCAGTTCACCGTTCATATAAAACTTCAGGTTGGTGTCTTTGGTTACTTCACCGATCTGAACGCAGTGCAGGTCCCATTTTTCGAAGATATCGAGGACTGCTTTTTCCTGGCCTTTTTTTACTACGATGAGCATGCGTTCCTGGCTTTCGCTCAGCAGCATTTCCCATCCTTTCATATTTTCCTGGCGGGTAGGAACTTTATCCAGCCAGATGTGCATACCATGTTCGCCTTTGGCGCTCATTTCGGCAGTGGAGCAGGTGATACCGGCAGCGCCCATGTCCTGCATACCAATGATCGCATTGGTTTTAATTACCTCGAGGCAGGCTTCCAGCAGTTTCTTTTCCTGAAAGGGGTCACCTACCTGAACGGCAGGCAGGTCTTCCGCGCTGTCTTCCGTGATATTGGCAGAAGCAAAGGAGGCACCGCCGATACCGTCTTTACCGGTAGCGGAACCTACGATGAAAACCGGGTTGCCTTCACCGTGGGAGGTAGCGGAAACTGTTTGGCCAACTTTTACGATACCCACGCTCATGGCGTTTACCAGCGGATTGGTGCCATAGCAGTCTTCAAAATAGGTTTCACCGCCTACGGTTGGAACACCGAAGCAGTTACCATAGTGGCCGATACCATGTACGATACCTTTTACCAGGTGCTGTGTTTTTTTATCATTGATATTGCCGAAGCGCAGGGAGTTCAGTGCCGCAATGGGGCGGGCGCCCATTGTGAAGATATCGCGGTGGATACCGCCAACCCCGGTAGCAGCGCCCTGGAAGGGCTCAATCGCTGAAGGGTGGTTATGGGATTCTATTTTAAATACAACTGCGTATCCATCACCGATATCTACCAGTCCGGCGTTTTCCTCACCAGCCTTTACGAGGAGGCGGTCACCTTCACGTGGTAATGACTTCAGCCATACGATTGAGTTTTTGTAAGAGCAGTGCTCACTCCACATAACGGAGTACATACTCAATTCGGTAAAGTTGGGATTACGCCCTAAGATAGATTCAATACGTTCAAACTCGTCAGCAGTAAGGCCCAGCTGTTCAGCAATTTCTACGGTGGTTTGCATGTAGTTTAAGTATAAAAAAACGAGTAATTAAAAAGAAGATGCAAACCTACAAGATTTTATGGCAAATGCCAAGAATGAGGGGCCAAAGGGCTTAAAAATGGACGCATTTGTTCCCGGGGCTGAAGCCCCCGGGGCTACGATGTGTTTAGGGTCGTTGTCAAAAAATGCCGATAACCAGGGCTAACCTTCTTCCCGGTAACGTGGATAACCTATTGTTGATTACAAAGGGAAGCTCTTAACGTCCGCATTGCTATAAAAAGGGAGCTCTCTGAACACATCGTAGCCCTGGGCCGCCGAAACGCATAAAAATTTCATCCAATTCATATTAGTAATTTTTTAATTTATCAGTTTCAGACATCAACGATCTATTTTTTTTATTCATTTCTCAAAAAAATCGCCTTTATAAACCAATAAATGTAATTTTTTGGTTAAAGTGAACAATTTATTTGCATTTCCAACGACGTTGGCGTTCTTTTGTATTAAAATTATTACAGCATGCAATCGTTACGTTTCACCGCGCTGGAAGGATTAGCTGGCGTAGACACTAAACTTACCGAACACAACGGAAAAATCACCGAGGTATTTGGCAGCAATGTTTTTGCCGGAAGAATTGTAAGGGAATACCTGAGTGATGAGGCTTATAAAAGCCTGATGAACTCCATTAAAAATGGCACCAAACTGGAACGCAAAATGGCGGAGCAAATTGCTTCCGGCATGAAAGCCTGGGCCATGAAAAAAGGAGTGACTCACTACACTCACTGGTTTCAACCCCTGACCGGCACCACTGCAGAAAAGCATGACTCCTTTTTTACCCTGAAAAGCGATGGCTCTGCACTGGAAACTTTTGACGGCGATGCGCTGGTACAGCAGGAGCCTGATGCCTCCAGCTTCCCTAACGGCGGCCTGAGAGCTACTTTTGAAGCCCGCGGTTATACTGCCTGGGACCCTTCCTCCCCAGCCTTTATCCTGGAACAGGGTTACGGTAAAACACTCTGCATCCCTACTATATTCGTATCCTACACCGGCGAATCACTTGACTATAAAGCTCCGCTGCTGAAAGCACTGGTAGCTATCGACAAAGCCGCTGTGGACGTATGTAACTATTTCGATAAAAATGTTACCAAAGTAACGCCTACCCTGGGTTGGGAACAGGAATACTTCCTCGTTGACGAAAATCTGGCCAATGCCCGTCCTGACCTGATCATGACCGGCCGCACCGTGGTAGGTCACGCTCCTTCCAAAGGTCAACAGCTGGAAGACCACTACTTTGGCTCTATCCCTGAGCGCGTATACGCTTACATGCGCGATTTTGAAGAAGAGGCTTACAAACTGGGCATACCTTTAAGGACCCGTCACAATGAAGTAGCTCCTTCCCAGTTCGAATGCGCTCCCATCTTTGAAGAAGTGAACATCGCCGTGGACCACAACTCCCTGCTGATGGACATCATGAATAAAGTGGCCAAACGCCACAAACTGAAAGTGCTGCTGCACGAAAAACCTTTCGCAGGCATCAACGGTTCCGGTAAACACAACAACTGGAGCATGGCCACCGATACCGGTGTAAACCTGCTGGCTCCGGGCAAAACCCCGAAAACCAACCTGATGTTCCTCACGTTCTTCGTGAACACCATCAAAGCGGTACATGACTACGCCGACCTGCTGAGAGCTGCTATCGCCTCTGCCAGCAACGACTTCCGTCTGGGTGCCAACGAAGCTCCTCCGGCTATCATCTCCGTATTCTCCGGTAAATATCTTTTCGATGTACTGCAGGAAGTAAAATCCCGCGTAAACAACAAGTTCGACGAACAAGACGAGGCCATCCTTAAACTGGACCTGCACCGTCATATTCCTGAACTGATGCTGGACAATACCGACCGTAACCGTACCTCTCCCTTTGCGTTCACCGGCAACAAGTTCGAGTTCCGCGCCGTAGGTTCTACCGCCAACTGTGCTTCCGCTATGACCGTACTGAACACCATCGTGGCCAAAACCCTGACCGACTTCAAAGTGGAAGTGGACGGCCTGATCGAAAAAGGTGAGAAAAAAGAGATTGCCATCATGCAAACTCTTCGGAAATATATTGTAGATTCGGAAAAAATATTGTTCGAAGGCGACGGCTACAGCGAAGAATGGGAAAAAGAAGCCGAAAGAAGAGGTTTACAGAACATCAAAACCACGCCTAAAGCGCTGGATGCGATGATCACTCCTAAAGCCGCCCAGCTGTATTCCGAAACCGGTGTTTATACCGAAAAAGAATTACACGCCCGTCACGAGATCCTGCTCGAAGATTATGTGAAGAAAGTTCAGATCGAAGCCCGTGTAATCGGAGACCTGGCCACCAACACTATTTTACCCGCAGCTATCAGCTACCTCAATGACCTGATCAGCAACATCCGCGGACTGAAAGAAATTGGCATGGGTGAAGCTGCCTACAAAGCACAAACACAAATCGCTGCCAAAATATCTGAACACATCAACGTGATCAGTGAAAACGTTCAGGCAATGATCGAGCAACGTAAAGTGACCAACAAGTTGACCGACAGCCGCCAGAAAGCGATTGAATACTGCGAAAAAATTAAACCGTACTTCGATATTATCCGCTACCACTCCGATAAACTGGAATTCCTGGTAGATGATAAAAGATGGGCACTGCCTAAGTACAGAGAACTGCTTTTCTTGCGATAAAACCGTAAGATTGTTTTGGTGTATGATTAGCCCCGGATTTTTATCCGGGGCTTTGTTTTTTCCACAATTTCTCTGTACGCTACCGGCCACATTATCCGGGACACCACATTTGCCTTCGGTACGTTTGATACGACCACTACTCCTGTCAGCATCAGCGGCCAACAACTCCGCAGCACTACCTATCAGTACGACAGCCTTAACCGCATCGTTCGTGCTGTGACGACAGATCTGACACTACACCCGCCCATCTTCCGCACTACTGTTGACTACTCCTACAACAGCAGCGGTAACGCCTGGAAAATCCAAAGCATCCTGGAAGAAATCACTTCCATGGGTATCCCCAGTGATACTACCGTCACCTATCCAACATATGACAACAAAACCAATTTCCATCGCCTGCATCCGTTGTGGCAGTTCATCGACAGGAACTACAGCCGTAACAATAGCGGCAGCATAAGCAGTTACAACAACGCCGGCCTGCCTACGGAGCTGTCTGCGCCGGCTTTAATATTAGGTATCCCGTTCCAGCATACCTTTATCCGGTATCAATAACCATCTTAAAACAGAAAAGCTCCGGAGACATCTCCGGAGCTTTTCCAATACAGTGCACTTTCCTATACCAGTTTGAAGGTTTCGGTAAACTTGGTCGTAAAGTTGCCTTTACGGAAGTCCTCGTTGCGCATCAGTTGCTGATGGAAAGGAATAGTTGTTTTAACACCTTCAATCACGAACTCGCTCAGCGCGCGCTCCATGGTATTGATGGCTTCCTCACGGGTTTGCGCCATGGTGATGATCTTAGCCACCATAGAGTCATAGAACGGAGGAATAACATAACCAGCATAGATGTGGGAATCCACGCGTACGCCGTGGCCGCCCGGAATATGCAGGGTAGTGATTTTGCCCGGAGAAGGACGGAAATCGTTATACGGATCTTCCGCATTGATACGGCACTCAATAGCGTGCATCTGCGGCGTATAGTTTTTACCGGAGATAGGAATACCGGCAGCAATCTTGATTTGTTCCTTTACCAGGTCAAAATTGATCACCTCTTCTGTCACACCGTGTTCCACCTGGATACGGGTGTTCATTTCCATGAAGTAGAAGTTGCGGTGTTTATCTACCAGGAACTCAATGGTACCTACGCTTTCATAATTGATGGCGCTGGCAGCCTTGATAGCCGCTTCACCCATTTTTTCACGCAGTTCCGGTGTCATGAAAGGAGAAGGAGATTCCTCCACCAGTTTCTGGTGACGGCGCTGGATAGAGCAGTCCCTTTCAGACAGGTGGCATACTTTGCCGTATTGGTCGCCGGCTACCTGGATTTCAATGTGACGGGGTTCTTCCACGAATTTCTCCATGTAGATGCCATCATTGTTGAAAGCAGCGCGGGCTTCATTTTTAGCCATGTTATAGGCATTCTCCAGTTCGCTCTCGTCCCAAACCACACGCATACCTTTACCACCACCGCCGGCAGTAGCTTTCAGGATAACGGGCAAGCCCATTTCCCTGGCGAGTTTTTTGGCTTCTTCAACGCTCTGGAGCAGACCTTCAGATCCCGGGATTACCGGTACGCCGGCAGCAATCATGGTTTCCTTCGCAGTCATCTTGTCACCCATTTTACGGATCATGTCCGGAGTGGGGCCGATGAATTTGATACCATGTTCGCCACAGATTTCAGCAAAACGCGCATTTTCCGCCAGGAAGCCATATCCCGGGTGGATAGCGTCTGCGTTGGTGATCTCGGCGGCAGCCATGAGGTGAGGAATGTTCAGGTAAGATTCGCTGCTCTGTGGTTTACCAATACACACAGCTTCATCCGCAAACTTCACATGCAGGCTGTCTTTATCTGCAGTAGAATAAACTGCTACCGTTTTGATACCCATTTCCTTACAGGTACGGATAATCCGAAGGGCAATCTCGCCACGGTTGGCAATCAATATTTTTTTAAACATTGTTTTCCTTATAAGTTGATATAATAGCTAAGTAGCAATTCAGCCATTAGTTCTCAGTAGTTAGCCTTTAACCCTACAAAAATCTGTCAGAGGCTAAAGGCTAACTGCTAAGCGCTAATGGCTGTTATTACGGTTCTACTAAAAACAAAGGTTGATCGTATTCTACCGGAGTGGCGTCGTCAACAAGTACTTTGACGATCTTACCGCTCACTTCACTTTCGATTTCGTTGAACAACTTCATCGCTTCAATGATGCATACCACCTTGCCGGCAGCAATTTCATCACCGACATTGATGAAAGGAGCTTTATCAGGTCCTGCTGAACGGTAGAAGGTACCGATCATAGGAGATTTGATAGTAATCAGGTTGTCTGCTTTCGGTGCAGCTGGAGCGGCGGCCGGTGCAGAAGTTGCTGCTGCCTGTACCGGGGCGGCGGCCGGAGCTACTGCTGCTACCGTCTGAATCGGCGCTGCGGCCGCAGGAACAGCGATTACCTGTTGTACTTCGTTGTCTTTCTGTTTTATTGTAATCTTGAACTTGTCCTGCTCAATGCTCAGTTCACTGATATTTGATTTGTTGATCATTTTTACCAGTTCCTGAATCTGTTTAAAGTCCATGTAGACAGTTTTTGGTTTATAATTTATGAACGTATATGGTCCTTTACCGGACAACCGGGGCCGCCCTGAGGCAGCCCGGTAGCCAAATAAATAATTTCAGTAAATGAATTAACCCTTTACTCTCTCGATGTATTCGCCGGTTTTTGCATTCACACGGATCAGTTCGCCTTCTTCCACAAACAGCGGCACCATCACGGTAGCACCGGTTTCTACAGTAGCAGGCTTCAGGGTGCGGGTAGCAGTATCACCCTTTACGCCTGGTTCAGAATAAGTAACCTGCATAACAATTTTGTCAGGCAGTTCCACCGCCATGTACTGTTCAGTTTCAGTATTGATCTGAACCATTACTTCCTGGCCTTCTTTCAGGAACTGAGGAGCATCGATGGTTTGTTCAGCCATGGCAATCTGCTCAAAAGTTTCATTGTCCATGAAGTTGTAACCGGTGTCATCCTTATATAAAAACTGAAACGCCTTTTTCTCGATACGAACCGGGAAAATGGTGTCTCCGGAGTTCCAGGTGTGCTCTATAGAACGGCTATTGTCAACGCCCTTCAATTTAGCCCAAACTTTTGCTGCAGCACGGGCGGTTTTGTTTTGACCAAACTCTACAACAGAATACAAACTGTTATCCAGCTTGATGATTAATCCTGTTCTGATATCTGCGGTGGTAGCCATAAATAGGTTACTGATTTTAAGTTAAAAATTTATACGGATTGCAAAAGTAGAAATTTTTGCATATGAACGAACACTAAATTCCTAAAATTAGGCAGATTAGTCTCTTTTCGACCCAATTTTCGTCTTTTTTCTCCAATAAATGACATTAAAGGGCTAAATTGAATTTTAAATAAAGCAAATTCACAGTAGTATGCGTCAGTTTTTCTTATTTGTATTGTGTTGTGTACCAATGTTCCTGAAGGCTCAAAGTACCACCCCATCCAAACCGGCTTATTTACAGTATCCCGTTGTTCCGGCATTCCCGCTGACACTCCCCGACGGCCATACCATCACCAAGAACGACCTCCGCAAAAACGAAAAAACCATGGTTTTTGTTTTTAGCGTGGATTGTGACCACTGTAAACACCTGACGGAAGAAGTGCTGAAAAACATTGACAAATTCAAAAATGTGCAGATTCTGATGGTAACGCCCTTTAAAGTAGAACAGATGAAGGAATATTATGACCACTATAATATCCAGAAATACCCCAATATTGTGATGGCCAGCGAACCTACCCGCCAGATCATGTATTTCTACGACCTGCACTATTTCCCGGGACTTTATCTGTACGATAAAAAACAGCAGTTCATCAAAGGATTTGAGGGCACCGTTAAACTGGATTCACTGGTACATTACCTGGCCAGTCGCCCGCTGAAATGGCAATAAGTACGGCGGCCGGATCTGGTTCCGAATCATTACATTTGTTTATTATAATCATTCTTCACTTTTAAAGCTATCGACAAAATGAAAGTTACAGTAGTAGGAGCTGGGAATGTGGGCGCAACCTGCGCCAATGTGCTGGCCCATAGAGATTTTCTGCAGGAAGTGGTTTTACTGGATATTAAGGAAGGAACAGCTGAAGGAAAGGCCCTGGACACATGGCAGCAGGCTCCCATTGATTATTACAGTACCAAGGTGACCGGCGTTACCAACGATTACGCCAAAACTGCCAACAGCGATGTGGTAGTCATCACCTCCGGTCTCCCCCGCAAACCCGGCATGAGCCGCGACGACTTGATTTCCACCAACGCCAACATCGTTAAATCAGTCACTGAAAATATTACCAAACACTCACCAGACGCCATTATCATCGTTGTCAGCAACCCGCTGGACGTAATGACCTATTGCGCGTACCTCACGGCTAAAAAAAGCAGCTCCAAAGTATTCGGCATGGCCGGCATCCTTGATACCGCCCGCTACCGCGCTTTCCTGGCAGATGAGATCGGATGTTCCCCTAAAGATATTCAGGCCATCCTGATGGGCGGCCACGGCGATACCATGGTGCCCCTCCCCCGTTATACGACCGTAAGCGGTATTCCGGTAACAGAACTGGTAGCTGCCGATAAGCTTGATGCTATCATCCAACGCACCAAAGTAGGCGGTGGCGAAATAGTAAACCTCCTTGGCACCTCTGCCTGGTACGCTCCCGGTGCTGCAGCAGCCCAAATGGTGGAAGCCATCGTGAAAGATGAAAAACGCATCTTCCCCGTTTGTGCATGGCTCACCGGCGAATACGGCCTGAAAGACATCTACCTGGGCGTTCCTGTGGTACTGGGTAAAAACGGTATCGAAAAAATACTGGAACTGCAACTCAATGCCGACGAAAAAGCACTGCTCAATACTTCCGCCCAACACGTGAAAGAAGTAATGGACGTTCTGGACAAAATGCAGTCTGCTACTGCTTAACCTGTATCCAAACAAAATAACGGATTACAGCAACCGAAATTTTTTCGCTGCTGTAATCCGTTGTTATTTATATAACCTCCCCGCTTCATCCACCGGGAAAAATACCGGCAACAACCCCGCAGCGAATGTTAACTAGTGTTAAAAAAGATTCGTAATTTTGATCAACGCCTGCATAAAATGGTATAAATGAAATACTTCTAAATCGAACGGGCACCATTTCGCTAACTCATAGCAACAGCGTATGTCAAATCTTGAAAAACTAATTACACAAAAAAATTTCGGAGACGAATATCAACGGGGACTGGTGAGCCTCATCTTTATCGGCAACTGGATCACCTCCCGCCATCAGCAGTTTTTCAAACGTTACGACATCACCATGCAGCAGTACAACATACTGCGCATCCTTCGCGGACAGCACCCTAAAGCAGCCAGTATCAACGTGCTGAAAGACCGTATGCTCGACAAAATGAGCGACGTGTCACGTCTCGTGGAAAGACTGCGTAAAGCAGACCTGGTGGAACGTAAAAGTTGTGAACTGGACAGAAGAGCAGTAGACGTAAAAATCACTGTCAAAGGTCTGGAACTGCTCAACGCCATTGATACAGAACTCAATCATCTCAATGACACCTTCAAGGCGCTGAACGAAAAAGAACTCAGCCAGCTCAATAAACTGCTGGACAAAATGCTGGAAGCCTATCACTAAATTTCTTCCAGGTAATTCAGGTCTTTTCCAAAAGTTTCTTCAATATTCCAGGCCGCTATCATCGCTATACCAATACATACCACGGCTACGATAGCACCGCTTTGCAGAAAGGTAAAATAATGCTGCACCTGCACAAACAACAGGGATATCAACGGTAACATGCCACGGGCAAAATTAGGCACCGTGGTAGCCACGGTGGCCCGCAGGTTGGTGCCAAAACTTTCGGCGGCAATAGTGACAAAAATGGCCCAGAAACCAACACTGAAACCAAGAATAAAACAAACCGTATAAAACACCCAGGTAGCAGCCCCGAACATATTCAGGTATACCGCCACCATAGCACCTGTCAGCAACAGGAACACCAACATTACCTTACGCCGGCTTCTCCATAACTGGCTGATCAAACCCGATGAAAAATCACCTAACGTAAGCCCTGCATAACAGAAAGCCACAGCATCTCCCGGACTGATAGCGCCCATCACATTCATTTCCTTCGCAAACTTATTGGAGAAAGCAATCAGGATACCTACCACAAACCAGGTAGGCGCTCCTAACAGAATACATTTCAAATATTTGAGAAACCGCTCCCGGCTGGTGAATAACGCATGAAAACTGCCCCTGGCCGTAGTGGAAGTACGCACGGCATTAAACATATGGGACTCCATCACACTCACCCGCAATATCAACAAACATAGGCCCAGACCACCTCCTATAAAATAACAGATGCGCCAGTCACCTACCAGTTTAGCAATCAGATTGGCGGCTACCGCCCCGGAAACCCCAACAGTGGCCACAATCATGGTACCATAACCGCGCTTTTCTTTCGGCAGTATCTCCGATACCAGTGTAATGCCTGCGCCCAGCTCCCCCGCCAATCCAAAGCCTGCCACAAAACGCCATAAAACATATCCGTTGATACTATGCACAAAACCATTGGCAATATTTGCTACAGAATAAATGAGGATGGAACCGAACAATACACTTAGACGTCCTTTTTTATCGCCGATGATGCCCCATACAATGCCGCCTATCAACAGGCCCAGCATCTGAATATTAATGAGCAGCAGGCCGGCGCCGGCATCAATTTCGTTTTGCGGCAATCCCAGTTCTTTCAGGCTGGGGACCCGTACAATGGTGAAGAGGAGCAGATCATAGATATCTACAAAATAGCCCAGTGACGCAACGATCACGGCAATGTTAAAGATAGAAGCTGAGCGGCTATCAGTTTTCATGTGGAACTTTGGTTGATAAAATAAATAACGGTTAAAATAAAAAAAATGGGCCAATTATAGCCCATTTTTTAAAATTCTTATAAAGTCGTGTCCGATGTGTTGGTCACTTCTGACTGATTCGGGTCCGGATGATGTTTCACCTTTCCGGAGAGCAGTTTAATGATCACCGGTAAAGTAGTGATCACAATGATAACCAGTATGATCAGCTCCAGGTGATTTTTCAGGTTGGGAAAGAATTTGTCCAGGTAGTGGCCGGCCAGCATCATGGAAAATACCCACGAGAAGGAACCGATCACATTAAACAGCATGAACTTCTTTTTGTCCATCTGCACCATACCGGCCACAATAGGGGCAAAAGTGCGGATGATGGGAAGGAAACGGGCCAGGAAAATAGCGCCGCCACCGTATTTCACAAAGAAGTCATGTGCCTGGTGCAGGTGTTTCTTTTTAAAGAAAAAAGTATCTTTCTTTTTAAATAACAACGGGCCGGATTTATTACCAAACCAGAAGCCTACCATGTTACCCAGCACACCGGCCAGCGCAATCAGCAGCATCACTACAAAAAACGGCATATCGAAGAAGCTCCGGCAGAGATCTGCACTGTAAATGCCTGCTACAAAAAGCAAGGAATCGCCGGGGAGAAAAAAGCCAATAAATAAACCGGTCTCCGCAAAAATAATCGCCAGTAACAGGTACAGGCCACCGTGTTCAATAATCCACGAGGGATTAATGAGGTGTTTAAAAAACTCTAAAATCTGGTCCATGCTAATAAATTCTGTTCAGAATCGGTAAAATAAGAATAAAACTGTTATCTATTTGTTAACTAAAATCCCATTGCTATCATCGCCCGGTCCCAGCTTATTCTCCCATTTAGATACTACTGCAGTGGCCATTGCGTTACCAATTACGTTGGTAGCAGAACGTCCCATGTCCAGCAGATGGTCCACGCCCAGCAGCAGCAACAAACCTGCTTCCGGAATATGGAACATGGACAGGGTACCGGCTATCACCACAAGGGAGGCCCTTGGTACGCCGGCAATACCTTTACTGGTGATCATTAACACCAGCAGCATGGTGATCTGCTGATCAATGCCCAGGTGCATGCCATAAGCCTGTGCAATAAACAGGCTGGCAAACGTCATATACATCATAGAGCCATCCAGATTAAAGGAATAGCCCAGGGGTAATACAAAACTTACAATACGGTTATCGCAGCCAAATCTCTCCAGTTCAGCCATGGTACGCGGATACGCCGCCTCGCTGCTGGCAGTGCCAAAGGCCAGTAACAGCGGATCTTTGATACCGCCCAGCAACCGGAACACCCGTTTGCCGAGTATCAGCCATCCTACCAATGCCAGTACAAGCCATAAGCTAAACAGTCCCAGGTAAAACTGAATAATAAATTTACCATACACCAGCAGAACAGAAAGCCCTTTGGTGGCTATGATAGCGGCCATTGCGCCAAATACCGCAAACGGCGCGAAGTTCATAACAAAGCCGGTCACTTTCAGCATGATATGCGCCACGCTGTCCATCAGCTTCACCACGGGTTGCGCTTTTTCACCAATCGCCGCAGCGGCCACACCAAAGAAAATTGCAAACACCACGATCTGCAGAATTTCATTTTTGGCCATAGCATCTATCACACTGTCCGGCACCACGTGGTGGAAAAAACCTCTCAGCGTCATATCCGCCTTGGCAATACCGGTAGCGGCATGCGTATCAGGCAGCGGCAGATTGAGAGACAGGCCGGGCTTCATGAGATTTACCAGCACCAGGCCCAGGAACAATGATACAAAGGTTGCACTGATAAACCACAGCATGGTTTTGCCACCTACACGCCCTACCGCTTTGATATCGCCCATTTTGGCCACGCCTACTACCAGCGTGGAAAATACCAGGGGGGCAATAATCATTTTTACCAGTCGCAGGAAAATATCTGTCAGAATAGAAATCCGGTCGGCAAATACCTGGGGAACATCGCTTTGTGTACCGATGGCCACTCCGCCTGGTTTCAGGACCTGATCGGCAGGAACAGTATAGGCCAGCCAAACCGCATAACCAGTACTGATGCCCACCAACATGGCAATAAAAATGAACAGAGTAAGCCTATTTGATGATTTCTTCATGCAACGCCAGGATTTTTTCTTCTTTAAAAAATTTAATAATTGTTGTAACCGGAAAATTTCCCAAAAATAAGGTTCTGCCGGTACAAATAAGCGTTTCAGGCCAAAATAAAAGTATCCGTTCTAGATTTTAGATATTATATTTGACGATCGACGTACAACACAACAGAACTAAACTACCTTAAAACATCAACCACAACTTTTCATTTGTATGGGTCTTCTATTTTCCAGAACCAAGTCTTTAAATCAGCTCATGAATGAGGCGAGCGAGTCAGAGAAAGGACTGAAACGATCTTTATCCGCAACGAACCTTGTTGCTTTGGGTATAGGCGCTATCATCGGCGCAGGTCTGTTTTCCCTGACTGGTCTGGCAGCAGCCAACAATGCCGGTCCCGCCGTTACTATTTCCTTCCTCGTAGGCGCTATCGGTTGCGCTTTTGCAGGTCTTTGTTATGCCGAATTTGCTTCCATGATTCCTATCGCAGGAAGTGCTTATACCTATTCCTATGCTACCATGGGTGAATTCATGGCATGGATCATCGGATGGGACCTTGTGCTGGAATATGCGCTGGGCGCAGCTACCGTGGCTATCAGCTGGTCACAGTACCTGGTGAAATTCCTGCATCATTTTAATATTCATCTTCCGGCACAGCTGACAGCCTCTCCGTTTGAAACCGTTACACTGGTGGATGGCACAACTGTACACGGATATCTGAACTTCCCGGCCATCCTGATCGTAGGCGCGCTCTCCATGCTGCTGATCCGTGGTACCCGTGAATCAGCTTTCACCAACGCCCTGCTGGTAGCGCTGAAAGTAACTGTGGTACTGGTATTCATCGCAGTAGGCTGGAACCACGTAAACCCCGACAACTATCACCCTTATATTCCTGAAAACCAGGGCTTCGGCCACTTCGGTATTTCCGGCGTATTACGTGGTGCTGCCGTGGTGTTCTTCGCCTTCATCGGTTTCGATGCCGTATCAACAGCGGCGCAGGA
This sequence comes from Chitinophaga varians, assembly GCF_012641275.1. Taxonomy (NCBI): domain Bacteria; kingdom Pseudomonadati; phylum Bacteroidota; class Chitinophagia; order Chitinophagales; family Chitinophagaceae; genus Chitinophaga; species Chitinophaga varians. Next base: position 318,566 of record NZ_JABAIA010000002.1, on the reverse strand, counting down.
AGCGAAAAGGCCGCAGAAGGACATGCCTATCGGTATTCTGGGCTCACTGGTCATCTGTACCATACTGTACGTGCTGTTTGCCCACGTGATGACCGGCCTCGCCAACTATAAGGAATTTAAAGACAGCGCTGCGCCGGTAGCGATCGCCATTGCGAAAACACCGTACGGCTGGCTGCAACAGGCAATCATCCTCGCTATCCTGGCAGGTTATACCTCTGTGATCCTGGTAATGCTCATGGGCCAGTCCCGCGTGTTTTACTCCATGTCAAAAGACGGTCTGTTGCCTAAAACCTTCTCCGATGTACATCCTAAATACCGTACTCCGTATAAATCCAACCTCCTGTTCATGGTGTTTGTGAGCCTTTTCTCCGCTTTCGTGCCGGTGCACGTGGTAGGTGAAATGGTGAGCATCGGTACGCTCTTCGCGTTTGTACTGGTATGTATCGGTATCATCATCATGCGCAAAAAACAGCCAAATGCGCCCAGACCGTTCAGAACACCACTGGTGCCTTTTGTTCCGATCATGGGTATCATCATCTGCATTGTTATGATGGGCGCGCTGCCCTGGGATACCTGGTTACGACTGGCTATCTGGATGGGCCTTGGTTTCATTATCTACTTTGCCTACAGCAAGAAAAACAGTAAGATCGGGCAGCAAAGTGAGCAACAGAGTGTTGCTGAGAAATTGTGATCCCGTCATCACTGACCAATATTCAGAGAAAACCGTCCGGCTACCTTTCCGGGCGGTTTTCTGTTATAAAAGGGCTCCATTTTAGCCGAAAGTTCTCTAAATTTGCATCTTTATTAGCCTTTTGAGGTGTCATCACCTCCAATTGTTATCATTCACAAATAATTAATTTATAACCCATTATGGGAAGGATATTTGAAGTAAGAAAGTCAACCATGTTTGCCCGCTGGGACAGGATGGCCAAAGCATTCACAAGAGTCGGTAAAGAAATCGCTATTGCAGTAAAAAATGGTGGCCCTGACCCCGACAATAACCCTGCACTGCGCCGTTGCATACTCAACGCCAAAAGCGCCAACATGCCTAAAGACCGTGTGGAAGCGGCGATCAAACGCGCTATGGGTAAAGACAAGACTGATTACGAGGAAGTAGTGTATGAAGGTTACGCGCCTCATGGCGTAGCAGTAATCATCGATACGGCTACGGACAATACCACCCGTACCGTGGCCAATCTGCGTATGCACTTCACCAAAGGCGGCGGCGCCCTGGGCAATAGCGGTTCCGTAGGTTTCCTGTTCAACCGTGTAGGTGAATTCAAAGTGAAAAACGCAGGTCAGGACCTGGAAGAACTGGAATTGGAACTGATTGATTTCGGTCTGGAGGAAATCGGGGAAGACAGCGAAGGCAACATCATTATCCGTGCAGCTTTCAATGAATTTGGCAATATGGCCAAAGCGCTGGAAGACAAAGGACTGGAAGTGATCAGCTCTGAGCTGAAACGTATTCCCACCACTACTGTGGAACTGAATGAAGAGCAGGCCAAAGAGGTACTGGAACTGGTGGACCGCCTGGAGCAGGACGATGACGTTCAGCAGGTATTCTACAATCTGAAATAATACAGGTTATTTCCATAAAAAGAACGTCCCGGCAAATGCCGGGACGTTTCTATTTCAGGTTTAAAAAACAATCAGGCTTTAAGCCTTCTCAATGATGTGGGTACGGTCCATCTCGTTGATGACCAGCATAAGACCTTTTCCATGAAAGGTTTCTATCCGGATAGAGGGGTCCATGGCAATATGCCGGCGCAAGCGGCTCAGGTACACGTCCATTACCCTTTGTGCCAGGTAACCGTCCGCTCCCCAGACACTCGCCAGGATATGCTCCCTTTTTAGTTTTTTGTTAGAGTTTTCACACAGATAGCGCAGTAACTCCGCCTCCTTTGGTGCGATCCGCACATGATTTTCCACCTCATTGTCTTTATGCCGCAGCTGAAGCTGGGAATAGTCGAAAACAAGGTTACCTACTGTATAGACAATCCGCTTCTCACTCCGAAGCAGACGGCTGCGTTTAATGTAGACTTTGATACGGCTGATCAGTTCATCCGTATTGAAGGGCTTTACCAGGTAGTCATCCGCTCCTATATCAAACCCCTGCAACCTGTCCTGCTCCATATAACGGGAAGATGTAAATACGATGGGGATGTTAAAATCCGTGGCCCGTATTTCTCCCGCCAGTGTAAAACCATCTTTCCTGGGCATCACCACGTCCAGTATACATAAATCAAAAATCGTTTCCTGGAATTTCTCCCAACCGGCTTGTCCGTCGATGGCATGCGTTACTTCAAAATTGGCACGCTCCAGCTGCCGCTTGAGCACTTTGGCAAAAAATTCATCGTCCTCTACCAATAGAATACGTGATTTCATATTTCGGTTGAATTTTGAAGGTGACCTCCTGAGTTTAGCGACTTCCCCCTTCATAAAAACGCGGTCGGTCACGGAAGGTACCGTCCTGTTTTTATATATTTTAATTCTATAAGGGTAAAATATACGTTTTCAAAATTATACTAAAACCGGTGACCATTCTGTTCAAGTTACAGGAGTTGTTCAGCTTATTCATTCGTCAGACAAAAATTAATAGTTATTTATAAGAGGATTACCTGAATATACAAACACATGATCAAAATATCAAAATAATATTTTATTGTATTTTATTGATATTATTTTGACTATTCCCGAGCATATATTGACGTACATTCTCTACGGTCACGTGCATCAACCGGCCGCGTGCTGCCTGCGTTGCCCATGCAATATGGGGAGTAATGACAGTGCCTGGCGCCTGTACCAGCGGATGATCTGCTGCGGGTGGTTCTGTGGAAAGCACGTCCAGCCCCGCTCCTGCTATCACGCCTTCTTTCAGCGCTTCCGCCAGATCGGCCTCCCGGACCAGCGGCCCCCGGCTGGTATTGATCAGCAAGGCTGTTTTTTTCATCGTTTTCAGCAACCCAGCATTCACAAACTCCCGGTTGTCCTCGTTCAGCGGGCAATGCAGCGATACTATGTCCGCTTCCCGGAAACAGGTGGCCTGGTCCACAAAAGTCACTCCCTCCATTTTATCCCTTTCCGGATGTTTATGCGAAACGATCACTTTCATACCGAAAGCCAGCGCGATCTTTGCCACTGCCTGCCCTATCTGCCCAAAGCCCACAATACCAATGGTACGGCCGTCCAGTTCGGTCAATGGCGTCTTCCAATAGCTGAAATCCACGCTGGAAGCCCATTCTCCCGCTCTCACACTCCGGGCATGCAGACCCGTCTGAAAACACAATTCCAATATTAATGCAAAAGTAAGCTGCGCCACTGAAGCAGTACTGTAAGCGGGAACATTCGTAACGGGTATTTTCCGGGCCGTAGCGGCCGGAATATCTACGACGTTATACCCGGTGGCCATCACCCCGATATATTCAAGGAAAGGCAGGCTATTGATCGTTTCCGCGCTGACGATAGCCTTGTTAGTCAGCAGGATATGGGCATCCTTCGCCCGCTCTGCCACCAGCTCCGCCGGCGTCCGATCATAGATGGTGACCTTCCCCAAAGCCTGCAACGGCGCCCAGTCCAGGTCCCCAGGATTTAAAGCATATCCGTCCAATACAACTATGTTTTTCATATACTTCTGTTTGTTCGTTAAATATACATGATGAATTAAATAATTATTAACTCGGGCTGCTATTCTTCCGCACTTTGAAAAAATCCCACACCTTTGCTGCGCCATAATAGCAACAACACTAAGCTTGCAATAACTGCTTGACTACATTAAACTCAGAAGCCACCGCATATGCAGATTGGATGCATGTACGGTGGCTTCGCCTATTATGAGCAAGTTTGTTTGTTATTCTTCCATCATCTCCATCACCATTTTCACCACGTCTTCTGTGTTGGGCTTGGAGAAATAATCGCCATCAGAGCCATAGGCCGGGCGATGCGCCTGCGCTGTCAGTGTGCGCGGGGCCACATCCAGCCAGCGGTAGCCGCCCTGCTGTTCCATCACCTGCTGGAACATATAGGCAGTGCCGCCTCCCGGTACGTCTTCATCGATGAAGGCGATACGGTTGGTTTTCTTCAGTGACTGCACAATGCTGTGATGAATATCAAAAGGCAGTAATGTTTGTACATCTATCAGTTCGCAGGAAACGCCGAGTTCTTCCAGCGTCCCTATTGCTTCTTCCACAATGCGGGTCATGGAGCCATAAGTCACCAGTGTTACATCGGAACCTTCTTTCAGCACTTCCGGCACACCCATCGGCACAGTGAATGTTTCGAGGTTGGACGGCAACTTCTCTTTCAGGCGGTAACCATTCAGTGATTCAATCACCAGCGCCGGCTCATTGGCCTGCAGCAGCGTATTGTACATACCGGCTGCCTGCACCATATTACGCGGCACGCATATGTTCATGCCTCTGAGTGAGTGGATGATCATGCCCATCGGGGAACCGCTGTGCCAGATGCCTTCCAGGCGATGGCCTCGGGTGCGCACGATAATCGGACAATGTTGTGCGCCCTTGGTACGGTATTGCAGGGAAGCCACGTCATCGCTCAATGGTTGCAGGCCATACAGCAGGTAATCCAGGTACTGGATTTCTGCAATAGGACGCAGGCCGCGCAGTGCCATACCGATACCCTGCCCCATGATCGTTAATTCACGTATACCCGTATCCGTTATACGCACCGGGCCATGCTTCTGTTGCAGTCCTGCAAAGGCCTGGTTTACGTCGCCAATCTTACCAACATCTTCTCCGAAAGCAAACACCTTCGGGTTGTTGGTGATGAGCTGATCAAAATATTTGTTCAACACCTCATAACCGTTGAGCGTAGTGGCGTCGTCGTTATATTCCGCCGGTACTACCGGTATCGCATGTACGGAGTTGGCGCCGGTGGCGTGGAGGTAGGAATTATAGTTTTCTTTTTCTCCCTGAAGGTACTGATCGTAGTACTGCTGTAAAGCCTGTACTGCAGGATCGGTTTTCAGTTGCCGGTGCCTTATCAGAATGGTGACAGCGGCTTTCAGGATGTCCCTGCGCTGTGGCTCGCGGTTGGCCTGCAGCTCACGTATCTGCTGCGCTACCAGCTCAGCATTGACGCCGGCTACTGCGGTGAGAGGTGTAGCCAGTGACACAAAACGCTGTACTTCCTGTTTAATGGGCGTAATATATTTTTCCCATGCAGCCTTGCGTGCGTCCTGTGCAGTGGTTTTGGCGTTTGCTTCTATCTGCACCAGTGTCTCCTCATCACACAGGGCATTTTCCAGTATCCAGGACCTCATTTTGAGGTTACAGTCGAATTCTTTTTCCCATGACAGGCGTTCCTTGCTCTTGTAGCGTTCGTGTGAACCGCTGGTAGAGTGGCCCTGTGGCTGGGTGATTTCTTCCACGTGGAATAACGCAGGGATATGTGTTTCCCGTATTTTGCGGATAGCCGCTTCAAATACTTCACACATACCGGCGTAATCCCATCCTTTCACGTTATAGATATCAAAGCCGTTGGTGCCGTCCGCTTTGCGGAAACCTTCCAGCGCAACGCTGATAGAGTTTTTGGTAGTCTGGTATTTGCGGGGCACGGAAATGCCGTAGCCATCGTCCCATACGAAAACCGCCAGTGGCACCTGCAATACGCCCGCGGCATTCATGGTTTCCCAGAAATGTCCTTCTGACGTAGAGGCGTCACCGATAGTAGCGAAACAGATTTCGTTACCGTTATCGGAAAGATGTTTGAGATCGTGGAGCGATTCCGCTTCACGGAACATTTTGGAGGCATAAGCCAGTCCCAGGGCGCGTGGCATCTGTCCTGCCGTGGGCGCCATGTCCGCTGCGGAGTTTTTCATCTCCATCAGGTTGAGCCAGTTACCGTCGTTGCCGAGATTGGGCGTCGCAAAATGCGAGTTCATCTGGCGGCCGCCGGAGAATGGTTCGTGTTGCTGATCGGGATCAGCGTATAACTGCGAGAAAAATTGTTCGGGGGTAGCGATACCAGTAGCAAATGCCACAGTCTGGTCGCGATAATAACCGGAGCGGAAGTCGCCAGGCTTGAAATATTTTGACATCGCTACCTGCGCCACCTCTTTACCATCTCCAAAGATGCCAAACTTAGCCTTGCCCGTGAGAACTTCCCTGCGGGCCAGCAGACTCACTTCCCTGCTTTCGCAGGCCAACCTGTAGTCATTTAATACCTCCTTACGGAATTCTTCGAATGACAACCGGCTTTCTATATTCATAGATAGTGCTTTATTTTCTATCATGCCTCTTGGTTAAAGTACAAAAGTAAGGTTAATTATACAGTTGAAAAATCAGTCGCTGACATGCATTTAAAATAATCTGATTTTTTTTAATAAGATTTTAATAAATTACAAGGTAACAATTACTTTTTGGCCGTAAATTTGTCCTTGGTCGAAAAGAAATTTATATTTTTTAACCAGTCGCGCTAAAACCATCATATGAAAATGAAAAAATTCATCTTGTCCCTATTCGCCAGCTTGTTGATTACTACAGCTTTGTGGGCACAGTCTCAGCCGAATGCGGCAGACACGAAAGTAAAATTCGTTAAAGAAACGGTTGATTTCGGTAAAACAGCACTGAACAAACCAGTAACTGTTGATTTTGAATTCACCAACATTTCAAAAGAACCAATTCTGATTGAAGCTGCACGTGCCAGCTGCGGCTGTACTACACCGAAATGGACACAGGAGCCGATCCTGCCTGGTAAAAAAGGTAAGGTCACTGCTAACTATAGCGCCAACGGTTTAGGCCAGCAGAACAAAACCATCTGGGTGAAGTTCAAAGGTGTGGACCAGGACAAAGAACTGCACCTGACCGGTACAGTGGCCAACAACTAGTTTTAGGTTTTAAAAAATATTTAAAAAACCTTACAGCAGCGCGCTGTAAGGTTTTTTTGTTGCCCTGCCTAACCCCTATCTTTGCAGGGCAAAAGATCAAAACAATTTTATGCCTACCATTAGCCAGAGAGGTGTGCTGATGCCTCCTTCTCCCATCAGAAAACTTGTTCCCTTCGCCGAAGCAGCCAAGAAAAGAGGTGTGAAGGTATATCACCTGAACATCGGACAGCCTGATATCGAAACTCCGAAACCGGTGCTCGACGCGGTGCGTCATTCTGAATTCAAAGTCCTGGAATACAGCCACAGCGCGGGCAACGAAAGCTACCGCCGCAAACTGGTGGAGTACTACGGCCGGTTTGATGTTTCTTTGAACCACAACCAGATCATTGTGACCACCGGAGGTTCTGAGGCAATCGTTTTTGCCTTTATGGCCTGCCTCGATCCGGGTGACGAAGTGATTGTACCGGAGCCTTTCTACGCCAACTATAATGGTTTTGCCGTAGAAGCAGAAGTAAAGATCAAGACGATCACTGCAAATATCGAGACCGGCTTTGCACTGCCTGCCATGGAAGCATTTGAAGCAGCCATTACACCGCGTACCAAAGCTATCCTGATCTGTAACCCGAACAATCCTACCGGCTACCTGTACAGCAAGGAAGAAATGGAAGTGTTGAAACAGCTGTGCCTGAAGCACAACCTGTTCCTTTTCTCTGATGAGGCTTACCGTGAGTTCTGCTACGCCGGCACCCACTTCTCTGCCATGAACCTGGAAGGCATGGACGATAACGTGATCCTGATGGACACTATCTCCAAGCGTTACAGCGCCTGTGGTGGCCGTATCGGTGCTTTTGTGACCAAAAACCAGTCTGTGCTGGATGCTACGATGAAGTTTGCACAAGCCCGGCTGAGCCCCCCCTCCTTTGCGCAGATCGCAGGTGAAGCGGCCGTGGACCTTCCGCTGGATTATTTTGACGGCATCAAAGCCGAATATCAGAGCCGCCGTGATGTGCTGGTAGAAGGCCTGAACAAGATCCCGGGTGTTTTCTGTCCTAATCCGGGTGGTGCGTTCTATGCTATGGCGCGGCTGCCGATTGATGATTCCGATAAGTTCTGCCAGTGGATGCTGGAGGCTTTTGAATACGAAAAACAAACGGTGATGATGTCTCCGGCGACCGGTTTTTATGCTACTCCCGGCCTGGGCAAACAGGAAGTGCGGTTAGCCTATGTGCTGAACCGTGACGACATTCGTCATGCAATAGTTTGTCTGGAAAAAGCGCTGGAAGTATATCCCGGTCGTACGGACAAATAATTCTTTCAAAAAAACAGGACGTAAAATAGAAAATGATGAACCCGAAATATATTATATTAAATTATATATATTAAAAATGATCCAAATTCATCATTTTTTAACACTCGACTATTGTTTTTTTAATGTTTTCTTTTGTATATTTGATACAGAAACAACAAAAAGCTAAAAAATAATCACAAATAAAATATTTACATATACGATAGATTGCAAAATCTAAACTTGTTTAAGAAAAATTTAACCTGGAGAATTTCAACAAACGTTTTTTTGGAGCGAACTTTGGATCACTTTACAGGAAGAGAATTATCAGTAATCTGTAAAAAGTATAAAGCTTACTAAAACGTTTTAGCAAAATATCGTATTTTTGTATCAGTTTTTCATAACGTGGAATTTATAAAGGCAAACGGCTCTGATCACAGAGCCGTATTTTTTTGTCCTTATATACCGGTTTTCAGGCCGAAACTGCCGAAAATCTTCATTTTAATCTGGTTTGCTAAAATTTTCACCTCCCTGGTTTAACATTACACACCTTTTTTTTATAATATTGTTATGTAATAAAACGGCGGAAAAGCTAATGCCTAGTTGCATAGTATTTTCGTTTGTTTTCATAACGTGGAATTTTAAAATGCAACGGTCCCGATTCCTCGGGACCGTCTCCATTATATTCCAGTCTTGTTAAACCTGTTTCTTATTTTTTGTTTGCCTTGATCATTTCGAAGAAATCATCGAACAGATAGCGGGAGTCGAACGGGCCAGGAGTGCTTTCGGGGTGGTATTGTACGGAGAAAGCCGGTTTGTTCTTGATACGGATACCTTCTACGGTGTTATCGTTCAGGTTGACGTGCGTTACTTCCACCTGTTCACTGGCGGCTATAGCTGCAGCATCTACTGCAAAACCGTGGTTCTGGGTAGTGATTTCACACAGGCCGGTTTTAAGGTTTTTAACCGGGTGGTTCAGACCGCGGTGGCCGTGGTGCATTTTGTAAGTCGGGATGCCATTGGCCAGTGCCAGCAGTTGGTGGCCGAGACAGATGCCGAACATCGGTCTTTCAGCAGCCAGGATCTGTTTTACTGTTTCCACGGCATACTTCAGCGGGGCCGGATCACCGGGGCCGTTAGAGATGAAGTAAGCATGCGGCTTGAATTCCTCACACACCTCAAATTTGGTGTCTGTCGGGAATACTTTCAGGTACGCGCCTTTGTCGGACAGGCATTTCAGCATGTTTCTCTTTACGCCGTTGTCCATTACCGCAATACGGATCTCAGCTTCCGGATCGCCTACGTAGTAAGGCTCTGCGGTAGTCACCTCCTGGCAGAGGGCCAGTCCTTCCATGGAAGGGACCTGTGCCAGCTGGGTTTTCAGCTGCTCCACGTCCAGGATTTCGGAGGAGATGATGCAGTTCATAGCACCTTTGCTGCGGATATGGGAAACCAGCGCGCGGGTATCTACATCATAGATGGCTACCAGGTTATTATCGGTCAGGAACTTCTCCAGCGATTCATCGGCCATCTTCCTGGAATAGTTATACGCGATATTCTTCGCAATCAGACCACTTATCTTCACGCTGCCGCTTTCCACGTCATCCTTGCGGGTGCCGTAATTGCCGATATAGCAGTTGTTCATGATAAGTACCTGTCCTTTGTAAGAAGGGTCAGTAAACACTTCCTGGTAACCCGTCATACCGGTATTGAAAGCTAATTCACCGGCGGCAGTGCCAATTTTCCCAAAAGCTTTTCCCTGAAAAACCGTACCGTCGTCGAGCAACAGTATGGCAGGCTGGATGGTTCTTGTCTGAGGCATTTCTGGTATCTGTTCTTGTTTTATATTTTAAAAAAAACCTTCAAGGGTTAGTACGCCCTGAAGGTTCGGATAAAAAACCGTGCAAAGTTATGAAATGCAAGGTTTAATTACAGATTTTTTTTGCTTTCTGCCCTGTTATTTAATTTTTACTGACTTCAGCACGCGCTGGGCCACTTGTGGACCGATGGGGTCGTCATCCCGGTAATGGATTTGTATCTCCCAGCGGTTGGCCCCTTTTACGACCACCAGGTTCTGGAATGCCAGGCGGATACCACCTTTATACAGGTAATTTCCTTCCTCCAGCTGGCCTTGTATACCGGAAACCAGCACCGGGATGGATTTGGCGTGTATATCAGACAGATCGTCCTGCGTCATGGCCTGGTGGCTGTCTTCCCTGGCATTTTCGAGCGTATTGGCCACGTTTCCGAAGTAGCTGTACATATTCACAGTAATACGGATGCCGCCGCCGTCCTCATTCCGGTAGCTTTTGGCATATTCCGTCACCTGGGCGATCTCCGGTGGCAGTGGCTGGTCGTGTATCCACAACTTTACCGGCGTGCTGATTTCCAGTGCCTGCCGGCCGATGGTAGCCGTTTGCCAGCTGGAATAGAGATAGGATTTAGGCACTTTAGCGTACAACAGCGTAAATACCGCCCTTTTGCCAAACAGGGTACCTGCGGTGGCCAGCAGCACAAATACCAGGGAAAAGAACACGATGACCTTGCCTTTATTGGCTGGTTGCAATTGTCTTTTGAACCAGGAGGAGGTGCGGTTGGGCTTTTTTTCTTTTATGGAGATGCCCACCGTTTGCTGATATTCCGCGAAAGAGCCCATAGGATGGATTTTTCGCCAGTCAGCGAAAGTATCGGGCAGTTTTTTTCCACATTGATCACAGAAAGTGAGGTATTCGGATTTCAGGGGGCTGGCATAGGAGCAGCTTCCACAAAGCAGGTATTTCATAGGCAATGATTAGGTGTTGGTTATTCCCCGGAGGGAAATCACCATAATATTACAAAATAAATACATTTATTTAGACATAAAAAAAGGACAAAGCGGGGCTTTGTCCTTTTGTGTATCGTAAAGTACGATTACTCAGCTGTTTTCTCTTCAGTGGCATCAGCAGCTTTTTCTGCAGCAGGAGCAGCAGCGTCAGCTTTCTTTTTAGCACCACCGGCACGACGGGTTTTCTTGGCAGCAGCTTTTTCTGTCGGAGCACCGTAGATTTCGTTGAAATCAACCAGCTCGATCAGGGCAACTTCTGCGTTATCCCCATGACGTTTACCCAGCTTAATGATACGGGTGTAACCACCAGGACGGGTAGCAATTTTTTCACTGATCGCACCGAACAGTTCTTTGATCGCTTCTTTGTCCTGCAGGTAGCTGAACACGATTCTACGGTTGTGGGTAGTATCGTTTTTGCCTCTTGTGAGCAGCGGTTCAACGTAAACACGCAGTGCTTTCGCTTTTGCGAGGGTAGTGGTGATACGTTTGTGGCTGATCAGTTCGCAAGCCAGGTTAGACATCAGGCTTTTGCGGTGGGCAGCAGTTCTGCTTAATTTGTTTAATTTAACTCCGTGACGCATGACATTTGTTGTTTTACCCCTTACACCGTGTCAGGAATTGTAAGGTACTGTATTAAAAAAAGAAGATGCCTTGCCGGATGAAGTCATCTGCAAGGCATCAGTATTGTTTGACTATTCTTCTTCGAGTTTCAGTTTGGACAGGTCCATACCGAAGTGCAGGCCTCTTTCGCCGAGCACTTGTTCGATTTCGCTGAGGGATTTCTGGCCGAAGTTTCTGAACTTCATCAGTTCTTCCTGTTCGTATTGTACCAGTTCGCTCAGGGAGTTGATTTTCGCTGCTTTCAGACAGTTGAATGCACGCACGCTCAGATCGAGGTCTTCCAGTGGTGTTTTCAGGATCTTGCGCAGTTGCAGTGTTTGTTCATCCACAACATCTTCTTTTTCAGCGTCTTTGGTATCAAAGCTGATGTTTTCATCGGTGATGATCATCAGGTGCTGGATGAGGATGCGGGAAGCTTGTTTTACTGCTTCTTCCGGGTGGATGGTACCGTCAGTGACAACCTCCATGATGAGTTTCTCATAGTCGGTTTTTTGTTCCACACGGGTATTTTCTATGCTGTACTTTACGTTTTTGATAGGCGTAAAGATAGAGTCAATAGCGATGTAGCCGAATACTGCATCTTTGGGTTTATTTTCCTCTGCTGGCACGTAACCGCGGCCTTTGCCGATGGTCAGTTCGATGTCCAGTTTGGCAGAAGGGTCCAGGGTGCAGATCAGCAGTTCCGGGTTCATGATCTGGAAAGCGCTGGTGGCTTTTTCGATCATGTCAGCACGAAATTCTGTTTTGCCTTTGATGGACAGGGTGATCTTTTCGTTCGTTACGTCGTTTTCAGCGATCTTCTTGAAACGAACCTGTTTCAGGTTCAGGATGATCTCTGTAACGTCTTCGGTAACACCTCTGAGTGTAGCGAATTCGTGATCGGCGCCTTCAATTTTAATACCCACAATGGCATAGCCCTCCAAAGAAGACAACAGTACGCGACGCAACGCATTACCGATAGTCACAGCATAACCTGGTTCTAATGGACGGAATTCGAATTGAGCTTCAAAGTCGGTAGACTTCTGCAATACGATCTTATCAGGTTTCTGGAAATTTAAAATTGCCATTGATATGATAGATTTATTAGTTTAAATATGAAGTTAGTCCATGGCAATAGCCATGGACTAATATTTATTACTTAGAGTACAATTCTACAATCAGTTGTTCCTTGATGTTTTCAGGAACGCTCTCTCTCTCAGGATAAGCAATGAATACGCCTTTCATTTCTTTTTCATTCCAATCCAGCCAGCTGAATTTAGGATTTTTACCACGGATAACGCTGGTGAGGGCGGTATTGTTGGCAGTTTTGTTTTTCAGGCTGATAACGTCACCTGGTTTCAGTTGGAAAGAAGGTGTGTTTACCACGATACCGTTAACGGTAATGTGTTTGTGGGATACCAGCTGACGGGCAGCAGGGCGGGAAGGAGCGATACCCAGACGGAATACGGTGTTGTCCAGACGTGCTTCCAGCAATTTGATCAATACTTCACCGGCAACGCCTTTTCTGCGGGTAGCTTCGTCGAACAGGTTGCGGAATTGTTTTTCCAGCAGGCCATAAGTGTATTTGGCTTTCTGTTTTTCTCTCAGCTGCAGTGCGTATTCGCCCAGTTGTTTACGTTTGCGGTTAGCACCGTGCTGACCCGGAGGGTTACTGTTTTTACCTAAATATTTACCGTTACCTAAGATCGGTTCGCCAAAAATTCTGGAAATTTTGGTCTTTGGGCCTGTATACCTTGCCATGATTTAAATATAAGTTAGATTTTTTAGTTAATGATGTATGCTCTTCAAAAAATCTGAAAACCTGATCATACACCCAATTATAAATATAAATTACAAAGTCCAGATACCCAACTTCTTCGGAAGTCCGGTATCTGGAATCTGTTATGATAGCTGACTATACTCTTCTTTTCTTGGGAGGACGGCAACCGTTGTGCGGTAAAGGCGTAACGTCTTTAATCATGCTCACTTCGATACCGGAGTTAGCGATAGCACGGATAGCGCTTTCACGACCTGCTCCTGGGCCTTTTACAAATACATCTGCTCTTTTCAGACCGGCGTCCATAGCAACTTTTGCAGCATCCTGTGCAGCCAGCTGAGCAGCATACGGAGTGTTCTTTTTAGAACCTCTGAAGCCCATTTTACCAGCAGAAGACCAGGAGATAACCTGACCGTGTTTGTTGGTGATGCTCACAATGATGTTATTGAAGCTGGCGGAGATGTGTACGTCTCCGTAGTTGTCTACTTTTACTACCCTTTTTTTACTAGCAGCAGTTTTTGTATTATTTGCTTTTGCCATAATGATTTAAATTCCAAATATGAAATTCCAGATCCCAAATCTTCCGATCCTGTTGACATCGAAACCAAACCCCTCGTTTGGGAATTTGGGATTCCAACCTGGGATTATTTATTATTTCTTAGTTGCTTTTTTCTTACCAGCCACTGTCTTACGTTTACCTTTGCGGGTACGGCTGTTGGTACGTGTACGCTGACCTCTTACCGGTAAGCCTTTCCTGTGACGCAGACCACGGTAGCAAGCGATATCCAGCAGACGCTTGATATTCATTTGTACTTCAGAACGCAGTTGACCCTCTACCTTAAACTCGCCGTTGATAATGTTACGGATGGCAGCTTGTTCATCGTCATTCCAATCCTTCACTTTCTTGTTTACATCAATTTCCGCCTTGTTCAGGATATATTGGGCGGTAGAACGGCCTATACCAAAAATATAGGTGAGGCCAATTTCTCCTCTTTTATTTTTAGGAAGATCTATACCGGCTATACGTGCCATATTTATATTTTAGATTTTATGATTCTGATTAAAAAATCAAATTCCGTGGGGGAACAGATTATCCCTGACGTTGTTTGAAACGAGGGTTCTTTTTGTTGATCACCAACAGAACACCTTTCCTACGAACTATTTTACAATCCGCACTTCTTTTTTTGATTGCAGCTCTTACCTTCATGATAATTATTTTATAAAAGGTTATATTATTTGTTAATTTATCTGCCTTAATGCACGAATCCGGGTCCCGCCTATTTGTATCTGAAAATTATACGGCCCCTTGACAAATCGTATGGGCTCATCTCCACTCCCACCTTATCTCCTGGCAGAATGCGTATGTAGTGCATTCTCATTTTTCCAGAAATGGTGGCCAGGATCTCGTGCCCATTTTCCAGTTTTACACGGAACATAGCGTTTGACAAGGCTTCTAATATAATTCCATCCTGTTTAATGAGTGCCTGTTTTGCCATAAAAATTTTTAGGACTGCAAAGATAGCATTTATCTTTTGAAATAGAAAAATTTCCCTTAATTATTATTAATATTGCCGGTCCGGTCATTAATGCCTGTCTGTCGCCATTTAAAACTCCTTCACTATGAATCAAATACACTAACAGATTTTAGTAATTTGTGTTCAGTTCCGGGTTGTTTTTTTCCGCTTTTTCGATTTCTGTAAAGGAAGACAGGATATCCGGCTTACCTTTTCCTACCGCCACGGTATGTTCGAAGTGGACTGACGGGCTTCTGTCGCGGGTAACCACGGTCCAGCCGTCTTCCAGGTATTCCACGTCCTTGGTACGGAGGTTGATCATCGGTTCAATGGCGATGACCAGGCCTTCCTTTATCACCGGGCCGCTGCCACGTTTGCCGTAGTTAGGCACCTGCGGGTCTTCATGGAGATGACGGCCAAGGCCATGCCCTACCAGTTCCCTTACCACGCCGTAACCGCGTTCTTTTTCGGTATATTCCTGAATAGCGTAGGAGATATCCCCGATACGGTTGCCGATAACGGCCTTTTCGATGCCTTTATAAAGAGATGCTTTCGTGGCGGCCATAAGGCGGCGCACATTCTCGGGCACATTGCCAATAGCGAAAGTATAGGCGCTGTCAGCATGGAAACCGTTCATATACACGCCTACGTCCACTGTGAGGATATCACCGTCTTTCAGCACATGTTTATTGGGAATACCGTGTACCACTGCCTCGTTCACAGAGATACAGCAGGCGTTGGGGAAACCTTTATAGTTTTTAAACGAAGGCACGGCTCCGTTTTCCACGATAAATTTATCCGCCACCGCGTCTACATCGAGCGTGGTCATACCTGGTTTGAGGGCTTTCGCCACTTCAGCCAGGGCAGCGCTGAGGAGGAGGGCACTTTTACGGATCAGCTCTATTTCTTCCTTCGTCTTATAGTGAATCATCTTTCGTAAACTTTTGGCCGGACGGCCCTTTTAACGGGGCGGTTGACGGCCTTAACAAAATATAATAGCCACCAAAGCGTGAAAGCTCTTGTGGCTATTTTATTGCGTTTGTCGCATCCGGCGCCGGAGCACCGGGCGATCAATCATTTAAGCATTAGCCGGGGCAGTTCTGCCCTTGATGCGGCCGGTGCTCATGAGGCCATCGTAGTGGCGCATCAGGAGCTGGCTTTCGATCTGTTGCAGCGTATCAAGGATAACCCCTACCATGATCAGGAGGGACGTACCACCGAAGAAGGTGGCGAAGTTGCTGTTGATCTTGAAGGCAGCTGCCAGACCGGGCATAATACCCACGAGTGCCAGGAAAAATGCTCCCGGGAGGGTAATGCGGTCCATTACAGCACCGATATAGTCGGCAGTCGCTTTACCGGGTTTAACACCAGGAACGAAGCCATTGTTGCGTTTCATTTCATCCGCCATCTGAGTGGGGTTGAAGATCAGCGCAGTATAGAAATAAGTAAATACAATCACGAGAACAGCGTAGATCAGGTTGTACCAGCCATTAGTGTGGTCACTGAAGATACGAACGAAACCGGAAGCGCTTTCAGAGCTGGTAGCGAAACCGATGGCCGTAGCAGGGATGAACATAATAGCCTGGGCAAAGATGATCGGCATTACACCAGCTGCATTCACTTTGAGGGGAATGAACTGGCGAACTCCGCCGTATTGTTTGTTGCCCACAATACGTTTTGCGTAGTTAACGGGAATTTTCCGGGTACCCTGAACGAGCAGGATAAGGCCCACGGTGATCATGATAAACACCGCGATTTCGATCAGGAAGAGGATCGGACCGCCGGAGCCGGCCACTTTAGAGGAGAATTCCCCGATCAGGGCTTGTGGGAGGCGGGCGAGGATGCCCATCATGATGATAATGGAAGTACCGTTACCAATACCTTTATCTGTGATCTTTTCACCGAGCCACATCACGAACAGGGTACCTGCTGTGAGGACGATAGTGGTAGAGAGCCAGAAAAAGAAGGTTCCGTATTCTGGAATAATAGCGCCACCTGACTGATTACGGAGATAAGCTACGTAAGCACTTGCCTGGAATCCGGTTACCACCACAGTAAGGATGCGGGTATACTGGTTGATTTTCTTGCGGCCGCTTTCACCTTCCTTCTGCAGTTTCTGGAAATAAGGTACTGCTATGGTCAGCAACTGAATAGCAATGGAAGCGGAGATGTAGGGCATGATACCCAACGCAAAAATAGAGGCCCTTGAAAACGATCCGCCGGCAAACATGTTTACCAGTCCCAGAATGCCCTGGTTAGAATTTTTTTCAAAGTTGCTGAGCGCGTTTGCATCAATACCGGGCAAGGCTATATACGATCCAACACGGTAAATGAGGACCAGGAGCAGGGTAGTTAAGATGCGATTACGCAGATCCTCGATACTCCAGATATTCTTAATCGTTTCGATAAATTTCTTCACAGGAAGATAAAGGTTTAATAGCGCTATTAAATATGAAAAGACGCACTACTCCGTAGGCGTCTCCTCAGTCGTAAAGTCTTATACCAGTTCTACTGATCCACCTGTTGATTCGATGGCCTGTTTAGCTTTTTCGCTGATAGCGTTTACTTTAACAGTCACCTTGGATTTCAGTTCACCGTTAGCCAGGATTTTAACTTTAGCTGTCCGGTTCACCAGGCCGTTCATATACAGGTTTTCGAGGTTGAATTCCTGCAGGCCATATTTTTCAACTAAGTGGTCAATCTGACCCAGGTTGAAGATGGTGTATTCCTCGCGGTTATTGTTTTTGAAACCGCGTTTAGGCATACGGCGCTGGATTGGCATCTGGCCACCTTCAAAGCCTCTTTTGCTGGCGTAACCGGCGCGTTGCTGGATACCTTTGTTACCTTTTGTAGAAGTACCACCTTTACCGGAAGCCTCACCACGTCCGAGACGTTTTTCTTTATGTACGGCGCCTTTAGCAGGCTTTAATGAATGCAGATTCATAATTTAATTGTTTTTACTTACGCGGAAATTAACCGCTCGCATGTAATTGTAAAAAGTATGACTTTGTAAAGTTACAAATGTAAAAGTAAGATTATCAGCAGACAATCCCACAGCAGTGTTACTTAATTAATTAAGCGTTAACTGTCTCTACTTTTACCAGGTGATCAACTTTACGGACCATTCCCAGCACCTGAGGAGTAGCTTCTACTTCAACAGTAGCGTTCATTTTAGTCAGGCCCAGTGCCTTCAAGGTCAGTTTCTGCCTTTCAGGACGGTCAATACCACTTTTCACTTGAGTGATCTTAATCTTTGCCATAAATCCCTATCCGCTGAAGGCGGAGTAATTTAATTGTTAATAATGAGTATCAATATATCCCGGAGATATATGTTTACACCGGATGATCGCCCCGGAAGGGAATTAACCGTTGAAAACCTTCTTCAGGGAAACAGTTCTGGTTCTTGCTACGCTGATTGGTTCACGTAACAGGCCCAGTGCTTTGAAAGTAGCTTTCACCACGTTGTGCGGGTTGGCAGAACCCAGGGATTTAGCCAGTACGTCTGTAACGCCTGCGCTTTCCAGTACTGCACGCATAGAACCACCCGCGATCACACCGGTACCGTGAGCAGCCGGTTTGATCAATACTTTGGCAGCACCTTCTTTCGCGAACTGGTCGTGAGGAATAGTACCGTGCATAACCGGAACCTTGATCAGGTTCTTTTTAGCATCATCGATACCTTTGGTGATAGCCTGCTGTACTTCTTTAGCTTTACCAAGGCCATGACCTACCACGCCGTTTTCATTACCTACTACTACCAGTGCGGAGAAACTGAAAGTACGACCGCCTTTGGTGGTTTTGGTAACACGGTTGATCGCCACTACTTTTTCTTTCAGCTCCAGATCACCGGCCTTTACTTTATTGAATGAATTCTTTGCCATTTTATTTTATAAGAATTACTTGTTCAGAATGATAAAATTAGGACCCAGCATTAGAACTGGAGACCACCTTCTCTTGCTCCGTCAGCTACACTTTTAATGCGGCCATGGTATAAGTACCCACTTCTGTCGAAAACGCAGGTAGTGAGGCCTAAAGCGGTGGCTTTCTGAGCCAGGGCCATACCTACCAGTCTGGATTTCTCGGATTTGGTACCGGATTGCGCTTTGATATCTTTATCACGGGAAGAAGCGGATGCCAGGGTAGTACCGTTGGTATCATCGATCAGCTGTACGTAGATATCGCTGTTGCTGCGAAATACAGATAATC
Organism: Chitinophaga varians; assembly: GCF_012641275.1. NCBI lineage: Bacteria > Pseudomonadati > Bacteroidota > Chitinophagia > Chitinophagales > Chitinophagaceae > Chitinophaga > Chitinophaga varians. The sequence goes on along the minus strand of NZ_JABAIA010000002.1, from coordinate 299,513 downwards.
TTGGTGTTTTGGCAGTACCGGAGATCTTTTTACGGATGCGGTAGCGGATCTTTTCCCTTCTGCTAACTTTTGTGCTCATTGTGAGTTTTATTTTATTATCCCGATGCTGCCGGGATATGTTAAAACCAGCTAACCAGCCGGAGGCTGATTAGCTAGTTAAAAATTATTTACCTGCTGACTTACCAGCTTTCTTACGAACCACTTCATCGCTGTAGCGAACACCTTTACCTTTGTATGGTTCAGGTTTGCGGAGGCTGCGGATTTTAGCAGCTACCTGGCCCAGCAGTTGGTTATCGGAACCTTCCAGCATAATTTTAGGGTTCTGACCTTTTTCAGTCAGGGTAGCCACTTTCAATTCTTTTGGAATTTCGATCACGATGTTGTGGGAGTAACCCAGAGACAGGTCCAGCAGCTGACCGTTGTTAGCAGCTTTGTAACCCACACCAACCAGTTCGAGTTGTTTTTTGAATCCTTCAGTAACACCAGTCACCATGTTAGCGATGAGTGCGCGGGTCAGACCGTGCAGTGCTTTGTGGCGGATCTGATCTGTAGGACGAATTACAGTCAATACTCCGTCTTTCACTTCTACTTTCAGGTCTCTGTCGATGGATCTTTTCAGTTCACCTTTAGGACCTTTTACAGTAACTTCATTAGCCGGGGAAACAGTGATGGTAACACCGCTGGCCAATTTGATAGGAGCTTTACCTATACGTGACATAACTTGAGTTTAAGTATATTTTTGATAGTTGTTTCTGCAGTTATCCGTGTTCAGCGCCGTATAGAAAGCTTAATTGTCAGATAACCGTTTGGGCTTACCGGGACCAGAAGTCCCTGTAAGCCAATATATTAATAAACGTAGCAAACTACTTCGCCGCCTACGTTCTGAGCTTTAGCTTCTTTATCGGTCATTACGCCTTTGGAAGTGGAGATGATAGCCACGCCGAGCCCGTTTTTAACACGCTTGAACTCTTCTGGTTTAGCGTACTGACGCAGACCTGGACGGCTGATGCGTTGCAGTTCTTTAATAGCGGGTTCTTTGGTTTGAGGATCGTATTTCAGGGCTATTTTGATGATGCCTTGTTTGTTGTCCTCTTCGAACTTGTACTTCAGGATATAACCTTTATCGTACAGAATTTCTGTAATGCGTTTTTTCAGCTTGGAAGCCGGAATTTCCACGATCCTGTGGGTGGCCATTTGCGCGTTCCGGATTCTAGTCAGGAAGTCTGCTATTGGATCAGTAACCATTGTTTAAATAGTTTGAATAATGTTTACAATGCGATATCCAATCGAAAGAGATGGGAATCAAATAACTTTGTTAATATTTAAATATTTTACTATTTAAATATTGAATTTACCAGCTGGCTTTAGTTACGCCAGGGATTTTGCCTGCGAGAGCCAGGTCGCGGAACATGTTCCTGCAGAGGCCGAAGTGACGCATGTATCCTTTAGGACGACCGGTCAGCTGGCATCTGTTTTTCAGACGAACAGGAGAAGCGTTTTTAGGAAGTTGGTCCAGTGCAGCGTAGTCACCGGCAGCTTTCAGGGCAGCGCGCTTTTCAGCGAATCTTGCTACCATGGCTTCTCTTTTCCTTTGTCTGGCTTTTACGGATTCTTTTGCCATAATTATATTATCGTTTCGATTTACTGATTATCTTTTTTCATGTTCCTGAACGGCATACCCATTTCTTTCAGCAGCTCGTAAGCTTCTTCGTTGGTTTTAGCCGTAGTAACGAAAGTAATATCCATACCGGACATTTTGGTTACTTTATCGATATCGATCTCAGGGAAGATGATTTGTTCGGTGATACCCATGGTGTAGTTACCGCGACCGTCGAAAGCTTTTTCGTTGATGCCTTTGAAGTCACGTACACGAGGCAGGGAAACAGAAACCAGGCGGTCCAGGAAGTCAAACATGTTGGTGCTGCGCAGCGTTACGCGGGCGCCGATAGGCATGTTTTTTCTCAGTTTAAAGTTTGAGATATCTTTTTTGGACAGTGTGGCAACAGCTTTCTGGCCGGAGATACGGGTCATTTCATCTACAGCGATGTCAACCAGTTTTTTATCACCAACGGCGCCATTGATACCCTGGTTCAGGCAAATTTTCACCAGACGGGGAACCTGCATTACACTTTTGTAGTTGAATTTCTTCATCAGTGCAGGAGCTACCTCGTCGAAGTATTTTTTCTGCAGTCTTGGAGTATATTTAGAGTTTGCCATTATTTAATTACCTCCCCTGATTTTTTAGCGATACGAATTAATTTACCGTTTTCCCGCTGTCTGTTCACACGGGTAGGTTTACCTGCTTTGGCATCCCACAGCATCACGTTGGAGATAGCAATCGGAGCTTCCTGCTTAACGATACCACCTTTGGTGTTCTGAGCAGTAGGCTTGGTATGCTTGGTAATAATGTTAACGCCTTCTACAAGAACGCGGCCTTGTTCAGGGTGAACTTCCAGCACTTTGCGTGCTTTGGTCCTGTCCTTGTCGTCGCCGGCAATCACCGCAACCAGGTCGCCCTTCTTAATGTTGAATTTAGGCTTAAATCTAGTTTTCATCACTTTGATTTATTTATAAACGCCAAGCGAAACAATTGTTTCGCTTGATTAATGTTTTGTCTCGTTTTGCAAACGGGCTGCAAAGATAAGAAATATTTTGACATTTATCCATTTTGCTATTTCAGGGGATAAAACCCAAAATATCAAAATGGATAAATTAGCAAATCTTATAATACCTCAGGAGCGAGGGAGATAATTTTCATATATCCCTTGTCTCTCAGTTCACGGGCAACCGGACCGAAAATACGGGTACCGCGTGGTTCGTCTGAGTTATTCAGCAGTACAACCGCGTTGTCGTCGAAACGGATATAGGAACCGTCTTTACGGCGTAATTTGTTTTTGGTTCTTACGATTACCGCTTTGGTAACCATACCTTTTTTAGCACCACCGCCAGGAATCGCGTCCTTTACAGTTACCACAATTTTATCGCCTACTTTAGCGTAGTCCTGACCGGAGTTGCCCAGCACGCGGATGCAAAGTACTTCTTTGGCACCGCTGTTGTCAGCTACACTCAGTCTTGATTCTTGTTGTATCATCGTAATGAGTTTTTAATCAGCGGCTGAAGCCGGGTAAGCCGGCAGCAGCATGAAACACTTGATAAATTATTTTACTTTTTCGATAATTTCTACCAGTCTCCAGCATTTGTTTTTGCTCAGAGGGCGGGTTTCCGCGATTTTCACGGTATCGCCGATGCTGCACTCGTTTTTATCGTCGTGCGCCATGAACTTGGTAGTTTTTTTAACGAATTTACCATAGATAGGGTGCTTCACTTTACGTTCTACCTTCACAGTAATGGTTTTATCCATTTTGTTGCTGGCCACCACACCAATCCTGGTTTTTCTTAATTGTCTTTCGGTCGTCATTGTTGAAAGTATTTAATCCTCCGGGGAGGTAAATTTTGTTATACGAATGCTTAGAAGCCCAGTTGTTTTTTGCGCAGTTCGGTTTGCATACGAGCGATATCGCGTCTCACAGAGCGGATGCTCATGGGATTTTCGATGGGCGTAATTGCATGACCGAATTTCATTTTCTTCAGGCGCAGCTCTTCAGCAGAGATTTTCTCCTGGAGATCCTGAATGCTCAGGCCGTTCAGATCCAGCTTTTCTTTTGCCATTTGTATTTTATTTGGTCCGTTTACAGCGTGAGCGGCAAACGGGATATATTAGTGATTGATAAGTAATTAAGCAACGTAGTCGCGGCTGGTTACAAATTTTACTTTGATGGGCAGTTTTTGTGCTGCGAGTTCCATCGCTTCTTTCGCTACCTGTAAGGGAACGCCGTCTGCTTCAAATAAAATTCTTCCAGGTTTTACTACAGCTGCCCAATGGTCTGGAGCACCTTTACCTTTACCCATCCTTACTTCCAGTGGTTTGGCAGTGATAGGTTTGTCAGGGAATATGCGGATCCATACGTTACCTTCACGTTTCATGTGTCTGGTGAGGGCTACACGGGCAGCTTCGATCTGCCTGTCAGTGATCCACTTAGGTTCTAATGCTTTAAGACCGAATGTACCAAAGGAGAGGGTAGCGCCTCTTTTAGCGTTCCCTTTGATGCGGCCTTTGTGCATCTTCCTATGTTTCACTCTTTTTGGCTGTAACATCGTCTGTATTGTTAATGTTAATAGTAATTGTTAATGTTTGCTATGCCTGCAGGGATTATCTGCGGCCACCGCCACGGTTTTCACCGCCTCTTCTGTCACCACCGCGATGTTCTCTTCTTTCGCCGTGTTCTCTTCTTTCTCCACCGTGTTCACGTCCACCACCGCGGTTATCGCCTTCTTTGCCAGTCAGCACGTTCGGGTTCAGATCGCGTTTACCCAGTACTTCACCTTTACAGATCCATACTTTGATACCGATTTTACCGTATACAGTCAGTGCGAACAGGGAAGCGTAGTCGATGTCCATGCGGTAAGTATGCAGGGGAACACGACCTTGTTTCACTTCTTCAGCACGGGCGATTTCAGCACCACCCAGACGGCCGCTTACTTTAATTTTGATACCTTCTGCTCCCATTCTCAGTGCAGTAGCGATCGCCATTTTGATAGCACGTTTGTAGTTGATACGGCTTTCAATTTGTTTGGCGATGGTTTCGGCAACGATGTTAGCATCCATTTCAGGACGACGGATTTCGAGAATATTGATCTGTACGTCTTCTTTACCAGTCAGTTTTTTCAGTTCTTCCTTGATACGATCAACTTCGTTACCACCTTTACCTATGATGATACCTGGTTTGGAAGTATGCACAGTGACGATCAACTTACCTAAAGTTCTTTCAATCACAACTCTGGAGATGCCACCTTTATTGATACGGGCATTCAGATAAGTTCTGATCTTGTTATCTTCGATCAGTTTGGTAGCAAAATCTTTTTTGCTGCCATACCAATTAGAGTCCCATCCTCTGATGATACCTAACCTGTTACCAATAGGATTTGTTTTCTGACCCATGTTTCGGTTATTTGTCTATTAGTTTAATAGTTTTAATTTATATCTCTTTGGTATGAAACGCTTACTGTGCATTTTTACCATCCACTACAATCGTAACGTGGTTACTTCTCTTGCGGATACGGTAACCTCTACCTTGTGGAGCAGGGCGCATCCTTTTCAGGGTGCGGCCACCGTCAACGAAGATGGTTTTAACGATCAGGTTGGCATCTTCTACCCGAGCACCTTCATTCTTCACTTTCCAGTTTGCGATAGCGGATACCAGCAGTTTTTCCAACGGAACGCTGGGGTGCTTTGGATGGAACTTCAAAATATTCAAAGCCTTTTCCACATCCAGACCACGGATTAAGTCTGCCAGCAAACGCATTTTGCGGGTAGATGTGGGATTATTATTCAGCTTAGCTACTGCTTCCATTGTTATTAATTTCTTTTATTATTTAATGTCTGATGTCTGGAGTTTGAGATTGGGCTTGAGCCTTCTCAAACCTCAAACCTCAGACTATAATTTACATTTTCTTGTTAGCGTGTCCTCTGAAGTTACGTGTAGGTGCAAATTCGCCCAGTTTATGGCCTACCATAAATTCCGTTACATAAACCGGAATGAATTTATTGCCATTGTGAACAGCGAAAGTGTGACCAACGAAATCAGGCGTAATAGTAGAACGGCGGCTCCAGGTTTTGATAACTGTGCGCTTGGTGCCAGCGTTCATTTTTTCAACTTTAGTTTCTAATTTCTGGTCTACGTAAGGACCTTTTCTTATGGAACGAGCCATGTCTTCTTATTTATGATTTTTCAAATTTGGGTCCCGGGTTAGCAGGACCCGAATTCCGAAATATTATAATTTTTTACCGTTTTTCCTGCTGATGATCAGTTTATCAGAGCTCTTATGCGGTTTTCTGGTTTTCAGACCTTTCGCATATTTGCCTGTTCTGGATCTAGGATGGCCGCCGGAAGATTTACCTTCACCACCACCCATCGGGTGATCTACAGGGTTCATGGCCACACCACGGTTACGGGGACGGATACCTCTCCAACGGTTAGCACCTGCTTTACCGATAGACTGCAGGGCGTGGTCGGAGTTGGAAACGGTACCTACAGTTGCCATACAGGTGTTCAGCACTTTACGCAGTTCACCGGAAGGCATTTTCAGTACAGCGTATCTTTCTTCCTTGTTCGACAGCTGAGCGTAGGCGCCGGCGCTTCTTGCGATAGCACCGCCTTTACCAGGCTGCAGTTCGATATTGTGTACCACAGTACCCAGCGGCATGTTTTTCAGCGGCAGGGCGTTACCTACTTCAGGAGCAACATTTTCACCGCTGATAACGGTGCTGCCAACCTGGAGGCCTTGTGGAGCGATGATATAACGTTTTTCACCGTCTGCATAGCTGATCAGAGCGATGAATGCGCTACGGTTAGGATCGTATTCGATAGTTTTAACAGTAGCAGGGATATCGGTTTTTTCACGTTTAAAGTCTACCACACGGTAAGCTTTTTTGTGACCGCCACCGATGTAGCGCATAGACATCCTACCCTGAGCGTTTCTACCGCCGCTTCTTTTAGCGGGCTCGAGCAGGCTTTTTTCGGGGGTATCCGTAGTCAGCTCAGCGTAAGCGTTGCCTATTTTCCAGCGGGTACCGGCCGTCATTGGTTTGAACTTCTTCAGTGCCATTACTTCCTAAAAAGTTAAATGTTATTGATAAATATAAATCGTGATCTGTATATACATCCACATCCCGGCTGTTCAGGCCGGAACGGCACTACATGTTAGCATACAGATCTATAGTTTCACCAGATGCGAGGGTGATGATCGCCTTTTTGTAAGACGGTTTTTTACCTGCAATGAAACCGGCTTTAGTAAAGCGGAATTTAGCTTTACCCGGCATTACGGCAGTATTCACATCCTGTACGGTTACACCGTAGAATTCTTCCACTGCTTTTTTGATCTCCAGTTTGTTGGCTTTTTTGTCAACAATGAAGTAGTAGCGGTTGAATTTTTCGGTGGCTTTGTTCACCTTTTCGGTTACTACCGGTTTGATTAAAACGTCTGAAAGTTTCATCTTCTTTATAGCTTATAGCTTTTAAGCTGTGAGCTTTGTAGCTTTGTTATTGAATTGGTTTACAACACCTTATGCTTCTGCAGGCTCTTCAGTGAAGATTTTTGCAGCGCTTTCTGTGAACACGAGGTAGTTGCTGTTCATGATATCATAAGTATTGATATCGCTCAGCATTGCTCCGTCTACAGTAGGGATGTTTCTTAAAGACAGATAAACGCTATCGTTGTATTCCGGAGTGATGAACATAGTCTTCTTACCGTCTACATTGATGTTCAGGTTCTTTAAGATACCAACGAATTGTTTGGTTTTAGGAGCCTGCAGCGCCAGATCTTCAACGATGATGATGCTGTTTTCCTTAGCTTTTACTGACAGGGCGGAGATCTTGGCGAGATCTTTCACTTTTCTGTTCAGTTTGATGCCCCAACCATGAGGTTTGGGACCGAAGATGGTACCACCACCTTTATACAGCGGGTTACGGATGTTACCTTTACGGGCACCACCAGTACCTTTTTGTTTGTGCAGTTTGCGGGAAGCACCTTTTACTTCAGCTCTGGTTTTTACCTTGTGGGTACCCTGACGCTGAGCGGCGAGGTATTGTTTAACAGCCAGGTAGATCACGTGGTTGTTAGGTTCCACACCAAAGATCTCCTCAGGAAGTTCGATGGATCTTCCGGTTTTCTTACCTTCTATATTTAAAATATCGAGTTGCATGTTACTTCTGGATTAAAACGATTGAACCATTGTGGCCGGGAACGGAACCACTTACCAGGATATAATTCTTTTCAGGGAATATTTTCAGGATCTTCAGACCTTTCACTTTCACTCTTTCGTTACCTGTCTGGCCGGCCATACGCATGCCCTTGAAAACGCGGGAAGGATAGGAGGAACCGCCTACAGAACCAGGAGCCCTGCTTCTGTCGTGCTGGCCGTGGGTGGCTTCACCCACACCGCTAAAACCGTGGCGTTTAACAACACCCTGGAAGCCTTTACCTTTGGAAGTGCCTACAACGTCAACAGATTCACCTTCAGCGAAGATTTCGCAGGTGATAGATTCACCAAGGGCTTTCTGTACGTCCGGATTGCGGAATTCTTTAACAAAACGTTTGGGAGAGGTGCTTGCTTTCGCGAAGTGATTGAGCTCAGCTTTTGTAGTGTGTTTTTCTTTCTTCTCACCGAAAGAAACCTGAATTGCATTGTAACCATCTGATTCCAGGCTTTTTACCTGTGTTACAACGTTGGGACCTGCTTCGATAATGGTGCAAGCAGTTTGCTTACCATTGGACTCGAAGATACTGGTCATACCAATCTTTTTACCAATAATACCTTTCATTTTATATATGATTTTACCCAGCGCCTGGGGGATTTCCAGCTATCCCCAGGATGGGCGGTTAAATACATTTATTGGGCGGCCGCCCAGAAGGCGCGACCTATGTGTTATTTGTTAAAATTGTTATTGGCTGATAATCAACCAATAACCATAAAATCAGTAAAAGGCGGGCCTTTTGCCCAGCCTTGCTGTTGTCCTTATGCTTTAATTTCAACTTCTACCCCAGAAGGTAAATCCAGCTTACTCAGCGCATCTACAGTCCTGGAAGAGGAGGTATAGATGTCCAGTAAACGTTTGTGAGTACACAACTGGAACTGCTCGCGCGCTTTCTTATTTACGTGCGGAGAACGCAGTACCGTAAAAATTTTCTTCTCTGTAGGTAAAGGAATTGGACCTGTTACCACGGCGCCCGTGTTACGCACGGTTTTAACGATCTTCTCAGCAGACTTGTCTACCAGGTTATGATCGTAGGACTTCAGCTTGATTCTTATTCTCTGAGACATATGCAATGAACTTCTTCGTGTTTTTTCCCTTTACAATTTGGGAGGGCAAAGGTAACCCGGTTTTTTTGAATTGGCAAATAAATCTCAGGAAAAAAATAAAAAGATACCCGGCAGAAGTTTGCCATGGTCACGGGAAAGAGGGCGATGGGGTACGGACTTTATGCAATTAAGCCTCCGAAAACATTCATTTTGTGCGTATTAAGTCTTACGCTTAGTTGACATGCTGATTTTGACAAATATAGGAAAACAAAAATCAAAACAAAAAATTTTTCAGCTGCCACAGGAGAAAAATGTATTCATCCCCCTCCCCTGCTCCCTGTACGCCGAAACGGGCTCTGACGGCAGATATGCCCGGCCGGCGGCCCTGCTAAAAAAAGCAGCCCTCCCCTTCTTCCCTGCCTGGAAGCCGGCCCGGTAGCCGGAGTAGCCTGTTTAAACGGGCCAGTTACATCTCTGGTCCGTCCTGGGCTATCCGGTCAACTTACGACCGCTACCCAGCCCGTCGGGGGACTTACACGCCTGCGGGTTATCAACTATCGGAGGGAACGACGCCGGGACAAACAACAGCTGGTGAGCATGTTGCAATAAAAACCTTCGCCTGCCGGCGGAGGCAGCCATCCGGTAAAAATTCATCGTGCAGGGGTATATACGGCCATCTGTTGCGAAAGCTGCCTGACTCGGCCGGGCCTGTCAGACAGATGACTGGAAGAGGATTATTCAGACTGTATTTGTAACCAGGAAAAGCCGCTTGACAGACTGCCGGTCAAAACAGCCCTATAAGGGAAGGACACCATACCATTAATAAAGCACCTGCACTATACGATCATAATACCGGCAGACGGGCACTACACAAAAGACAACCGCTCCATTTTGTGCATGTGCATCAAAATGAAGCGGTCCTGAATTAGTTAAAGCAGATACGATGCATCCGGTGCCTCTTACAGAGGTAAACCGCCACCGATACCGCCGAGTAATGATTTTACTAATCCTAAGATCAGTGCGAGCAATTGGTTCAGCAAATCCATAGTTTTAGGTTTTCATTGTTATGCCTACTCTATTGACTGGTTTTCGGCAATCCCAGTGATAATGTTAACATCCGGTGCCGAATTTAAAAGAGGTTCTGCAATTAGCATGAGCCCATTTTGTTCATTTCCTTCACCTTCGATCATTTTGTTCAATCCTTTACGCTGGCGACATAGCAGATTATTTCCACTCTTTTTCCCGGAGATGGAAAGCGCCTCAGAGAAAGCCGGAAGCGACGTTATTGTCTATTCAAAGAGTGTCTATAGTGAGCGCAGAAAAGCTTCTCCAGCCGTTCCCGGATACTGGTCACATTGTGTAACTCCTCTATGATATTTGAAAGACGAGATGCCTGGAATAAAAAAACTCCGGGAACAAGTCCCGGAGCTAAATGCGTTGCAAGGGAATTCGAACTAAGGATAGGACCGTTCCCTTACGGAGGCCGTTAATTAAAGGCCACCCAGCAGAGATTGCAGCAGAGCAACGATGGTTGCGAGCAGTTGACTCAGAATGTTCATAAAAAATGGATTTTCACCTGTTATGCCTACTCTTTTTTTGGTTTTCGGCGATCCCAATAAGTTACATACGTTTAAAAGGGAAATAGAACCAGAAACAGTACAGTTCTTCCCGTGGACGATCACAGATTACAGGCCGCCCAGCAGATTTTTCAGCAGCGCAACGATAGTAGCGAGCAATTGACTCAGTAAGTTCATAAGAATGGAATTACTCCTGTTTAGCCTACTCTTTTTTTGGTTTTCGGCAATCCCAATTGGCTTCATAGCAAGAACCAACATGTTAAAAATAAGGGCAATTCGCACAATAACATACATTCATTTTGTTCATTCCATTAGTCAAAACATGTTTGTTGTTCAATCCGCTGAACACGCTATTTACAAGGTTTTCAGGGGACACTAAACATCTTCCGAAATAATATCATATCTGCAAAAATCATTACCAAAAGCAGGAATCCTACTGATATAAGTTCCTCACCGGGCACAAAAAAACCGCGACTGAATCGCGGCTTTTTCGAAATACAAGTAAAAAATGTTTTCCATAATCACAGGATACAAGCGCAATAACAGTCCTGTATCTGTGGGGGATTACAGGGCACCGATAACCGTGTGCAGAAACTTCAGGAAAGCGTTGAGAATTGTGTTTAACATACGGAAACGATTAAGATTCTGAGCTTACTCTTTTTTTGGTTTTCAGCGATCCCAATGACCAGACCCAACCGGCCACACTGCAAAATAGTGCTTCCCTGCAATAATTTCCCGTTCAGTTAATCCATTGATAACACAGCCGTTCATTTTGTTCATTGCAATACCATCCTATAAAAAGAGCCATGACGTTGGTCATGGCCCTAAGGGTAACAAACGCGGCATGCTCTCTGACCGGGTGCCGCCCAGTGCGGGTTTCAGCTACGCAAAATAACCTGGCTACAGGGAAAGAGTACATCGAGGACCATCAGAAGAGGTTTTTTATATCAACTACACTTTTACATGGTTTCGGCAGTCTCATTTGATCATGCGTCTGGAGAGGGCTAACAAGCCGGTGAGGTTCAGGAGCAAAATAGTTTACGGGCCACTTAGTGGTGGCAATGATGGCAATCATCATCATGGTGACAACCACCGCCGTTGTTGTTGTTGCCGCCAAACAGCAGCTGGAGCAGAAATGCGAGTAATTGAGTGAGAAACATAAAATTTGATTTAAAGGGGTTAAATGCTTACTCTTTTATTGGTTTTCAGCAATCCCAAATGACCTACAGTAATCGGTCATGGTTACAAATGTAACCGCTTCTCTCAAAGACAACGATGACCCTGGTCACCTGTTATCCATTCATTGCTTTGGGTATTCATTACCTGCCTGCCAATAAAAAGCCATGACCTCGGTCATGGCTCTACGGGTAACAAACGCAGCATGCTCTCTGGCCGAATGCCGCCCAGTGCGGTTTTTCAGCAACGCAAAATAACCTGGTGACAGGGAAAGAGTACATCGATGACCATAGGAAAAAGGTTTTTAATCTCAGCTACGCTTTTACATGGCTTTCGGCATTCTCATTGTTCATGCGTCTGGGAGGGGCAGACAAGCCGGTGGGAATTCAAGAGCAAGAGTACTTCGTCAGATGCTTAGCCGTTGCAATGACGAGGATGGCAACGATCGTCGTCATCATCATCACGGCGGCAACCACCACCTGGTCTAGTGTCGCCGCAAAGCAGCCGACGGAGCCATTCAAGCAATTCACAAAGGAACATAACAAATGGTTTTAGGGTTAAAGCCTACTCTTTTATTGGTTTTCAGCAATCCCAAATGACCAGGGAACTGGTCATGATACAAATGTAACCGCTTCTCTTAAATCCAACCATGATGCCCGTCACTCATTTGCTACTATGACATTCATTTATTAAAATATAGCAGGAATCCTAATAAAAAGGCCCCGGCCGCCATGGATCATGACTACCGGGACCATTTTTTCACTTGCCAGTGGATTATTTTCCGCTTCTTTCTTCTCTGTAAATAGCTTTTGCTTTAGCAGACGGCAGGTAGATCTGGAAACCTACGCCCAGGCTAAGACGGTTAGCCGTAGTGGAATTACCGCCACCTACAGTCAGATCATATTTTACCAAACCTTCCAGCCCTACATTGGGAGTAATAAAATAGGAAATGCCAGGTCCGATACCAACGTTAAAGCCGTTTGTAGAAGCGCCGCTGGCCGGATTTTGTCCGGCAAAACCGGCATTGGCTTCTGCAAAGAACCGTACTCTCTTGGAAAACTCCAGTTTCCGGACATTTTTATCCTCTACAAAATAACGGGCGAAGGCTCCTACCCCATAGTTTGTATTCGAAGCCCTGGTATCTGTAACTTTATTCTTGGTGGTATTGGCGCCAAATTCAACATAACCGCCAATTGCCAAACCATCTTTAATAAACCAACCGATTTTGGGAGACAGATTAAAACTGAAGGCAGTGCTTTCCTTCTGAAAAGTGACGCTCATATTTGTGAGATTGGCACCCACCATAATGTTTCCTTTCTGGATCTGTGCTTTTACGGTTGATCCCATCAGTACGCTCACTGCAACAAGGGTTAGGAGACGAATTTTTTTCATAGTGTGCATTTTAGTTTTAACATTTAACATGCTGAATGAATAAATATGCCGATCGCGCAAAACAGCAAATCAGAGTTTGAGGTTTGCAGCTATAGCAGGTTGCTATTGAATAATGAACTGAAAAAAATTAGCGGCAGGGGGATAATGGGTAGCTTTTACAATGCTTCAAACAATCACAAACAATCAACAAACACATGCTCGAATAATATCTGAACTTGAAAACAAAAGTACTGAAAATGAAGCATATAAGTTATCCTTTTGTTAAAAAAAATATAATTTTTTTTCTTGTTGTACTGTTTGCTAAGCTTTCTTTTCCGGTTACGCTTACGGCTTATAACAATTATAATCGAATGTTGTTGTATAAAAATCTTTTCCCACCTGTGCTTTTTTTTCCATGTTTTCCGGGCGATTTTTCCGGAGAGAATAGTTTGGAAACCTGACAGGACGGAATGCAAACAGCACTCCTTCTCCGTGCATTTGGGCACAGCATGTTAACAGAAGACGACATAAATAGTTATACGGGCCGGCAGCAGCACCGGGCAAACAGGCATCTTACAACAACAGATCACAGCATGTCGATATGTGCACAGAAGCGGCCTTGTTGCTGCAAAAAACGCAGGAAACCTTCCATTTTCTGTTCCATTCTGGAACCGGAAACGCGGCTGATATACGAAGGCAGGGCATAACCCCGGATATCTACCAGTTCCCATGGGTGGAAATAAAAAGAGAGGTAATTGTCTTTCCGGAGGATTGTTTTACTGAAGTGGCGGGTAACCCATAGCGGAGCATTTTTCACGCTCAGCCAAAAAACGGGATACCGGATGAGGGGGGAAACAGAGGAAGGGATGATCCACATGTTATGATCACCCCGGAACATGGTACGAGGCAGGTGGCGGTTGTTGTAGCGGCCAGGCAGCCAGGTAGGGTTCAGGGAAGCATCGTAGAGATATCCGGCGTCTTTAAGAGCCTGCATGTTCACCTTACGGAGGCGGGGCATACGGAAACCGCGTACCTGTTGGCCGCTGATTTCCTGCAGGGCCAGTCTGGAGCCTTCCAGGTCTGCGTCGGAAAAAGAGCTGTGATAGTATGCGTGGGAGGCTATTTCGTGTTTGGCGGCCACCTGTCTGATCAGTTCAGGATAATGTTGCGCCCAGTAGGCAGTGATAAAAAAAGTAGCGCGCACATTGTATTGATCAAAGAGGTCGAGGGTAGTTTGCAGGCCTTTTCTGGAAATTTCCAGTTTTTCCTGCAGGGGTACCTGTCGGCCAAATTCTTCGGGGATATCAAATTCTTCCACGTCAACACTAATCAGTATCCTTTTCTCCTGGTCCATAATTATTTAGCGGCGTTAGCACTGGTAATAATCCGGCAATAGTTCCGTAGTTCTTTCAGCAGCAGTTTAATTTTAAATGCACTGAAGCTGATACCGGGGCGGCAATATACATCTACTGCTCCGATTTTGAGGCGTGGATTTTTACCGGCTTTGTACAGGAACTCGCTGTCGTACAGGAAACCGTCGATGGTAGTATTGAGCAGCACTGATCTGCCGTGGGCATTGAAGCCTTTCAGGCCGGCCTGGGCGTCGTTTACTTTCAGGCGGAGCACTACCTTATTGAGCAGGCGGCTGATGCGGGTAATAACTCTTCTTTTGCGGGGCAATTCTTTCAGGTAAGCCGCTCCCCTTTCGCCGGCCACTACATCGAGGCCTTGCTGAAGCTGGTCGTAGGCTTTTTTGACCGCGTCCACTCCAAACGGAAAGTCGAGGTCGGTATATACCTGGTAGGCATGGCGGGAATTTTTCACGCCTTCGCGTACGGCATGGCCTTTACCACGGTTTTGTTTATTGTTGACGATGATAATGCCGGGGATGGCAGCTTCGAGCCAGGACATATGCTGGCTGGTGAAGTTGCGGAGCGAACCATCGTTTACGAGAATGAGCTGCACGGGCACATCGCCCATGAGGCGAAGTACGTCATGATAGTGCCTGATGAGCGATTCTACCCAAGGGCCCGACGGGTTCCAGCAGGGCAGAATCACATCCAGGCCAGGAGCCAGTACTATCTGTTCTCCTGTTTCGTATATAACAGTTGCAGGAGGTGCTTGTGTTAATTCTAAGTACATATTGGTCAGTCGGCTATCAGTAAAAAGATACAGGCTCAGTTAGATATGCATTTTCATATAGTATAACGGTAAAACGTTGACCACCCCCTATTGCCCCTATAAGAAATCATAAAAAAAGGTCCTGAAGAGCAGGACCCTGGCATTTTGGCAAAAAGTACGTTCAGTTGTAGGTTATGTTTATCGAATTTATCGAAAAACTATCAGGTGGCAATAGCATGTTCATGTAAGCGAAAAAGGTTGTCCCGCTTTCGCAGGACAACCTTTTTCTATGGAAAAATATGTAATTAGGCGTTTACTTTACCCTTTACTTTCGCTACCACTTCTTCAGCCACGTTGTTCGGAGCCGGAGCGTAGTGGGAGAATTCCATGATGGAGCTGGCACGGCCGGAAGACAGTGAACGCAGTTGCGTTACGTAACCGAACATTTCGCTCAATGGAACTTTAGCTTTGATCACCTGTACGCCATTTTTGGAGTCCATACCTTCCAGCATACCACGGCGGCGGTTCAGGTCACCTGTAACGTCACCCATGTACTGGTCAGGAGTTTGCACTTCCACTTTCATGATAGGCTCCAGCAATACTGGTTTAGCTTTGCGGGCAGCTTCACGGAAGGCTTGTTTGGCGCAGAGCTCGAAGGACATTGCGTCGGAGTCCACTGCGTGGAAGGAACCGTCAAACAGTCTTACTTTCAGGTTTACCAGCGGGAAGTTGGCCAGTACACCCTGGTTCATAGATTGTTCGAAACCTTTCTGAACGGCAGGGATGAACTCTTTCGGAATAGCACCACCGAAGATATCGTTGATGAACTGGAAGGATTTTCCGTCGTTTTCTTTCAGCCATTCTGCATCAGCAGGAGAAATTTCGATCTGGATATCAGCGAATTTACCACGACCACCGGTTTGTTTCTTAAATACTTCGCGGTGTTCAACTTTAGTAGTCAGCGCTTCTTTGTAAGCCACCTGAGGAGCACCCTGGTTAACTTCCACCTTGAATTCGCGACGCATACGGTCAACGATGATTTCCAGGTGAAGCTCACCCATACCGCTCAATACGGTTTGGCCGGTTTCTTCGTCAGTTTTAGCTTTCAGGGTAGGATCTTCCTCTACCAGTTTAGCGAGCGCCATACCCATTTTATCAACGTCTGCCTGAGTTTTAGGCTCGATGGCGATGCTGATAACCGGTTCCGGGAAGGTCATAGATTCCAGGATGATCGGGTTGTTCTCGTCGCAGAGGGTGTCACCGGTTTTGATATCTTTAAAACCAACAGCAGCACCGATATCACCAGCTTCGATGAAATCGATTGGGTTCTGCTTGTTAGCGTGCATCTGCATGATACGGCTGATACGCTCGTTTTTGCCGGTACGGGTGTTCAGGATGTAGGAACCTGCATCCAGGTGACCGGAGTAAGCCCGGAAGAACGCCAGACGACCAACGAAAGGATCGGTCATGATTTTGAACGCCAGGGCTGCGAATGGTTCTTTAGCGTCTGGTTTACGGTCAATTTCTTCACCGGTATCAGGGTGGGTACCTTTTACTGCTTCGATGTCCATTGGAGAAGGCAGGTAACGGCAAACCGCATCCAGCATTTTCTGAACACCTTTGTTTTTGAAGGAGGAACCGCACATCATCGGGATGATAGCGATGTCGATAGTAGCTTTACGGATCGCTTCGTGGATTTCCGCTTCGGAGATAGAGTTAGGATCTTCGAAGAATTTCTCCATCAGGGTATCATCGTATTCAGCAACGGCTTCTACCAGTTTAGCTCTCCATTCGTTCGCTTCTTCCTTCATGTCTTCCGGAATTTCGATTTCCTGGTAGGTAGCACCTTTACCTTCTTCGTCCCAGATGATACCTTTCATGGTGATCAGGTCAACCACGCCTTTGAAAGTATCTTCCGCGCCGATAGGCAGGGTCAGGGGAACGGGGTTAGCACCCAGCATTTCTTTCACCTGTTTTACCACGTTCAGGAAGTCGGCACCGGAACGGTCCATTTTATTAACGAAACCGATACGGGGTACGCGGTAGCGGTTAGCCTGGCGCCAAACGGTTTCAGACTGAGGTTCAACGCCGGATACAGCGCAGAACAGTGCCACCAGACCGTCCAGTACGCGCAGGGAGCGCTCTACTTCCACGGTGAAGTCCACGTGGCCCGGAGTATCGATGATGTTGAATTTATATTGCTTAGTGTCCGGGAGAGCTTTACCCTGTAAAGTTGGGAAATTCCAAAAACAAGTGGTAGCAGCAGATGTGATGGTAATACCTCTTTCCTGCTCCTGTGCCATCCAGTCCATGGTAGCAGCACCCTCGTGCACCTCACCAATCTTGTGGGATTTACCTGTATAATACAGGATACGCTCTGTGGTAGTGGTTTTACCCGCATCAATGTGCGCCGCAATACCAAAGTTCCTTTGAAATCTTAAGTCTGCCATAATATTAAAATGACTAAATAATGCAATTTGGGGGGCAAAGGTAATTTATTTTTAGCAATAAATAAAACGCACCACATTGTGCAATTGTTATTTCTTTTTTAACAAGCACGGGCATTCTAACGCATTAATTCAAATCATAATAAGTATCTGTTGACCGAACCAGTTTTTAAGTGTAATCCACCATTTTTTTTAAAAATCCGGCCAGGAACAAAATCTATATTTTTCCTGAACAATAAATCGTCCACATTTGTAACATGATTTAATAAATTTGTCCCCGAAAATGTCCTGTTTTATTCCTGTGTCTTTGTTAGCGACCGAATACTGAGCATCAACCATATAAATCAACGGTGGTATACAGAACGGCCTTATTGCGAATTATTATCAACTAAAATCCAAAAACATAACTGTCATGAAGAGAAATATACTTTCTTCCTGAGCTGTCGGCTGTTGATAACAGCCGGGCCATATCATACATACATTTTCTAACCCCCAGATTTCATTATGACATCTTACAGCTCCAAGTGCATCCCTGCACTAGTGGTACTGGCATTGCTATGTACTACTGCAAGGGCACAACTGATCCTGAACAGACAGGTGACGGCCAGCAACGGAGGCAGCGGTGTGGTCAACGCCATCCGGCTGCAGTACACCATAGGCGAGTCTGTAGTAACGCCTGTGACAGACGGCCGGCTACTCCTTACCCAGGGCTTTCAGCAGCCGGAAGAACTTCCGGCATTGCCACCCGGCGCGAACCCGGTCAGAAACTACATCATCTTTCCTAATCCGGCCATTACCAATGCCAAGGTCCAGTTTGACCTGTTGAGAAACGCCACAGTGACCATCCAGGTACTGAACCCTGCCGGGCAAACCCTGTATCACCAGTTCCTGGAAATGGGCGCGGGCAAAACCACGGTACTGCTGCCGGTGAATCACTTTGCCGCCGGTATTTACACCGTGGTGCTGAAGGTGAACGCCAGTATTTACTTTGAAAAGCTGATTGTCCAGTAGCCTTCTTCGTTATTGCTCATCCTCATTTTAAAAATGTAATCATGAAATATGGTCGAATCATTTTACTGTTATGCGGTATGTTGGCCGTAAAACCGGCCGTACATGCTCAAAAAGCGGAGCAGAAAGCGCCCAATACCGGCGCCAGCTTCCTGCTGGTCAACCCCGATGCCCGTTCGAGCGGGGCCGGAGATGCCACCATCGGGCTTGAAGCCGACCCTAACGCACTGTTTTCCAACGCTGCTAAAATTGTTTTTGCCGGTGATTGGGGCGTGAGTGCCAATTATTCCCCCTGGATGTGGGAGTTAAATAACAACCAGTCCAACATGGCATATGTATCAGCCTATAAAAACATCAACACGGTGGAGGGAGTGGGTTTATCCATGAAATACTTCAATTACGGAGAAGTGACCTTCAGGGATGATAACGGCACAGCCCTGCAAACCTATTCCCCTAAAGAGTTTGCAATAGATGCGTCTTATGCCAGAAAGCTGGGGCAGCATATGTCGCTTGCCATCAGTCTGCGATATGTGCGCAGCCAGCTCGGCCAGGGCTCCTTCAACGGGCTGCAGCAAAAACCTGCATCCGCCGTGGCCGGAGACATTGGCTATTATTATCAGAACAGCAGCGACAACCTGGAATTTGGTAACCGTTATTCTTTCGGTGTGAGCTTTACCAATATCGGTACCAAGCTGCAATACACTGATGACAACACACGTAAAAGCTTTCTGCCGATGAACCTGCGCATCGGTGGCGGTTATACGTTTGTGCACACCTACGATCATGAATTTACTGTTGCAGTAGATATCAACAAGCTGCTGGTGCCCACTCCCCCTTTGTACGCCGTCAACAACGACGGTATTCCCACAGACCAGATCCTCAAAGGCAAAGACCCAAACCGGGGAGTGGTTAATGCGTTGTTTTCCTCCTTTGGCGATGCTCCAGGAGGTTTCAGTGAAGAACTACGTGAGTTTACCATCGCCAGCGGACTGGAATATGCCTACCGGCAGCTATTCTTTGTGCGGACCGGCTACTTCTATGAGCATCCTCAAAAAGGGCTGCGACAGCATTTCTCCGCCGGTTTTGGCGTCCGATACACCAATATAGGATTTGACCTGGCCTACCTGGTCCCTACCGGTACCAGTTTACGCGAACGGAGAACCTTAAAATTCTCGCTGGTATATAACATCGGGGGGCGCAAGGATGCGCAGCTCCAGTGAATTTGCTGACACATTTAAATCACCCATATGAAACTTTCCATTTTTCTGCTCCTGCTGCTGGCAGGCATCGCCATACAGGCAACTGCACAAAACAAAACCCGGGACGTCCTGTTTCCTTCCTTTCAAAAGGACTTTTCGAAATTTCAGTCGCCCGCTTCCGATAAAAACGTCAAAGAAAGCCAGTTTCGTGGCCGTTCCACCAAAGAGCTGATTTTTAATGATTATAAACCGGCAATGCCCCGTGGCAGCGCCAGGATGGCGGCCCCTGCTGCCGCCAAAAAAGCAGCCATCCCTTCAGATATTAACAGCGAGACTGCCGCCGCTGCCCATCAGTCATCCGCTCCGCCTGCCGCTCCGTTCAAAATACCCGACCAGGGTGGAGAACCAAAGAACAATGGCAGCACACCCCTGAAAAACAAACCTTAACACCTCCTATTTAAATCAGCCGACATGAAAAAAAGATACTTGCTTTCTTTCTTTTGTAGTATACTGTTTATAACACAATTGTCATACGCACAAAACGGGTTAAAAACGATCAACTACCAGGCGGTAGCCCGAAACAGCAATGGTACTGCGCTTGCCAATGAGAGCATTAAAGTGCGGATCTCAATTCTGGGAGGTTCCGCCGACGGACCGGTACAATACCAGGAAACGCACGATGCCATTACCAACCAGCTGGGATTGTTCAACCTGCAGATTGGCGCCGGCGTTCCGGTGAGTGGCACATTCTCCGCCGTACCATGGGCTAACGCCAATCAATATATCAAAGTGGAAGCCGCCACCGGCGGCGGCAGTTTTCAGGTATTGGGCGCGTCACCGCTGGCCAGCGTGCCTTTTGCACTGTATGCTGCCAATGGCAATCCCGGCCCAGTTGGCCCGGCAGGACCAGCAGGACCGGCGGGACCACAGGGGATTCAGGGACCGGCAGGACCGATGGGACTTCCGGGTGCTGCAGGACCGGTTGGCCCGGTGGGACCGGTGGGCCCGGTGGGACCAGTAGGACCAGCAGGCGTAGTAGGACCTGCGGGGCTAGTTGGACCGGCTGGGCCAGTGGGGCCGGTAGGACCAGCGGGACCACAGGGTGATATCAATGGTGTATCCGCGGGTGGTGATCTGAGTGGCACCTACCCCAATCCGGTAGTAGCGAAGCTTCAGGGAATACCGGTAAGCAATACAGCGCCGCTGGCAGGGCAGCTTTTAAAATTTGATGGCGCCCAGTGGATAGCAGGAGCCGGCGGTGGCGGACTAACGCTTCCCTATGCAGCGACGGAAAACAACGCCGCTACGCTTTTCAGTATCACCAATAACGGTGACGGCACCTCGCTGGAAGGTGTTAATAACACCACCACGTCCAATATTGCATCTATCAGGGGAATTGTGTCTTCTGTCAGTCCCGGTGGTTTTTCCTCCGCCGTGAGAGGAATCAATAACGGTACCGGCGGTTTAGGTATTGGCTTGTATGGCTCGCAGGCCGGCTCCGGCTGGGGTGTTTACGGCGTCACGCCCAACGGACTGGGCGTATATGGTAACGCTTCTGCCAGTGGCACCGGCGTTTATGCCAATAGTACTAGCGGCACCGGACTGACAGCCACCAGTGTTAATGGCATCCCTGCCAGCATTAGTATTTACAATAATGCGAATAACAATACAGCGCTGAGTGTCAACTCCGTAGGTAATGGCACGGTGGTAAATGTAACGACCACCGGTAATGGCGAAGGTGTACGTTCCAGTACCAGTGCCGGTTTTGGTGTACATGGTATTACTACGGCCCAGACTTCTGCCGGGGTCGTGGGCGATAACAACGGTGGTGGCGAAGCAGTAGTTGGCCGCACTACCAGCGATATTGCCGGCGCTGTGGTGGGCCGCAATGATGGTGGTGGCTATGGCGTGAGAGGTTTTATTGCCACCAGTACCGCAGGTACCGCCATTGGCGTATTGGGGCAGGTAGGCCTCAATAACAGCACAGGGCGGGCCGGAAGGTTTGAGAACCTCAACAATACCAACACTACCGGTAATACGCTGGAAGTAGAAACCAATGGTAATGGTAACATCCCCGACAACACGCAAGGCAATGCAGCTTCTTTTCTCGTCAACAATACCAATAGTGTGGCTGCGGCCGTGCGTGGCGAGGTAAAAACCATATTTGGCAACTTTGGTGCTGCCGGTGTTTTCGGGGTTTCCTCCGGTACCGGCGGTTTTGCAGGGCTTTTCCATGCCTCCAATACATCCGGTAATGGTCCGGCACTAGTATCCATTAACGACGGAAATGGTAATGCCATTACAGCCAATGCCAGCAAGAATGGTAACGCCGTAGAAGCCAATATCGACGGGGCCGGCAACGCCTTGTATGCCTGGGTACCTTCTTTTGCTACCGGCAGGGCCGGAAAATTCGATATTTTCAATGGAAGCAATACCAGCGATGTTATTACAGTCACCACCGTAGGAGACGGTATTGCCGGTAATTTCAAGGTAGACAGGACCACAGGTACTTCTCCTGCGGTCAAGGGAGAAGTGAACTCCATGTTTGCCAACTTTGGTACCGCCGGGGTTTTCGGATTATCTTCCGGTACCGGGGGCTATGGCGGCTTGTTTTATTCTTCCAACCCTGCCGGCAACGGGCCTGCATTGCTGGCGCTCACAGAAGGCAACGGCAACGGTTTTACCGCTAATGCCGGCGGTAATGGAAACGGGGTAGAGAGTTCCTGTGACGGCAATGGCAATGCAGTTTACGGGTGGATACCCAATTTTGGCACCGGCAAAGCTGCCCGGTTCGCCAATTTCAACAGTGCCAATGGTCAACCCACTGTGCAGATTACCGACGCAGGAACCGGTAGTGCATTGCTGATCAACCACACCGGCGCCAGCGGTAACCTGGGTGTTTTTCAGAGTGGCGGCGCTAATATGGCGCGTATCAATAAAGCCGGTGTGGGCTTCTTTAACGGAGGTACTCAGAACAGCGGCGCTGACGTAGCCGAGGCCTTCGACGTGACCGGCAATGTACAGCAATATGAACCTGGGGATGTGATGGTGATTGCAACGGATGCTGACCGGACCATTGAAAAGTCAACAGAAGCCTACTCTTCCCTTGTGGTGGGCGTATATGCCACCAAGCCCGGCGTATTGCTGACAGAGGAAAATATTGAGACCGATATTTCAGATAAGGTACCTTTGGGCGTGGTAGGTGTGATACCGACCAAAGTTTGCAATGAAAACGGGGCTATCCGCCGTGGCGATCTGCTGGTGACAGCCAGCAGGTCAGGATACGCCATGAAAGCAGATCTTAACAAGTTAAAACCGGGTCAGGCGATAGGCAAAGCCTTACAGGAATTTGACGGAATAGAGGGCAAGATCAAAGTACTTGTAAATGTGAGATAACACCAGGAGCATACAATGCATTAGGGCCGCCGACAGGAAACCGGTGGCCTTTTTCTTTGTATTTGTTCAGATTCCCCCTCACTAACACGAAGGTTGGAATATATTAATCTAAATTAAAATAGTTATTAGAGATCCTAACCAATTTTATAGCGAATTCTACCGTTTTTCAGCAAAAACCTGCCACTTGAAAACTAGGCATTTGTTCAGACCGATAATTCGTTGATATTCGTGCTATTATCGAGTGCTTATAGCATAATCCCCCAAGTTCCGCTTCACACATTTATTGTCATGTAGAATAATCTGATTTCCCCCGGAAACTAATTGGCTTATTTATACCTGCTTATCAAAATTTTACCATGTCTATACCATGCCTGGACCTATATCTGGTCCCAGGTTTATATCCATGCTTTTTATTCTGTTCATGATTTCATTATCTATCTATTCATCCCAAAGTGAAAAATTTATGGTTACATCTGTACACTCCTCCTAATCAATAGGCGGCTGTTTCCTTTTCATTCATATTTCCGTACCAGAGCTTGATTTCGGGTACCGGAAACGGCCTTCTATTGCGCATACACACCCTTTAACTCCACAATTTATGACATCGTTTATCTCCAAGTGCATTATTGCGCTGATGGTGCTGGCAGCGCTATGCACCAAAGCGGACGCACAACTGATCCTGAACAGGCAGGTCGTTGGCACTAATGGCGGCAGTGGCAACCTTCAACAGGTATTGATTCAATATACCATAGGGGAACCGGTCGTGCTGCCTATTACAGACGGGCGGTTGCTGCTGACACAGGGGTTTCAGCAGCCCTATGAGCTTCCTCCCCTGCCACCCGGAAAGAGCCCTGTGAAAAGTTACATTCTGTTTCCCAATCCTGCTCTCACCACTGTAAAAGTACAGTTTGAACTGCTCGCCGATGCGATGGTGAACATCCTGATGCTCAATACAGCCGGGCAAGAGGTGTACAACAAGCAACACCAGGCCGGGCAGGGCACTTCCACGGTAGTGATACCGGTCAACCGTTTCGCTGCAGGGATTTACACCGTTGTGCTGAAAGTGGGCGTCAACATTTATTTCGAAAAACTCATCGTGCAGTAATTAAATGTCGTAATCATGAAATATGATCGAATAATTCTACTTATTTCCGGCATACTGGCCGGCATGCCGGCAGTCCACGCGCAGAAGACACCTCAGCAACCACCTAATATCGGAGCGAGCTTTTTGCTGGTCAACCCCGATGCCAGGTCAAGCGGGATGGGTGATGCCGCCACAGGCATCAGCCCGGACGCCAATTCCATTTTTTCCAATGCGGCTAAAATCGTCTTTGCAGGAGACTGGGGCGCAAGTGCTACTTATTCGCCCTGGATGTGGGAGTTGAACAACTACAAATCAAACATGGCCTTTGTATCGGCCTACAAAAACCTGAATGACAACGAAGGCATCGGGGCATCCATGAAATATTTTAATTATGGGGATGTCACGTTCCGGGATGAAAACGGCACTATACTACAGAACTATTCTCCCCGGGAATTCGCCATAGACGGCGCCTATTCCCGCAAACTGGGAGAACATATGTCGATGGCCATCACGATGCGCTATGTCCGCAGTCAGCTGGGGCAGGGCTCTTTCAACGGGTTACAGCAGAAGCCCGCTTCCGCCGTGGCCGGAGATGTGAGCTACTATTACCAGAACAGCAAGGACTACCTGGATTTCAGTAACCGGTATTGTCTGGGTGTCAGCATCACCAACATCGGCACCAAACTTCAATACACGGACGATAGCCGCCAGAAGAGTTTTTTGCCCATGAACCTGCGGATAGGCGGCAGTTACACGTTTGTGCATACCGGAGACCATGAGTTTACGCTGGCATTAGACATCAACAAGTTACTGGTCCCCACCCCACCGCTGTATGACAGCACCGGCCTGATCTTAAAAGGCCAGGACCCTAACCGTAGCGTTGTCAATGCCATTTTTTCCTCTTTTGGCGATGCACCCGGAGGTTTTGGAGAAGAAATAAGAGAGTTTACGATTGGCAGTGGTATTGAATATGCTTACAGGCAGTGCTTCTTTGTACGGACCGGCTATTTTTATGAGAACCCCCATAAAGGCTACCGGCAACATTTTACCAGCGGCCTTGGTGTAAGAGTGGCCAATCTGCAGCTGGACCTGGCTTACCTGATCCCCACTTCCAACAGTCTGCGGGAAAGGAGGACCCTTAAATTTTCCCTGTTATACAATATCGGCAGACATACCGCTGCTACTATCACCCCTTCTGTAAACCCCGACATCACACATTAAGCAATTATTGAATAAAATACCAGTTATGACAAAAAGATACTTGTTTATCCTTTGCTGCACGCTGTTTTCCTTACAGCTTTATGCACAAAACGGCCTTAGGACCATCAACTACCAGGCAGTGGCCAGAAATGGCAATGGCACCATGCTGGTCAATGAAAATATAAAGGTGAGAATCACCATTTTGGGCGGTTCACCGTCAGGACCGGTACAATACCAGGAAACTCACAGCACCACTACCAACCAGTTAGGGCTTTTCACCTTGCAAATTGGCGGAGGAAATGCTACCAGCGGTAATTTCAGCGCCGTTCCATGGGCAAATGCCAACCAGTTCATTAAAGTAGAAGCTTCCACTGATGGCGGCAACTACCAGGAACTGGGCACTTCTTCCTTTGCTGCCGTTCCTTATGCACTATATGCCGCCAATGGGGTGTCTGGCCCCAAAGGAGACAAGGGTGATACAGGGCCGGCCGGACCAGCAGGCGTGGCTGGCATTGCCGGTGTTACAGGTACAGCGGGTGCTACCGGACCTACAGGGCCAATAGGGCCGGCGGGTGCGAAAGGAGACATGGGGCCGGCGGGGCCAGTTGGGCCGACTGGATCGGCAGGACCGGCAGGACAGACCGGCCCCACTGGTGCAACAGGTGCCAAAGGAGACAAAGGTGATGTAGGTGATACAGGTCCTGCCGGACCGATTGGACAAACAGGACCAGCCGGTATCCAGGGTGTAAAAGGAGATAAAGGAGACCCTGGTGAACAAGGACCAGCAGGGCCTCAGGGGCCAGTCGGCCCTCAGGGACCAGCCGGAGAGCCTGGATCGTGTGGCCCACAAGGGCCCAAAGGTGACCCAGGTGATCCTGGAAATCCAGGTGCGCAAGGACCACAAGGTCCTAAAGGTGACCCAGGAGATCCCGGAAATCCAGGTGTGCAAGGACCACAAGGCCCCAAAGGTGACCCGGGCGATCCCGGAAATCCAGGTGCGCAAGGACCACAAGGTCCTAAAGGTGACCCAGGAGATCCCGGAAATCCAGGTGTGCAAGGACCACAAGGCCCTAAAGGTGACCCGGGCGATCCCGGAAATCCAGGTGCGCAAGGACCGCAAGGTCCTAAAGGTGACCCAGGTGATCCCGGAAATCCAGGCGCGCAAGGACCGCAAGGCCCTAAAGGTGACCCGGGTAATCCCGGAAATCCAGGCGCGCAAGGACCACAAGGCCCTAAAGGTGACCCAGGTGATCCCGGAAATCCAGGCGCGCAAGGACCACAAGGCCCTAAAGGTGACCCAGGTGATCCCGGAAATCCAGGTGCGCAAGGACCGCAGGGGCCCAAAGGAGACCCAGGTGATCCCGGAAATCCAGGTGCGCAAGGACCGCAAGGGCCCAAAGGTGACCCGGGCGAGCCCGGAAATCCAGGTGCGCAAGGACCGCAGGGTCCTAAAGGTGACCCAGGTGATCCCGGAAATCCAGGCGCTCAAGGACCACAAGGGCCCAAAGGTGACCCAGGAGATCCCGGAAATCCAGGTGCGCAAGGCCCACAAGGCCCTAAAGGTGACCCAGGTGATCCCGGAAATCCAGGTGTGCAAGGACCACAAGGCCCCAAAGGTGACCAGGGGGATCCCGGAAATCCAGGTGTGCAAGGACCACAAGGTCCTAAAGGTGACCCGGGTAATCCAGGAACTCCAGGTGCGCAAGGACCACAAGGTCCTAAAGGTGATCCGGGTGATCCCGGAAATCCAGGTGCGCAAGGACCACAAGGTCCTAAAGGTGACCCGGGTGAGCCCGGAAATCCAGGTGTGCAAGGACCACAAGGTCCTAAAGGTGATCAGGGCATACAAGGTCCAGTTGGTCCGACTGGGGCTACTGGCGCGCAAGGCCCTAAAGGTGACCAGGGAGTTCAGGGCGCACAAGGTCTTAAAGGAGATCCTGGTGCGCAAGGCCCCGCTGGCCCGACTGGTGCTATTGGGGCTACTGGAGCTACCGGTGCGCAAGGTCCTAAAGGTGATCAGGGCGCACAAGGTGCAACCGGAGCGAATGGTCCTCAGGGAGCAACCGGCCCCCAGGGGCCACAGGGAGCGCCTGGTACGATTGCTATTCCTTACAGCGGTAGTGGTACCGTTAATGGCTCTAATTCTCTCTTCAGTCTGGTGCTCAATAACGGAAACGGGAATTTTTTCGTTTTCAAGAATCAGAATTCCAATGTGGCCCGTATAGATGACAATGGAAAAGGATTCTTTAATGGCGGCACTGCCAATAGTGGTGCAGATCTGGCGGAAGCATTTGATGCTACGGGCGGTATTTTATTATATGAACCGGGGGATGTGATGGCGATTGCCACCAATACGGACCGTACCATCGAAAAATCTGCGGGGGCATATTCCTCTCTGGTTGTTGGCGTGTATGCCACCAAACCGGGGGTATTGCTGACAGAAGAACATATCGACACAGATATTTCCAGCAAAGTTCCGCTAGGTGTAGTAGGTGTAATTCCGACCAAGGTATGTAATGAGAACGGTCCTATTCATCGCGGAGATATTTTAGTTACGGCCAGCAAACCTGGTTATGCCATGAAAGCCGACCTGAACCTGTTGAAACCGGGCCAGGCAATCGGTAAGGCGTTACAGGAATTTACCGGTGAAACCGGCAAGATCAAGGTATTAGTCAATGTGAGATAAGCAGTAAATCTAACCAATTAGCTAAGGCCGTCGGGTTCTCCCGACGGCTTCTTTATGTCTGGCATATCCGGAGATAAAGCTTTTAAGTCAGGCCTGCAGCGGCACTGGCGCTAACGCAGGAAGGAGAAACAGGTTGAAATGATGATTTTAGCAGACGGTGGTATGAAAAGAAGAAGTTTAAAAGACGACCGTTATAGCACGTGCCAGGTAAAAAGGACGCGTTCAAAAAAGCGGTTGTATTGAAAGGGGGGGGGAATTATTCCGGTTATCCACATTCCGGGCAGGCCGGACGATGCTCCTGCAAATCTGCTATGGTAATGGGGTGTTCAGTTTATCAACCGGGTTATGCAGGGGTTACGCACACTAAAAGCACGGGTTATCCACATAAAAAGGCAAACAGCTCCGGAGAGGAACTGTTTGCCAAATATATTGAGTTGCCCTTTCGGGTTATAACTATACTCTGAAGTGAGAGAAAGCTTTGTTAGCTTCAGCCATACGGTGAGTATCTTCTTTCTTCTTGAATGCTGCGCCTTCACCTTTGCTTGCTGCTACGATTTCATTTGCCAGCTTATCAGCCATGCTCTTACCGTTTCTTTCTCCGGCGTAACGAACCAGCCATTTGATGCTCAGGGATACTTTTCTATCCGGACGAACTTCAGCAGGGATCTGGAAGGTAGCACCACCGATACGGCGGCTTCTAACTTCTACAGCAGGAGTTACGTTGTTCAATGCTTTTCTCCAAACTTCATAACCGTTTTCACCGGTCATCTGGCTTACCTTATCCACGGCATCGTAGAAGATTTTATAGGCAATGCTCTTTTTTCCTTGTTCCATTACGTTATTAACGAAGCGGGTTACCAGCTTGTCGTTAAACCGAGGATCCGGAGCCAGAGGCAATTTTTTTGCAGCTTGCTTTCTCATTTATTGAAAATTACGACTATTTATAATTGATTATTTTTTAGCCTTTTCCTTTTTAGTACCATATTTGGAACGGCTCTGCTTTCTGTCTTTCACACCGGCAGTATCCAAGGAACCGCGAACGATGTGGTAACGAACACCTGGTAAGTCTTTTACCCTTCCACCACGGATCAGTACGATAGAGTGTTCCTGCAGGTTGTGACCTTCACCAGGGATATAAGCAATCACCTCAACTTTATTGGTCAAACGCACCTTTGCAACTTTACGCAAAGCGGAGTTAGGTTTTTTAGGCGTGGTTGTGTACACACGAGTACAAACACCACGACGCTGAGGGCAGCTATCTAATGCCCTGGACTTAGACTTAGCCCGGATAATTTCTCTTCCTTTTCTTACTAATTGTTGTATAGTAGGCATTCTTTACCTAGTTTTTTATGTCGGTTTACAATGACATCCAAATTTCCCATAAGGGATTTTGGGAGGGCAAAGGTAAAACTATATATGTGAATAACAAAATTGTTTCGAATATTTTTTGCCGGTTTTGAAGTTCCAGGTAGTCGAAGACTGGTCAAACGTGATCTGGTATAAGCAGGATATCAAAATCCGGATTGCAAAGGTAAGATTTCCTTTAGAATCTACCATAAAAAAATAGGGTCGATTGCCAGACCCTATCTTTTATTATTTTGATAATATATACCTGCTTATTTTTCACCAACCTGATAATTCCAATGGCGGGTATCTTCTGCACGGCCGGTGCGGATAGCATCGAGCCGGCGGATAACTTCCGCGCCGGTTTCATATTTAGTGGTGTCCAGTTTGATCTGGGTATCCAGGTAATCGAGCTGTTCCACATAGGCCAGTGAGGAAGCGGTACCGGTGCCAAAGACTTCGCGGAGAGTGCCATTTTTATAGGCGGCCACCACTTCGTCAATAGATATTGGTCTTTCTTCCACGGTAAGACCGAGGTCTTTCAGCAGATCGATCACGCTGGCGCGGGTAACCCCTTCCAGGATGGTGCCTTGTTCCAGATCAGGGGTAATGGCCGTATTGCCAATAATGACAAATACGTTCATGGTGCCGCACTCCTGCAGGTATTTGTGCTCATAGCCATCTACCCAGAGGATTTGGTCGTAGCCTTTCTTTTTAGCCTGCATGGTTGGATACATGGTACCGCCATAGTTGCCCGCAGCTTTAGCATACCCTACACCGCCGGGGAAAGCCCGTACATATTTATCCTGCACCAGGAGTTTAATCGGTTTGTTGAAATAAGGACCGGCCGGCGAGTTGATAATCGCAAAACGGTAGGTATCAGAAGGGCGTACCCCGATGAATTCATCCATTGAGATCATAAACGGACGCAGATATAGGGAGCAACCCGGTCCTGTTGGCACCCAGTCGCGGTCCAGATCTATCAATATGTCCATACCGCCGA
Source organism: Chitinophaga varians (assembly GCF_012641275.1). NCBI lineage: Bacteria > Pseudomonadati > Bacteroidota > Chitinophagia > Chitinophagales > Chitinophagaceae > Chitinophaga > Chitinophaga varians. Next base: position 269,041 of record NZ_JABAIA010000002.1, on the reverse strand, counting down.
TAAAGAGCCATTCCGGCACCTGGGGCATACCCATCCTTTCGGCAGAGAGGTTAAATCTTTTGTAGTTATCATAAGGACGGAAGATCATCGGGTTGTCCTGAGTATCTTTATAGGCCTTGATACCTTCAAAAATGGCCTGTCCATAATGCCAGGCGGCATTGGAAGGGCTTACAGAAAAATTCTGAAAAGGCAGGATTTCGGCATTTTTCCACTCTTTTCCATCAAAATCGGCTACCAGCATGTGGTCAGCATACTTTTTACCGAACACCAGATTATTAAAATCCACTTCACTCAAACGGCTATGCGTAGTTTTTGTGACTTTGATCTTCTGTAATGCTTCTTCCTTTACTGTTGATTTAGCTACCATCATGGTTAATCAATTTTATCTCAATATTTTTACACTTTCTTGCGTTGGATGGCCGCATTTGCGGATACGGCAGTGCAAATAAACTGATTTTTCCCCACGCGGGATTTTGATATTAAATTAAATTATAATAATATGTCGCTCGACCAATTAGACCTTGATCCGTATTATCTGGCTAAAATCTTTACCCAGCCGATCATTCCCGGGAAAAGCGTACCGGTTGCAGCGCCGCAAATTGAGGTACCCAAAGTCAAATATTTAGGAGAAAATCAAAAAAACGTTGCGCTCTTCATACAAAACGAAAATGAAGCCTACTTAAATGATGAATTATTCAACCTCCTTACCAATATATTAAACGCCTGTAAACTCGGGATGCAGGACGTATCCCTGATGAACACCTCTCCTTACCCGCAACTGGACTACACTTCGTGGCAGGCTGCTGTAAAAATAGAGAAGGCCATTGTATTTGGCGCCGCATCGGCACCGCTGGGCCTGACAGATGCGCCTCTTTACCAGCTGCTGACCGTCAACAGCACTACCCTGCTGCTTTCTGACGAACTACAGGTAATCGGGGCCGACAAAGTGTTGAAAGCCAAATTATGGGCTGGATTAAAGCAACTACTTGGCATTTAATTATTTTAATATTTGCTCATTTTATTATTTTATTTGGGGATTTTGGAATTTTGAGATCCGGAGATTTAGAAAATTAAACAGATGAAACTGATTTTTGCTACCAATAACGAAAATAAAGTGAAGGAGTTCCGCTCCCTGCTGGGCGATCATTTTGAGATCATCACGCTGCTGGAAGCGGGTATTGACATCGATATCCCTGAGCCGCACGATACACTGGAAGAGAACGCCCGTGAGAAATCGACCACCATTCACCGGATGACAGGCCAAAACTGTTTTGCTGAAGACACCGGACTGGAAATCAACGCACTGAACGGCGCCCCCGGCGTATTAAGTGCCCGTTATGCCGGTGAACAGAAAAAGTCAGCTGACAATATCGTTAAGGTACTGGAGGAGATGGAAGGCGCCAGCGACCGCAGCGCCCAGTTCCGCACAGTCATTTCCCTGATCCTTGACGGAAAAGAGCACCAGTTTGAAGGTATCAGTCGCGGTAACATTACGGACCATACTTCCGGAGAGAAAGGCTTCGGCTATGATCCGATCTTTATCCCAGAAGGCGCCAACCGCACTTTTGCCGAAATGGACCTTGCCGAAAAAAACCAGTACAGCCATCGTGGCCGTGCCTTTGAAAAATTCGTGGCCTTCCTGAAAACACTACCTGTTTAACATCTACCTAAACATCTACCTAAAAAATAATGGCAAGAATAAAAATAGACCTACCGGAGAAATTCGGGTTCAACACAACGATACCTATCAGAATACAGGATGTTAACTATGGCGGACATGTTGGCAATGATGCCATTCTGTCCATTATGCACGAAGCCCGCATGCAGTTCATTCAACAGGCGGGCTACAAGGAACTGGACCACGAAGCAGGCACCGGCCTTATTATGGCCGATGTTGCCGTAGCCTATAAAGGAGAAGGTTTCCATGGCGATATCTTTACCGTGGAAGTGGCAGCAGGAGAATACAGCCCTTTCGGTTTCGAACTGTTCTATCACCTTACCACACAGCGCAACGGTCAGACGATCACTATCGCCGCCGCCAAAACCGGTATGGTGTGCTTTGATTACAAAGCCCGTAAAGTCATGAAATTACCGGCCGAGATGAAAGCCGCTATGGAAGCGTTGGGTAACGTTGACACACAAGGGTGAAGCCAGGCCTCCCAGGGCTGTGCGCCCTGGGTTACGATGTTACTCAGGTATCATTATCAGCAGAAAACATTAGTTAATTACAAAAGCCTTTTAGGGCATCATTACTATATAATATACTCAATATGATGGAAACAAATACTACAGCCAGTTATCTGGAAAAAATAATTGCCAGTCGCCGTACCGTGAAGCCTACCAGCATGAACGGCCGGAAAATAGCCGACGAAACCGTACAACAGCTGCTGCAATTGGCAGACTGGGCCCCCACCCACGGCTATACGGAGCCCTGGTACTTCGTTGTATATGGTGGTGAAAAAGTGCAGGAGTTCTGTACCGCTCATGCCGATCTGTACAAGCAGTTCACTCCGGCAGACAAATTCATTCCCGGCAGCTATGACAAACTGAAAAGTCAGGGTGACCTGGCTTCCCATGTGATTGCCATCTGCGTGAAAAGAGGCAGCAATCCGAAAATTCCGGTAATAGAGGAAGTTGCGGCGGTATCCTGCGCCGTACAGAATATGTGGCTGAGCGCTACCGCCCAGGGCATTGCCGCCTACTGGGGCTCCGGCGGGATGACCTTCCACCCTGCCATGCAGGACTACCTGGGACTGGGCGACGAAGACCAGGTACTGGGCTTCTTCTATCTTGGTTATACAGACGAACCGGCACAACCCGGCAAACGCCTGAAACCATTGTCTGAAAAAGTGAAATGGATGTAATTATTTAGAATTTAGTTATTAGGTTATTTAACTATTGGGGAGCGGTTTGCAAATCCAATGGTTAAATAACCTAATATCAAGATAGTATATATCCTTTGGCGAGCGTTTCAAATGTTTGCAGCTGTTCGTTGACCCAATGCCCGTCCCTTCCCAGTTCCTGCGCCATAATATTTGCAACGGCAGGGGCTATACGTAAAGCTTCCCGTGCGTCCAGAAAAAGCAGCCGCACCCTTCTGGCCAGAAAATCAGCGATGTTCCGTGCCATTTCTTCCCTTACTGCCCATACCACCTGTACTTTGAGGATACCGAAAGGTTCGCTCAGCACCTCCTGTAATGCCGGATGTTCCTTCATCAGCTGTTGCAGCCCGGGCACGTCGCTGCCATAGAAATACCAGGGATCTTCCCAGTTCATACCGGAAGCAGCGCCATGGACAGGCATTGAATGGGTCGCCGATTCCGTCAGTTTCCAGCGCAGGGATTTTTCCAGCTGATGGATGACATCTTCCGCCATACGGCGGTAGGTGGTCCATTTGCCGCCGATGATAGTCACCAGTCCGGAAGCGGCCACAATGATTTTATGGCTGCGGGATATCTCTTTCGTTTTATGTCCTTCCGCTTTTGCAGCCGCCAGCGGACGCAGGCCCGCCCATACGCTCAGCACATCGCTGCGTTGCGGCGCTCTGACCAGGTATTGTCCGGCGGTCCGCAGGATAAAGCTGATTTCCTCCTCCAGCGCATGCGGCTCCAGGCTGATATGGTTAATGGGCGTATCCGTGGTGCCTACCACCACTTTGTTGTGCCATGGCACTATGAACAGCACACGTCCGTCGCTGGTGGCGGGGATCATCAGCGCGTTGTGCCCGGGCAGGAAACTGCTGTCAAGCACCAGATGCACGCCCTGGCTGGCCGCTATGGACTTCGGAGCGTCGGGGTCGTCCATCTCCAGAATATCATCCGCAAAAACGCCGGTCGCGTTGATTACCGCTCTGGTATTAAGATATATTTCAGGACCGCCGTTCAGTGTATCCCTGACCGTTAGTCCGCTGATATTACCGCCTTCATCTTTACGGAGACTGGTGATTTTCATATAGTTCAGCACCGTACCTCCTTTATCTGCGATGGTTTGGGCCAGGTTCACCGCCAGGCGGCTGTCATCGAACTGGCCATCGTGATAGAGGACGCCGCCGGCGAGGTGTTCCGGTTTCAGTGTAGTCAGTTTTTCCAGTGTGTCCCTGCGGGAGATATGCACCGATTTGCCAAGGCTGAGGCGGCCCGCCAGCCAATCGTACATTTTGAGGCCGATCGTATATTTGAGGTTTTCCCATGCGCTGAAAGTGGGGATAATGAAGCTGAGGTTGCGCACCAGATGGGGCGCATTATGTGCGAGGCGGCCACGTTCCACGCTGGCCTCCCGGACAAGGGAAACATCGCCCTGGGCCAGGTAACGCACCCCTCCGTGCACCAGTTTAGTGCTTTTACTGGACGTGGAGGCCGCAAAATCGGCCTGTTCCAGGAGCAGGGTACGGTAGCCCCTTGTCACCGCTTCCAGCGCGGCACCTAAACCGGTAGCACCACCTCCGGCCACAATAATATCCCAGGGCTCCAGGTCTTTTCTCAGGGCTGCAACAATAGCTTCTCTTTTCATATACGATTTTTCGGGTACTTACAAAATACTGCGGAAATACCGGCTGCGCAAATAACAACGGCTTCTGCCCTTAAACTTAACGGACAGGTAAAGGAAAAGTTCTGGCGGCCGGAACTTTTAGGCACAAAAAATGTTCCTCTAAGTAACGTAACTTCCTGTTCCATATCATTTATTCATATGTCCATTCAGGTTATCACCAGACCACGATATTTTTGTTGGCCGTTGCTGGCATTACTATGGCTGTGCATCGTTTTGCCTGCCGCCGGTCAGCGGAGCAAACCGAAGACACCTGCGCCTGACACCATTCATATGGCGGTTATTGACAGTGCCACGATCAGTAAAAACATCAGTAAGCTGGCGCGCGACAGCACCAAGATGAAGAAGTCCGATACCGCCGTGGCCGTGATCATCAACAGGATAGAAGGTTACACTTTGCTGCTCAACCAGCTGATGAGCAGCCTTCGACGTGGGTTTGATACTGCCAGCATCACCCGGGAGGTGCCACTGGTAGATACTTCCCTTGCCCTCATCAAAGAAAATATTGCAGGGCTGGACCGTACTCCCAACATCAATGATATTTACACCAACAAGGTGATGCTCGAACAGTTGCTACGTAAGCTGAGCGGCTGGCAGAACAACCTTTTCTCCAATTATAACGCCCTGGTGGCCATCAACGATACCCTGCACTCCCTTCGGCGCGACACCTCCATGCGTAATATTCCCGCAGAAGATGAGCTTTATGGTTTTTATATCGGTCAGCTTACCCGCCTGATCAACAAATACCGCGTGGTAGACAGCGCCAACAAAGTAAGTCTTGTTAAAATGGGGTTGCTGCAGAACAGGATCGCCAACCGGTACATCGACGTGTCCAATCTGCTGGAAGACAGTGACTATCAGCTGGAGCAGTTCTCCGCCAATATGTTTACCCGCGACTACCGGTATATCTGGGCGCCGCACCGTGACAGTATCAATCCGCTGGAGTTTTTCCCTGTCGCCCAACGGTCGTTACACAAAAGCACACGGGTATTGAGCATCTTCTTTTCCATCCAGTGGCCGATCTTCATTGTATGGGTATTGCTGGCGTCGCTGTTTGCCTGGTGGATTTATGCCAATGTGCGGCGTATCCGGCGCAACCACCCCGAGCAGGAAGCAGAAGCCATCCTGCAGCACGCGCAGTACGTGTACCGTCATCCTGTGGCCAGCACCGTTATTTTTGTAACGACATTATCGTCCGTATTTTCCGTGCGGTACCCGATCCTGTATACCGAAATCATCTGGGGACTGACGATGTTCGCCCTTACGTATCTTTTCCGGTCGCATTTTCCGAAGGTATTATACCGCTACTGGCTGATGCTGATGGCGCTACTTTTTGTGTATTGTGTCAATAACCTGTTGATCGAAGTGACCTATGCCGAGCAATGGGGACTGCTGATCTGCGCCGTCCTCTGTATACTGCTGGGTTTGCGGCTGCTGAAGGAAACGTCGCTGACCACCTTCGCCCATCCGAAGTATACGGCCCCCACTATTAAACTGTTTATTGGCACTTCCGCTATTTCCTTGCTGCTGGTCATATTTGCGCGGGTGGGCAGTGCCAAAATATTCGGCTCCAGCGCGGTGGTGAACACCGTCATGGCCATGAACCTGTACGTGCTGGTGAAAATTATGCTGGAAGCGGTGTTCATCCAGGTAGAAGCCAATAAAAACTCCAGCACCTTTATTTCCTTCATGGACTACCAGGACGTGCAGACCAAGCTGAAAACATTTCTGACGGTACTGGCTTTTGTAGGCTGGCTGATCATTATAGCCCGCAACCTGTACCTGTATGACGCTATCTACGAAGAGATCAGCAATATGCTCTCTGCCACCCACCACATCGGTAATTCCGACTTTACTTTCAGCAGCGTGATCATTTTTATGCTTGTCATCTGGGTGGCCTTTGTCGCTTCCCAGCTGATAGCCTATATGTTCGGCAATACCGGTCAGAGTGCCAGTCCCGCCCAAAAGCCACGTTTCGGCTCTACCCTGCTGTTGTTACGTCTTGCTGTACTTGCCGGCGGTATATTACTCGCCTTCGCCGCTTCCGGTATCCCGATGGACAAACTGACCATTGTGATAGGTGCGCTTAGCGTGGGCATAGGCTTCGGTTTACAGAATATTGTCAACAACCTGGTGTCCGGTATTATCCTGGCTTTCGAAAAACCTATCGAAGTGGGTGATGTGATAGAGGTGGGTCCCCGGTCCGGCGTAGTGAAAGAAATCGGTATCCGTTCCAGTAAAATCTCCGCCTACGACGGCTCTACCGTAGTAGTTCCCAACGCCGACCTTATCTCCCAACAACTGATCAACTGGACGATGACCAACCGTGTGCGTCGTGTTAACTTCATGCTCGGCGTAGGCTATGGCAGCGACATCGCACAGGTGACCAATATTATCAAGAGCGCCTTCTCCGGCCAGGAAGGTATTCTGACCACACCCGAGCCGGTCGTACAGCTTTCCCAGTTTGGCGATAACGCCGTTAATTTCCAGGTGTATTTCTGGATTTCCGATCTTGGCAATGCCGGCACCTTACAAAGCAAAGTGCTCACTTTCATCTACGACGCCCTCAACAAAGCCGGTGTAGACCTGCCTTTCCCGCAACGGGACCTGCATATCCGCAGCATCGATGAAGCCGTGCTGAACAAGTGGAAAGTCAATAAGGAAGCGGAATCGGGGCCATCAGACGATAAGCCGGCGGAGAACGAAGAAAAAAAATTGTAAAAAAACGGGCTGTACATTTTGAATTTTCATTTATTAGCCGTTATCTTTGCACTCCCGTTTTGAGAATGAGAATTCAAGACAGACAGGAAATGGCGAGGTAGCTCAGGTGGTTAGAGCACAGGATTCATAACCCTGAGGTCTCGGGTTCAAGTCCCGATCTCGCTACAGGTTAAAAGCCGCAAATTCTTTATAAAAAGGGTTTGCGGCTTTTTCGTTTGGGAGAAGTGATCTTTGAATGATCTGACCATCTTTCAAACAAAACATCTATCTTCGGGCTATTCTATACAAGCGAATTCTAGTAACTATTTTTATACAAAAGTTATTATCATAGTTAGAAAAATGCTTTGCACGTTTTTGTCTCCTCTTTAAAAATGACAATCTATTTTTTAATTCTTCCGCTTACTTTTTGTCGATTGTAAAATTATTAATAGAGAATCTCATTTCACAAATATCGATCATCTGATCACGTCTGTCAATCACCAGGTCAATTTACACACGAGTAGCTTTACTAATGCTTATCCATGATGATGTTGTTGTTTGCCCACCGCGTCGTAAACAGTATATATTATACTAAAATAAAATTCATTATAACTTTTTGCCCGATTAACATTACATTTTAGAGAATAACTCAACCTGTGCATTTGATAAGATTTTTTTGCCAACTAAAAAATTGGCTTGCATTTAAGAATGACTTATATTTCCTTTTATATTCACTTCATTTATAGATTGTCAATGATTCCCAAATAAAGATCAACTATATCCCGTTTATGTTAACTGTCATGCGCAAACAGCATTTCATGATAATATTCGTAGAGCATATACACCACCCAAAGAAACCATTCAGATTTATCACCAAAACACTAAATACATTTTATCACAATGGCCAAAATAAATTTAGACGCTTTAATTCAAAGAGAAGATTTTGAAGTACAGGAAACTATCAACCCTGGTAAAAAGAAAGAAACAATATCAATTGAGGACTTAAAAAATGATTCCTTTTTCTTTTCCAATATCCGAAAACCAGACTTTCAACGAGAAACAAACGAGTGGGATGCAAAAAAGATTGCCGATTTCATTGAAAGCTTTTTAGACGGAGATTTAATCCCGGCGCTTATATTATGGAGAAGCCCATCTGGTTATGTTTTCGTAATTGACGGCTCCCACCGCCTCAGCTCTTTGCATGCATGGATTAATGATGATTACGGGGATGGGGAAATATCAAAAAAGTTTTATGATAGCGTGCTCCCTGATGATCAAATACAACTTGGTACAGCAGCAAGAAAGCTAATTACCAAGAGAATTGGTTCATATAAAGACTTCAAATTAGCATTGGAAAGCCCTGAAAAAGTAAAACCTATCATTGTTCAAAGAGCAAAAAACCTCAGTGCACTAGCTATCCAGCTGCAGTGGGTGGAAGGAGACGCCAATAAAGCCGAAAGCTCCTTCTTTAAGATTAACCAACAGGCTGCACCCATTAACAAAACTGAGTTAATACTTCTTGAGTCAAGAAAGAAGCCTAACTGTATAGCAGCACGAGCGATAATAAGAAGCGGTAAAGGACATAAGTATTGGTCCAGCTTTGCTCAAGAGAATCAAACAAAGGTCCAAGATCTGGCAAAGGAAATTAATTCCATTCTTTTCACCCCCCTTTATCAAATTCCGATAAAAACACTTGATATTCCAATTGGTGGCAAAGTTTATTCAGCTTCAACACTTCCATTAATCCTGGATTTTGTTAATATTACCAACAATATACCTGACAATTTCAGAGAACAGCTTCCTGATGATGAAACCGGAGATGCTACCATTCGCTACCTGGAAGGTGTTCGAAAAATAGCTAACAAAATAAATAGCAATCACGCTTCATCACTTGGATTGCATCCAATAATATACTTCTACTCTCATGATGGGAGACATAAAGTAGCATCATTTTATGCAACAGTCTCTTTCATAATGGATCTGGAACAAAACAGGCAGTATAAAAAATTCATAACTGTAAGAGAGTACTTTGAAGCTTTTTTATTAAAATATGATTACATAGTACAGCAAATTGTCAGAAGATATAGAAGCGCCCTAGCCAGTTTTCCCCACATCAAGGATTTTTACTTCGAGATCATTGACCAATTGAATATTCCAGGAAATACCATTGATCAAGCTGCCGAAAATTTAGTAAAGAAAGAAACTTACCGTTATTTATCACTTTCAACAGAACGAGAGTCAATAGAGTCAAAAGACTTTAGCTCAGAGAGGAAATCTGCCATTTACATCACCAATGCATTGAGTACTGCTCCTAAATGTGGGATCTGTAAAGGACTTATCCATAGAAACTCAATTTCTATTGACCACAAACAACGAAAACAGGACGGAGGCTTAGGTACTATAGACAATGGACAACTGACACACCCATATTGCAATACCGGAATAAAAAATTAGACTATTTGGTAGTGGAATGGTGGATAAAATTGGTTTAGATTATTACGGGAGTTGTACCGCCACGATTAGGAAAATCTCGCATAATGTTTGGTTGGAGATTCCACCCATTCTCGCTACGAAAGAAACAAAAATCCCATAGAATGTAAGTTCTATGGGATTTTTTAGTTTTATACCTGTCTAAATTGCTATTCACCTTTCCATCCAATATGAGAGCAGTTTTGAACCATTTCTTTAAAAGTTTTTATTTGCATTTATACGCCAGGACGATATTGCTTATTCATGCAGTTTAACTCATCAATGCACTCCCCTCCGATGTCAGTTAGCCGCCTGCTCAGGATAAAATATTTTGCTTAATGTTTCATCCAACGCCTTTCCTGACAATGTTTTCCCCACTATAATTCCATCAGGACCGATCAAAAAATTCTGAGGAATTGCCTGGACGCCATATGATTTCGCAGCCGCACTATCCCAAAATTTCAGATCAGAAAGTTGAAGCCATGGAAGTCCGTCATTTTTAACTGCCGCCAACCACAACGCCTTGCTGTCAGACTTATCGAGGGAAATGCCGACAATTGTGAAGTTCTGGTCCTTGAATTTATTGTAGACTTTAACCAGGTTTGGGTTTTCTGCCCTACATGGCCCGCACCAGGAAGCCCAAAAGTCGACCAATACATACTTGCCACGAAATGACGAAAGTTTAACCAGCTTCCCTTCCGCATCGGGCACTTCAAAATCCGGCGCCGGTTGGCCTATTGCAGTCACTCTCATTTTATCCAGGTTTGCGGCCACTTTCTTACCTTCCTTAGTATTTTTAATTTTGAATGATAAACCGTCGAACAAGGGCTTCACTACATCATAGCGTTGTTCGTAAGCTACTTTGGGAAACAATTCCAGGCTGAGCATTGATGCAGGATGGGACCTGATGAACTTCATATAGGCATCTTTGGTCATGTCACTAAACCGCTTCCGAAAGCCTTCCAGTCTGGCCTCGTAGTCCTTCGTGGCCTGCGGTGATACCTTTCCTGTCATGAATTGCCTGTCTTCATCGGTCATTTGTGCAAAGCCGGCATCCACCAGGCTATTAAGATCACTATAATCATTATTCCTGGGCGTTCCGGTTACCTGAACTCCTTCTACTGTAGCTCCGTTCGTTTTAACATGAATGTTACCCGGCTCAAGATAAACGGGTACCTGTTCGAGGCTGTTAGTTCTCCCAACGCCTTTCGTATCAAAGATTAATGTAGCGGATACCGGCGAAGTGGACGCCCTGCCGGCAAATCTGAAAGCACCATTCTTCAATTCAACGGAATCAATAATAGCTTTACCCTCCATCGTATACTCCAGGTATGCCTTTTCAGGAGCGTTGCCCGTGCCATATTTGCCATTGATAGTAAATTTATTATTACTCTGGGCGAAAGCTGTCAACGGCACTATTGACAAACCGGCTATAATTAACTTTCTCAATTTAAACAGGATTAATTAGGATTCAGAAATCGAATTATAATAAGAATGACAATGGGTGATTAAATCCGTTACCACCAGGAAAAACGCCTCTCATTTAGTCAAACAGTTCCATCAGCTTTGCTTCCAGCTCTTTCCCATGGAGATCTTTGGCAACAATTACACCTTTGTTATCGACCAGAAAATTCCTGGGAATAGCTTTAATCTGATATTTCTTAGTAACAGGAGAATCAAATCCCTTCAGATCTGCCAGGTTTGTCCAGGTATAACCATCCTTCTCTATTGCCTTTTTCCAGGCAGCAGCGTCCGTATCGAGAGAAACGCCAATTACACCCAGTCCTTTGGCCCTGTACCTGGCGTAAAGCGGAACAAGCGCTTTTGCCTGCATTCTGCATGGCGAACACCAACTGGCCCAGAAATCAATAAATGTGTACCTATTATGGGAGATGATTGTTTTGGTATAGATTTTTTTCCCTTTTACATCCGGCAGCGAAAAGTCCTCATACTGTACTGTTTCCTGTATACCCGGCGCCTGTATATTTTTTTCATTTTCAGCAGTAACAGTAATGCCGTTAGCATCATTGACAATCAGCGTATACTCCTTTGAGGAAGGAGGAAGACACATTTGATTATTACATGCCATATACCTGATCCGGAAATGCAATACTGTCTTCTCATCTGCCTTGAGTTTGATAGTTTGTGAAAACGTAACACCCTTCGCGTAATAAGCCACCGTTTCCCCGGCAACAGAAGCTGCTCCTTTTTCCTCCATCTCTCCTATCAACTGAACATTCGGATTTTCTCCCCAGGTAATGGTAGTAGGCATTCCCATCCCTCCATCATAAGACTGTGGATAAATATGAAATGGTTCGTTGATAGACGCCACGAAGGCAATCTTAAAAGTGAGCGGCGCTATTGAGTCGCTTTGGAACTTCCATGAAACCGGGTGATTGTCCTGCGCAATGCCGGACAAAGCTGCCAGACTGGTCAATATCAAAAAAATCGCTCTTCTCATAAATACTTTTTGCAGGGTAAAAGCCACATTCGTTTAAATTCAGTTATTAATTGCATTACCCTTTATACCGGGATTTTGTGATCTCCACCATGGACTTCAGTTTATAGTACTCCCTGTCTGTAGAACCAGCGTAACCAGAACTAAAGAATCTTATATTGCCCAATGGGTCAAATATGATTTTAGTGGGTGTTCCCTGGACATCAAAGAACTTGTTTTCCTCATCCTGTAAAACATCGAGGGTAATTCCTTTTTTCTTCACGAAAGTTTTCACGGTAGCCCTGTCCTCAAACAGGCTTACCACAAACATTTGAAATACATCTTTTTTATAATCTGCCACCACACGTTCAAATCCGCTGAAGGCAGCTACGCATGGGGTACATCCTGTAGACCAGAAATCAAGGGCCAACACCTTGTTCCTATAATCCTTCAGATGAACTACTTTTCCGTCCAGGTCCGGCAATGATAACTCTTCTACAGGTTTCGTAGCGTGGAAAAGCGTAAACATTTTACCATCTCCTCCCGGGGTTGGAACTGCACCATCGAGCGTTTTTTTCGGTGATGCTATGTACAATTTTTCCACTTCCTTATAACAGTGATGGTATGCTTCATCTTTCAGGGATTTAAGATATTTCTCAAATCCGTTTTCGGTACCTTTTACCTTTTTATATATCAACCTGAATGTATTAACCATAACCGGGTTTGACTCCGCCTCCCTGAATGCTTTACTCAGGGTATCGAATGCCACCTGGTACTTTCCCGCAGCAAACATCACTACCCCATACCGGTTCAGGTAGTTGGATTTGGCATCTTTGAAATAGTGCATTTCGCGCATACCGTCTTTTACTTCGGAAGATTTCGCCAATAACTGTAATGCCTTATCTGTATTTCCCAGTTGGGCATTAGTTGCTGCGTTTATTTCCATAACGGCCTGCGTTCTGCCAATTCCATCTTTCAGTGCTCCTGTGTTCAGATCTTCCAATATACCGGCTGACACCTTTTCCACTTCGCCCGGGTTGGTATTTGCATCAAATAGATTATCCAGCGCATAAGTCAGAGACAGGAATTGAAGTACGTTGAATTTTGGCCTGGTGTTTTTATAAAACCAATAACGTTCAAAGTTTCCTTTGGCAAGCCATCCCATAGCCAGCTGCGCACGGTATTCCTCATACATGGATGGTTTGGCGGGGTCTATTGGATTTGCTTTCAGCATTTCATTGTATTGCTTCTCCTGGTCTTCCACGTTTACTATGGAAGTAAAATCCTGAAAGTTATACTTCGCAGATGGCGATTGCTGTGCGAAGACGGAACCGGAAATCAGCAACAGCAAGATTAACTTTTTCATTTTCATCATATTCAGATTAAACGGTATTAAAAATTTTGAATTATTACGATTAAATTTCCTGGCAGGTAAATACGGAACAACTGCAGGCTGCCATTGACTTACCAGTTCTATTCATTTTCCACCAATCCCTTGTTTGCGGCCAGCATCCTTTCCCCGAACTTCAGGGCAAATCTCGCGGGCCTGAGCGTATAGGTAGCCACTACGTTGCCGGCGTCATCATACAGTTTATGTGTGTAGTTAACTGTATTGCTGTAAACCGGGTCAACTGAAAGCCGGCGCATATCCCACCAGCGCATGCCGGAGGTGGCGAATTCACGAATACGTTCATCAAGGATATAACGGACCAATGCTTCTTTGTTTTCGGCTATATTAGCAGGTACCGTGGCGATATTGGCAGGCATTCTTTTGGACCGCAGCACTTCGAGATCGCTCTTTGCCCCCACAAGGTCGCCGGCCCTTGCTTTAAGCTCTGCGCGCATCAGGTAGAGGTCAGGTAATGAGGGGCCGATTTCCAACCCGGAAAAAAGTGATGCGGAGTAGCGTCTCATTCCTCCCGGGAAGGTTTTGTCGGGATTAAACATTTCAGTTCCCGAGAACAGTTTCAGGCGTTTATCTGCCGGATCGTACAAGGCAGCCGTTTCCGGAGAAAACACATAGGTATTGGCTTGTTGCAGCTGAAAATTAATCATACTGAGATTGTATATCACCTGTGCGTTATTGGCAGCCAACGGATAATTTGAAAGTCCGAAACCGAAGTCAGGAAACCATGAATTATCGTTATCAGGATCAAGCACTACGTTATAATCGTATAGCGCGAGCGGCACTTCAGCTTTGCCAAGCTCCGCGAATGCAGCATCCACATGTGCGCTGGCCTCGCTGAACTTTGTCATATACAGATAAACACGGCCCAATATAAATTCTGCCGCCAGCCTGGAAAATTTTCGTCTGTGTGTTAATGGACCAAGGTCTGGCAAGGCATCTGTTAAATCCTTTATGATAAAATCGTAACATTCCTGTACAGAGGCCCTTACAAAGGTTGTTTGGGTCACATCTGCCTTTGTTAGCAGCGGCACCCCCAGATCGGTAGCAGCTGTAGCAGCATTATAGGGCAACGAAAAATCATTCAGAAAATAAAGATGGCAAAGCGCCCGTCCCACTTTGGCTTCTGCGAGGATGGCACGTTTTTGCTGATCGGTCCCTCCCTGCGATTGCATCACTTCGTTTATGACTTTATTAAAGGTATAAATGTTGGTCAGTGGCCAGGTTTCATTGGGAAGCTGATCTTCATCATATACCCTTGCTTCAAACCTGAACAGCCTTTGCGTCCTGATCTGGGCCGCATCCATGTAGGTTGCCTGGGCTGCCATTTCATCACCCATATACAAAGACGGAGGGTAGGAAACCTGCAAGCTCACTGCATTCATTAATTGCTCGTAGTCCGGCGTCATTTTTGCCACACGGGAGCCTTTAGGCTCAATTTCCAAAAAGTCTTTGGAGCATGAGGTCTGAAGCATCAACGATATAAACAGAATGGGTAATAATGCCCTATGAATGGATTTCATCATCTTAAGCAGGTTTAATTAAAGAGTAATGTGTGCGCCAACTGTGAATGTACCTTGCCCTATACGGATATTTCTGACACCTGCAGGCGACTGAAACTCCGGATCGATCCCGAATTGGTTCTTTTTCCAGAGCATAAGATTGGATACCTGTGCCCTGAAAGTCAATCCTTCCGCGTGCAGTCTCCGGACCAATGTCTTACCTACATCATAGGAAAGCGTGATCTCCCGGATCTTTGCATAGGACGCATCAAATGAATTCAGGTTGGAGTAGGTGTAGTAATAGATATTTCTGCCGTTGTCGATGGTAGTGTTATAGGCATACCTGGGGATATTGGTTTTATTTTCATCTCCCGGCGCCTTCCAGCGATTAGCAAATTCGGGTTGAAGCGTGTTCTGATAAAGGGGGTCCTGCCAAAAATTATTAAAATCCCGGAACAATACATGTCCTAAGTTAAAGCTGATATTAATTCCCAATTGAAACCGCCTGTAATAAAATGTGTTGAAGAATCCACCTGTCACGATGGGTTGAGAAGTTCCTGCCAAATGAACGTCTTCCGGCTTGGAGCCATTTTTATCAGACAGTATTTTTCCGTCGGCCTGGATGATCTGCGGATCTCCCGCAGCGTTAAGTCCGCCGTTGATGAATTCAAATACAGCGTATGCAGGTTTGCCTTCCATAAAGGATGTTCCAATCATTCCTGTACCGGTTGTAATAGCGGTTGCCGTCGCCATCCTCGTTATCTTATTTTTGTTGTACGACAGGTTCAGGACGGTATTCCAGTTAAAATCCCGGGAAATGACATTAAGCGATGTCAGGCTAAACTCAAATCCTTTATTTTCAAGGTCCCCGTAATTACCGATAACAGTTGCATATCCGGTCAGCGGCGCCGTCATCAATGAGCCGATCAGGTTATTGGTCCTTTTTATATATCCGTCTATCGAACCGCCCAATCTGCCACCGAGCACTGTAAAATCCAGTCCTGCATTATAGACAGTGGTTCCCTCCCAGGTGAGCCTGTCGTTGCCGGGAGTTCCTATAACCAAACCAACTCCTGTTACATAGTTTACGTTCGATGAGTCTTTCAGGATATCGAATGATGCTGCCTGAGCAGGCTTGGGTGCATTACCTGTTATGCCATAGGTAAATCTCAGGTGGAGGCGGTCCAGCCATGTAAATGATTTCATAAAATCTTCCCTGTTCAGCAACCATTTACCGCCTATGCTATAAACGGGCCTGTTCTGAGCAGCTTTGGCAAGACCGAATAAGTTGCTCTCATCAATCCTCCAACTCGCATTCAGTGCATACTTCCATTGGTACATGTATCCCAATGTAGAATAGTAAGAGGTGGTCCTTGCGATAGCCCCTTCTCCTCCACCCACATTATTTGATGGCAACACTCTTCCCAGCAGGCCGGATACTGTTCCGGTAATCCCTTTCATGAGTGTATCAATATTTACCGGACGGGAAACCTGCAACTGATCATCCCATCCATAGTAAGTAGCGTATGATGTCAATGGTGTGGAACTTGTAGCTTCCTGTCCTGCCATTACCGTTAGCTGGTGCGGGTCCCAGTTCCGATCAAATATCAGTTGATTTCTTACCGTCCAGTTTTTCTGAGACGCATTATTTACATTGAGCATCCCTCCATCCTTTGGCAACCAATACCTGGGCGTGCTGTTTACAGTTGGTGCCTGTGTAAAACCTACCAGCTGGTCCCTTACCGCGTAACTTTCCTGGTACTGAACTGTCCTGTTGTTTCTTGCAAACGTCTGGTAGCCATAAGTACCTTCAAAGCGAAGTCCTTTCAGCAATTGTAATTTCGCGCTTCCCACCACTCTTCCGGATATACTGCTGCTCTTTGAATATCCCCTGTTAAACTCATCAAGCGGAACGTAGTCCAGGTTAACCCGGCTTCTGGCAGCATAATCAAGCCTGAGAGAATCACTGTAATTTCCCATGAAATTCACCGCCAGCGGATTTCCTGCATTATCGCGGAACCGCTGATAAGGTACGATGGAAACATCCGGGGCCAACACTCCTACACCCAGATTTGAAGTACTTGCTACAGTATTAGTGAGATCAGTGACTACCGATAGCTGTAGTTTTTTATTGAAATTGAAATCCTGTCTGACATTCAACTTATACGAATTGTTCCGTTCACCTGGTGTACTGCTTTGAATACCGGTATAGCTCAGCGATCCATAAAAACTGTAGATGTCGCCGCCTCCTGAAAGGGAAACCGTATGATTAGTTGCGGCTGCATTTCTGTAAAAAATACTGGAAATTTCACTCCTGTTATCGATGGCAGCCAAACTATCCAGCGCCTTGTCCGCCTGCGCACCGGTGATCAGCCCCCGATACTCATTATATTGAATCTGCAGGTGCGGAGGGACCGGAGCAAGGGTCTGTACTGCATTCCAGTTATAATAAGGCGCAAATTGAGGAAAGATTTCTTTTGCGGTAGC
Organism: Chitinophaga varians; assembly: GCF_012641275.1. Lineage (NCBI taxonomy): Bacteria > Pseudomonadati > Bacteroidota > Chitinophagia > Chitinophagales > Chitinophagaceae > Chitinophaga > Chitinophaga varians. The sequence continues at coordinate 251,496 of NZ_JABAIA010000002.1, read as the reverse complement.
AATAAAATCCCTGCTGTTCATTTTCGGGATATAGGACAGATCCGGTTTACCCTGGAAATTATAATAACCGTCGTAATCGACCCGTAGTTTTTGTCCTGTTTTACCTTTTTTGGTAGTAATAACAATTACCCCGTTCGCCGCTTTTGCGCCCCAGATAGAAGCTGCGGAGGCATCTTTCAGCACAGTTATATCCTCAATATCCTGTGGATTGATATTAGCGATGGGATTAGAGGTGTTCATAATATTACTGCGGGATGCGTCACTGGTATTATCACCCGGTAATTCCACACCGTCTACCACGATCAACGGCGATCTGGTGGAGTTGAGGGAAGTCAGACCCCGAACCAGCAACGGCTCTCCGCCCGGTGCATTGTTTACCACCAGGCCGGGCACAAGCCCGTCCAGTCTTTGAAGAATATTGGTACTGCTGGACCTGCTGGCAACAGTGCCCATGTCCACTTTCGCCACTGCCCCCGTATTCCGTTCCCTGGTAATATTCTGATAACCTGTAGAAACAATTTCGATAGATCCCAGCTTTTGTTCCGAAGGCGCCAGAATAACGGAAATCATTTCCGCATCGTTCACCTTCACCTCTTTTTCATTGAACCCAATGAAGCTTATTATCAACACTGCGCCTTTTTCCGCTTCTATATGAAACGTTCCCTTTTCATCACTCACAGCTACTACCTGGCTGCCTTTAATACGGATGGTAGCCCCGGGCAGCGGGTTTTTATCAGAGTCCGTGATTAATCCCGACACTTTCGTTTTAGGCTCCGCAGCAGCGGATAAATTTCCATTTTTATCGGATGCGCCAATATCTTTGCGCATCACTACCACATTCCCCTGCTTTATCTCGAAAACAAGTTTCTCCGGCTTTAAAATGGCGGCAAGAAAATCATCCAATGGCATCTGCTGTGCTTCAATAGTCACAGGATGCGCATTCTTAATATGTTCATCATTATAGAAAACAGTTACTCCCGTCTGTTTCTCAATAATTTTAAACACGTTACGCAAAGGCTCTTTGTGTAATTTGGCAGTGATAGATTGCGCCAGTCCTATGGCTCGTACCTGAATTAGGAAAACAGTTAGTAAAACAAAAGTTAGTTTCATCGTAAACCCTATTTTGGTTGATATTGGACGGCAGGAGAACCCACGCCAGGGTACTCCCAGCCTCCACGGCTGGTTTAAAGCAGAAAAACGCATACTCTCTAAATAATTTTGGTTGGTTTTTGTATTTACATACCAGATCATTACCGGAGATATACCGGCATGCCTGTTCTTTACTAAGCGGCCTGCTCAATGCGTTATTAATAATACCTGATAAAGGGCTAGTGAATAGCCATCAGGGAAGTATAATTAATGTCCTGTTACCTTCCAGTTTGTAGTGAAGTCCCACGTTGCCCAGAAAATACAGAACATCGGTAAAGGGAAGGCTCCTCTTAATAGTACCGCCCAACTGTACTTTCGGAATTGTTTGCGGATAAATTACTTCAATATCATACCACCTTGCAAGTTGCCGCATAGCCTCTTCCAGCGGAACATCATTAAAGTCAAAGACGCCGTTTTTCCAGGCAACAACCGAAGCCGCATTTACATCGTCAAAAACCTGAACAGGTCTGTCTCCGGTGGTTGTGAGCGCCTGTTGTCCGGGCTTCAGCAGTTTGTTGGCTGCCCCTTTCATTGATACCCGTATCGCTCCATCCAGCAGCGTGGTTCGAACGGATTCCTCATTGTTGTATGCATTCACGTTAAAACTTGTTCCGAGCACTTCAACAGAAGTTCCGCCGTTAACCTCTACCCTGAAAGGAATAGAAGGGTTTTGGGCTACTTCCATGTACGCTTCTCCGGTAACACTAATAAGTCTTTCCTTGCCCGTGAATACTACCGGGTATTTAACGGAGCTTTCCGCGTTCAACCACACGGCGGTCCCATCTGATAACCTAAGCCGGAACTGCTTTCCCTTCGGGGTGGATATTGTATTATACTGAACTTCCGAACCTGTTTTTTCGTACTCAAATATCCCATTGGCGACTTTGGCAACTGTCCCGCCCTGTAATGTTATCCGGCCATTTTTAACAGTATCCAAAAGTACCTGTGATCCGTCTGATAAGGTAATCAGAACGCCGCTTTGCCCCTGTTGCACATTTGATATCGACTGCACAACACCAGTTGGTACTTCCGCTTGCTTTTGGTGATATAAATAATAGGTACCAACACCCATTATCAATGCCACAGAAGCCGCTACCGTCCAACTCCATTTTCGTATGAACGGATTCCTGTGACTAACATGCATACCCTTCCCTGTTTCCCTATCAACAGGAACCTCTCTGCCGGGATAGCGATCCAGGATATTTTTGATCATCGTTTGCTGCCGGACTTCACTAAAAAGACCTTCATCCTCTATTTTTCCCCACATGTCCTCCAGTACAGGAATGATTTCCTGTTCAGTGGAAGCTGATTGCAACATATCAATAAGCTCCTGTCTTTCTGCTTCGGTAAACTGGTCATCTGACCATCGCTCCAATAGGTATTTTAGTCTGCTATTCACAGTCAATCAATTTATCTCAACAGATATGATCCACCTTTATCTTAGGAGAAGGTTTCTGTAAAAAAGGGGGTATTCCAATGGAAAAAAAATTTACAATTTTATAATCAGGAACGAAATTATGATTGGCAGGCCATTATTCCTGATGTAGTCAGCGATAGAAGAAGAAGCAATCTGGAGGTATTTTTTTACGGTTTCCCGGCTAATCTGCATTTCCTCTGCTATTTCGGCATATTTTTTCCCTTCTAACCGGGCAAGCGTCCAAACCTTCTTTTGCTGCGCCGGGAGCCGGTCAACCGCATTTTTCACTAATATATCGTACGCTTCCTTTAAAGAGGCCTCGTCCTGTGCCTCCAGGCCGTCGGCCGCAGTTTGTGTAATTTGATGCCACTCCTCCCGTTTTTTGTACTCCCTGTCGATGTTCTTCAGCATCCTGACTGCATGATGCCGCGAGATTACGAACAACCAGGAACGAAAGCTTTCCACTTCTCTCAGAGATTCCCTTGTCAGCCATAGCTGAGTGAAAATTTCCTGTACCACATCGGAAGCTATATCCTGATCTTTGGTAATTTTGACCAGGTATGTAAAAAGAAGGCCGGAATACGCTTTCACAAGCATAGCAAACGCCTGCTCGTCCCCTTCAGAGATCTGTAGCAGCAGTTGGCGGTCACTGTTATGTTTAATGCCTGACAATTAATAAGTTGATTGATCCGAATTAGCCACAATGTTATAAAAAATTTCACACAGTTAGTATTAGTCTTTGGCTCATAATATAACTTCGGCAAATCAGACCTGTGATCATTCAGCCAGTAATCCGGTTGCCGGCTTCAGGATGGTATCAACGGGGCTGAACAGGAAACCTGAGGAAGTGACATAATAAAAGCTACCAAAAGTATGATCACCGGTATTCTGCGGGATCGCTTCATTGTATTTTATTCCCCGAAATAACAGCAGTGGCCTCAATTTCAAGTAAAACATCATCCCGAAATAACCTGCTCACCTGCACCAGCGTGCTGGCCGGCGGATGTTGTACATCCACATATTTATCCCTGACTGCGCGAAGTGTTTTCAGATTTTTGGTGTCCAGTATGAAATAGGATAGTTTCACGATGTCCGACATCTTTCCGCCGGACGCTTCTATAATTTTTTGAATATTGACAAAAACCTGCTCTGCCTGTTGCTCAAAATTATCTTTTCCTACCAGTTCCCCTTTAACATTCAACGGCACCTGCCCTGAAAGGATGATCATTTTACCCGTTCCCAGGTTGATAACAGCTGCCTGTGAATATCCGTTGGGTTTAGCCACTTCTGAAGGATTTATGAGGTGAACTGTTGACTTGTCCGATTGGGCGTTGGCAAACGATGTAACCAACAACAGGGTTACAGCTACTGAAATGAATTGTTTTCTCATAGCGTTGGATAGTTTATTTCAAGATAGCTATTTATGGGCGATTGATCATCTTCAACTTGTTGTCATTAAGTTTTTAAATATATTGTTGATCTAAACCCACAGGTCTGGTTAAACAGTCCAAACATTTTAAAAGTATTTCAAATGGGATTGATCATTTGTCCAAACTGCCGGGAACAGGCATTTACCTGGTCCTATGATGAAGAAAACACTCCCCCTACAACATGGAATTGTTCCAGCTGCAGCTATACTGCATGGGAAGATGAATCCGTTGAGAGGATATGTGTTACCTGCGGTACAAAAAGTGAAATGAGGCTGAAAGATGAAGTCAAAATTTACTGGTACTGTCATGTTTGCGAAAAGACCACGACAATTGCAGAAAAATAGTTCCCTGAATTTTAGAGAAACGCAGAGACCATCGCCGTTAGCAGCACTGTCTTTGTGGTTAAAGCTGTATGCATTGTTCCTGGCAATATGGCCAGTTGCGATGCAGGCATGGACAATTCTCCAAGAGTACCACCGCCCAACAGCCTGAACAACGCCACCGCATGCTCCGGCTGAACGATATCCGCATCGCCGGCAATAATCAACGCCGGCGCCTTTATATGGCTGATGTCATCGGCAGGCCAGTCCTGCAATGCTTTGTTGAAGGCAGTTACTTTAGCCAGATGCCTGGGCCAGTCTTCCGGCCTCGGTGCAGTCCGGAGGTATTCGGTTTCATAGGGTGTGCCTTTCAGGCCTTCAACGGTAAGCAGCGATTCCAGTCCGCCGAGTTGCGGATGACGTCCATTACTATTGAAAGTGCAGGAAGCCAGGATGAGCTTACCAACCAGCGAAGGCTTACGCATGGCGATCTGTAAGGCCACACCAGCTCCGGTGCTATAGCCAAAAAAATCTGCATTGTTTATTTCCAGCACCTGCGATAATGTTATCACATCATCTGCTAATTGCTCATAAGAAAGCGGGCGTTCCGGGATATCGGCAGTATGGCCATAGCCCTGGAATTCGAGGGCTATGACCTGCCTGTCCGCCGCTAGCAGCGGAATGAGGCTTCCAAAAGCAGTACCTACTCCGGAGACGGCTCCGGGCAGCAGGAAAAGAGGTCTTCCCTGGCCATGTACCTCATAGTACATTTTTAATCCGTTTACGTTGGCGTAACTTCCGTGACTATCTACATTCATCATAGCTTTCTGTTTTGTTATCACAAAGCTCGGAAGCAGTACGCAAACGATTCTTGGTTTACACCAACATCAGATTTTTACCTGATTAAATAATTTACTGAAGTTTGTCGGGTCTATGCCCAGATAGGAGGCAATATACTTATGTGGCACCAGTTGCAGCAGCTGCGGGCTTTTCCTGCAAAACGACCGATAACGTTCTTCTATGGTCATGGCACGCAGGTCAATAGGAAGGTCTACCATATCCGCGAGCATGGCTTCTATCATCCGCCGGAAAAGCCTTTCTATTGCCCGGGACTGGTCAAGCAGTTTTTGCAGCTGCTCATAACTGAGATACGCCAATTCACTGTCTGTCAGACAGGTGATAAAATATTTGGAAGGCACCTGAAACGAGAAGGATTCCGCGATGGCACACAGTCCCGGGAAATAGCTGAAGTCGATGACATAGGTTTTATCATCGGTATCAAAGTAAGCCATCTGTACACCGCTCTTGACGAAATACAGCTCCCGCTGGACTTGTCCGGGCACGATAATGGATTCTCCTTTTTTAAAGGAACGAGGCTGTAGATGTTCCGTTAGCAGATTGTAATCCGCCGGACTGATATCATGAAATTGTCTGAAGTAGTTGTAGCGTTCCATACCAGTCGGTCTTGGAACAAAGATAGGCAAGTTCAGCTATAAGGTTGTTTACGCTGGTTTTAAGACATAATTTCCTCCTGTTTTATACCACAACCAATTTTTGTAACTTTGTTGCAAATTTTAACTTTTCACGATGAACAACGAAACCGGCAAACCAGAATTCTGGGAAGCGGCTTTTGTAGAAAAGCAGGAGATGTGGGGCTTTGAGCCTGCCAACTCCGCGATACTGACAAAAGACTTCTTTATTGAAAAAGGCATCAAAAACGTGCTTGTCCCTGGCATGGGCTACGGCCGCAATGCCCGCATTTTCAGGGACAACGGCATGGCGGTGACAGGGATAGAAATATCTCAGACAGCCATCGATATCGCACACAAACATTTTGGCACAGACATGCCCGTGTACCATGGGTCTGTAACGGACATGCCATTTGACGATAAGAAATATGACGGCATATTCTGCCATGCGCTGATTCACTTACTGGACGAAAATGAAAGGGCAAAACTCATCCGTGACTGCTACCACCAGCTGTCCTCAGACGGTTACATGGTTTTCAGCATGATTTCAAAGGCGGCATCCACCTATGGCCAGGGTACGCTCATCAGCAAAGACCGCTACGAAATGTTTGGTGGCGTCAACATGTTCTTCTATGACCAGGAGTCTGTTCATGCAGCATTTGATACTGCCGGATTGTTTGAGATCACTGAAGTAAGCGAAAACTATCCCATGTTTTTAGTGAAATGTAAAAAAGAGGAACGGTAGTACTGCTTTATACCCCAAACTGCCTCAGGTGATGGTCGGCATGTTTGTAAGCGAAAACGCCGATTTGTTCTGTTGTCATTTTACCAAAAAAATCGTGGATAAAGGCGGGATTTGAGTAGTGTTCACATTCTGCGATCAGGTTGATCCATATTTTTTTCTGCTGTTCCACATCACCGCCTTTTTCTTTTACGGCCTGTTTTCCTGCCGGCATGTTCTTCTGCATGGGCCGGTCGTCTTTGGTATTACTTTTCAACGCCATTTTCCCGAATATCCTGCCTAACCATTCCTGCTTGTATGTTGGGTTGTTTTTTCCCATGATCCATTCAAACCATATGGTGCAGTGTTTGGTCATCTGCCAGACGTCCATTTTTCCCCATTGCGCCTTGCTGCGGTCATTGAGGGTATCAATTCTGTTTATTAATTCAGTCCGTGTGGAGTGGTCAAATATTGTCTTCATGGCTAAAATTATTGATGGACTGTAATGAAAAGTAATTTCCGGAATCGTCCTTAAACAAGGCTTCTGTGCCATAGAACTCTTTTGTGGGTGGTTTCAGGAATTCCACTCCTTTAGCCTTTAGTTCTTCATAGGTGGCGAAAATATCTGTACAGGTGAGCACGCCACAACCAAATACCCCTTGTTTGATCAGGGTGATGAGCATGTCTGCCGTTTCCTGGGGAAACATTTTGCTTACTTTTACCGGGAAAAGGACCAGTTGCAAATCGGGCTGTTCCGGCGGTGATACCGTCAGCCAGCGGGTATCCGGTCCCATAGCGATGTCATCGATCAATTTAAATCCCAGTTTGTTAACATAAAAATCGTAGGCGCTGTCCTGGTCCAGTACATGAATATTGGTGACGGTCATTTTAGTAATCATAGTCTTCGTTTTTGTTACTGAAACAAAGATCAACAACTGCCTAAATATTCACCTCTTCAAAATTGCTATTTTTCGAGCCAGCCATGCTGGTAGGCATAACAGGAAGGGACAAACGCGAGGGGTTTCTCACTGATTTTCTTTTTCATGGCTTTATGGCGGGCTGCATAGGAAGACGGAGACTCTCCCGTTATCTTTTTAAATAGGCCGCTAAAGGAGGTCAGGCTTTGAAAGCCAACCGAAAAACAGGCTTCCGCAACCGTTTTATCTTCTTTTAACAGTTCCCGGGCCTTCTCTATTCTTACCGATTTGAGATATTGGTGGGGTGTTTTGCCGTAGGCCGATTTAAAGAGCCGGATAAAATGAAACCTGGAGAAATACGCTTCATCAGCTATATTTTCCAGATCTATTTCGTCAGCATAGTTATTGTCTATAAACAATTTGGCCTGAACAATACGGATATACAGGTACACCCTCGGATACTCCGGAGTGATGATTTCCCTGTCGTCTCTATTTGTATCTGCATTACTCATAACGTTCACAGCTATCCGAATATACAACAATACCGCGAAATGACCTCAACTTAACAGCTTTGATGGCGCTACCCCGTACATTTTCTTAAACGCAAAAGAAAAATGCGACAAGTCTTCGAACCCGGTTTCAAGGTATACGTCAGACGGCGCTTTCCCTTTTTCCCTTATCAGGAAATGCGCCTCCTGCAGGCGCCGGTGCAGCAACCAGCGGCTGGGGGAAGTATGGAAGATATGTTCAAAATCACGTTTAAAAGTAGCAAGGCTGCGCCCGGTAAGGTAGGCGAAACGTTTCAACTGAACATTAAAGTGAAAGTTTCTGTTCATAAACTCTTCCAGGTCGATTTTACCCGGTTCCCTGAAATCAAACAGGATATCTTTCAGCTTCGGCTGTGTCTGCAACAAGACCATAATGGTTTCCCGTTGTTTGAGCCGTTGCAGGTCATCATTGATCAGGTGATCTCCCTGTACATAGGGCATCAATGAATCTATCAGACTTTTGCACAAGGGCTGGTGCTCCAGTCTTATTATCCCCTCTTCTTCCGCATTACCGGTTGTTGAAGCATGATAGCCGTATTCCAGGCTGAAGCTCTTTAATGTTTCCTGATCGAGATAAACGGAGATGGTTTTAAAGACCCCGTCTTCCAGGGGCTCTTTCAGAAATTTCACCAGCTGGTTACGTTTGATAAACCGGAGTTCCCCTTCGTTAAAAACATAGGTTTTATCCGCACTGTTAAGCGTCAGCCGGCCAGTGACCTGGTAACTCAACACATGTTCCGGTATAAACTGCTCCCCGTCCCGGTTACGGGCGTAGTAACAGGAATAAGCGATACGGGATGGATTTGTCTTCGGTTCAGTCATCATCTAAATTACAAAAAGCAGACGGCATGTGGATACCGTCTGCCTCGTTCGTTATTTAATTCTTACGCTGTACACCGGTGCCGACCCACTGCGCCACCTGTGTTTCGGGAAATACCCCGGCCTCGTCATGGTCGGTGGAGAGGCTTACCGGCAGCCATTCTTCCATTTCTGCCTGTCGTGCTTTGTCGGCATTTTTCAGGAGACTGATTGCCTCGCTGCCCAGTACCAGGTGTAACGGTGGTGCGGGATGTTGTGCCAGGTCTACCATGGCTTTGGCAGCCTTAACGGGATCGCCTACCGCCACGAACTTCCCTTCTTTGAAGTAAGCAATACGTTGGCTGACAGTCTCATAAGCCGCTATTTCCGGGGCATAGGTCATAGAAGCGCCGGCCCAATCGGTGCGGAAACCACCGGGTTCCACGCTGGTCACGTAAATACCCAGTGGCCCGGTTTCTTTGGCCAATGCTTCAGTGAAGCCGCTCAGGCCGAATTTGGCCGCCTGGTACATGGTCAGGCCGGCATTGCCCACTCTCCCGCCGATGGAGCTGATCTGTAATATTCTGCCACCACCCTGTTGGCGCATGTAAGGCAACACTGCGCGGGTGATTTCAATCGGGGCATACAGGTTGGTTTCCAGCTGGCCGCGTACCTGTTCAGCGGTGTAGGCTTCCGCTGCGCCTATAATGCCAAAGCCGGCATTGTTGACCAACACATCGATGCGACCGAAATGCGCTACCGCTGTGGCCACCACCTGATGTACTTTTTCATAGTCGGTGACATCCAGTGCCAGCGGTAATATCTGATCGCCGTATTGTTGTACCAGCTCGTTCAATTGACTGATGTTGCGCGCAGCAGCTGCGACTTTATCGCCGTTTTGTAATACGGCTTCTGTGAGGCACCGGCCCAGTCCGCGGGAACTGCCGGTAATAAACCATACTTTTTCCATTTTTGGTGATTTTTTAATGATACCTCAAAGGTACACCGGTGGTGAGCCCGCAGCTTTGTTGTATGGCTCAAAGATGGTTTGTTGAAAAGCTCATGGCAAATTGGCCATAAGTACATTTATTCAGTGGGTCTTGGCCAAATTGAAATGACAAAATTTCAACCTGTCAGTTGTCATTTTTTCAAGAAAAATGACAAAATGTAATTACTTTTTTTGATGGCACACCACTTGAAAAGCCATTTTTAAAGCAAGCACCGTCAAGATTGCGATACCTTATCACATGACTTTGTGTTTAACCTTAAATTCAAAATCATAAGAACTATGGCAAACAATTTAACGGCCACTCCACTCCATGACAGGGTCATCATCAGGCCCGCACAGACAGAAGAAAAAACCAGTGGTGGTATCATTATCCCCGATACTGCCAAAGAGAAACCACAACGCGGCGTAATTGTAGCTGCCGGTCCCGGAAAAAAAGACGAACCGGTAACCGTTAAGGCCGGCGACACTGTCCTTTACGGTAAGTATGCCGGTACGGAAGTCCGCATCGGCAATGAGGATTTACTCATCATGCGTGAATCCGACATTCTCGCTATTATTTAATTGAATGTTTTCATTTATTTAAAGAACAAATCCTATGGCAAAGCAACTTTTCTTTGACGTTGAAGCAAGAAACAAAATGAAGAAAGGCGTTGACACATTAGCCAACGCCGTGAAGGTTACACTGGGCCCTAAAGGCCGTAATGTAGTACTGGAAAAGAAATTTGGCGCCTCCCATATTACAAAGGACGGCGTTAGTGTAGCCAAAGAAATAGAACTGGAAGACCCCATCGAAAACATGGGCGCCCAGATGATTAAAGAAGTAGCTTCCAAAACAGCTGATGTTGCCGGTGATGGCACTACCACTGCCACTGTGCTGGCACAGGCCATCATTGGGGAAGGACTTAAAAACGTGGCTGCCGGCGCTAATCCGATGGACCTGAAACGTGGCATCGACAAAGCGGTGGAAGCTATTGTAGCAAATCTGAAAGAACAGGCGCAACCGGTTGGCCATACCGAAGAGAAAATCCGTCAAGTGGCAGCCCTTTCCGCCAACAACGACGATACCATCGGTAAGCTGATCGCTGAAGCCTTCGGCAAAGTAGGCAAGGAAGGCGTTATTACCGTGGAGGAAGCCAAAGGCACCGATACCACTGTAGAAGTGGTGGAAGGCATGCAGTTCGACCGCGGCTATCTGTCGCCCTACTTTGTGACCAACACAGAGAAAATGCAGACAGAACTGGACAATCCCTACATTCTCATCTGCGACAAAAAGATCAGCTCCATGAAGGATATCCTTCATATCCTGGAGAAAACCGCCCAAAGCGGAAGGCCGCTGCTCATTGTAGCAGAAGACCTGGACGGGGAAGCACTGGCCACACTGGTAGTCAACAAACTCCGCGGAACGCTTAAAATAGCGGCTGTTAAAGCTCCCGGATTTGGCGACAGAAGGAAAGAGATGCTGACCGACCTGGCCGTGCTCACAAAAGGCACTGTGATCAGCGAAGAACAGGGCTACAAACTGGAAAACGCAGATCTCAGCCACCTCGGCACCGCCTCTTCCGTTGTCATCACCAAAGACACCACCACCATCGTTGACGGCCACGGCAACAAAGAAGATATCGATGGCCGCATTGCGCAGATAAAAGCGCAGCTCAGCACCACTACTTCTACCTATGACAAGGAGAAACTCCAGGAAAGGCTGGCTAAACTCAGCGGCGGCGTAGCTGTATTGTATGTAGGCGCCGCTACGGAAGTGGAAATGAAAGAGAAAAAAGACCGTGTGGACGATGCGCTGCACGCTACCCGCGCAGCCATAGAAGAAGGCATCGTACCCGGCGGCGGGGTGGCCTATGTACGTGCGGTGGCGGCCCTGCCGGAATTAAAGGGACTGAACACGGATGAAAACACAGGCATCGCGCTCGTAAAACGGGCAGTAGAAGAACCGCTGCGCCAGATCGTTGCCAACTGCGGCATGGAAGGCAGCGTGGTAGTACAAAAAATAAGGGAAGGCCAGGGTGACTATGGCTTTAATGCCCGCACTGAACAATATGAACCATTACTTCAGGCCGGCGTTATAGACCCAGCCAAAGTAACCCGTATAGCACTTGAAAACGCCGCTTCTATCGCCGGTATGCTGCTTACCACCGAATGTGTGGTGGCCGACAAACCGAAAAAAGAAGTTCCGGCGGCCGTTCCTGCCGGTATGGGAGGAATGGACTATTAAAACTCAAAGGTAACGGAGGGACTCTTCCCTCTGTTACCGTCTATTTTTTCCGGCCTGCAAAACGCACTACCGCCCCTTTGCCAACATGAAACTGTCCTTCATTCAACAGGATTTCTTCTTCCTCCAGCATCAGGATATCATAGTTTCCGAAATAAGTGGTGATCTCTTCTTTTGAATACAGGTCGTCTGTTCCATCAGGGCCGCCTACACGAGGGTTTGCAGCCTTAAAACCCCGATGCTGTTTACTGAAAGCTTCAAAAATAATGATGCCTCCCGGTTTAAGATAACTGTCCAGCTGTTGATGGAACGGTGCTTTTTTATCGCCGGCAAAGTGTGCGTAAATCAGGCCCATGGCATCGAAGGAAGCTGCTTCAAACTGAAGGTCTTCAAGGTCGCCCACAATATAATCCAGCGACACCTGCCGTTCTGCGGCCAACTGCATGGCTTTCACTTTTCCGGCTTCGCTTTGATCGAAAGAGGTCACCTGCCAGCCTTGTTGCGCGGCAAACACGCCGTTGCGGCCTTCTCCGTCGGCGGGCATCAGTATAGTGCCGGGTGTGAATTTGGGCAACCATTCCCTGAAGAATTCATTCGGTTCCTTTCCATAGACAAAAAAATCGTTTTGGTATCTTTCATCCCATTTCTGTTTCATAGCCAGGTTATTTTTCTTCAAAGGTACGGTGGCCCGCCTGGAAAGGGACAGGACAAAAGTGGAATTCAACCGGACTGTAATGAAGTTATTGCCGCATCAGCTGTTATTATTCCTGAACACCTCCGGCGTATACCCCGTCTGCTTTTTAAAGAAACGAATGAAGTAAGAGACGTCTTCATATCCCAGTTGTTCCGCGATCTGGCTTACCTGCGCGGTGGTGGCCAGCAGGTTTCGCTTTGCTTCGAGGACGATCTGTTCATTGATCAGCGCAGAGGTGGTCTTGCCCAGCGCCTCGCGGGTGACCGCATTCAGCTGATAAAGAGAAAGGTGTAGCATCGCTGCGTACTGCGATGGCCGTTTATGCGTATGGATATGTGTTTCCAGCAGTTCCAGCAGGGCTTCCAACCGCTCCTGCGTATAGGTGTCAGCGTTGTTTTTTGCCGGTTGCTGCTGTAGCCGGAGCAGTGTGATCAAAAAGACATGCAGGTATGATTTGATGGCTTCCCGGTATTGGTCCTGCTGTTGTTGATATTCCCGGAAGATGGTGTCCAGCAGGTGCAGGGCCTTCCCTTCCCCGTCGGCGTAAACGTTGGCTGCCCCGATCTTGCGCAACAGCTGTGCGTTGTGGTAAAAGCCGGCGGTAAACTGCATCATCCAGCCGGTGCTGCCGGCTTTGATCCGGAGCTGATGCACCTGGCCCGGCCGCAGAAAAAAGATGGTACGGTCCTGAAGCTGGTAAGGCGTAAAATCTATTTCATGCTCACCGGCGCCTTTCTCCAATGCAAGCACATAAAAGAAATTGTGCCGGTGCAGTTCCTGCACCATGTCCTTGTCCGCCATGTTTTCCCGGATATCCTGGATACCAAAGTCCAGGGGATGGCCACGCCGAATATTTCTAACAGGAATTTTTTCCATATCGATATTTCAAGGTAACGATTTCCTGCCTTTCATTTTTTCCGTTTCATGCAAAACAAATTCCCGATTAGATTACCAGCCTGCTGCATACCAGGATAGTTTTGCGGAAATTCTTACAACCAAACATGACGACTTCATTTAAAGCCATCGTTTCAGGCTTTCTCCTCAGCCTGATTACCCTGGCGGCAGTAGCGCAACAAGCCACCATCAGCGGTACTGTACGTTCTTCCGAAGGACCGCTCAGGCATGCCACCGTGCGGGTCAACGGTACCAAAGAGGCAGCTTTTACAGACAAAGACGGTAAATATTCCCTTTCCATCAATCGTGACACGTTTTCATTGACTGTAAGCCTGATGGGCTATACCCCGCAAACGCGGTCCTTTGCCGGCAGCCAGTCCACAACGGCCGACTGGTCCCTGGAACAGGCATCCCGCGCACTCGGCGAGGTGATCGTATCTGCCAGCCGTAAGCCGGAATCACTGGACAATGTACCATCTTCTGTTACCGTACTGAACCGCAAAACACTGGAAGATAACCTTGCTGTAACCTCCGATATCACCCAGATACTGGCCAACGAAGTTCCCGGCCTTGCACCATCCGCACAAAGCAACAGCAACGTAGGACAGTCCCTCCGCGGCCGTTCAGTGCTCATCATGATCGATGGTATCCCGCAGTCCACGCCACTGCGTAACGGCGAGGTGGACCTCCGCTCCATCGACCCGGCAGTACTGGAACGTATCGATGTGATCAAAGGCGCCACCGCCATCTATGGAAACGGCGCTTCCGGCGGGTTAATCAACTATATCACCCTCACCCCGAAAGACAATACGCCCATTGCAGGCAAAACATCCATCAACCTCACCGGTTCACTCGCCGGCCTGAAAGGCAGCGTAGGCGGCCGCCTCGGACAGTTGCTGCATGGAAAGCTCGGAAAATTCGACTATGCTGTCAGCGGTGTATATGAGCGCACCGGCGAATGGAAAGATGCCAAAGGGAAACTGATAGGCACCAATTACAGCCTCGGAGAAACAGACAGTTACAATGGCTTTGTAAAACTCGGCTACGCTCCTAACCGCCGTCAGCGCATCCAGCTGATGTACAATTATTACAACAGTCAGCAGCACTCCAATTACACACTGGTGAATGGCAACTATCTCACCGGGCAGCCCGCTACCGGCGTACTGGGCAAACAGGCCGGTCAACCGACAGGTATCAACGGCAACCATAATCTGCAGCTATCATGGCGTGCAGACAGCCTGATAGGTAGCACCAGCCTGCAAACAGACGCCTATTATGAATCGCGGGACGATGTGTTTTACGTTTCACTGGGACGCTTCGAAGGCGGCGACGGACAATCCCATACACTGTCAAAGAAAAAAGGGTTCCGTTTTATGTTCAACTCCCCGCTGACCAGCCAGGGTAGCCTGTCTTACGGCGCGGACTTCGTCAATGACGTCACCTCCCAGCCGCTGGTAGACGGCCGTATCTGGGTACCGGAGATGAACATGTTCAACGTAGCACCATTTGCAGAAACCCAATGGAAACTGTTTGACGACCTGATACTGAAAGGCGGTGTTCGCATGGAAAGGGTAAAAATCAGTGTGAACGACTACACCACGCTGCGCATTACCAACGCCAACGGACAAACGATAACGCCCAGCTTTGCGGTAAAAGGCGGCGATCTGACCTACACTTCCACCCTGTTCAACGTGGGCGTCCGTTACAACCGCCTCCCGGCTTTCCAGCCTTATGCCAGCTTTTCCCAGGGCTTCTCTGTGGCTGATATAGGGCTTGCACTGCGCGACGCCAAAGTGGACAATATCAGCAAAATCAATACAGAAGCGGTGCTGGTCAACAATTATGAGCTGGGTTTCGTCAGCAAGGCACAACAGTTCCGTTTTGAGCTGACCGGCTTTATCAGCACCTCTAAACTGGGCGCGGAAATGATCTACGACGCAGCGACTGATCTGTTCAAGGTGAGCCGCACACCGGAACGCATCTATGGTTTTGAAGCCACCGCACACTATCAGCCTGTGTCCAAACTGGACCTGAACCTGTCTTTCAGCTATGCAGAAGGCAAGTCAGATACCGGCCGCACAGGAGACTACAACATGTTCCTCAACAACCGGCGCATTGCCGCCCCGAAAGTTGGCAGCAGTATCTTCTACCGCCCCCTGAGCGGCCTTGAATTACAGGTACACTACAATGGCGTCCTGAAGCGGGACCGCTTCGATAAACTGCCCGGCGGCCTGTACAAAGGCTATGAAGGCATCGTCAACGCCTACCACCTGTTTAATTTCAATGCCAGCTACCGGGTGGCCCGCAATACGCTGCTGACATTAGGTATCGAAAACCTGTTCAATGCAGATTATTTCCCTGCCAGGTCACAATGGTTCATGATCCCGGGATTTTATTCCAAAGGAAGAGGAACAGCATTTAATATAGGCATCACCGTTAATTATTAATCTCTCCGGCCGAAATCCGGGTTAAAATAAAAAAGGCCGGGAAGCACATGCTTTCCGGCCTTTTTGGTGTCATTCTTCCTTAATTTATCCGGGCCTTTATAATACTACCGGCCGGCACTTTCAGGTCTATAAAAGAAATGGTATGTCCCTTGTTGTCTGTCCTGAAACTGGCTTCCCTGGACGTGTTCCCCACCATGATACGGTCATGCCTGCCCGCAAAGGCAGCGCGCCAAATCAACGTTTGTTTGCCTGTATGCTGAAAGGTGGATTGTTTTCCGGTATGCGTTACCGTTATCTCCGTATGCAGCACTTTTAATCCTTTTACGATAGCGGTATCCGCAGCGTTGCCCCGATAGAGGGTGGTAATGCGCTGTGATGCCGCGTCCGGCTCTATGCCCATCAGGCCATGTATCACGCCTTCCACTACGCCGAAAGACACTTCCGGATATTCCCGCCGCGGCGTGGCCGGATTGAACAGCCACAGGATATAGTTGCGGGCCTGCTGCCAGTAGCCTTGCCGGTAGCAGATCACCGGCAGATAGGAAGTAGTTTCCACATTCCATTGGCCTTCCAGCAGATGTGCCATCGTCTGGTTGCTTCTGGCGGTGTCTTTCAGTGCATCGAACCAGAGGAGGAACATCTCTCCTTCTCCTGTTCCGAACTGACCGGCGCCGTTGTACCAGGTGTAATAACGATGATCAGCGGCATTCCACCAGTGAGCATCTATTTTTTCCCGGTATTGATTTGCTTTTCTTTGATACAGGGCCGCTTTAGCGGTATCGCCGTTCAGTGACTGTATGGCAGCGTAACAAGATAATCCCTGATAGATGGCCGCGATAAGGTCCACGCCCATTTTCAGGTCCGGGACATTTTCCACATAGGAGGCCAGTCCACGGCAGCGATGGAAATAGTCCTGTTTATTGAAAGGCATGGGGGCATTGGGATGCAGCGGCCTGGTGAAAAGGGAATCCGGCTGCAACACCCACTGGTCAATGTATTCATTCACCGTTTTCTCAAAGAAGCGGACGAACACAGGATGTTGTATATACGACTGGTCGCCGGTCCAGCGGTATAACTTCAAACAGGCGAACATCACATCGAAGTTGGCGTTCAGGTTATACCAGAATTCCCGGTCGTTGCGATAATCTTCCGGCGCAGGAAGACCAAATTTGTTGATCTCCCAATAAGAGCACCAGTCTCTTTTTTCGTCTATGTGCGCGGCAAATGCCTGCAGCATATTGCTATTTTCCTTATCCAGCCCGCAGATGGCCGCCCCGATGGTCTGGTGTGCCACATCGCGCATGCAGAAGGCGTTGCGGGAAGGCAAAGCGGCCTCGTACCAGGGACCAACGGCGTCATTCGGATTGCCCCGGTAATGTTGTACCATACCGGCAGCCCAGCGGTAAGCCTGCTGTACCGCCGTATCGGTAGTAATAAAAACGGCGCCCTGCGAAAGGGCCGTGATGCTGCTGCTGACAAGGCAGCATGCCAATAGAAATCGTTTCATGGGTTACTGTTGCTTTAACCGGAACATCACTAGATCATGTGGTTTGATGGCAGCGGTAAACGGCTTTTTGGTAGTGCCTTCGTTTTTGCCTGTCCATACGTTGTACAGGGTGTAGTTGATATCCTGTTTTAACGTATAGTGGAAAACGTTATCCACCACCGCTGTTTGTTTCCAGTTGAAATTCACGGCGGTCTCACGGCTGCCGCGGTTCAGGAAACAAACGGCCCAATCGCCGTGCTGCAAGGGTTTAAACCATATCTGCAGGCTGTCTTTACCGGAGAATTTGAACCCCTGTACGCCTAAAGGGTCCTGGTCGATGGCGATCACATCTTTATTGGTGAGTATGGCTTTTGTGGCGGGCGTCATTTTACGGATATCATTACCGGCCATCAGCGGAGCGGCCATCATGGCCCAGAGGGAGAAGTGCGTCCTGTCTTCCTCATAGGTCATTCCATTACCCACTTCCAGCATATCCGGATCATTCCAGTGATCGGGGCCTGCATAGCGGCGCAGTGTATCCTGCAGGTCGGCGATGCGCATCACGCTGAGGGCGTCCCAGGTGCCGTGACTGTGTACGGAGTCAAACACCTGCCAGATATCCTCGGTGGTACGCCATAGCTGGCCTACCGGAGCGCCCCACTCCCATGGCTTGTTAACGCCCCATTCGCACAGGCTGAATATCATCGGGCGGCCTGCCTTGCGCAGCGCGTTGCTCATAGTGGTATATGCTTCGCGGGCGTTGATGCCTTTGGTATTGCACCAGTCGTATTTCAGGTAGTCGATGTTCCATGCTGCATAATTGCGCGCGTCCTGGTATTCATAACCGCGGGTACCAGGATATTTGGCGCAGGTGAGCGTGCCGGCGCAGTTGTACATACCGAATTTCAGTCCTTTGGCGTGTACATAGTCCACCACGGCTTTAAGGCCATGCGGGAATTTCTTCGGGTCGGGCACGAGGTTACCGAGACTGTCGCGTTCCATGGTCATCCAGCCGTCATCGAGGACGAGGTAAATGTAGCCGGCGTCTTTCATGCCGGAAGACACCATGATGTCGGCCGTTTCCATGATCAGTTGCTCGCTCATATCGGCCTGGAAAGTGTTCCAGGTGTTCCAGCCCATAGGCGGCGTAGGCGCCAGCCCTTCAAATTTCTGTGCGTTGGCGGTATGCATCAGCGCTAGTGCCAGTATACCGCATATCAGTTTTTTCATTTGTTTTCTGTGAGATGGTGAACGATTAATCCTTACAGGCATTGGTTGCTTTTTCGCGGACAGAGCAGCCCAGGAAAGCTTCCGGGCCGATGCCGAGGTAACGTGGCGAGCCGCTGGCGTTGACCACACTGCCTGCCATGAAATCGCGGTACCAGTCCATCCAGGGGAAAACGTAGTTATACATTTCCGCTGCGTGTACTACGAGGCCGTCGCCTGCTTTGGCCGGCAGTTGCAGGCCTTTGTCCTGGTAGAAATTTTCACCTACGGTATGCAGCCACTCGTGCAGCCATACGCCCGGATCGGTGGTTTTGTAGTAGTTGATCCTGTCTGCCAGGCTGGCGCCGGCGTCGAACTTAACAGTGACATAGCCGGTTTTGATGTTTTCCTTCAGCGGATTGGTCCATGCGAGGCCGAAGTAATTGCTTTTAAAGCTGCAGGCGCCTTCACTTTCCCGCCAGAAAACGAACACACAATCATAGGCCCCGGGTTGTATCTCCGGGATCAATGCCGCGATGGTAGACGGTTCTACGGTGAAATTGCCATTCGCTCCGCGTGTAAGCGGTACCGCCTGTGTAATGTCTTTTCTTGTTACGTCCCAGTGGATGGTGTTATAGGCATATTTCTCAAAGTGCTGCTGAATGCTCCACTGGAAAAAGTCATAACCCATATTCAGCTCCGCCTGGGAAAAATGGGTACTGCAATCGCCGGTGGCGGAAATGCCTTTTGTTTCGTACAGGCCTATCCACAGCGCTTTCCATACTTTGGGCGCGGGCTGGTCTGCCGTGGTGAAATTCAGTGTAGCCGCAGCAGTTACATTGCTTTCTTTCCGCAGGTACTGCCACGAGTTCCGTAAAGCCACGCCGACTATGTGTTTGCCGGCGGTAACGGCGATATTGCCGGGTGCCTGCACGCCGGTGTAGGCGCCATCGAGGTAGATGTAGCCTGTCTCCGGGGCGGTGACAGCGATTTGTATTTTATCATTTTGATGGCTACCACCGTCGGGGGCGGTGCTTTTTTTGCACGCCCCCAGTATTACCAGCAGTAGTGTCATTATGCATCGGTGTTTCATGCGCTTGACTACTTTAATGGTTATTGTTAATATCCCGGATTCTGAGGCAGGTTTGTTCTTCTGATCTCTTCACGGGGAATAGGCAGAAGATAATGCTGCGCTTTAAACATCCTGTCCTGCACTTTGATAACAGTATAGGTTTTAGAGCCGTCAGCGTTTTTCACGATCTTCATGCCGTTCAACGGTTTGTTTTCTGTCTCGTCTGCTATCTTCCACCGGCGGACATCATAGTAACGATGTCCCTCCAGGCATAGCTCCACTTGCCTTTCATTCTGTATTTTTTTCAGCAGGGCCGGGCCGCTGAGCGTAGTGGGCAGGTTGGTCGTTATACCTACGCGGTGGCGCAGTAAATCGAGGTATTGCCTGGCTGTACTTTCATGTCCGAGATTGAACTCTGCTTCCGCATAGTTCAGGTACATCTCGGAGAGCCGTGCTATCACCCAGAACTTATTGGTTTGAGTTTCTACATTGAAGTTGAAGGTAGTATCCTGGTATTTGCGAAAGCTGTAACGGGTAAAGCTGGCATTCCATGTATCCCATCCTTTTTCAGAATCGAGGCCGCCTTCATAGGTTTCCACGACGTTACTATGTCCGGCATTGTAGCGGTCTTTGAAGAAATCAGGCCTGCCATAGGGACGGCCATCGTAAATAATATCATTATAAAAACGCGGATCGCGGTTAGCGTATGGATTTTGAGGATCATATCCGGAAGACGGGTCGGTAATATCTTTTCCATCAGCGGTACCAAAGGCGTCTACCAGGCCCTGGCTGGGCGCAAAGGAAGACCAGCCATGAAAACCATTAGGAGCGAGGAACATTTCAACTCCCTGGAAGGCGCTCCACTGATATTGTTTGTTGGTAGCACGGGTCATGATCAACTCAGTGTTCCAGGTAGTGAACAGGTTGGCATATGGTCCGGTAAACAACTGATAGTTAGGCATATCAATGATGGCTTTAGCCGCATCAGAGGCCAGTTGCCATTTACGGCTATCGTTGGCAGGATTCCACTGGGGACTGGCCGCATATAACAGCACACGCGATTTGAGTGCCAGCGCAGCGCCTTTGGTTGCTCTTCCCAGCTCTGAGGCCCCATTACTGTAGGCTGCCGGAAGAACGGCAGCAGCAGCATCACATTCAGCTGCAATAAAGGTTGCACATTCATCGAAGGAACTGCGCGTCGCTTCAAATTTACTGTTGAGATTGAAAGGTGTTTTCACCAACGGTACCCCTCCGTAATCACTGATAAGTTTAAAGTAAGCATAGGCCCGCAGGTAGGTGACCTCAGCCTTCAGCCGGTTGCGCCAGGCATCATCGCCGGGTACGCCATCTATTTTGGACAGGAAGAGATTACAATCCTGGATACGTTTATACGTCTCCGACCAGATATCAAAGTTATTAAGATTGTCAGGCGTGAGAGAGCCTGAGTTCATGATAAAGGTATTATAGTCATCGAACCGGTTGTATGCTTCATCGGAGGCCGAAGAGAGCGCCCATGAGCGGTTGCTTAGTGTATCCCAGTAATGTCCGGCGTTGGGCAGCACATTATATTGAAAATTAGCGAAAGCTTCCGACAGCCGCAGGTCTTTCCATACAGACTCGTCGGAGAAGGAATCCAGGGGCACTTTATCCAGCACATTTTTCTGGCAGGCCATAAAAGACAACGCAGTCAACAATGTAAAGCCTATTCTCCAGTATATTCTTTTCACGGTAAATAGATTTAAATATCATAAATGTGGTTACAAGCCGATACTGATGCCGGCGCGATAGATTCTGGTTTGCGGATAGCTGATGCCGGTGATGTTATTGGTTTCCGGATCGCGGTTAAACTTCCTCATCTTATCAATAGAGAAAAGATTAAACCCGCTCACAAACACCCGGATGTTATCGATGCCAATTGCCCGGTAGAGGTTTTTAGGAATACTATAGGACACCTGTGCAGACTTCAGCCTGATAAAGGAAGCGTCCATCAGCCAGAAATCAGCGTACACGGAATTTCTGGGATCCTTGGAGTTGAAGGCACGTGGATAAGCAGCATTAGGATTATCAGGTGTCCAGCGATCATTATACAACCATTGTGGCGGCGCCACAACAGCACTCTGGCGTTGAGGTAATATCAACTGTTTGGCTTCCGTCTGGCCGGCCCATACCAGGTCTATGGTAATACCTTTGTATTCCGCGCCCATGGTGAGGCCAAATACAATTTTCGGTGTCGCGGATTCCGGGATACGTACCTGATCATCATAAGTGATGGCGCCATCGCCATTTTTATCTACCAGCCACAGGTCGCCGGGTTTTGCACCGGCCATATGTGGTGATTTGTCCACTTCATCCTGTGTGTGATAGATGCCTTTGGTTTCGAATACTACCCATGAATCGATAGGCAGACCGGTAGATTTCTGATAGTCAGGAATATTGGGTGCTTCATCGCGGAACAGCACCTTGCTTCTGGCATAGGTAAAATTGAAGCCGGCATTGTATTTCACTGCATGGGACTGTCCATTGTAGGCGACACTGAAATCGAAACCTCTGTTGAGTGTCCTGCCGATATTTTCATCGGGCAGTTTAAGGCCGGAATAGAGCGGTACTGAAGCATTTCTGGGAGCCAGTATATCTTTACGCAGGTTACGGAAATAGTCAAAGGTCACGCTCAGCCTGTTATTGAATAAAACCGCGTCTAACCCGAAGTTGCGTGAATCCTGTTTTTCCCAGGTGATATTGACATTGGGAGCAGAGGCGAGGTACAACGCGGTGGCTTCAGAGAAAACAGGTCCGAAGAAAGTATTGTATTCCCTGGGGGAGGAAAAATATTCCGGGCCCATGTTGCTCACCAGTGAGTACCGGGCCAGGTACAAATATTTGGCTACCGCGTCGCTGCCCATGATCCCCCAGGATGCGCGCAGTTTGAGATTATCCACAAACTTCACATTGTCTTTGAAAAAATTTTCTTCAGAGATACGCCATCCAAGGGACAGGGAAGGAAATAACCCCCAACGCCTGTCTTTCGGGAAGTTAAAGGAGCCATTGTAACGACCAACTACTTCTGCCAGGTATTTGTCTGCATATGTATAGGATATGCGCCCCAGGTAACTTTCCCGGCCATCCTGCGTAGCGGTGCCAAGGGCGTTCTGGTCAACCGTGCTGCCGGTAAAGAGCTGGTCCAGCTGATCACTCAGCAGGTTTTTACGGTAAGCGAGCGTTTTCCGATAGGAGGAAACTGTTTGTTCGTATCCGGCAAAAGCGCTGATACTATGTTTTCCAAATGACCTGTCGAAAGCAATTTTGTAGAAGTAGGTGTTTTCGTTATAGGAGCGTTCATCCTGTGTCAGGCTCAGAATAGCGGTATTGGGTTTCTGGTTGTTGTAGGTGTTGGTAGAAAGGCTATAGGTATAGGCATCCCAGGGACGGGTGAAGTTTTTTTCACTGCGCTGACGATAGTCAAAAGCAGTATAACCGCTGACAGACAAACCTTTTACGATAAAAGGCAGCTGCCAGTCGAAACCTATTTTAGGTTGCACAAAGAGGTCTGTTACGTTATCATAACCCGGCGCAGAGGATGTCATGACATATGGATTACGACCATTGGCAATACCGGCGGAAGGGAGGCCATTAGTCCAGTGCACCGGGATAAAAGGGTACATGCTGACAGTTTCATGCAGGATGCTGCCGGCATCCAGTGCAGGATAAGTCCTGTCTTCTTTTCTGGCGGCAATATCCAGTGTCAGTTTCAGGTTTTTGGAAATAGACGCGTCAATGTTGGAGCGCAGGTTATAATTTTTGAAGTTCTCATCACTGTTGGCCCAGTTGCTCTGCTGGGACAGATATTGACCAGAGAGAAAAAATTTTACTGCTTCGCTACCGCCTCTGACAGACAAGCTGTGGTTGGTTTGTGGAGCATTTTTCCTGAAAACAGCCCGCTGCCAGTCGGTGCTGGTATAATTAGGATCGTTGCCCGCTTTATATTTTTCAATATCATCCTGGGTATAAGGAATGGATGTTCCCTGATTTCTGGCCACCTCGTTGTAATAGGTCATATATTGCCAGGCATCCACCCTGTGGTCCATCCGGGTGAGCTGTTGAATGTCGTAGGAGCCTTCATAGGATATGGTAGGTTTACCGCTTTTTCCTCTTTTGGTGGTGATCAGGATAACGCCGTTAGCTGAACGTACCCCGTAGATGGCCGCGGACGCATCTTTGAGCACAGTCACACTTTCGATATCATTGGGATTGATACGGTCCATGTTCCTGTCAGGAATACCGTCGATAACGATGAGTGGATCAACACCACCACTGAAGGAATTGTAGCCTCTCACGTATACAGAAGAGTAGTCGTCGCCCGGTCGGCCGGAGCGGTTATTGGCAATAACGCCGGGGATATGGCCTGCCAGTCCGTTGGACACGTTGGCTGTTGGCACCCGGGCAATTTCCTCACCTTTAATGGTGGCCACGGAGCCGGTGAGGGTGGCTTTTTTCTGGGTGCCGTAACCTACTACCACCACTTCCTGTTGCTGTGCCACCGCTCTTTTCAGTATTACGTCCACGTGTACACGTTTTCCGATCAGGACTTCCTGTCTTTCCATCCCGAGGAAAGTGAAGACGAGGATACCGGAGGAATTGTCCGGCACGTTGATCTGGAATTCGCCGTTGTTGCCGGTCACCGCGCCGGCAGCGGCGCCTTTCAGTTGGATGGTCACACCGATGAGCGGCTCGCCTTTTTCGTCTGTCACCCGGCCGCGGACGGTGGCAGCCGGCGCAGCGGGACGGGCATTATCTGCCGGGGCTGCTACAGCGGCAGGTTTCCGGATAATGACCGTCTTATCGATAATTTCATAAGTCACCGGCTGATGGCGGAAAACCTGATTAAGCACGTCCTCCACCTGAGCGTTGCTGACTTCAACATCCACCTTGCCCGCCTGTTGCAGGAGGTTATTGTTGTAAACGAAATTGTAGCCGCCCTGCCGGCTGATAGCTTTGAACACCGTCCTGAGCGGAACGTTTCTCAGCGAGAGCGTAATTGTCTGAGCGCTGGTGGCAGCTTGTACCTGCATGATCAGCGCCACCATAAGAATAAATGTCAACCTCATGATCAACCCGATTTTGGCCGTGAATGCCTGTAGCCGCCGTGGTTCCGGGGCATGGCAGTCTTTCAGTAATGTGGAATTACAAAGAACATTTTGCATACTTTTGTTAAAGTTTGGATGTAAACAATTAGCAGTCCCGAAAATGATTGTATAAGTGTCCTGATCCAACAATCCGCCGGGTGGTGCCGCGAACACTGCCCGGTTTTTTATTGCATCTGATAACTGCGTGAATGGTTGTCTTTCTTTATTTTTTTACGATAATTGTTTTTTCATTGACTTCAAAATGTACGCCCCCGCTCAATTCCAGGAATTGCAGCAGTTTAGACAGGGGTACGTCCCTGGAAATTTCTATGCTATAGGTATCGGTAATATTGTCTTTAAAAACCACCTGTACATCGTACCATCTGCTGATCTGCCGCATGATGGCTTCCAGTGGAATATCATTACAGGAGAAGCGCCCGTTTTTCCAGGCCAGGAGCGCATCGGTATCTATCTGTTCCAATATGCGGATATCTTCTTTTACCTGCGCCTGTTGGCCAGGCACAAGGGTCACAGCGTGCGCCTGATGGGCTACGCGTACACGGCCTTCCAGCAGCGTGGTATTAACGGACGCTTCGTCAGTGTAGGCGTTCACGTTAAAATTTGTGCCCAGCACGGTTACTTCCGTGCCCCGCGCCATCACTTTAAACGGAGATGATTCCCGTTGCACCACTTCGAAATAGGCTTCCCCGTTCACTTCCACGCGGCGTTCATTGGCCGGGAAAGTAGTCGGGAAACGCAGTGATGAGGCGGCATTAAGCCATACTTTGGTACCGTCCGGCAATACGATGCGGAACTGGCCGCCACGGGGCGTGAAAACAGTATTGTATACAATGTCTTTATCGTTGGTATTGCTGCCGTTGTAGGCCAGTTGACCACCGCCTGTTTGTAATACGGTAGCATTGCCCTGTTGTGCCAGGGCACCTTTGTTGGTACTGTCGAGGGTAACGTAACTGCCGTCAGCGAGGAGCAGCCGGGCTTTGTTGCCGCCTGGCTGCACATCCCCATGCGCCAGCGCCGGCCGATGGCCCGCCAGCCGGTGGCTTAGGGTAAAGTAGGCAGCCACTCCTGCCAGTATGATCATCATAGCCGCCACGGCCGCTTTCCACAGGGAGATGCGGCGCTTCGCCGGTGGCAATAGCAAGGCAACTTCCTGCTCCTCCGCTTCCTGGAGGATGTTGCGGAAAATAACATCCTTCCTTTCCGCATCAGTGGGCGTGGCATAAGCGCCGCCAGCCAGCGCCTGTTGCAGCTCCTGCAAAAATGTGTTCTGGTGTGTGTCCTGTTGCAGTGCAGCGATCAGTTCCTTCAGCTCCTCCGGCGGAAGGGAATTGTCAAGATGGCGCTGCAGCAGTGCTTTCAAACGTGCCTGTTCCATGTGCAATGGTGGTTGCTGTGTCTATAAAGACACCGATAAAATGTGATGGTATGAGTTGGAAGAAAAATTTTTTTCAACGGGCATTCATTGCCATAAAATAAAAGAGAAGCAGCATTTCGATGGTAGCATGTTCCCGCAGGTAGTTGCGGATCAGGTGCAGTGCTTTGTTCATATGACTTTTAACGGTATGCCGGGAAATATGCAGGGCGTCTGCGATCTCCTCCTGGCTAAGGCCCTGCTGGCGGCTCATACAATATACAGAACGTTGTTGTGGCGGCATTTGGTTTACCGCCTGCGCCACCAGCGTTTCCAGTTCATTGTATAACAACCGTTCGTCCGGCGTACCGGCGGCGGCCATATGGCTGGCGGCATATTCCAACAGGTGATCGGTAAAAGAAGTGAGCTGTATTTTTTTGCGGAAAGAGTTGAAGATATGGTTACGCGCCAGCATGAACAGATAGCCTTCGAAATTGGCTACTGCCGCCAGTTTATCCCTTTTCAGCCATAACTTCACGAAAACGTCCTGCGCCATCTCTTCTGCCGTGGTGGCCGATTTGGTCAACGCCAAAGCAACCCCGTGCACGGTATCCCAATATCGGTCGAAGAGTGTTCGGAAAGCCGTTTCATCACCCTGGGCCACCTTTTTAAAAAGGGCCGTATCATCATATAGTAGGACGGTTGGCAATTTTAAAACAGATAAAACCGGTAGGCCATTATCCAAAACCCATCCGGCATGCGATCAATTATTCTGGTTGTAAATTTCTTCCAAGGTATTAAATTTAGGAGGAATTCAAAGTACGTTGTTCTCATAAATTACCCGCTTCTTCGCAAATATTACCCTCCGGGAGATATCAAAAAGTGACTTTTTGCAGCTTTTTTCCTGAAAAGTATCAGCGCCGCTAACGCCACAGTGGCCTAACTTTGCACCCGGTATGAATGAAATAACCGCAAGCCCGACGTGGTATGTAAATGACGCAGCTTTTGACTGGCTGTACCCTCAACGAATCCAGCAATTATCAAGACGGCACTGGACACCGGTGGAAGTAGCACGCAAAGCAGCCCGCTTTCTGGCTACAGGCCTGGGCGACCGCATCCTCGATGTAGGCAGCGGCGTAGGCAAATTCTGCCTGATAGGCGGCCATCACTACCCGGAAAGCACTTTCTACGGCATCGAACAACGTAAAGAACTGCATAACTTCGCCCGTTCCGCGCAACGGCTGACAGGTGTGGGAAACGCACAGTTTATCCATGGAAACGTTACCCAGATAGACTTTGACGATTTCGACCACTTTTACTTTTACAACGCGTTTTTTGAGAACCTGGCCGAAGACGGCCATATCGATCAGGACACGGAATACTCCGCCAGCCTGTATCATTACTATTGCCGGCAAATGTTCCAGGGACTGGCCCATAAGCCGGGCGGCACCAGGGTGGTCACCTTTCACAGCCTCGAAGACGAAATACCGCCAACTTATCAGCTGGTAGACGCCAGCGTGGACTTCCTGCTGAAAATGTGGGTAAAACGATCTTAAAAAAATCATCATGATAACAGAGAAGCATATAGCAACAACGATTGAAGCATTAAAACAGGCCACAGACAAACAACAGGTGACACAAATTATCTCCGGTATCACCCACGATGATATGGCCGCTCAACTGCAAACATGGCTGGAACAGCAGTCCCCGCTGGAATGGGACAGCACGCAATGGAGCAGTTTCCGCTATGCGCTGATCTGTCTCCGGGGATGTCCTGAACTGCAATAAACAGCTCTCTGCCATGTTGCGCCACACCGGAAGAAAAAGAAATTACAAACATAACCTACGACTGGCGGTACTACTGTGTTTTACTGCAGGGATGGTAAATGCGGCGGGGCTTTTCGCTTTCGCCGTGCTTACCACCAATGTGACCGGGCACGCCGCGCTGCTGGCCCACAAGCTGGCCACCGGCGATTTCAGGGCGGCCCGGATGGTGGCGTTATGGTTGTTGCTTTTTCTGGCAGGCGCTTTTTTCTCCAGCGTTTTTACCGGTAAAACCGGGCCTTTCAGACGATGGGGTTATATCATCCCCATTCTTTGCGAAATGTTTATCCTTATACTGGTAGGCACATTCGGGCATACCTACCGCCAAAGCATTCTTCAAACGGAGTACTTTGCGGGCAGCCTGCTCTTTGCGATGGGTATGCAGAATGCGCTGGTATCCACTATTTCGGGGTATGTGGTACGTACCACGCACCTGACAGGCATGTTCACCGATCTTGGAATCGATCTCCATACCTTGTTGTTTAATCCGGCATCCCGCAATACGGATGTCCGGAAAAAAATTATTCTCCGGCTGGTCATCATTTTCTTTTTCCTGGGAGGAGGTATTGTAGGCGGGTTTGCTTTTCTCCGGTTGTCTTATTATACTTTCTATCTACCTGCCGGTGTGCTGCTGATAGCGATGTTTTATGACCTGTTCCGCGTGCGGCTGAGGAAGATGGTGCGGCGCATACAGGCGCCTGCAGCGGCTTAGTTCACGGGGCGCTGGCGATTGCCATCAGTTTGTCCACATCCCGGATGATAATTTTGCGGCCTTTTGTTTCCACCATGCCTTCTTCCCTGAAAGCCGCCAGCGCGCGGATCACATTCTCACGGGCCGTGCCAACCAGGTTGGCCAGGTCTTCCCTGTTCAGGTTAATGATGTCGTCCCGGAACTTTTCCCGCATGATCAGCAGCTGCAGCGCCAACCGCTCCCTGACCGACTTTTGGGCGAACATGGTGAGGTTATTGACCAATACTGCAAATTCATGGCTCAGGGTAGTCAGCAACCGGGTTGTCAGCAGTGGCGAATGGTCCAGCGCATTGAGGAAATCTTCCTTCGGTATAAAAGCGATCGTGCTTTTTTCCAGCGCAGCGGCCGTATCCGGGTAACGTTCTTCAGAGAGAACAGCATGATAGCCCACCAGTTGACCGGTATGGGCCAGGTTAACAATCTGTTCTTTCCCTTCCCTGTTGGCTTTGTATTTTTTTACCTTCCCCCTGACAATATAAAATATCCCGGAAGGGAAAGCTCCTTCCCGGAAAAGGATTTCATGCTGTTCATATACCCGCTCTGTCTTGTGGACCATCAGGCGGTCGTACACCTCCTGTGGGAGGTCCATCAACACGGATTCACTTCTGAAATCCCACTGGTCTATCGGAAAGACACCTTTGCTCATTGCGACCAAAACTAGCATTTTAAAATTAAAATTTACCTTTGGCCTGCTATGAGTTTATCTGGCCTGTTTCCTATTGATAAATGGAATTTCCGCTCCCGGTCGGTGTTAAGCAACCTGCCGGAAGAGGAACATGCTGCCCTTGCCTCACTAATGACCACCCAACGTTATAACAAGGGAGAAGTGATATTCCGCGAAGCCGCGCCAGCCTTTGGTATCTACTATATTCAAAAAGGGAAAGTCAAAAAATACCGGGTCGATAAAGAAGGAAAAGAGCAGATCATTTATGTGGCCAATACCGGTGAACTGGTAGGATATCACGCCATCCTGGCTGGAGGCAGGTATCCCGACTCTGCCGCTACTCTGGAAGAGAGCATCATTGCTTTTATACCGAAAGATGATTTTCTGCAACTGCTGAACCGGTCCGGCACCCTCGCACGGCGCCTGCTGAAAACGCTGAGCCATGAGTTTACCGTGCTCACCAACAGTATTTCCGCTTTCACCCACCGGTCTGTACAGGAGCGGTTAGCCATTACCCTGATAGTTTTACGGGAGAAGTTTAAGGACGAGACCCCGGCAGGCGAAGACATCCTGATACAGATACCCCGCACCGATCTTGCCAACATGGTAGGTACCGGCGTTGAAAATGTGACCCGCTTTTTATCAGCGTTCAAACAAGCCGGCGTGCTTACTATTGCCGGCAAGAAAATCTGCATCACCGACGTGAAAAAGCTGGTAGAGATTTCCGGTTGCGGAGAACCGTTATCATCCTGAAGTTTTATTTCCTGACATCAGGGTAAGGCCGTCCCGGCGAAACCCTATATGTTCCTGCTTTTACGCGGAAAGACCAGGCGTTTTTCCCTGCGGCGATGTTCACCGTGCCCACTATTTTACCCTCACCGTCCTGTATGTTCCAGAAGCCGGCCGCGAGGCCTGTCATCACCACCTCATAAGGTTGATCATTGTCCACGGAGAGGTCAAACGCAGCATCTATCAGGCCTGAGCCGGAAGCCAGCACCACTATACGGTTACCAATGGTGACCACATATCGTTGTGCCGCTTCGTAATACCTCACCGGCAGCGGTTTTGCGTTGTCACGGGCCATCTGAAAAACAGTCAGAAAGCGGTCCTGCTGCTGCGCCGTGGCGGGTGACACCATTACGCGGTATACCGCGGGGGAACTGACCGGATAAGGATGGCTGAAAGTGCTGGTAGCGCTGTCTCCGCCCAATATTTCCGTATGCCTGTTTTCCGGCGCCGGCAGCAACATATGCACATGTGTTTTGCCGGTGATGCCATTCACCGCGTTGTGTAATATAAAGCCGGTACTGGTTTCCACTGGTGGTTGAAAGGTAGTGACCTGCCAGTACTTTTTGAAAGATGCCTGTGCGGTGGTCATATCATCCGTGAGGATAATGGCCGCGGGCACGTCATCGCGGCCGAGGTCGAGGAAACAGAAGCCACGGGTATACTGCCGCATTTTGGCGGAGTACGCAGCCGTAAGATCTGCTTTGAAGTAGCTGTAACCTGGCTGCCGGGATGAAGCGGGGATATAATCGGCAGCCGTTACGGTGCCATAGTTGAACCACGGATCGGTAATTGTTTCCTGTGGTGTGACCGGAAAACGCTGACTGAAGCGGGAACCACCATCATTCGCTTCTGTGCGGAACAGTAACGGCTCTGCCGGGTCAATGGCCAGCATCATGCTGTGGGAGACAGAACGTTTGTTGAAATTAAAGTCATACGGTGTGCCGTACGAAAGGTACAGTCCTATATGTCCCAGTTGCATGCCGTGGTAGTATATTTCCAATGCGCCGGCATCCGCATGCTGGTGGTTGCCGAAATGATAACCACCGCCTTTGATCTGAGCGATCACGTCGTTGCTGCCGGGCTGGTTGTTCCAGCCGGTGCGGGCCACCATGCTACCGATAATGTTGCCGTAGCTTTTTGTTAATGGCAGCGAAGCAAGGCTGGTATCCGGTTTTAGCGCCGGATCATTGACCAGCAGGAACAGCACCGGGTTGTCCGGCAGTCCTCCTTCTCTTTCAAATTCGGCTTTTAATACCGGGTCATTAGCGTAGGCATAGCAGAGCAGCATGGTCTGCGGCTGTTTCCAGTAGCTGGCCTGGCGATGGGCACGTACGCTGAACATATCGCCATCATGCAGCATAGTGCCGTCGGGCAGGCGCATATACAGCCACCAGTAAGGCAGTTTTTTGATGTTGTCATCAAAAACGGGGCGGCCGGTCATGCGCTGCAGTAGCCATGCCGCGTGCATTTCCCAGCCGAAGCGGTAGGCGCCATAGTCCACGCCCTGGTTATGCCGCGGCGATGCGTATTCAAACTTCCGCATGGGCACCAGCTGTTCGAGGATGATGTAGGAAGTATATTGATAAGGTAAGGGATCTTCATCATAAATGGCGATGCTCATGGCCAGCAGGTCGCGGTTGACCTGTGCTTCATTGCCGTGGCCATTGATAGCGCTGTTGTCAAACGGGGGCCAGCCTATTTCCATTTCGCGGGCCTGCCGCATCATATGATAACGCAATGTTTGTTTGGCCGGTGCGTTTAGCAGTGCATAGCACCAGTCATACACCAATGCGCCGGTATAGATGGCACGGCCCACTTCGCGGGTGATATCGCCGTATTTCACGTTACCGAATTCCAGCATGGTCAGGTATTGTGTGATCAGTTCCACGGCCTGGCGGCCGATGGCCGTGTCGCCGGTCATAAGGTAATAGAACGCTTTCTTTTCTGCGGCTTGTTCCAGGGCGGCGTTGTAGAACACTTCCTTTTGCGGGTCAAAGGCGAAGTGGAACGGCTGCAGTGCTGATGCCTTCACTTTTTCCCAGGCCGCTTTGTTTTCTCCGGTGAGTAGGCGCGATTTGATCACCGGCAGTGATTCTTCGTTTAGCCATAAACGTGGCCTGCCGGGACGAGGCACAATGGCGGGCTTATAATGTTGCGCAGCGGACGGTATTGTCGGCGGCACATAAGGCTTGAACGCGATGTATTGCAGGCGGATGCCTTGGGGCAGCCATATTTTCACCTGTTGTTGCGGTGAGGCAAAATCAAATTTACCGGCTGTCTGTATGGCATGGTTCCAGCTGTCGAATACGATGCGCCGGGTGGGGCGTTGTCCGGTGAATTGTATTTTGATATGCGAGGTGGCTACCTTTCCTTGCTTTACGAGGGAGTCAAGATTTTGCGCTGTGACGGCATAAGTGATCATTTCGTAGGTACCTGCCCGTGGGAGGCTGACGGAAAACGTCAGGTCGGCGGGCGTTTGGCTGCTGTCTATGGTGGCAGGGCTGTTTTCCTTCAGGGCGGCCCATCTGATCTTTCCGGGCCTTTTCACTATTTCGGTCGTACGGCGGTTGACCGCCGCTTTGTCCACGTTCCATTGCCACTGCTGTGCGGTGGTGATGCT
Organism: Chitinophaga varians; assembly: GCF_012641275.1. NCBI lineage: Bacteria > Pseudomonadati > Bacteroidota > Chitinophagia > Chitinophagales > Chitinophagaceae > Chitinophaga > Chitinophaga varians. Next base: position 218,558 of record NZ_JABAIA010000002.1, on the reverse strand, counting down.
GCACAACAATACTCCTGCCACGATCAGAAGAAAGCGCCTGCTATTATTAACGATACACATGCTGGTTGATAATTACATTCACAGATAATGAAGCCGTTACAATGATAGAGACATTTTGTATACAAAACAAGACAAATCCGGTAAACAAAACTGTCTTATCAAGCTAAAAAATAAGTGTACTATTTACCATAAAGCGCTATTACATTGTATTCACGATCATTTTCCGGATAGTCTCCACATTTTGATAAAATAATTTTTTGTTTACAAAATAAATGTATATTCGTATACAAATAAATTAATACGCCGGGTTGCCTGTTGGTTATCCGGACCACAAACACAAATATCAACCAATCAACGCGGCATCCTCCCGGCTGCCGATTGAATTACATCAACCAATCAGCCATACCATTTTACGCAATCATCAGCCGAAGGCTGATACAGGATTTGTATGTGATCAACCGGATAGAGGGCGGTATACTGATAACAGACCTAAGCAACCAACATCAACGCCAGCCATTACCGGCCTGCGGGATTTTTTAACCTGTAATTTAAAAATATGGTTTTCAACATCCATACCAGGAGCAATACTGACACGTTCAGGCCTGGTATCCTGAGATTGTCACTCACGGCAGCGCTCTCCCTGTTCCTGTTATTGCTATGCCATTCCCGCGCGCTGGCCTCCACCGACACACTACGTGTAACCGGCACCGTTACCGACAGCACCGGCACGCCCATGCCGGGCGTACTGGTAAAAGTGAACGGATCTTCACAGGCCACCACCACCGATGCCACTGGCCACTTCGTACTAAAACAGGTGCCGGCAGGCGCCACCATCCTCTTCAGCATGATGGGTTATCTGCCTCAGGAAATAAAAGCGGGCAGTCAGCCGCTGTATATCCGCCTGCGGCCCGGCGTCCGGCAACTCGACGAGGTAATAGTCACCGACGGCTACCGCGTCACCACCCGTGCCGCCAACACCAGCGCCATAGGCACTATCAGCGGCCAGGCACTGGAAAACAAACCCTTCTCCACCGTCATGCAGAGCATGCAAGGCAAAATAGCAGGCCTCTCGGCGCCGCTCACCAGCGGTCAGCCCGGCGCCAACGTCAACATCCGCATCAGGGGCGTAGGTTCGCTCTCCCTCTCCTCCGATCCGCTGATCGTGGTAGACGGCATGATCGTCAACTCCGGCCAGCTCTCCGGCGCCGTCACCACTTCCAACGCGCTCGCCGGCATCAACCAGAATGATATCGAGAGCATCGACGTATTAAAAGATGCCGCCGCCACCGCACTGTACGGCTCCCGCGGAAGCACCGGTGTTATCGTCATCACCACCAAAAGAGGCAGGACGGGAAAAACACAGGTCAGGGCCGACGCCGAAGGCGGCATCGCCAGCCAGATACCCCTCCCCCATGCAGGCAGACCGCTGAACGCCGCGCAATACGCAGAACTGTTCCGCGAAAGCCTCCGCAATTCCGGTTACACCGATGCACAGACCAATGACCTCGCCGATAAATATGGCCTCAACAGCGGTAAAAGCAACGACTGGTACGACCTCGTTACCCGCACCGGCCGCCAGCAACAATACAATGTAAGCCTCAACAGCGGCACCGAAAAAACAAAACTGTTTGCCTCCGCCGGCTACTTCAATCAACAGGCCACTACCATCGGGGCCGACTTCAAACGGGTGTCCGGCCTGATCAACTTCGACCATCAGATCAACAAACGTTTCTCCCTATCGGCCGGCGTCAATATCTCCAACGTAGACCAGAACACGCCTTACAGCACCCAGTACTCCGGCAATCCCACCTGGGCCGCAAGAGCGCTACGCCCTTACCAGCTGGCCTATAACGCCGACGGCTCCATCAACACCAGCACCGCCGGCAACACGAATTTCCCGGGCATTTACAATCCCTTATGGATCGCTAAAAACGATAGCAAACGCCTGTCTGAAACAAGAATGCTCGGCAACGCCAAACTGAAATGGAACATCTGGGACAAGCTCGTCTACACCAGCTATTTCAGCATCGATTACAACACACTGGAAGAAACCATCTTCCTGAACCCGGTCATGGGCGATGGCGTATCTGCCGGCGGTACCAGCAAAAACTATTATTCACGCTATACCAACTGGCTTACCCGTAACCAGCTGGACTACCGCTACGATATCCCCGGATATGACAATTTCTACGTGACCGCCTCCGTAGGCTATGAAGCGCAGAAATCAAAAAAATACCTGCTGGCCGCAGTAGGCAGCGGATTCCCTTCCGCACATGAAGACCTGACCGCACTGAGTAACGCCGCCACGGCGACAGGCGCCTATGGCCAGTTCAGCAACTACGCCTTCACCTCTTTATATTCCAGCGCCGGCATCAACTACCGCAACAAATATGCGCTCAACGGCTCTTACAGAAGGGACGGCTCTTCCCGGTTCCCGCCCAACAACCGCAACGCCGGCTTCTATTCCATCGGCGGCACCTGGAACGTGCATGAAGAAAATTTCTTCCAGCAGCAACAAATATTGTCATCGCTGAAAATCCGCTCCTCCTATGGCACCACCGGCAATGCCAATCTTGGTAACTATGACTGGATGCCGCAGGCCAACTACAGCAGTTCGTATAGCTATGCCGGTTATAACGGCAGCCAGTATTCCATTATCGGCAACACTGATCTGCGCTGGGAAACCTCTAAAAAGTTTGATGCCGGCGTCGACATCGGCTTCCGGGACGATCGTTTTATTCTGACCGTGGATTATTATAACAATAACATCGATGGCCTCATCCGTGCCGTGAACACCTCGCTGACCACCGGTTTCGGATCTGTAAGCCAGAACGTGGGGGCCATGGTCAACAAAGGCTGGGAATTCACCATCAAAGGAGACATCCTGAAATACAAGGACTTCAGCTGGAACAGTAATTTTAACATCGCGCTCAACAAAAACGTAATCACCCGCCTGCCACAGGGAACACTGGAGCGCAACGACATGTTCTATCTTAAGGAAGGGTACAGTTTCAACAACTATTACCTGAAAGAATTCGCCGGTGTAGACCCGCAAACCGGCAGCCCGCTGTATTATACCGATGGCGGACATTCCGCCACCACCACCGATATCTCCAAGGCCACATACGTAGTGCTCAACAAACAATCCGTTCCCAAATACATGGGCGGCTTCAGCAATGTATTTACCTACAAAGGGATCAGCCTCGGTGTGGATTTCAACTATAATCTCGGCTACTGGGTATACGGCGCGTCCGACATTTACTTCACCTCCGGTGCTTACTATACCTACAACAAATACCAATTTATCTACGACAGACGCTGGACTACGCCCGGCCAACAAACAGACGTGCCCAAATTCAGTACCACCACCGACAATTCCGTGAGCACCTACCGCCTGTACCGCGGCGATCATATCCGTTTGCAGAACATCAGCATTGGCTATGATTTCAGCCACATGCCGCTGGCCAAACGATTGGGCGTTAACAAGCTGTATGTGTATGGCAGGGGCACTAACCTGTGGACCAAAACTTTCGACGATCGTCTGCCTTTTGATCCTGAAGTCAGCTATTCCGGCTTCGACTATCAGAACATGCTGAAATACAAAACTTTCACCTTCGGGATTAACGTAGGATTTTAAACTATTGACCATGAAGAAGAACAACAAACATATATGGTTGCCGCTCCTGATGGCCGCCACCACCCTGATAAGCGCCTGTGGCAAAAATTTCCTGGACGAGCAGCCGCCGACGTCCGTTTCCATAGAGAAAGGCATCCTGACCGATACCGACATGATGGAGTCTCTGGCCGGCCTGTACCGGAACCTGGACAACTATTTTCTTTTTGGCCGTAATGCCGTTGTATTCGGCGATCTGCTGGCTGACAACGTATATCTCAGCAGTACCAATTCAAGCCGCCTGCTGACCCAGTACAGTTACACGTTCATCGTGTCCAGCCCGGAAGCGAAGCTGCTATGGTCGCAGAGCTATTACAGCATCCTGCAGGCCAACCGCATCATCGGCGCCCGTATCAATGTCAATAACAACGTCAACCAATTGAGAGGCGAAGCATATACCATCCGGGCGTTGTGCTACCTGAACCTGGTCAACTGGTTTGCCACTCCTTACACCGTGAAGCCCGCCGCAGACGGCGTACCGCTGGTCACGCTGTCCACCGATGCAGGCGGTGCTTTTATCAAACCGGCCCGCAACACCGTCGCCGAAGTATATGATCAGATCATCAGTGATCTGGACAGCGCCTATAAGATCATGCCCGACGCCACGCCTTCCATCCATACCACCAGCTCCAATTTCATCGCCAAACAGGCCGTAAAGGCATTACAGGCACGTGCATACCTGTACAAGGCCGATTACGCCAACGCCCGTGATGCAGCGCTGCTGGTGGTAAAAAACGGCGGTTACGCCCTGGCACCCGATGCAGGCAGCTTCAACGCCTATTGGGCATCATCTGCCGCACGCACCGATAAACTGGAAACGATTTTTGAACTGAACAACTCCGCCGCAGCCAACAACGGTCCCGAAGGAATGGACTATATGTATTCCCGCAACGGCCTCGGCGACCTGCTCGCCACCGATGATACCTATGCGCTTTATACGGCAACGGATAAACGCCGGACGCTGATCATCGATAGCCTCCGCGGCGGTTATCAGGCGTACATCGTCAACAAATACCAGAATGCCAATAAAACCGATAAAGATGAAGTGAAGCTGTTACGCTATGCAGAAGTGCTGCTTACACTGGCCGAATCCTACGCCAGGCTGGGCGACGAAGCCAATGCGCTGCTTTACCTGAACAAAGTGGCACAAAACCGCGACGCGGCGCTGACAGCCTATACTTACAGCGGCACCGCGCTGACAGACGCCATCATCCGTGAAAGACGCAAGGAGCTGGCCTTTGAAGGGCTCCGCTTCTTTGACCTCAGCAGGACCAACGCAGACATCAACCGCCAGAATATGGGCGTAAAAGGCTATACCGGTTATCCGACTGTAAAAACCACCGACTTCAGAAGACTGCAACCTATCCCTGAAGCCGAAACCGGGGCTAATCCCAATATCAGACAGAACCCGGGTTATTAAGAGAACAGTGAATGACAAAGGCCTCCTGTTTCCGGTTAGTGAAGCAGGAGGCCTTTGGTATCAGGAAAGAATATTTACAGCAACCGGGGTAACTCTTTCATCGAATAAAATATCTCTGCCCCTGCCTCTTCCAGATACGCAGCACTATGTTCGCTCGCATATCCCAAAGCCCTGAAACCGCCGGCCCTGGCAGCTTGTATGCCTGCCAGGCTGTCTTCCACCACGGCACATTCCGCAGGATCAAATCCCATCGTGGCGGCGGCATGCAGAAAAATGCCCGGGTCAGGTTTCCAGCTGTTGATCGTATAGGCACTGAATATCCTGCCTTCGAAAAACGGCAGCAGGCCGGTCAACCGCAAATTCAGCTCTATCTTTTTTACCGGCCCGCTGGATGCCACACAGAAAGGCAGCGTGAGTTGTTCCAGCACTTCCCGGATTCCTTCCACCGGTTTTACTTCTTTCTCAAACAGCGCATAGGAGCGGGTGCGGTATTGTTCAATAAAATCAGCTGCAAAAGGACGGTCTGTCAGCGCCTGCAAGATGGCTACCGCCTCCACGAGGTTCCGGCCGCTCATCAGGCGCACCGCTTCCTGTTCTTCCATGACCACGCCGTATTCCGCCGCCAGTCCAAGCAGCACCCGGATACCAATAATTTCACTGTCTACCAGCACGCCATCACAATCAAATATGACGCATTTTATCTTGTTTGTTATCATATACCTCCAGTTGGGACCATAAAGATAAATGTGGTACGGTTATTTCATTCATTCCTTTATCACCCAATACCAGTGTTATGAAAATCATGCTTATGCTAATGACTGCGACAGTCATACTGTTCTGTAGCTGTGCCACCGCAAACAGCAGCCGTTTCTCTGCTGCAGACATACAACCCGGAATGAACAAACAAGCCGTCATTGCCCGTTATGGCAAGCCTTTCAAGAAAAGTTTCGCCCAAATGGGGGACGTACTGTATGAAGATTTTTATTACAAGGAGACCGTTCACAAAGATTTCTGGTACGAAGTCAATACCATCCTGCATTTCGAGAACGGTAAACTGATTTCCCTGGAACCCGGAGCGGAGCGGAAATTATTTCAGGAGCCTGTCATAGTGGAGAAACGCTAACTAACGTTTCTTCCATTTCTGTGCTATCTGCGCCGCAGTCTCAATCATAGCGGGGTCCCAGCTTTCAATCTGCCACGCGGAATGTGCCAGTGACGAGGCTTTTAACGCCTGCATAAGTCCATCGAAAGAAACAGCCGTTTCCAGTATCTGCGACAGTTCCAGCTGTTGCCGGTACAATGATTCGTCTTCCGGAGGCTGTGCCGGTATTTGCAATGCTTCCGGCAGGAAACTGTTCAGCGGGGCAATCGTCTCGTTTTTTTGTTTGATGAGGTCGTCCATCCGGAGGAAATCATGGCCGAAAGCGGCGCGGCTGCTGTCGCTGTCAAGTCCGGCACCCAGCTGTTCCAGTACGACATATTTCAGTGAAGGGCAAAGATCTATTGCATTATCGAGATAGCCGAAGACTTCTTCCGGAACGGCGTCGTCGTGGGTGTCACGGCGGACGGTCTTTCCGGGCGCAGCGCCGGACACTTCCCAGCTGCCACCGGAGATATGTATTTCCCTGACGCGGTGCAGCGGATACAAACTGATCAATGCCTCAAAAGAGAGGTTAAAGTTATGCGCCTGGCAATAAAGATTATGCAGATCGAGGATCATAAAGCCATTGACAGGCCCCAGCAACTTATCGAGGAAATCACCCTGCTTTTTTACTTCTTCCAGGGAATAGGAAAAAGCCAGGTTTTCCAGGCCTACCGGGCAACTACAAGCCTCCTGCATTCGTTTCAGCCTGTCACGGCCAATCTCGAGGATAGTTGGCGTGTAAGGAATATTTAATGGCGCACCATGATGGAAATCGCGGCCGGTCATAAAGCCGAAATGTTCGGTTACATGATCAAACTGGTAACGACGGCTGACGGCGCGCAGATCGTTGAGCCATTGTTGTTGTTCCGGCAACCATCTCCCCGAAAAAAGAGAGAAAAAAACACCATGACCAATCAGCCTGTTTTCGTTGCTGAAAACGGTGAGTAGTTCTTCAAACCAGACAGGTACTTTCGTTACCGCATATAGCGCGTCAAAAGACCATTCAATGGCTTCGACCCTGGCTGCGTCCATGAGGGGCAGGCAGGCAGCCAGGATATTGTTGTCCAGATTACAGGCAACTGTTGAAAATATTTGCGACACGATTCACGTATTTATTCAGCCCATTCCGCATGCCGGACAACCATCTCCCGCGGTCTGCGGCTTTGAAGTATCTTTCCGCTCTGTCGCCGTATCCTTTTTTACTGCTTTTTTCTCTTCTTTTACCGCAGGGGCCTTGGGCGCATTACAAGAAGGAGCAGTTTGTAGGGTAATACCTGCCAGGATGGCTCCCAGCAATGATTTCGACAGATCCATAATTTGGGTTTTAAATAGAATGAAAATATTTTGCTGTATAACGGAACAACAGGTGAAAATGTTACTGTTTGAATTTACCGGGAGATATCCCAAACCTTTTCCGGAAGGCAGTACTGAAATTATTGGGTGTTTTATACCCAAGCAGGTAGGCCACTGTGCTGACCTGCTCCCCTTCCAGCAGTAATTTACGCGCTTTCTCCATCCTGAGGTGATGAATATAACCAAATACGGTATCACCAAACACGCTTTTAAAACCATTTTTTAGTTTGAAGATATTTAACCCTGCCTGACGGCTGAGTTTTTTGAGCGAATGGTCCAGCTCGGGTTCTTTATCTATAAGCTCTTTAATAAAATAGAGTTTTTCTATATCTCCTGCACTTTCTAATAAATACCCGCAGGCTTTCGCCGGAAATTGTTCCTGCATCGCCTCTGTTTGCAGCATAAACAGCTCCAGCACACGGGCCTCCATCAGCATTTTACCGTAATAGCCGGTACGCCGGGAGGTGATCATATCTGTGAGCACAGAAAGCATTTGCGGCGTCACGTGCAGCAGGCCGGTAATGTCCGGCACGATCTCCTTACCTGCCAGTTGTTGAAGCAGCGAGGCATGTACAGCAGATTCCTCATGGGAGATCGATTCAAAAAAACTGTTGTCCAGCAAGATATCCACCTTGGTCAGCGGATGTTCACCGGTCTGATATTCAAAATTGGTAGACAATTTCTCCGGCACATAGAAAAGGCTGTGCTGCAGCGCCGCCACCTCTACAGGTTTGCGGAACACCTCATTGCGGGCCACGAACCGACCGCTGAGGGAGAAATGCATCTCCACACAGGACTTATCGGCATTCAGTTGCACGGTGGTACGTTTTGAAACCTCCAGGTGGCTGTAGTTGATTTCAAAACCGTCGAGAACAGTATGTTCAAAGGAGCCCTGAAGGCCGGACTCGGGAGCCAGCGTATAGGCGGCCTGCCGGTACCCTCTGGCTTCGCTCTCTCTGACCAGCGTAGCATGTGGTAATAAAGCGTCCAGGTACATACCGCAAAATTAAGTATTATCCTTTTAGCATACCTTTTAATCCCTTCACCAAACTATTCCCACCCACCACCCGACGAAATTTGCTGTCAAAAAAAGATGAAACAGGTAGATACCATCGTAGAATATGGGATGCGACGGGTCATCATCACGCTGACCGCCATGCTGTGTGCCATTCTGGAGCTGTTAGACACCACCATCGTAAATGTGGCACTGAACGACCTCCAGGGCAACCTGGGCGCCACCTTGTCAGAGGTGAGCTGGGTTGTAACAGCATACGGTATCGGCAACGTGATCCTGATCCCCATGACCAGCTGGCTGTCCCGGCAATTTGGCCGGCGCAATTATTTCGCGGCCTCCATTCTCTTATTTACACTTTGCTCCCTACTGTGTGGTATGTCCGGCAGTATCCCCGAGCTGGCATTTTTCCGCTTTCTTCAGGGTATCGGCGGAGGGGCGCTGCTGGCCACCTCCCAGACGATCATTACGGAATCCTACCCGATAGAAAAAAGAGGTACGGCCAACCTGATATTTATGATGAGCGTCATTGTAGGTCCCGCCATGGGACCGTTGATCGGCGGCTATATCATTGACCATTACAGCTGGCCGCTGATCTTTTATATCAATGTGCCACTAGGCCTCATTGCCGTCCTGCTGACATTACAATATATCCGGTCGCCCCGCTACGACAACAAATTGCCCGCGGCTGATGTGGACTGGCTTGGCATATTCCTGCTGGCCCTCATGATAGGTTCCCTGCAATATGTGCTGGAAAAAGGGCAGGAAGAAGACTGGTTCAGTAACCGCATTATCATCACCCTGTCCATCACCGCGGGCGTGGGCGCCATACTATTCATCTGGCGGGAACTGTCCTGCTCCCATCCGATCGTATCGCTGAAAGTGTTGCGGAACAGGAACCTGGCGGCTGGCACCATCTTCTCCTTTATCTACGGCTTCGGCTCCTACGGCTCAACGTTCATCGTGCCGCTGTTTACACAATCGCAGCTCAACTGGCCTGCCACCGACGCCGGACTACTGGTGTGCCTTACCTCTCTTTCCAGCCTGGTGATATTCCCGCTGACCAACAAACTGCTGAAATCGGGCGTAAAGCCACAGTATATGATGAGCGCTGGTATGTTTATCTTCTTTGTGAACTGTTACATGAGCTCGCGTATACTCACCCCGGAAACAGGTTTCCAGACGTTTTTCTGGGTGTTGATATTCCGGTACTTCGGGTTGAACATGATCCTGTTGTCCATCAGCTCCATTGCCTTCTCCACTTTGCAGACACGGGAGATATCCGATGGTGCCGCCTTCACCGGCATGACGCGGCAACTGGGCGGTTCCTTTGGCATTGCCATCATCACCACGTTTATTGTACGGCGAAACATGCTGCACCGCGACCGGCTGCTCTCCCATCTGAATGCAGATGACCCCGGCATGCTGACGCGACTGCAACAGACCACACAAGCCTTTCGGGCACAGGGTTTTCCGGAAGACGTGTCCGCCGGCCATGCCCATAAATTGCTGGACATGGTCGTCATCAAACAATCCACCTTATTGTCCTATATGGATGTTTACATCGTCATTGGTTTTCTTTTCCTCAGCTGCGTGCCTTTCATCTATTTCCTGAAAAGCGGAAAAGCCGCCGCAGTAGCCGATGCACATTAATCTTTCTCATTAGCCAACATTATCACCCACATGAATGCAATTAAAACAGGACAGGTAGTATTACTCCTGTCAATCGCCCTCTGGTGGCCACTTCAACACAACGGACAAACGCCTTCGCTCAGCCTCAGTGCCGCTATTGACATGGGGCTGGCCCACAGCCACACCCTCCGGCTGGACAAAGCCATCATAACCGCCGCCTCTCAGCACTACCAACAGGTAAAAGACGCCAGTCTGCCTACAGGCAGTATCAGCGCTACCTTCAGCCATATGGAAGTGCCGGCAGACCACATACAGCTGGGCAACCAGGACCTGATACTGGGCAAACGCGGAGAAAACTATATGGCCCATGCCGGTATCAAACAAACCATCTTTGAAGGCAACAAACTCCGCTATGCCCGGAAATCCGCGCAGCTGCTGATGCAGCTATCCAACCTGGAACTGGAGCAACACACTACCGAAGTTGCTTATACGATCGCGGAACTATACCACGACCTCTACAAGATCCATCGTAGCATACTGGTATCGCAGCAACAAACGCTGGCTATCGACAGCCTGATCAAACAGGCCAACGACCTGTATGAACAGGGCATCGTCACTCAGAACGATGTGCTTCGCTTTAAACTGCAGCGTTCCGAAACCGCCATCTACAGCACGCGGCTGGAAGCAGAAGGCCGTACCGTACAATACAGTCTGAACATACTGCTGGGCCTTCCCGAAGATACAACGGTAGTACCGGCGCCGGTGCTGCCGCCCACGCAAGACAACAGCACGCTGGACAACTTTCTGGCAGCGGCTTTCCGGCAGCGGCAGGAACTGAAGCAGTCCGGTGTACAGGCTTCGCTGGACCAGTTCAATATCCGCAGTATCAAAGCCGGACAACTGCCCACCCTCTCCGGCAGCATCACCGCAGATTATATCCACGCAGGCGCAGCATTCATCCCGCCCGCAGGCAGCTACCTCACACCTGTTTCAGCCGGGGCCACTGTAGCCTGGAACTTTTCCTCGCTCTGGTCGGCACGCCATCAGATCGCGCAAGCCAAAGTAAAACAAGAACAGATACTTATTCAACGCGACAGGCTGAAAGAGAACATACAACAGGAAGTGAATGCCTGTTACCAACGTTACAGACAGGCACTTCAGACGATACAACTGTTGCAAAGCGCCATTGACCAGGCCACAGAGAACAATCGCATACAAACAGACCGCTACCAGTATAACACCACGTCCGTTACCGACGTGATAGACGCTAACAGCCGCCTGTACCAGGCCATGGCCAATATCGCCATAGCACGCTCCGACGCCAGCCTCGCCTGGTTCCGGCTGCTGAAGGCAACCGGCAGTATCACAACATCCTACTAAATAAATTATCAACATGGAAGAAAAAAGGAAAAAGAAAAAAATACTGTTACCAGTCATATTACTGGCAGCAGCAGCCGCCGGTATCATCATCGGCATCAACAGGTACCAGTTCTATCGCACCCACGAAGAAACAGACGATGCGCAAATCGACGGCGATCTGAGCGTGGTTGTGTCCCGGGCCGGTGGTTATATCGACTCTATATATTTTGAAGATAACCAACGGGTAATAAAAAACCAGTTGCTCATTAAACTGGAGGACAGGGAATATCATCTGAAACTGGAACAGGCAATGGCAGCCCACAAACTGGCCAACTCGCGCATTGATGTTGCCGCCACACAGGTGGCCACTTCCGAGGCCGCATCATCGGGCTACAAAGCCGAGGTAGAAGCTGCCAAAGCAAAATTATGGCAGGCGGAACAGGACTTTGCCCGTTACAGCGTATTGGTAGCCAAAGGCGCCGTGCCACGACAACAATATGACCAGGCGAAAACAAACCGTGATGCCGCAGCTGCTACCTATGCCGCCGCCAGCGGCCAGTACAATACAGCCATTGAACAGATCAGCAACCACCGGTCGCAATTGCAGGTAACCCATACTGCTGTCGGCCGCGAAGCCGTAGATATAGACTACGCACAGCTACTGCTATCGTACACACATATATCTGCACCCGTCACCGGTCTTGTGACCAAACGCAAGGTACAGCCCGGGCAACTGGTACAATCCGGACAGACACTCTTTTCCGTAGTCGACGAAAACAGCCTGTATGTGACCGCCAATTTCAAGGAGACGCAATTAACCCACATGCATCCGGGACAACCCGCAAAAATACGGGTAGACGCCTATCCCGATGTGGAACTGGACGGCACTGTCCATAACTTCGCAGCCACCACGGGCGCTAAAGTAGCGTTGTTGCCGCCAGACAATGCCACCGGCAACTTCGTAAAAGTAGTGCAACGTATTCCGGTGAAAATAAAACTGCATGCGGCAGATACCACCCTTCGGCGGCTACGGCCAGGCATGAACGTAGAAGTAACGGTCAATACCCGTTAAAAAAAGCAGGGCTGCCTTATGAGGCAGCCCCGCTTCATTACATAATATCGCAGAGAACTAAAACGCAGCAACCGGGAAGGCATCTTCCATTGACCCATATGGACAAATTTATCATCATAGGCAGCGCGGCCTGAAATGGATATATTTGAGGCAGCAAATGTAACCGTGCCTTATGTATGTCAAAAAGTTACCCGAACTGGACTATGGCGTAGCCACCACCATCAAGGCCCTTGGCGGCAAATGGAAAGCCTGTATACTGGACTGCCTTCATCTGGGCATACGTCGCCCCAGTGAGCTTAGCCGGAACATTCCCGGTGCCTCCCTGCGGGTACTGAGCCAACAGTTAAAGGAACTGGAAACCTGCCATATCATCTATAAAAAAGTATATGCGGAAGTACCCCTACGGGTAGAATACTATCTCACCAGCTGGGGCGAATCACTGTGGCCAGTTATCGAAGCCATGAATGAATGGGGCAATGCGTATCGGCATCATCACTGTAAGAGTGCGCCACAGGAAGCATCATCTTTTAGCAGTACTATTCCTGATGTAAAAGGGATCAAATAGAAATCCTAAGCGGGTTTTTTACAAACTTTTTTTCCATTTTCCTTAATTCTTTATTGGTTCCAATAAAATGCTCTTTTTGTTTTTCAACAAGACGATACCAGTAAGTTGCAGGTATAGCGTTATTAGAATGGAGCTCAAGGCGGATTATAACACTTTCGCTGGGCGCTCTGTGATTGTTGATCAACTGGCTTAACAGGGTTTCATGAATATCTATTTCAGCAGCAAATTCGTTTCTTTTCTTGTGAATCAACTGTAGGTACTCTTTCAGAAAATAACCGAATGTCAGTTTATCATCAAATTCTCTGTTATCAATATACTCTTCCAGGCGGAATTTCAACTGTAGCAAATTAGCAATCAACCTCTCCTGCTCTGTCATCCCCGCCTGTGTTTTCTTACGTGCAGCTGCAAGCTGTTTCCTGGCTTCAACCTCTTGTGCAGGTGAAAGTTTTTCAGTCATTACTACATCATCCGCCACTTCTTCCAGTTTTTTCTTTGAAAAACCTTTCTTCACATACATAAAACATATTTTTTTACAATGTTCAATAAACGCCATCCGTCCAGAAATAACTGCCACCCTGGCTTCATCCGGGAAATCAATAAGCCCCATAACTCCCAGAATGCCTTCTTTCTCCTTTAGTTGCAACTGATATACAATTGAACCTCCTTCCAGCGCTCGCCAGTTAAAAAAAAATTTCTCTTCCGTCAGATTTTTGAGGTCGCTCTTCTGCGTTTCGGTTATTATGACACTTTTTCTTTCTCCTGAAGCAAGTTCAATAATTTCCATTACTAAAGATACAAAATACTTTACAAAAAATGTAAAGTATTTACTTCCTCACCACCCTAAACCCCAGGTTACTAAACGATGCCCCTCTTTTTACCCTACCGATATCCACAGAATTAAAAAAAGCACAGGAATTTTTGCTGCACCACCAGGAACCGCCACGGGCATGCACGGAACGGCTATCGGGTTTGTCCGTCGGCAGCCGGCCTTCACAGTATTCAAAAACGTTGCCGTACATGTCGTACAGGCCCCATGCATTCGGTTTAAAGCTGCCTACCGGCGCAGTGTACATATATCCGTCGGTACTGTCGGCCTGGAGGTGGTCGCGGCCATGCCACACGTTGGCATAGGTGGAAAGCGGCATCATATCATCGCCCCAGAAGTAGGTGGTGGTAGCGCCGGCGCGGGAAGCGATTTCCCATTCATCGAGGGTGGGCAGCCTGACGCCGGCCCATTTACAATAAGCAACAGCATCGCGATAGCTGATAGTCGTTACCGGGTGATTCATTTTATTTTCGATGCCGCCACGGGTAACGCCGTTGGGATAACGCCAGCAGGCTGTGGTGTCTTCCAGCCAGCGAAACTCACGCAGCCCCGGACTAAATACCAGCGCGTTTTTATTCCGCTCTGCATCGGTGACATAACCGGTAGCCTGCACGAACTTTTCAAATTCGGCATTGGTCAGTTCCGTAGCTGCGATATCGAAGCCATTGGTATGTACGGTACGCAGCGGATTGTTGATATAGCCTTTTCTGCCAAGGGTGTAGTCTCCGGCAGGTACATGCACCAGGCGCGACGACTGGCCATTAACAGCATTTACCCCGGCCAGCATCAGCAGGACCGGGGTAAATCGTTGCAGGCAATATGTTAAAAAGCCGCTCATTTACGGATCGTATTGTAGTAATCAGTGGCTCTTTTGATGATCAGGTCTTCGTTGCCTTTGTTGAAATCGATATAAGACTGATAGTCGGCTTTCTCTCCGTACAGTTTACGGTAAGACTGGGAAGCCATGAATTCTTTATATTCATTGTTCTTCATCAACAGCATCAGCAGCGTCAGCAGGTCACGGTCTTTTTTATCCCTGTTGTACACTTCAATGATATAAGGAATCATCTCCCGCCCGTTGATCTCTACAATCGCCATTTTGTAATTGGCGCCCATTCTCTTGCTGCGGTCAGTGGACTCCCTGATCAGCGCCATCACGGAATCGCGGTTGCTGATCATGAATTTGCTTTGCCGGTCGCTCCATACGCTTTCTTCGGAACCGTCTGCCATCTGGCCGAATATTTTTTTTTCTTCGTCCTGGATGGGCGGGCGCACATCGCAGTTCTGCGCGTTGATCTCCGCATGGATCATATGGTAAGTGAACTTTTCCCGTAAAGACAGGGCCATGTAATCTTTATTGCTCATCGGGGAGCTGTCGTCCTCCTGATAAGGGATTTTTTCGATCAGTGCTTTTACCTTTGCCAGTCCATAGGGAGGTACGGTTAATTTTCTCCGGTAGGCGGCATAGGCTTCGCTGGACTTGCTCGGCGTTTTCCACTCCGCCGGCACATCTTCCTGCGCAGAGAGGCGTAAACACCCTAAAACGGCGGCAACAAACATCAGGTATTTCATGTACTTTTTTTTTATTTAGACTGCTAAATTAAGACATCTCCGCATTATTTAACCCTCCTGGATTCACTTTCCAGCCCGGAGCTCCGTTCCCTTGCCCTGGCCAGCTTCACGTTACCAAAACGGTAGCTGAAGCCAATCCTCAGCTGACGGGAATCTTCATACCCTTTGTTGCGGTAGTACAGCCCGTCAAAATCCCGGACGCCATACCAGCGGGCCGTCTGAAAGAGGTCGTTGATACCGATCCGTACGGTTCCCTGGTCTTTCAACACTTTACGTTGCACGCCAACATTCAGCTGCCAGTTATGTTTGCTTCGCTGGAAACCGCCATAGATATCAGGCGACTGATAATTACCGCTGATTTCCGCCTGCGTTTTCTTATCAAGATCAAATACCTGCTGCACATTCAGTTGCACGGTATTAACGCTTAATCGGGCATGCCTGCGTTCATCGAAGGTGATAAGGTTCTGTTTATAGAACGCGTTCACATTGGCGGAGATGCTCCACCATAGCAGCGGCGACACGCTGGAGGACAAGTTCAGCGCCAACAGGTGCTGCGATCCCACATTCTTTGGCGTCATCACCATTTTGTTTCCGTTGATGCTATCCGATACCGGCACAAACATATCACGGCGATGGGTATACGTTAACGAGGCCGACAAAATGCCGGTGGCGTTATATCCTACAGTAACACTGTTGGAGTACTGCGGCCGCAGAAAGGCGTTCCCCTGCCAGGAGGAAAGTTCATCCAGCTGGTAGGAAAAAGGGTTCAGGTCCGTATAGGTAGGCCGGTCTATCTTACGGTTGTACAGCAATGAAAAGTGATGCAGCTCCGACGGACGGAAGGACAACTGCATAGACGGGAAAAAGTCCAGGTAACGGTTGTTCACCTGCTGCGAAGTATCTTTACCGGTAGCCAGGCTTTTGGCATGCAACACGCCGTCTGCTACAGTTTGTTCCAGGCGCAGACCTGCCTGCAGTTTCCATTTCCCCCACTGTTGGTCGGCCATGGCATATGCTGCATATACCTTTTCATCGTAGCGGAAAGTATTGCTTTTTGATTCGTTCAGGTAGTCCTTTCTGTCTTTTACATCAAAGATCTGCACCCGGTTGTCACTGGCCACGGCATTGGCTTTGACGCCTGCGTAAATTTTGCCGCGTTGTACCGGTTGTTCATAATCGGCTTTGATGCCATAGATGTTGATATCGCTGTTATTAAAAGTACGCAGCGTATACTGATCGGTTTCGGTCACACTGTCGGCTTTCAGGAAATGGTTGTACAGGATATTTTTGATACGGGCCCGGTAGTAGCCATAGTCAAGGTCTGTGGTGAACAACCGGCCGCTGGTATCCTTGTATTGATAGTTGACGTTGTAGTTTTTCCAGTTTTGTTTCTGCGAATAGTAGTCATTGGTAGCTTTCAGCATAGACGTCAACTGCCCTGTGGCCGCATCCGAAAGGTAGGTGGTGGTGTTGGTCATCCCCGGGCCGAAGTACAGGTTGGCGTTCATCATCACTCCTACGGTATGCCGGCTGTTGATATTATAATCGGCTCCCAGTTTGAAGTTGACAGGGTTGCGCATATCCACATCGCGGGTACGGTTATCGATGATCTCCCCTTCCTGTATACGATAGAAATCATATTCCATATTATGATATCCGAAGTAGTGGTTATAGTTACCATACAGATTAAATTTACCGGTACGGTAGTTCAGGTTCAGCGCTCCTTCTGTTTTGGGTGTTTGCCCGAAATGTATACCGGCAGCGACATCGCCGTTAAGCCCTGAGGCGGTATTTTTTTTCAGGCGGATATTGATGATGCCGCCGCTGCCGGCAGCGTCATATTTACTGGATGGATTAGGCAACAGTTCTATGCTGTAAATATTAGCAGACTGCAATGATTTCAATAATGCAGCCAGGGCATCGCCCTGCATGTAACTGGGCTTACCATCGATATACACCGTAACACCTGATTTCCCGTTGAGTGAAATATTATTGGTTGGGTCCACCATCACACCGGGAGAGCGTTTCAACAGCTCCAGCGCATTACTGCCCATGGCGTTTACGCTGTTACTGACATTATACACTACTTTGCCATCTTTAAACTCCACCGTTTTCTTTTTAGACACAATGGAGATTGCTTTCAGTTCTTTAATGGTTGAGTCTTTTTTTTGGGCAGTTACGCAGGTGGGTAAACTGGCCAGCACCAACAAGATAAATTTATGCATACAGTACGGTCAAAGTCCGCAAAATACATAAGGGGCATGGATTTTAATAACCGCTTATAAAAATGCCGGGCAGATGTTCCCGGCTCTTTTTATTCGTTATCAGGGATGCTTTAGTTTTTTTGTCTGGTCCAATCAGTTTAAAACAGGGGTCACCGTATAACCTTTGGCTTTCAGCAGTTGAATGATACCATTTTCTCCGGCGAGGTGGCCGGAACCAACTGCGAAAAAACAGCTGTTGGCCTGCATCATGGCGGGCATTTTAACAGCCCAGTTTGCATTACGGCGTGTCAGCAGCCAGTAGCTCATGTCCGCGTCGTTCATTTCCTGCTGTATGACATCTATGTCTTCCGTCTTATAGGCGTTGACCATGCGCGTAGTTACATGCTTCAGGGAGTCGATGCCCTGGAGGAATTTAAAAAAGTAGGCGTCAGAAAATCCTTTGTTCATGTAGTCCACCTGCTCTTTTATTGTTTCCAGCGTGGCGAACTTCATTTGTTGCTGTTGCGCATATTGATAAAGCGCTGCTTCCTGGCTGACGGGCTGCGGGCAGGTGAAGCCCAGTTGTGCCAGTACGCCTACCAGCGCGCTCAGGCGGAGACTGTCAAACCGCTGTAAAGGCACACCTATTCTGGCGCGGAGCACGGAATCCACGAACGCATATTTTTCCTTGGACAACCGCTGGCTTTGGGGAACATCGGACATGACTTCTTTTTGCGCCAGCTTTATTTCCGCAGGATCAAAAATGTTGGTTTCTATTACCAGCTGGCTGGTGCCTGCAAAGGCTTTTTTAGCTTTGTCGCTGATGATGAGGTCATCTTTACAGAGCATATGAAAAGTACCAAACAGATAGGAAGGTTTATCCAGTCCGTTGCCGGATATTTTCCACAGGACTGTTTTCGCTGTGGGCTGCGGTAATGTGTTGGCAAAGGACGTAGTAGTAACGGTACATATAGTGGCAATGGCGAAGGAGAGTTTTTTGAGCAACTGTATCATTGTTAAAAAGTTTATTTACAGTATTAGTTGCAGCAGATAAACTTTCGTTACAGTTTTCTCAAAAAAAATTTTCCGGCACTAAGAATAGTGCCGGATCAGATTCTAAGTGGATACAGTTCAGATATCTATCATTTCCTGTGCAGCTTCCATAGGTACGTCTGTTCCTGCGTCGATCACTCCTATGAGTGAGTATTTTCCTTTGGGTACTTTGTCGGGTATTACAAATTCCACCACACGTCTCTGTTCCGGGAACAGCGGGAACATGGGTACATCGATCTTCGTTTTATCGCCGGTGGCGATATTAGATAGTTCCAGATAGCCGGTGCATTCCAGTTGCACCGTCCCCGTATTCTGACACGTGATGTGACATATCCGGGCGCTGGTATCGGCGTGGTCAAAGGAGAGTATTTTCACATCTTTATAGGTAAGGGACGGGGGTGTCTGATAAAGGTGTACCCCTACCCTGACTTTATTTGTCACGTTGGTTTTCAGCCCGGTGGGCGATTCTACGATCTGTTCTTCTGTTGTTTCGAGAAAAAGCATGGTCCATTTCATTTCACCGGTGACGGCAGATGAATCCGGCACCATCATTTTAATCGGGATATCAGCCGTTTGTCCTGTGTCAACCTCCACAAATGTCCTGTCCAGTTTTATCCAGCGGGCGCAGGATCGTTCGGTGCTGCCGGGCGCGGTGTACACATGTACGCCGAGCGAGTCCCTGATCCAGTCACTGAGATACAGCGTAAACTGTTTCTTCTTGTTCAGGTGGTTGACGATATACACATGGGCAGTACCTGTTTGTCCGTTATTCAGCTTAAAGTCTATCGTTGAGGGTTTTATGGTCAGCCCTCTTTTGGTGGTATCTGCCGGTTTTGCCGGGCTTTTCAAAGCGAATGGCGACCCGGCCGTCATTCTTGTTTTACTGGTATCAATTGCCGGCCTTACGATCATACTTTTTTTACCGGTAGTATCCTGGGCCTTTATAAATAGAACGCTGAACGACAGGAATAATAATAGCATCAACTGTTTCATAGCACGGTAGAATTTGATGATATTGGGTTATATGTTCGGTTTTCCGTCTGAGCAATAAATCAGGTGTTCCAGTTTTCTGATATCTGTTATAATAATTTTTCCGTCTTTTATCCGGATGATGTTTTCATCACGCAGATCACTCAATGTCCTGATCAGGGATTCTTTCGCCACACCGGCCAGTGCGGCCAGGTTACAGCGGCTGATATTCATACTGAACTCGCCCTGATTGGTAGGATTGTATTTTTTGCAGGTGATCAGCAGCGCTTCTGCCACTTTCTTGCGGAGCGGGCTGTATGCCATCCGGAGCATCTGTTCCTGTTTCTCCGCGATATTGGCGGCGAGTATGTCCAGGAACTTGCGCAGAAAGCTGCTGTTGTATTCGAAATGAAGTTCCAGGTCGGTACGGGAAATAATGACGAGTTCAGCATCTTCAATTACTTCGGCTGTTTCGCGGTACCTGCCGCTATCGAGCAGGGCATTGAACCCGATAAAGTCGCCTTCATGGTAAAGGCCGGTGATGAGCTCTTTTCCGTCTTCATTCCATTTACTGGTTTTTACTTTTCCTTTGAGGATGTAGAAAATGGATGCCGCGGTTTTGCCTTCTGCATAAATAATTCGTTTCTTTTTAATACTGATTACGTTGCCGTCGTCGACCTGCGCTTTCAGCAGTTCGTCTACAGTGGTAACAGGGTTAAAAGAATGCATAGCCGGGGTTAATGAGTGTTTACAATCCGCTTCCTCTTCAATAAACATTACCTTTTTCATCTTTCAGCAATTAATTAGGACATGACAATGACATACATACTAACACGTTTTTTTGGGGGAACGGTCCTGCAATTAAACGGGATATGGTTAAATTTTCTTGAAAGAGACGGTGTTTTCTTTCGGGGTTATCATCAGGATAAAGCTATCACGATTTGGGGTGCATACTTAAACAAATAGATCTCATATTTTTCATGATCATGGTATTTAGATATTCGAGGTCTCTTTACTTTTTCTTAAAAAACCTTACTACCCTGCTTTTGTCAACTATCTCAAAATCTGCCGTTGCTTCCAGACGGGTAGCCACGTCCACTGAATAGGACATCACCCTGGGTCTTATTTTGTCACTGAACGCCTCCGGATTCAAGGATACGGCGTACTTGCCGGCAGGCACGTTCAGGAAATAACTACCCATGTCGTCTGTCAGGGTGCTATACAGCATGCCTGTACTATCTGTTGCGATTACTTTGATGTTGCTGCGAGGGAAATTGCTCCTGGCCAGGGAGTCGGAACTGATCATGATCTTCCCGGTAATTACCCGGCTCCTTTTAAAAGGAATCAGAACAGTCAGATCTTTGTTCACCGGAACCGTTTGTGTTAAACCGGAAGCAGGTATTACGCCTTTGACGTTGTTAGCGCCGCCAAAATCCAATTGGTATTTACCTGGTGTGACATTTCGATAGGAGATAGAGCCTATTTCATCTGAGATAAAGGGAATACTGTTGATATTGATCTGCAGATTAGGGATAAGCTGCTCTCCGGCATCTCTGGTTCCGTTACCATTAACATCAAAAAATGGTAAAAGGTTCAAGGTGAAGTATTTTTTCCTGAAAATTATTGGTACATTAAATTTTTTAGTCATTGATATGCTGATATATTTCTCACCCAGGCCATTTGGGGCGAGGCTGCCGCTTTCCAGCGGTATCATCGCAGAGGCGCTCAGGTCCAGTCCATTCTTTGGATTGCTGTACATAATATTGCCACCTACCTGATGATATACCAGATTATCATACAACGATTTGGAGAAATTATAGTAAACATTTGTCTTTACCCGCTTAAACAAAGTAAACGTCATAAAAGGGCCGGCCAGCATGGTTTGCACATATCGCAGAAAATTCTTTTCTGTTGTCTGATCAAACACGGGTTGTTGCATAAACGTACCTTTTACGCCAAAGACCTTATAAGCCAGCGACATGTTCGTATTAGTGAGAAAAACAGCTTTTTTATCGATTCCGTATGAACCATTATACCCGCTGATGGAGTTCAGGAAGAAACTGAATTTTTTGCCGGTCTGCCGCTTCAGGTACATCTCTCCGAAAATGTATTCAGGCATGGTACTGCCTACGACTATGCTTTGTTTCATCAAACCACCACTGAGGGAGAAGGAACCGTTCATAAAACCATGGCTGTACTTAAGGCCGTATTTGGCGATGTTGAACTTAAAGGCGTCTGTGCTGTAAATCGTATCGCGGAGCGTATTCACGCCGGAGTGATTGTACTGGTAAAAAGCACCCACAGCGTTGTTGCCGAACTTCCAGTTAATATCATGGAATTGATACGTCAGCCCTTTGTTCAGCCCGGGGAAATAATCGTTGTAATATTGCACCAGGCTATTGAAATCGATCCGTTTTCCATGATAGGAGAAGTTATAGCCCGATGCCATGCCTGGCTTGTCAGGAAAGCCCGGTATCTTTTTAGCGAAGAAGTCCATGCCCACCCCTGCGTTTACAGCTAACAACACTTTGGGGGTATTGATCAACTGTAGTTCATTGTTGAAAAGATAGGACTGTCGCCGCTGTATATGGTCTACGTCTCCTGCAATGCCCTGTAGCACGGTGACTTTCCCTACCGGATATTTGGCGGTCATCGTCAGGTTGTCGTTGGTAAACCAGGTGAGCGCATCACTGTGTTTGGTGCCGCTGATGGTAAACTCCGTATTGGGTTTGGGCCTGTACGTGATTTTACCGCCATTGCCGTAGGTAAAAAAGTATTTGATATCGCTCATATGCCCGGCGTAGAGGTCCCAGTGTTTTGTCTGGTAATTGAATCCCATCACATTTTGTTCCAGATTATTGCCGAGGCCATATTGTTTGGTGCGGTAAAAAAAGGAAAGCTTGTTGTCACCAATGGGGATCTCACCGTGCATACCACCATAGTAACTAACTTGCTTTCCCCATATCATAACGCCTGTTTCTATCCAGAACGGAAAGGTAATATAGGGTGACTCTTTTTCTTTTCGTTCATGCTGTACGCGCTCGAGCATGGCGTAATTCATGTAGCTTATGCCTGCCGTGTCTTCCACATTGATCTGCAGCTTCTCTGCTTTCAGCATGTTCATCGCCTTGTCCTTCAGATGGTAGGAAAAAGAGTACACGGTATCTGTGCCGGGCTTCAACCTAAATTTTTCGGTACTGTTAATGTCCAGGTTGCGATTCCTGATATTGGCCAGGTAAGCTCCGGGAACGGTACCGGTATTCCTGACCCGGAGCGTAACTGTAAAGTCTTTTTCCTGACCTTTTAATTGGATAACACTTGTAAGAGGGGTAACCAAAAACTCACAGATGGGTTCCGCTTTTATATAAAACCGATAGGCTTTCGCATCAACCTGCACTTGTACGGGTTTCCAGAGCGCCGGCGCATTCTGCTGCCGCATCAAAATTACAGGCACCACTTCCGACTGGTCAGGGTCCAGCACCTTTGACAATGACTTCGCAGGGGCCATCAACCGCCAGCCATCCGGGACCGTCACCGATAACTGAAAGGACTGTGCCTGATGGTACTTATTGGTGATCCGAATATTATTATACAGAAAGCGGCTATCTTTATTGGCAGCCAGCGAATCTTTTAACGTTACAACAAAACCGGCAACTCCCTGCCCGGAAACTTCCGGGATGTAGACAGTGCAACAGAGGTGCCACAAAATGCACAACATGGGGGGTAACGACAGTTTCATCTGGCTGACAGGGGGTAAAAGGGGTACATCCAACTTCATCTCTCTCGGGAAACATCCAACTTATTGAGGTAACATCCAGGTTAAAGAGGTAACATCCAACTCATTGAGGTAACATCCAACGTAAAAAACATCAAACATCTAACATCTAATATCCAACATACTAACATCCAACGAACCATCCATCCACATAACATCCAACAAAATATCCAGCTTCAGTTTTTGGGCAAGTAAGCCTTCTCCATTGAAAAGGCTTACTTGAGCGTCCAATCCTTGATATTATAACTGTGTTGCAGTCAAAATAACACCCAGACCATAAGTGCCTGCAGCGAAATCCCATCCTGGATCAGCTTTGAATTTCACAGAGAAAGGTTTGTTGACACCGTGTACGCCATTGTTGATCAATGGAGCAGCAGCAACTGTCAGCGGATTCCAGGACATCGGAGTAGCGTTAGTACCACCAGTACCGTTGCTGCTCAGGTTGTATTTCAGGATAGAGCAAGGCATAACAGTATTACCAGTACCGCTACCTACATACAAGAAGTTAGGGGAAGAAGATTTGATAGTTACGTTAAAGTTTCTGTTGGAGCTAACAGTAAAATTAGCAGATTTGTGACCGAAGAAGTCTTCAAGCTCTTCACCGCAGTTATAATCTTCTTTGCTATCGAATTTTGCGCACATAACATCCAACGGAGGGCAAATTTCAATTACATTGCATAATTCAAGGCTAACGAGCACTGCAGAATAGTCAGAAGAAACACCGCAGCATGAAGGGGCTTGGGAATTGGGAGAAACAGGAGCAGATCCTGATTGCGCGTAACCGCCTAAGGCAGCAATTGCAAAAGCTGCAGACAATAATAGCTTTTTCATTTTTTTTGGGTTTAAAAGTTTTGAGAAAACAGCAACCTGAATGATGAAATGCGCATTCTTTTATCAAGGTTTGTGACACAATATTAGAGCTAAATAATTTTCATAGCGATGACCACCATCATCATTTTAAAATTTCTTTAACAACTCGATGGCATACCCGGTCACATCCGGCCCAAACCCTTTACCACACACTAATACACCCATAAAAAAAATATTCCCGTTAACTAATTATTAACGGGAATACACACTCGCAACCGATTGTTTCAAATGTTTTCTTTTAATTCATCCTTTATCTTTTTTATCTCCTTCAGATACATCCCATAACATCTCTTTATCCACATTTCGGTAGACACCACTATCCCTCCTATAAAAACCACGAAAATAAATACTGTCTTTATCACTGTCGTACCCCTGAAATCATTCCCTATAGCGGCATGTAAACTCCCCGGCACAGTCAGTACATACATCGTCACAAATCCCAATGCCAACATCATGAGCCCATATGAAAACGACCGGTACATCTCTATATGCAGCTGTATGTCGTAATACACTTCATATAAATGTTCTTTCGCTGATAACACAGCAGTGCCCAGCCGGCGGTAAAACAGATAAAAACGGTAGAAATAATATCCGCTCAACGCTAACATTACCCCATACAAACAGTAATAAGCAACCGTCAGTATATCAGACTTAAAATACATTGGCGCAAATGCCAGTATGATAATGGAAGCCAACTGTACCCAGCCTTCCCGCTTCATCGCCTTCCGGATTTTAACCACCGGATGATGTGCAGACTTTATCTTTTCCACGTTATCAGGGACCACCATATCTTTCCCCCCGTCGTCTGCATTCCACAGTGATTGTATATCATCAAAATTCATATCCTTGTAGTTTAATCAGTTCCTTTAATTTTATTTTGGCCCGGTTGAGCTTTACACGGGCATTACCTTCCGAGATGCCCAGGTTGTCTGCTATCTCCCGGTGAGAATAATTTTCGAGGTGATAAAATACCAGCGCTTTTTCCAACCGCTCCAGCTGCTGCACCGCCCTGTAAAAATGATACAACTGCCACTCCCGCTCCGATGTGCGATGGTCTTCCTCTGCCAGGTACTCCGGCATAGTATCGGATGTCTGTATCTGCCGTCGCTCCTTCTTAAAAAAAACAATCGCGGTATTCAGCGCCACCCGGTACATCCAGGTGGAAAAACGGCTCTGCTCCTGAAAAGAACCGTACGACTTCCATAACTGATAAACAATTTCCTGGAACAGGTCCTGTTGATCATCAGCAGTATCCATATACATCTTACAGATCTTGTGAATGATCCCCTTGTTACTTTCTATATGTGCCAGAAATTCCTGCTCCTTATTTTTCAAGACGGATTGCTTTAGTACATTTTCCTCATTAGTATCCGGGTCGGCCCTTTCGTTACAACATTTTCAAAAAAAAATTTAAAGAAACTCATTTTCAAAGAATTATCCATAACACTATCTTCGATCAGAATTTTACCCATTGTCAATATGAAATACTTACTGTCAGTATTGCTATTTGTTAGCCACATCACTGCCAACGCCCAACAGCTACCGCTTTCCACTGTCTCCGACATGGCCCGCAAACTCGGGCAGCTGGAGGTTTTAACACCTGCCGGACAGGAAGAACTGCTCCGGTTTGCCGGTGGTCAACCACTCAGACTATATCAGGGGCTCGATAAAACGCAACTGCCCAGGCAGGCCATTTTTGTAGCAGAAGCCGACTTCCTCGACATCATCCCCGGGCAAACCCGGATACCCATGGCCACACTGGATTCCCTGGCGGCCATTCAGCAATACCCATGGTCAGGGCATGACAACCAGTTCGCCGAAGCCCGTTTCCTAGCGGCCCGGTTTCCCTCCCGCCACGACCTTTTCGGGTTCCTGCTTCACTCGGCCGATTACTGCCGGTCTAATTACGACAGCAGCGACTCCCTCACCGTCCGCCTCCATGGCTGGTTTGGCCCAGCAATGGCGCCTTATATGGCAGACAGCCCCCTCGACCTGGCAGTCAACGACCAAACCGACACGCCGGCTGCCCAACAGGAAAGAACAGCCATCTACGCCCCCTACCTCCGTTGGGTCAATCTCTTCAGACAGGCAGGCTTCCTCCCGGAAACAGATTCGGCGATCAACATCTACTATCAAAACGGAAAAAATATCTACGGGTCCGTCAGCCATACCAATGCGCTCGGGGAGCTGGAAAGATATATCACCTACCTCGATAAGTATCCTTACCTGAAACAACAACAGTTGTTATGCCTCGACAGCCTGCAACAAACGGGATTGATCAGCGAAGCCACGAAACAACAGATCATCGCCCGTTACCGGCCATATACCCTGCTGTCCTCAACTGATATCCTCTCTGACTGTAAATCCGCCGTACCGCTTTGTACCGCCACAGACATACAGCCCTACGACCTCGTACCGGTGAGCCACTATGGAGAAATCCCCGTCACCTCCATCCGGTCTTTCTTTGAGCAGGCCACCGATAAAATATCAAAACAGCTGTTCCCTTTAACGGCAACGGATATACGGATACTGAAAGCCGCCCCCAATGCCGATGGCCTGTATCCTTACCAGGAGCAACTGGCACTCAGCAGGTCGGCCAAAATACTGTCGGCCACGCTGCGGCTCAACGGCCACCTGTACAAGGAGACGATCGACGAAAAAGAATTTGAATCCTGGATACGGCCGGAGAACCTGCAATTCCTCAATCATTACCTGGAAGACCAGCACGATCAGCGCCGTTTCTTTTTCATACAGCCCAACCGCTTTACCCGCTACGAGCCGCTGCAACCCGACACCGTGTTCCTGGCGCTGCTCAACGAAGCGCAGGCGAAGCTGTTACAGTCGCCCTACCTGTTCGACCGCATAGAAGGTTGCTACAACGGTAGTCCCGGTGATTATGACTATGCCGTGTACCCTTATCAGTACTTCGACACCCGTACCCGTCTGAACAGGCAGCAAATCGATTCCTTTGTGGCGCTGTGCCGCCAGCACCAGTTATTCCCGCAGCAGGACACAGCGTTGTTGCAGGCTTCCATCCGCGAACAGAACCCTGCCGGTTACCAGGATGCACTGTCCTTCTCCCCTGCCTGGTTCAGCAGCGTGGCGGACCTGCAAAGCCTTTCCCACCGCACACAGGAAGCCCTACAGCGGCTCCATGCGCGCCGTTTTGTTTTTTCTGCCGACCGTCAACCTGAACAGGTGAACGCCCTTCGGGTCATCAATGAAGCATTGGGCAAACAGGGGTCAGCTTTCCGGCTGTACCAGCTGGAAGGCGACGGGGAATCGTATACAGATCAACGTTATATATTACTGAAGCCTGCCGCAGCAGCGGCATTGAAAGCATTTGCGCCCGGCATCTTCGCCGGAGCGGATAGTGGCCGTTAACCGGCCACTACCTCCTTCCGGGGTTGTATAAGGTGATTGATACCGTTGTTTATCATTTTCTCCAGCAGCACATAGCCGCCGTTGGGTTGTTCGTGAGCAAACAATCGTTCTGCTTTGGTGATCGGGGATGCCCAGTAAAGGTTAACAGGATCATTGTACATCACGGGCATTTCGATGGCAGGACCGGTATACAGCGCCGAAGACAATATCATGCTTTCGTAGGGCGCCGGCAGCTCGCTGAAGGTGATGGTGTGGCCTTCTCCAAGCCAGGTGACCTGTCTCCAGGGACGGTCAGCCAGACCAGACACCATGCCTGCAAAATTCATGATCGTTTTCTCATCGAAGTCTTTTTTGCTGACGGCCAGCGCCAGCTCCATCCTGCGGAACCCGGCCGCCTTGTCATTGTACAGCATTTCCACCCATGGCATTGGCCGGATGCTTACGCCCAGTGTCACGAAGTACACCACATCATCTTTCTCAAAACGGGCCATACCGATAGGAGGCCATTTGCCACCATCTATGGCATAGTATTTTACAGTCGGGCCCAGTACGGCTTCATAGGCATCGAGATACTGCTGTTGCAGGATGCTCCATGTCTGGCTGGTTTCATCGGACCAGTCGTCCCAGAAGGCAGTGGCTTCCGCTACTTTTTTATGCAGTTGATTGGTTTCCGGTGTTCCCAGCGGGAACATGAGGCTGTCCTCACCAGCGTCGATGCAGTCGGCGGCATAACTAACGGCACGTTCCTGTGTGTACAGCGTCCAGCCCGGGATAACGGCCATCAGCTCACCGTCATAGATCAGCGCGGCGCCGTCGCCTTCCTCCATCCATACGATGCGTATCAAGGCGGGGTCTAGCGGTGCTTTCCCTTCCGGATGGTTACAATAACGGGCTTCCAGCATGGGGGCCATACCTTCCTCCATGGCCTGTACATCTTTTTTCTGCGGTGCCGGCTTCAGATTGCGCAGCCAGCAGGGCCGCGGCGAATATTTGTTGGCCAGCAGTTCTGAAGGATACAGATAAAAATAAGCAACTCTGTCATCCTGTTCTACCACCGCATACATAGTATTACGGCTGTTGGTTTCTTCCAGTAACATAACCGGATCGGGCATAACATCAATTTTTTTGTAATACAGAATTCTCCAAAAATAATGTATTCATCACTGAGACTAGCATTCCAGATCAAAATCTATTATTTTGTTGGATATAAATCATCAACCATGAAGTTCTCCACGTTTCTGCTTACAGCACTGCTGCTGGGTTGTTTCCAGCTGATGGCCAAAGAAAGGCAACTCTACCAGATAAAGATCTATCACCTGAAAACAACCGCCCAGGAAGCCAGGGTGGACAGTTTTCTGCAAGCCGCTTACCTGCCGGCCCTGCATCGTGCGGGTATCAGTACAGTGGGCGTCTTTAAACCTGTTGCCAT
Organism: Chitinophaga varians; assembly: GCF_012641275.1. Taxonomy (NCBI): domain Bacteria; kingdom Pseudomonadati; phylum Bacteroidota; class Chitinophagia; order Chitinophagales; family Chitinophagaceae; genus Chitinophaga; species Chitinophaga varians. Next base: position 189,246 of record NZ_JABAIA010000002.1, on the reverse strand, counting down.
AGACACTGCGGATATACGCATTTATGTGCTGGTGCCTTTCCGGAATATGGAACAGCTGTTGCAGCTGGACAAAAAGCTGTCTGCTGACAAGGCCTTCCACGACTCCGGCCGTTCTTACCTGGACGCGGCCTAGAACGATATCCCTTACAACCGGCTGGAGTCTATCCTGCTGCAGGCTTTTCCCAATGCACCTGTCATGACCATGCCGGCACTGTCTGCTCCCAAAACGGAACGGGTATACGAATTACGCAGTTATGAGAGTCCTACTGAGCAGTATCATGTCAACAAAGTACAGATGTTCAACGACGGCGATGAGATCGGCATTTTCCGGCAGCTGGGCTTCAATGCAGTGTTTTATGGCGCTGTGCTTTCCGGTAGCCGTATGCCCAATCTCATGTATATGACAACGTTCAATAACAAAGCCGATCGTGATGCACACTGGAAATCATTTTCCGCTGACCCGGCCTGGAAAAAATTACAGGCGATGCCGGGTTATGCACACAACGTGTCTAAATCCGAAATCACCTTTTTACGTCCCACAGATTACTCAGATATATAGCGATGTACACCCTTTTTCGTCTTTCTAAAAAAATAAATAAAATATTTTCAGCGTGATGAGGAGCGTATAGACGACACCGGAAGACAACCCGCAAACGCTTTACTGGCATAACAAAGCGGTAAATGCCAACAGGATGTTTCTCTATTATCGTTCACATTTCCTACACGTTAACAGCAAAAAAATTTTCTGTTAAATTTTGTAGTTTGATTTTATTGCCTACATTTGCAACCTCATTGCGAGGTAGAGCAGAGGTAGCTCGTCGGGCTCATAACCCGAAGGTCAGTGGTTCGAATCCGCTCCTCGCTACAAAGAAAATCCCGGGTAATGCCCGGGATTTTTTTATTTTGGTGACCCAATTGTCTTTCTCCTCAACATATCCTCCGGTATCAGAAATAAATAGTATTATTATATTGTAAAATATATCAACGGAGATATCCTTATCACCACAATGTTCATCCTTTTTTTAACAACAATTAATCCATGAAACAAAAACCATCAATGGCCTTTATCGCCACATCCTGGGTAGGCTTGCTTGCCGGCGTTGTGGGATACCTTATCGGGCTGTGGAACGCCACCATGCAGCTGAATGAAAAAGGTTATTATTTCACCATCCTGATGTATGCGCTTTTTGCGGCGGTGTCTGTGCAGAAGTGCGTACGCGACAGGCTGGAAAACATTCCCGTAACTGATATGTACTACGGCATCAGCTGGGTATCCATGCTGATAGCCATCGTACTGCTGATCATCGGTTTGTGGAATGCCACGCTCCTCCCCAGCGAAAAAGGGTTCTATGCTTTTGCGTTCCTGCTGAGCATTTTCGGCGCCATCGCGGTACAGAAAAACACCCGCGACAGCCAGGCCGCTGCAAAAGAAGCCAGAAACAGCGATTTCCAGTAAGACGTACCAAACCAGTTGAAATAAGAAAAGCAAAGAACGATCGTTCTTTGCTTTTCTGTTTATAGCAGATAGGATAGTAACCATTACAACGCATACGCGTTCACATTCCCCGAAAAGTCAGCTACATACAACATTCCGTTGTATACCGCCATATCGGCGAAGACAGGCGCTCCTGTTGCAATGCGGCGCAACATCTTTCCTGACGCGAGGTCCACTGCATATACAAATCCATCGGAAGCGCCCACCAGCAGGCTATTGCCGGCCAGCAGCGGCGTGGACTCTATCGTGGCGGAAGAAGGTGTAGTATAGGGAGCGGTATAGAACAATGCTTCACCGGGTACAAACTGCCATACCTGCGCCTTCGTCTTTTTATCGAAAGCCATCATGCCACCGGAGGCTGTGCAGGTAATGATATATTGTGATGTTACCAGCGGCGCCGTCATGGTCTTCAGTTCGGCAGTCACCGGAATACTGTCGATAGTCTTTCCGGTAGCGGGTTCCAGCACATGCAGTTTATTGATGCCGTGTACGTATAATTTGTCATCGAAGAAAGCAGGCGTGCCGCTGCGGAAGCGAAGGCCTTCATCGCTGCGTTTCCATTGTACGCGGCCGGTGGCTGCATCGTGGGCATAGAGGTGGTTCCAGTTGGAGCCGGTGATCAGCTGACCGTTACGCAATGCCATGGAGGCGGGCGTACCTTCGCCGCCGGTCCAGTCGCGGTTGGTCCATTTCACCTGACCATTGCGGATATCCAGCGCCTGCAGGTTATTGGCCGCACCGGTGTAATACACACCGTCCTGTGCTACCCCGCCGGAGTTATAACCAGGCAGCGATTGCTGATTGCCCCGATGTTTCCAGCGCAGTTTTCCGGTGGCCGCTTCCAGCGCATAGGTAACGCCTTCTGCATCCGTAGCCAGTAATACGCCGCTACTGTAGCTCATGCTGTGTTTAATGGAATTACCAGTGGGGAACTGCCATAACAGGCCGCCGGTATTGGCGTCCAGCGCCGTGATATGACAATGATGGTTGCCTTCGTCATCGATGGTGCCCACAAAGATTTTGCCTTCGGCGCATATGGGAGATGATTTCCAGATGTTACCACCGATGTTGGCCGTCCATTTCAAAGAGAGCGTTCCTGCATCTGAAAGACCAGTGATGCCGGTGCGTTGCGCATTTTGTAAGGCTTCCGGCCATTCCGCGCTTTTAGCGGCGGGAAGGACTGTTTTAGTCAAACGGAAAGTATCGCGGACAAAGAGCATGCGGCCGGTGCCGAGGGTAGCCTCTACCGTTGCTGTATATACGTCATTTTTTGCAGCCACCGGTATTGCGGCGGTAGCGCGCCAGTTCCAGTCTGTCTGTTGCTGCAACGGCAGTTCTTTCAGCAGGTTGCCATTTTTGTCGAACATACGGAAACGTACTGTCTTCACCGGCGATGCCGTATGATAGGCGTTTACGCTGACTACCATTTTATCCTGGTCAAAGGCGGTACCGTTGATCGTTGGAGATACCAGGACCAGCTGGTTTTCCACATAGGTATAACGGCGCTGCACCAACGAAATACCGTTTTTATCGATGTCTACCACGTCAAAGTTGGAAGCTGCATTATCGATACCGCCATCCGGCGGAGGCGCGGCGCAGAGCGACCGGATACCGGTATTGCCATGGGTACGGGCAAAATTAATATGCCAGTGCCCATATATCCAGGCCTTCAGGTTATGTTCGTTCAGGTTGATGCTGTCATTGCCCGCCCGCAGGGCAAACAACGTATCATAGGTCAGCAGGTCGTGGTTGAAAACGATCACCGGTTTAGCCGGATCGGTATGTGCCAGATCGTTCTTCAGCCACTTCACCACATCTTCCGGCGTGTAGGAAGGCTGGTAATCGCCATAACGCATGGGCGTCACAATAAAGTGCGCCGGGCCGGATTCGAAGGAATAAAACACCGGCCCGAAGAGGGATTCATACAAAGCTTCACCATAAGGGCCTTTAACGAGATCGTGGTTGCCGATGCAGTAATATACCGGCAGCCCCATGGTACGGCTGTTGACATGTTGTGCGTGAAACGCCATGCCTTTCTCATAGCAGATATCACCGGTATGGATCATAAAGTCTGCGTCTTCGTTGCGGGCGTATTCTTTGGCTTCGGTCATCCAGGCGTTGAACTGTGTTGTTTCGGTATCGGCCAGCCTTACAAACCTGGCTTTACCGGCAACGGCCTTGCTGCGGGCCTGTAAGCCGAAGTCATAGGCCGTACGGCTGCTGTCTGTATGAATATAAAACTCCCGTGTTGTCTGATAACCGGAAGGCGTAGTGATAAATAGAAAACGGGCGCGGGCATGCCCCGGCAGCTGAAAGCGGCCGTCTTTGCCGGTGGTGGTCACAGAAAGTCCGTCAGACACGCTCACGCCGGCAACACCGGCTTCAGTAGCGTCCTGTTTGCCGTTGGCATTGCCATCGAGAAACACTGTTCCCGTAAAACGCTGCGCCATGGCTGTATGCAGGGTGCAACAGGACAGGAAAGCAAACAAAATCTTTTTCATCGTCAATGTTTATATAAAAAAATACGAATTACAGATGGCGAACCGCGGATGCTTGTCAATATGAAACAATAAGGCTTGACAAGCGTTTCCGCAAAATTCGCTATCTGTAATTCGTTTTTTACGGTCAGTTATTACCAGCCCATGATCTGTTGCAACTTGCTGTTTAGTACCAGCTGCTGTTTAGGGATCGGGCGATAATAAAACTTAGGTTCTGTAAAGGTGCGTCCGGCGCGGTCTGTAGCAAACAGTATATGACCGCTGGTACCATTCTCCAGGTAGAAGTTATTCAGGCCACCGTTTTTGTCTGCCAAATAAAAACGGCTCAGCCGGATTTTCACATCAGCAGGCAGGCCGGCGATAGCAGAACTGTCATTGGGATTAGGCAGGATAGCGATATCAGCAACACCGTCGCCTGTCATATCGATGCCCCCCATGCCGGCCACATACATGCCAGCCGGCGCTTCTTTGACGCGGCTGCCGGCAGCCCAGCGATTGATGTCGTTGAGGCGCTGCCCTTCGCAGGCCATCTCAACGCGGCGCTCACGGCGGATTTCGAGGATCACGCCTTTGTTGGCGCTGGTCACGTTATACTGATTGCTCATTACCTGGTCAGGATTGCCATTGGCAGTCACAAGGCTCAGGTCGGGCATCTGCACGCGACGGCGCAACAGGTTCACGGAGTTGTCCAGGTCGGCCTGAGACAGGTCCAGCAGCTCCGCTTTTGCTTCAGCATAGTTCAGTAACACTTCTGCATAGCGGTATACCGGCAACGCGGTGTAGTTGGCGTCCCATCCCTGGCGTTGTTTGGGATCGCGCGGATAGAACTTCAGCTGGTCATACCCGCCGAGGTTAGGCTTGGCGATGTACGGGTTATTGTCCTGTGTAGTGCTAAACCCAGGGTACGCCACTGTTTCAGCCAGACGGGGGTCACGGTTCTTAAAGGTGGTGGTATAGTCCATCTTGTCATAACCCGGCTGGGAAGTGAAGGCTGTACCATCTTTCATCAGGTAACTGTATACCAGGCTTTGGCTGAGTGACCATGTCCAGCCCAGTACGCTGTGGGTGTTGTTTCCTTTACCAAGGCTCTGCGGATAGTCACGCCACTGGATGGCTTCCTTGTTACCAGCCAACGTGGTGCTTGCAAACAGTGCGCGGTAATCAGCGCCGCCTTTGCCGGTATTGTAGATATCATAACGGGCGCTGGCCATGATCTGCTCAGAAGCCCATACGGCCTTTTTCAGCCATACGTCAGCGGTAGTCTGCAATTTCAGCTCAGGATGATAACGACGGAAAGTACCTTCAAACAGGCAGTATCGCGACATCAGCGCCAGCGCGGTGTACTTGTTCACCAGCGTGCCGTTGTCTTTGGTGTCAGCTTTGATATTGTCTACGGCAAATTGCAGGTCGGCCAGTACAGAATCAGCTACGTTAGCACGTGGGTCGCGGCCTTTGTAGATCTCCGGATCGATATCGGTCATCACGTGTCCATAAAACGGCACATCGGAGTAACGGGCGATCATCTCTGCATAAAAGCGGGCACGGAAATAACGCGCCACACCTGTGTAATGCTTGATTTCCACGGCATCGCCCTGCGTTTTGTATACGTTGTCCAGCAGGTAGTTGATATTACGCAGCACATTCCAGTTGTTCCAGCCGTCTACTGTGGTTGGGTCCAGCGTACCATGTACCAGCTTGTCCATTTCGCTGCCGGTGGTACCGGATACGTTATCGGAGTTATTGTCATCATAGGGAGCAGACAGGTTGTCGTCGTACAAACCATTTACGTAAGTCTGCAGGTCGCCTGGCGTTTTAAAATAGGCCTCCGGCGCAATCTCCGTCTGTGGCATCCTTTGCAGGAAATCCTTGTTACAGGAAACAGCCGCACAACCCAGTATGATGAATGGTATAATAAGCCTCTTGTTTTTCATGTTGCACTTTTTTGCTTTAATTAAAAGTTCAGGTTCAATCCGCACGAATAAGTTTTCTGATAAGGATATACCGACCCGTCCAGGCCTTCCGGATCAATGTTGGCTTTCAGGTGGGAGATGGTGAAGATATTTTCTGCTGCCACGTATACACGTAAACGGGTGATTTTCGCTCTTCCGGTAAGGGATTTAGGCAAAGTATAACCCAGTGTTACGTTTTTCAGGCGGGTATAAGCCGCGTTCTGCAGGTATCTTGTCTGTGGTGCGCCCAGCTCGGTAGCATCTTCTGCGATGTAGGATTTCAGGCGGGGGAAGTAACCGTTGGGTGTTTCCGGCGTCCATCTGTCCATGTTATGCACCTGTACGTTAGTCCATGGTTGTGAATACACGCCCCAGAAGTAGTGGTTGCCCGGGTTAGGATACCAGTCTCTTTTACCGATGCCCTGTATCAGCGCACGGAAATCGAAGCCTTTGTAGGAAGCCGTCAGGTCAATGCTGTAAGGCAGACGCGGAGCGCTGTTGCCGATGATGCGGCGGTCGCCCGGGTTGGAAACGGTGTTGTCTCCGTAGTCGATCACACCGTCGCCGTTAAGGTCTTTGAACTTCAGGTCGCCTACGTAAAACAGGTACTGCTGGTCATCGGAACCTACTTTGGACTGGTTAGCGTGATTTTTCAGTTCATCTGCGTTCTGGAAGAAGCCTTCTGTTTCGAGGCCCCAGATTTCGCCGATTTCCTGTCCGTTATAATAGTTTCTCTTTTTAGGATCGGAATGGTCGTAGTTGGCGAGCGTTCCGGTAGGGTTGGTAAAACGGGTAATGAAAGACCGGCTGTCGGCCAGGAGGAGTTTCACCCCATAGCTGAAATCATCTTTACCGATTTTAAACTGGTCTCTCCAGAACAGGGTCATCTCCCATCCTCTTGTTTTCAGGTCAGCAGAATTGGTTTTAGGAGGCGTGGCACCGAAAACAGCAGGCAGTTCCTGGCTTTTGGCGAACATACCATTTGTATATCGGGTATAACGGTCATAGCTGAACGATAATTTTTCTTTCAGCAGCGAGATATCGATACCGCCGTTGACAGTCTTAACCGTCTGCCAGCTGTAAGTAGCGGTTACAGGCGACGGAGAGAACACACCGATAGGAATTTGTCCGTTCAATACGGAGTTGATGTTATTGGAGGTCATCAGTTCCATGTAACCGTAGGCGTCCCATTGCTGGTCACCGAGGGAACCGTAGGAGCCGCGTACTTTCAGCATATCGATGCCCAGGCGGTTTTTAATTCCCTGGAAGAAGTTTTCTTTAGACACCACCCATGCGAGTGAACCGGATGGGAAAAAGCCCCAGCGGTGGTCCGTACGGAAGCGGGAAGAGCCATCATTACGGCCGTTTACTTCCGCGATGTATTTATCATCGAAGATATAATTCAGGCGATAGTAGATACCTCTTACGGCCCAGTCTTCAATCTGCTGTTTCTGGGTGATAGTACCGGTGGCCAGCTGTGAAGTAGGATACTGGGTGCTGATCAGGTCCAGTCTTTTAACCGTGAACTGGTTGTAATAGTGGTACTCCTGGTTGAAGCCGGCCAGCGCGCCGAGATAGTGTTTTTTATTGAAGGTTTTGTGGAAATCTGTATAGATGTTATAGACATTATACTTTATATCCGAGCTGAGATTAGAGGCAGACGATTTGTTGCCGTTGGTGTACAGGAAAGGCTGATCGGGGCCGTTGCGGTAAGCCACAGGCAGCACGTAGGTGTTGCCTGTCTGGTTGCCTCTGCGGAAAGTAGCGTCGCCTTTGAGGGTCCACATGTCTTTGATAATACCCACTTCAGCATTGAGGGTGGTCATAAATTCGCTCCAGGTATCTTTGGAGCGGCCACCGCTTTGCAGGTTGCCCAACAGGGCGGCGCCATCGGAAGTCCAGGTGCCATCCGGATTACGGGGCACGCTGAGAGAAGGCGTACGGTTAGAGTTATGGAAAAACAGGTAATCCATGGTACTTGACGGTTGTGCGTACGTCGTATTGGTGTACATGGTATTGCTACCTATTTTGATGCGGTCATTAAAAGTGTAGGTGGCTTTGGCGCGCAGGTTATAACGGTCATATTTGTCCGGATTATAGCGCAGCATACCATCCTGTGAATAATAATCAGCAGAGAAATAATAGTTCAGTTTCTCATCACCGCGGGAGATGCTGACGTTGGCATTATAAGCCGGAGCTGATTTCTGGTAAACCTCATGCAGCCAGTCGGTAGTACCGTAATAGCTCCACTTGTTTTTATCGGTTGGGTTGACAATAACGTTAGGCAGGGATGGATCGTCTTTCAGTCTCTGGGCATAAGCTCTTTCAGCAGCGGGGTACAGGTCGTACAACGGGGTGGCCGCATCGTGTTTGTACTCCATGGTGGTGAGCGGATCGGTCACTATTTTAGGCACCAGTCCGAGGGTACGCACGGCGTAGTTGGTATTGGCATTCACGAGGAGGCGGCCGTCTTTACCGGATTTGGTGGTAATGAGCACCACGCCGAAGGCGGCACGGGCGCCATAGATAGCGGCGGAAGCGGCGTCTTTGAGGACAGTCACGCTTTCTACGTCGGCAGGGTTCAGGCGGGACACTTCTTCATTGGTAAAAGGAATATTGTCAACCAGGATGAACGGATCACCGCTGTTGATGGAGGTCACGCCGCGGATATTGAACTTGGAAGCGGACGACACACGGCCGTTATCGTTGGTGATGTTCAGGTTGGGCAGCAGGCCTTGTAAACCGTTGTTGATATTGGCGATGGGGCGGCTCTCCAGTTCCTTGCCGGAAATAGCGTCTACCGCGCCACTGAGGTTTATTCTTTTCTGTTTGCCGTAACCGACTACCACTACTTCGTTCAGGCCGCTGGAATTGGCTTTCAGCGCGAGGTTGAAAGTAGCGCCTTCTTTGGCTTTCATCTGTAACGGCTCATAGCCTACATAGGAGAATTCGATAATGGCATTTTCGGGGACTTCCATTTTAAACCGGCCATCGGCATCGGTTTTAGCGCCGGTGGTAGTGCCTTTTACCAACACGGTCACACCAATCAGCGGGTTACCGGCTTCGTCGGTGATACGTCCTTTGATGGGAACGTTCTGTACTGTTTCACCGGCTTCCAGGATCACGATCAGGTTATCTTTCATGATCTTGTATCCCAGCGAGGTGCCTTCCAGGGCCTTGTCCAGGATGTCCCGCACAGGAGCGTCCTTCATGGCAATAGAGATCTTCCGGTCGGGGATGCTGGCATTTTTGTACACGAACGTGTAGTCGCTTTTCTGCCCGATCACATTCAGGAGCTTTCCAATGTTAATATTATTATAATTAACAGTGAGCCGCTCCTGGGAAAAACCATGTGCGCTAAGCTGTAAAAACCCTGCACAGAGCAATACGGAGGTTAGTTTCATACGCATTAACAGTTTCCTCATATTCCGCCGGGGAATATCAGAAGGCCACCAAAAGCTTTTTTTCATAAATTTGTTTCGTTAGGTTAAATAATTAGCCATTACCGGATTCTCTCGAATCGGTTTAGATTGTTTAGCCAGCATTGTAAAAGGGGAATGTTGCCGCATTTCCCTTTTTGCTGTCCGCAAAAAAGTTTTTTATTGATTAGTTATGCCATAGTTGTCTGCCGCACCCGGCATTTTGTTCCCTGATACGTTTTTACCATATATAAATGACATTATCTTTTGTGTTCACTTCGTAGTGAAACCCTGACATCAGTTGCAGTGCCTGCAACACATCTTCGATGCCCTGCTTACGGAAAGCGCCTGTAAATACTTCGTGTTTATAACGGTCATTTTTAAACCGCAGCGTTACATTGTACCATCGTTCCAGGTCGTGCGACAGCTGCTCAAATGTTACATTGTCAAAGTCGAACCGGTCGTTGATCCAGGCGGTGGTTGGTTTTTCCGCGTCCGGACTGTCTACCGTGCCGGCAGTGACATTCTTTACCGGTGTAATGCTAAAGCTGGCTTTTTTACTGTCCTGTGCCGGTTGGTTTTTATGATTGGCAATGACCAGTTTCTGGTCTGGCTGCAGCTGTACCACTTGCTGGCCGCTGCTACCCTGAGGAAAACTCACTTCCACCTTACCGCTGAGCAGGGTGGTTTCTACGGTGGCATCCTCCGTATAGGCTTTTACGTTAAATACGGTCCCCAATACGCGGATATTGACAGGTCCTGTGCGGATAATAAACGGATGGGCCGGATCGTGTTTTACATCAAAATAGGCTTCTCCTGTAAGGCCTACTTCCCTTTCCCCGTTGAGGAAACGGGTAGCATCATATTGCAGGCGGCTACAGGCATTGAGTACTACAGTAGTGCCATCAGGCAGTACCACACTGGTTTTGGAGCCGGTTTTGGTAACTACTTCATTACGAAAAGCCTGCCTGTCGGGCGATACAGGCCACAACGCCCATACGCTCAGTAACACCGCCACCATAGCGGCCATACCGGCGATGATTTTCCACGGGGCCATTCTCCTCACAACAGGCGTGTCCTGCGACTGTTGCAGGAACAGGTTCATGCGGTCCAGCCCTTCGCTGACCAGCCGGTTCTCCTCTTCCGGCGTGAAACCGTTGGCCGGGTTCACGGCCTGTATGTCTTCCACAATGGTAAAGGCATATTGTAATTCCGGAAACTGCATCAGCAATGTTTCCAGTTCTTTCAATTCCTCCATGGTGGCCTCGCCGGATATCTTCCTGGCCATCAAGGTATTTATCCGGTTACGTTCGATCATTTATTTTTTAGTCCGTGTTTTCAGAATAAGGTCGAAAAGAAAATCAAAAACCCCCAAAAGCTTTTTAACATTTTTTTGAGGTCACCCAGATAATTTTTTTAATAATATATTTGCAGGCGTTAACCTGTCCCTTATGGAAAATAAACTATACAAGTACATCCTGCTGCTGGAAGCATTGCTGGTAACGGCTATTTTCGGTATCCCCCGGTTGGCGCAGAACACTGGTAACGCAACATGGGAAGCTGCAGCACTACAGATAGCTTCCCGTCATCAAATAATTTCCCTCCCTTTCGGGTTCCTGTATGAGCTGGACGGGTTGCCCAATACGACCTCCTATGCCTATCAGCAGGGCACTATCATGGACACATTTGTATCCCCGATAGTATGGTTGCTGACCAGTTGTTTATGGGTGGGCGTCATATATGGTATCATCCGTCTGTTACGCAGAAAAACGGACACGGTCCCCTTCAACGGGAGTTTCTGGAAAAAAGTTTTCTTGTCCAATCTGTTAATATCCCTGGTGGCTTTTGCTTTCATTTTTATCCTCAGAACGAGTGCCCTCAGGACTATTGCCAATTCGGACCTGGATATTTATACCGGGATTTGTTTATTCTGCTGGGCCGCTATTATCGCTGCGGTACTCCTGGGCTTCAGCTGGTGGATGATAGAAACCCTATGGCAACGCTACCGTGTTATCAGTGTTGCACTGAGCGGCGTTGTGCTCACCGCCATGCTGGCAGTGATTTTTATCGTCTATAACCTGGTGCATTACCAGCCTTATACAGCACCGGAAGCAGATACGTCTCCGCAAGCAGCGGAGGCAGCGGAGCTTGTACAGGCCGCAGCCGCGGATGCAGCAGGCATTGTCAACGATGGAGAGAATGCCGTCGCGGACGCAGTCACCGCAGATGAGCCTATCGAATGGAAAGGGCCGCAGCCATCGGTTGACAGCATCCGTGCAGCCCTTCAGTTCATTTGTTATGATCAGCTGGAACTGGGCAAAAAAAATCGCATGCCAACAGACCTGATGCTGAACTGGGGCCTGGGCATCCGCAGTCTTTTTGCGCAACAGGACAGGGCTACCAAAGAAGATGCAGTGCGGCAGTTTAATACCACGTCATTATGGCCGGTGGTGGAACTGTTCGATTACACCGGCCGTGACGGCCAGCGGCTAAAAGCATGCTTTGAGCGGTACGGCGGGTATCTGCAGGACGTATTGCCTACACCGGTATACCGCCGGTCACAGGTAGCCCGTTACCGCGACAACCTCGTGGCCACACACGATTTCCTCGAAACAATCCCCGGGTACCGCCAGTCGCTCAAGACGCTGTATGATAAAATGAACGTCCCGTTGGACGGCACCGAGCCACAGGCGGAAGCATATATTAAAGACATCGCCTTTGCGGCAGGACTGGCAGACTATGACAGCGCCATCGCCAAAGGCGATAAGGAAGGCAACCGCCTGGCGGTATGGCTGGTGTCTTTCTGGGCCCGCCGTTATGCAGAAGGCAATGCGGATGAAGTATATTATATTCTCCGTCGCATGGGAGACATATATGGCGGCGCAGGCTAATACACGCTTAGATACCATCACCTTTCGCCAAAAAAGCACCACCGATAAAAAAAATTACCGGATAAATTATTTTGTTAACTTTAGCGTAATCTGCGTTATATATTATTGCAACCAATATCAGTGGCTTAAAAGGGATGGATCAGTGTATTATCAATGAACTATTCAAAAACATCACGGCGAACAATGACCAGACAGCCTTCAAAGCTTTCTACAATCATTTTTTCATAAAACTGCTGCGTTTTTCTTTCTCGCTCACCCGTTCCAAAGAGGTAGCAGAAGAAATCACGAACGATGTTTTTATGCATTGCTGGCAAAAAAGGCAATCGTTGACGGACATAAAAAATCCGCAGGTATACCTTTTTGTGGTGGCTAAAAACAAAGCCATTGACCATATGCGCAAACAATCCGCTTCCCGGCAGGTAACCATCGCGGAAGAAGATAAACTGGAAATATCTTTTGAAAGTGATCCCGAACAACTGATGATATCAGCGGAAATGATCCGCAAAATGGAACATACCATCGAACAACTTCCCCCTAAATGCAAAATGGTGTATATCCTCGTAAAACAATACGGGCTGCGCTACAAAGAAGTAGCAACTGTACTCAATCTCTCCGTTAAAACAGTGGAAAACCAACTGGCTATTGCCATGAAAAGACTGACTGCTGCTGTTAATTTCACCCTTGAAAAGATTTAGGGATTTTTTGATTTTAATGATTGATAAAAACCGAAGACCGAAGCGATCGCTCGCCCCGGTCTTCTTTGTAATTGTCCGCAAAAAATCAAAAAATCAAAAATTTAGAAATGACTAGTATCCTTCGTTCTGTGGTTTCAGGTTCGGGTTGTTCTTCATTTCAAATACAGGCAACGGGTACAGCAGGTGTTTCTTCGCCAGTACCGCGCCGTTTGATTTGTTAACGTGACCAACGAAATCGTCGAAACCGTTCGTGTCTTCGTTGTATACTTTACGCAGGCGCAGCATATCAAACCAGATCACGCCTTCGTAGCACAGCTCGTGCCAGCGCTCACGCCATACGGACTGTTCAAAGTCTGCCTGGCTCAGACCGGCTTTGGCAGGCAGGTTGGCACGGAGGCGGACAGCATTCAAAGCCGTATAGGCATCTGCGTTAGGTGACCCATCGGCACGGTTTTGTGCCTCTGCGTATGTCAGCAAAACCTCTGCATAACGCATCAGCGTCAGGTTCAGGTTACTGATACCGGTACCGGGCCTGCCGGAGGCACCATGACAGATCACGTCAAAGAACTTGTAGATGTACGGAGCGCCCAGTTTGATGGTATCGCCGCTGCCTTTGAAGAAATAATAAGTGTAGAAAAACTGCTGCTGATCAGGGCGTTTATCTGTCGGCTCAAATTTCTTGTAGGAATTATAGAAAGATGTGGAAGGCACGTACGTACCCTGACCACTGCCTTTCGCTGAGATATCCGGTTGTGCATTGTTGGGCAGCATGGTGGTTTGTACCGGGTTCTCTTCCACACCGCTCAGGTATTGCACCTGGAACAGCAGTTCGAGTTTGTTGTTGGTACCAACGCTGTGCAGGTCGTCGTAGTTAGTGAACAGGCCAATTTCGGAAGGATGTGCATTGGCGTAGTCGATCACTTCTTTCGATTTGTCAGCGGCCAGTTTATAGTATGCCTGTCCTTTGTTGAGCGGGAAACCGGCCATGGTCAGGTATACTTTGGCCAGCAGGGCCTTAATGGCGGAAGTGCTGGCACGACCGGTATTGTCTTTCCAGGGAAGGCCTGCGGCTTCTGCTTTCTGCAGGTCGTCCACAATAGCTTTATACACTTCTTCCGAGCTGGTACGGCTGGGTGAGAAATCGGTTGATTGCGGTGTTTGTGACTTGAGGATCAAAGGCACGTCGCCCCACAGTCTTACAGCATAAAAATAGGACCATGCACGCAGGAAGTATGCTTCACCCATTACTTTTTTACGGGCTGCTTCGTCCATGGGATTTATTTTCGGCACATTGTCCAATACCAGGTTGGCCTGGGCAATCTCACGGTAGATGCCTTTCCACCAGTTACCGATCTGGAGGTTGTCTCCATCGTACACCAGACCTAAGAGGTTGTTCAGGTCGGAGTTCTGGGCGGTCTTGGTAGTTACCGTGCCGGTAGCGGCGTCCAGGAAGGCGTAGTTGTTGGTGAAGATACCTGCGCCTTCTCCTATAAAGCGCAGCCTGGAATAGGCTGCAAAGATGGCCGCGTCCGCATGTTCAGGCAAAGTAAAGTAGCTGTCCGGGGTGAGGTTGGAAGGGTCCTTTTCTTCCAGGAACTTTTTACAACCACTGCCCGCGCCCATCAGCATAGCGCCGCAGAGCGCCAGCTGTATCGTTTTATGAATGATATTTCTCTTCATGATAAAGTCTTTTTGATACTGAACAAATTAGAACGCCACGTTTAACCCCAGCTGATAAGTAGTTGGCTTGGGATAGTCGAAGAATGTCTGTCCCTGTGCGAAAGAATCGCCATAGGTAGATACTTCCGGATCGTTGCCGCTGTATTTGGTCAAAACGAAGAAGTTTTGTGCAGAGGCCCAGATACGCAGGCGGCTCAGGTGTATTTTCTGCAGCACTTCCGGTTGGAAGGTATATCCCAGCAGTAAGTTTTTACCACGGAGGAAGGAACCGTCTTCCACCCAGCGGGTGTCCACGTTGGTAACATAACCTGCGGCCACCGGACGGGGAGCAGCGATCGGTGTGTTCTGATGTTCCGGAGTCCAGTAGTCCAGCACGGATCTGAAGCTGTTGGCGATGCTGATACGGTCTTCACCGGAGTGGTGCGACATGTTCAGCACGTCGGCGCCGTAGGAGTATTGCAGTTCGAGGGTGAGGTCGAAGTTTTTATACTTGAAGCTGTTGATAAAACCGCCCCATCCTTTCGGGTTACCGTTGCCGATGATCATACGGTCAGCATCGTTGATGATGTTGTCGCCGTTCACGTCGCGGTATTTGATATCGCCGGGCAGCATGGTATTGCCACCGCGGTAGCTCTGGAATTTGGCTGCCTGTGCTCTTTCAGCTTCGCTCCAGGTACCTTCACGCACCAGTCCCCAGAAGGAACCAACGGCTTCGCCTACACGCAGGATGTTGGTCTGGTTGGTAAAGTTGGGGCCGCCCACGCCGAAGATATCTGCCGGTGTGGCGAGCGACAGGATTTTGTTACGGTTGAAGGAGATGTTGAAAGTAGTGTTCCAGGAAAAGTCTTTTCCGCTTATCACCAGTGCGTTCAGGGCCAGTTCCAGGCCTTTGTTTTCCATGGAGCCGATGTTTTTACGGATAGTGGCGTAGCCGCTGGTGGTAGGTACCGGCGCATCGAGCAACATGTCTGTTGTTTTACGGTAGTAGACATCAGCTTCCAGGTTGATGCGGTTGTTGAACAGGCCTATTTCCGCGCCGAAGTCTGCCTGTGCTGTTTTCTCCCATTTCAGATCGGGATTGGCGAGCCTGTTGGTACCGATGCCCTGTACTTTGGCACCGTTGATAACGGCAGCGTAGGTACCGCTGGCAGCGAGCGTGGCGAGGGACTGGTACGGCGGAATTTCGGAGTTACCGGTCACACCGTAGCTGGTACGCAGTTTCAGGTTGGACAAGAGGTGGTTGCCTTTCAGCCACGGTTCTTCAGACACTCTCCAGGCCAGTGCGGCGGAGGGGAAGGTAGCGTATTTGTTGGAAGGGCCGAAGCGGGAAGATCCGTCTCTGCGGCCGGTGAGGGTCAGCAGGTAGCGGTCTTTGTACGCATAGTTCAAACGGGTAAAATAAGAGAAGAACGAAAACCGGGTACGGTTAGAGCCCACGCCGCTGGCTGGGATCACGGAACCTGCGCCCAGGTTGTTGTTCTCAAAGTAATCGGTGGAATAATTTTCGCCCCTTGCATTGATGGTGAAGAAGTTGTTTTCAGAAGCACCCATACCCACCATGCCGGTGAAGGAGTGGTCAGTACCAAAACGTTTATTATAGGTCAGGTAGTTTTCAAAGGACCAGAAAGATTCGCGGTCATTGGCCACAATGGCAATACCTTTCTGGGAAGCGGAGATATCCAGCAGGGAGCGGCCATTCCATTCGTTACGGCCACGTGTCACGATGTTGGCGCCAAGGGTGCTGCGCAGTTCGAGGCCTTTGGCCAGCGTCAGGTTAGCGTAGGCGTTACCGAGGGTGGTCTGTGTGTTCAGGATGTATTTTCTGTCTGTCAGGATCTGTACCGGGTTGGAACCGCCTTCAGCGCCTGGGTACATCTTGTTGTTGGTCCAGGTGCCGTCCGCCAGTTTCAGCGGCAGGAAGGGCAGCGCTTCGGTGATCATACGAACGGAGTTAAGACCGCCGGTACCAATGTCCACGAGGTTTTCTTCCTGGTTGTTATAACTGAGTGAACCGCCTACTTTCAGCCATTCCTTGATTTTGGTGTCGATGGTAAAGCGTGCGGAATAACGTTTTAGATAGGAATTCAGCAGCAGGCCGTTATCATCGAGGTAACCGAGGTAGAGACCGTATTGTGTATCAGGATTGCCACCAGAGAAACCTAACTGATGGTTCTGTGTAAGTTTATGCTGGATGGATTCTTTGAACCAGTCAGTATCGTACAGCGGGTTACCGTCTTTATCAAAGAAGCGGGAGTCCGTTCTTTTCAGCGCAGGGTTGCTGCTTACGTAGTTGCCGGCGTCCCATCCTGGTTTATCATAGATCTGTGCATTTTTCCAGCCCAGTGTTTCCAGGTCGAGGTATTCTTTGGCGTTGAGCA
This sequence comes from Chitinophaga varians, assembly GCF_012641275.1. Classification (NCBI taxonomy): domain Bacteria; kingdom Pseudomonadati; phylum Bacteroidota; class Chitinophagia; order Chitinophagales; family Chitinophagaceae; genus Chitinophaga; species Chitinophaga varians. Next base: position 172,241 of record NZ_JABAIA010000002.1, on the reverse strand, counting down.
TTTTCACGCGGTGCGGGCCCGGTGTATTGATGCCGAAGTAGTTGTCGTACGTTACGCGGCCGCCGGTAGCAGACCCTTTTTTGGTGGTCACCAGCACTACGCCGTTAGCGCCTCTGGCGCCGTAGATGGCGGTAGAGGAAGCGTCTTTCAGTACTTCGATGGATTCGATGTCATTCGGATTGATATAGTCAATCGCGTTAGAGTTCTGTGTCTGGTTGCCCATGGGGAGTGCCACTCCGTCCACTACGTAGAGTGGGTTGCTGGTGGTGTTGATAGAGCTGAAACCGCGGATGCGCACTCTTGTCTGGCCGCCGGGGCGACCGGAGTTGGTGCTTACCTGTACGCCGGGCATACGGCCGCTGAGCGCCTGGTTCACCGAAGGTGCAGGACGTTCCTGCAATGCGCCGGCCCTTACGGAGGCAACGGCGCCGGTCACGTCGGATCTTTTCTGTGTACCATAACCGATTACCACCACGTCCTGTAATGATTTCACGTCGGTACTCAGTGCGGCATTGAGCGTGGTAGCGCTGCCTACCAGTTTTTCAGTGGGTGTGTAGCCAACGAAAGTAAATATGAGGGTGGTGTTATTACCGGGTACGTTAATGGTATAGCTGCCGTCAGGGCCGGATTGTGTACCGGTGTTGGTGCCTTTCACCTGCACTGTCACGCCAGGAAGCGGCGTGTTGTCCCGTGCATCAAACACCTTACCGGTGATCTTCTTTCCCTGGGAGAAGGCCAGCAGCGACAGCAATAGCAGGAAGCTGCTCTGCAAGCTGGTCCGTACCAGGAAGGTCAGTTTTTTCTTCATACATGTTTGTTTTTTGGTTAATAAAGGTTCAATGCTAAAGAGTTTTCGCTAAAACGATTTTGCAAAGAAGGCCCGTTATCCCTTCCGGATGATTTTAGGAAGGGAAGCATTGCTGAAATACAGTAAGGACAGGCAGCCTGCGTTGTATCTGCGGACGGTGGGCCGTCTGAAGCACATGCCGGTGGTTGATAAAGCACATACGGGCGGTCATGTCACAAAAGGAGTGATGCGAAAACTCCTGATACCCGGAAAAAGTATCCACTTGTTGACAATCTGCTGTATGGGCTGATGCTGCCACACAGGGCAGTTGTACCAACTACCCCGCTACCTGGGAAAATGTACACGGTAAAGGCTATACGAAGATGCCGTGGAAGCATTGAGTTGATTTACTTCCGGCAATCCGGAAAAGGGTCCATCAATGAACGTGGTACCATTGTGGAATTTTCAAGGTGCCTTTTGTTAACGTGCTAAAACGATTTTGTTTAATGATTGATCATTCCCCTGATGTACAAAAACGATTTTGTTTTAATTAATGTGATAAATACCTGTTTACACTGCCAGACAAGGCAGTTGCCTGATTCAAAAAAATATGGCTTACAACCTCTAACGTGAAATGCGACGGGAGCTGAATCGATTTAGTACTCCTGCCGGCTACAAGTGATTTTCATTTAACAGTGCTACCATTACAAGTGAATAATTTTTTAGATTTAGATCTGAGCTGGCATATTATCCACATACTTTTTTGGCTTTTTCACTACAGCTCTGAACATAAAAATATAATTATTTCCAGATAACTAAAACGTTTTTGCAATTTTTTTTATCACTGGTAGCGGGTTGATGATAAATTACCCGCCAACTGACAAAAGAACAGAAAAAAACGAAATAACCCATATGAAGCCCGCCTGCCATTCTTTTCTTTCTTTCCCATTAACTGAATTATGATTTTTTTTATACCTTATACCCTGATACCTGGAAAAGAGTAGGAAAACTAATGGTGAGAACCAGCGATATTGCCCAACTGAGCGAGGCTGCATTGATCAGGGAAATTCATGCGAAAAACAGGCAGGCCTTTACCTATGTATATGAACGTCACTTCCGGGAACTGGTGATGGCGGCCTTCCGCTACTGCAAAGATGCAGGCATCGCACAGGAACTGGTACAGGAAGTGTTCATCAGAATATGGGAAAACCCTGCCCTGCTGGATGAAAACGGCGCCCTCCGTGCCTACCTGTACAAAGCAGTGATCAATCATGCGCTCAACTATCTTAAGCGGGAAAAAAACATCGCCCGCCATCACTCCCTTATTGCCGAATCACTGACAGACAGCTACCTGCATAACCTGCAGGAGGAACAGGAACTGAAAATGCGCATCTGGCAGGAAATAGAAAAACTGCCGAAACAATGCTCAAAAGTGTTTAAAATGAGCCGCTTCGATGGCCTCAAATACCGCGAGATCGCAGCGCAGCTTCAGATCTCCGAGAAAACAGTGGAAAACCACATGCTCCACGCCCTTAAAACACTCCGCGAAAATCTTTTTTACCGCCAGGACAATTCCCGCGATTACACCGCCAACCTCCGCATGCTGCAACTCTTCCTTGCACTTGCAGGTGAACTGGCAAGCCGGCTGTAATCCCCGCCCGGCCTGCGGCTACCGCTGTACTCCCCGCCTCTGCTCTTCTCCTTATTATATTATATAAATATTAATGTGAAAATTTTTCGTTCGCCACTGGGGGTATCCCCTCCGCTGGATTGTAACAATACACAAAGGCTTCTGTCCAATGGAAAAAGAAACGATCAACTGGCTGCAACTGGTGAAATACCTGAACAACCCGCAGGACGCTGCCCTGGAGCAGCAAGTGCGGCAATGGGCCGCCGCTTCCCCGGAAAATGAAGCCACCTTCCTGCAGGTGCAACAACTATGGCAACTGTCACCAGACCTTAAGATACTGGACCAGCTGGACACCCATGCGGCCATCGCACGGCTCCAGGAAGCCCTGCCGGAAGAAAAAACCATCCAACTGCCTGCACGCCGCTATCGCTGGTTCCGCGCAGCTGCTGTCATCATCCCTGTTGTGGCCGCCGCAAGCTGGTACTACTACCACACCAGCACGGTCACCTACAAAGAAAAAGCGACACTGGCATCCATCGACTCCCTGCTCCTGCCCGACCAGTCACGCGTTTATCTCGATAAGAACAGCCGGGTACGCTACCCGGAAAGAATGCAAAAAAACAGGACAGTCATCATGGAACAAGGCACCGCCTATTTTGACGTGGCCACACAAACAACAACGCCCTTCGTGGTTAAAGTCGGACAATCCAGCATCACGGTACTGGGCACCGCTTTTAACATACAAATGGAAGACCGCCGTATAGGCGTCACCGTCAAAACAGGCAAAATCAGGTTCGCCTCCGGCCATGCCAATGCAGCGGAGACCATCCTCACCGCCGGCGAAGGCCTTCACTTCGATCCGGCCACCGGCAGCCTGGAACAGTATAATGCCATCAACAGTAACGCAGACGCCTGGATCACTCATGAACTCGTTTTCGTGGATGCCCCACTGTCAGAAGTATGCAAAAAAGTCGAAGCGCTTTATCAGGTTAAAATCAACCTCCGGGGAAAAATCCCCGTGAAAAAACTGAATGCAACATTTAAAAACAATAAGCTGGAAGAAGTATTGGAGGTGCTGCAAGCTACCTACCCTATCACGGTAGTGCACCGCAACCGGGAAATTACGATCACCGGCAGGTAACACCTGCCGTCTGGCCTTTCTCCGTTGTTTAGCAACCCAATGTGTCAACTGAAATCGTACATCGCAGTTCTGTCAACCCGGAAATGCAATTAACATCCTGCAGGCTATGTACCCGCTCCCCGTGGAGCGCATCGCCTATGCCTGCTCCCGACCCGTTTAACCTATAATAATTATATACGATGTTTGAAATCCTTTACAAGAAGAAGAGACCAAAATCGAAGCTGCTCCTTGCCCTATTGACAGTGGCATGCCTGGAAAACCAGGCTGCGCCACTGACCAATGAGCAAAACCGGGAGAAACTGGAAGTCATCCTCGGCAGGATGGAGAAAAAGTACAACGTCGTATTTGTATACGATGCCGCGGTCATCAACAAAAACATGAATGTCGAAATAGACCCCGATAAAATTTCTATGCAGCAGGCGCTTAATCTGCTCGAGAGCAAAGGCATAGCACATAAAGTAATCGGCGATAAGATCGTGCTCACACGCCCCGCCGAAGTAATCGCGCCACAACAGGAGGTCATCACCGTTAAAGGACGCGCGGGCACACGCGCGGAAAACGGTGATGCTTCCTTTGTGCCCGGTATCAGCATCGTGGAAAAAGGCACCGGCAACGGTATCGCCACAGACAGCAAAGGAGAGTTCACCATCCGCGTGAAACCCGGCGCCACCCTCGTCATCAGCATGGTAGGCTTTAAAACACAGGAAGTGAAAGCCACCGCAGATAAACCTATTATCATTACCCTCGAAGAAAACGTTACGAATCTTAACCAGGTAGTCGTGACCGGTTATCAGACTATCGACCGCAAACTCTTCACCGGTTCAGCAGCTACCCTCAAAGCCAATGACGTGAAACGGGAAGGTATCACCGACGTAAGCCGCATGCTGGAAGGCCGCGTGGCCGGCGTTTCCATCCAAAACGTGTCCGGCACCTTCGGCGCGGCACCTAAAATCCGCGTCCGTGGCGCCACCTCCATCACCGGCGACAACAAACCGCTCTGGGTGGTAGATGGTATCGTGCTGGAAGATGTGGTCAACGTCTCCAATGAACAACTCTCCACCGGAGACCCCACCACCCTGCTGGGCTCTTCTGTGGCCGGCCTCAACCCCGACGACATCGAGAGCTTCCAGATCCTCAAAGATGCCGCCGCCACGGCCATGTACGGCGCCCGCGCCATGAACGGCGTAGTGGTCATCACCACCAAAAAAGGACGCGTAGGCAAACCACTCATCTCCTATACCGGTAACTTCTCCACCTATATCAAACCAACATATAAAGATTTCAATATCATGAACTCCGCCGACCAGATGTCGGTATATAAATCCATGGAAAGCCGCGGATTCCTGCAATACGGCGACCTCGCCACCAGACAGGACGGCGGCGTATTCACCAAACTGGCGGAAAATATCAACAACAGAACAGTTTACAATGACGAGAAATCCAGAAATGAATTCCTCAAAAGATACGCACTGGCCAATACAGACTGGTTCGATGTATTATTCCGCAACTCCCTCCTGCAGGAGCACTCCCTGAGCATCTCCTCCGGTACGGAAAAATCACAGCTCTATTTCTCCACCAGCTTCCTCAACGATAACGGCTGGACCATCGGCGACCGGGTGAAACGCTTTACCGGCAATGCCCGCGCCAACTTCAACATTTCACCTAAACTGAATATAGGCCTCATCACACAAGGCTCCATCAGAGACCAGCGCGCTCCCGGCAGCGTCGGAAGGGTCAGCAATCCGGTAGAAGGAAAATACGACCGCGATTTCGATATCAACCCTTTCAGCTACGCCCTCAATACCAGCCGCACCATGACCGCCTACGACCAGAATGGCAACCTGGAATTCTTCCGGCGTAACTTCGCTCCGTTCAATATCATCAATGAACTGAACAACAATACGCTCGACCTCACCATGGTGGACATCAAACTACAGGGCGAAGCCGGCTATAAAATCACACCTACCCTCAAATACAGCTTCCTCGGCGCTTTGCGTTATGCCAAAACCAACCGGGAACATAAAGTGAGAGAAAACTCCAACATGGCCATGGCCTACCGCGCTGCCGATAACGCCCATGTGATGGAGAACAATAAATTCCTCTACCGCAACCCCGATGATCCGGAAGCTTATCCTGTGGTAGTACTGCCCTATGGCGGTTTCTACAATACCAATGATGATTACCTCGTTAGCTATAACATCCGTAACTCCCTCGAGTGGAATAAAACCTATAACAACACGCACATCTTCGTGGCCTATGCCTCGCAGGAATTAAGATATGCCAACCGCCAGAACAAATTCTCCAATGGCTACGGTTACCAGTTCGACAAAGGCGGCGTGCCCTATGTAGATCCCCGTATCATCAAACAGGCTGTGGAAAGCGGTTTTGACTTCTACGGCATGCAGAACTACTATGACCGCTTCCTCGCCTACATGGCCAACGGCGCGTATTCCTATAAAGGCAAATACAACCTCAACGGTACTATCCGTTACGATGGTTCCAACCTGCTCGGCAAATCCCGGACTGCCCGCTGGCTGCCCACCTGGAACATCAGCGGTTCCTGGAACGTGGACACAGAAGAGTTCATGAAAGCGGTACAGAACATCAACCGCCTTACGCTTCGCGCTACATACGGCCTCACTGCCAGCCTGGGCAGGGCCACCAACTCCAGCCTCGTTACCCGCAGCGGTAAAACATACCGCCCTTACCTGCCGGAAATCGAGTCCGTGATCAATATCATCGACCTGGAAAACGCGGAACTCACCTGGGAAAAACAATATGAAACCAACGTAGGCATCGACCTCGGCATGTTCAAAGACCGCCTCACCGTTACCCTCGACGGGTATAACCGTAACGGCTTCGACCTTATCAGCCCTATCCGCACCTCCGGTATCGGCGGCCAGTTTGTCAAAAACGCCAACTATGCCGACATGAAATCCCATGGTGTGGAACTGACTGTCGGCGGCGCTATCGTACAGCAGAAAAACTGGCAATGGAGAACACAGCTCACCGCAGCCTATAACGAAAATAAAATCACCAACCTGAAAACAAATCCCAACATCTGGGACCTGATCGGACCTGATGGAGGCCCTATGCTTGGACGCCCCTACAGAGGCCTCTACTCTATCGACGTGAAGGAACTGTCCTCCCTCGACGGCACCCCGGTGTTCATCAATGAAAAGGGTGAAAAAGTAAATGAGGTCAACCTCCAGAGCGATGCCATCAACTACCTGAAGTACAGCGGCCCGATTGATCCCAAATTAACCGGAGGCTTATATAACTCCGTGCGTTATAAAGACTTCACCTTCTCTGCCCTGTTTACCTTCAGCGCAGGAAACGTGATCCGCCTCAATCCCGCCTTCCAGCAGAAATACACCGATCTAACGGCCATGCCGAAAGAGTTCCTCGACCGCTGGATGATGACCGGCGACGAAAAACAGACAGACATCCCTTCACTGTCCGATCTCCGTGTGATCAACAGGCTGAGTGGCGTAACACCGTATTATACCTATAACTATTCTTCTTCACGTGTTGCCGACGGAGGTTTCATCCGTCTGAAACAGGTGTCGCTGAGTTACAGCCTGCCGCTGAGATATACCTCCGCAATAGGCCTCAACAATGCGTCGCTCAGCCTGGTGGCCAACAACCCGTGGCTGATCTATGCCGACCCCAAACTGAAAGGCCAGGACCCTGAGTTCTTCCAGTCCGGTGGCGTGGCGTTACCTGTTCCTAAACAATACACCCTGTCCGTAAAAGTTGGTTTTTAACCTGAATGAAAAGTTTTGGATATGAAAAGAAATCTCGTATATATATCAGCGTTAGCAATCATGACCGTTGCGCCCGGGTGTAAAAAATACCTCGAGCAACTGCCAGATCAACGTACCGAAGTGAATACACCTTCCAAGGTGGCCGAACTCCTTACCTCCGCCTATCCCCGGGCCAACTATATTCCGTTCATCGAAGCCATGTCTGACAATGCCAACGATAAAGGTACAGACGATAATACCCGCTATAATCGTCAGCCCTGGTTCTGGGAAGTGTCGTCAGACAGGGACCAGGACACGCCGGACTTCTACTGGCAAAAAGCATATGCCGCCATCGCCGCCGCCAATCAGGCCCTGGAAGTGATCAACCAGGCCAGCGACAAAGCCGCCTATAGCGCATCCAAAGGAGAAGCGCTGCTCTGCCGGGCATATGCACACTTTATGCTGGTCACCATTTTCTCCCAATCATACGATGCCGCCACCGCTGCTAAAGACCCGGGTATCCCCTATGTCACCAAACCGGAAAAAATAGTGGTGGAAAAATATGAAAGGAAAACAGTAGCGTACGTGTATGAACAGATCGAGAAAGACCTCACAGAAGGATTGCCATTGATCGATGACAACTCCTACACCAACGCGCCCTCCTATCACTTCACCACATCAGCCGCACACGCTTTTGCGGCACGTTTCTACCTGTTCAAAAAAGAATACGCCAAAGTGGTGGAACATGCCAACCAGACCTTCCCGGCAGGCAAGGCACTGCCTTATCTGCGCCCGGTAAACTCCACCTACAACAACATGGAAGAACTGGTGCTCAGAAAGGAATATACCAGGGCCACACAGAAAGCAAACCTGTTGCTGGCCGAATCCCAGTCCTGGTGGGCAAGGAACCTGCGGACCAACCGCTACGGCTGCGACCCCGTTCTCGGCGCCATGCTCAACAGCCGTGATAACCCTTCCGGTGCAAGACTGAGCTATAAAGTATACTACTCACGGCCGGAAGACTACTTCGTTCCCAAGTTCTATGAACTGTTTATCCGTGTGGACCAGAACGCCAACATCGGCGACGGATGGGATATGATACCATTGTTCACCGCCGAAGAAGTGCTGTTCAACAGAGCGGAAGCCAATACCGAGCTGGGCAACTTCGATGCCGCCATCGCTGATATCAACGACTTCCTGAGCCAGCGCGTGGATGGTTATGTTGCCAGCGCACATAACCTCTCCGTAGGCAAGGTTAGGAACTACTACCGCACGGTAGACAGCCGCTCGGCCATCATCCAGGCAATCCTGTATTACAAAAAGGTAGAGTATATATTCGAAGGTCTCCGGTGGTTCGATATTCTCCGCCACAAAATACCGGTCGTACACACCTCTTTCGATGGTAAGACCAAAATGGTGCTGGGCGCCAACGACCCGCGCCGAATGGTGCAAATACCACAGGAAGCGCAACTGTCCGGCCTGGAATTAAATCCACGATAACCACCGCTCAAACTTGTAAATATGAAACGTCATTATATCATTCCCATACTGGTAGCAGGACTGATCACCGTTCTTTCCGGCTGCAACAAAAAAGAAAACCTGGATATCTCCAACCTGTTCCCGGAAAACACAGGGCAGCCAACAGCGCTCGACAACTGGATCACAGATAATTATACCAAACCATACAATATCGAGGTCAAATACAAGTGGGACCCTTATGCGGTAGCCACCGACAAAACCCTTATTCCCATTAAAGAATCGATGGTAATACCGGTGATGGACCTCATACACAAAACCTGGGTGGAGCCTTATATCAAAGAAGTTGGATTACCCTTCTTCCTTAAATACAGCCCCAAACAGATCATACTGGTAGGCAGCCCCCGGTACAACTCCAACGGTACCATTACCCTCGGGGAAGCGGAAGGCGGTAAAACCATACAGCTGTTGCGGCTCAACGAGTTCAACAAAAAAAATGAAGGGTTCGTAAAGTTCCTGTTGCACACCATTCACCACGAGTTTGCACACATCCTGCATCAGACCATCTTCTATCCCAAGGAATACAAATCCCTTACCGCCAGCGGTTATACCGGTACCTGGAACAACACCACCGACCAGGAGGCGCTCGATCTCGGCTTCATCACGCCCTACGCGCGTTCCAAGGCAGATGAAGACTTTGTGGAAATGGTGTCTACCATGCTCACCGAAGGCAAAGACGGCTTTGAAGCAATAGTTAACCAGTCTGCTACCGACCACGGCAAAGACATGTTATACCAGAAAGCACAGATCGTCAGAAACTATTTCCAGAACAGCTGGAAAATAAATTTCGACAGCCTGCAGGCAAAAACATCCACAGCTATTGCAGAAGCGATCAAGTAGTTTTTAAGTAAATGACTATAACTATTACGGATATATGAAAAAATTTATCATAGCAGGAATGGTGTTATGCACATTGGCTACATCATGCCGCAAAGACAATGACGGTTCCGTTTTCGGCACCAGGCCGGAAGAACGGATGAACACCACCCTTACGGCCTATAAAAAACAACTCACCGGCGGTGCCAACGGCTGGAAAGCCTATCTTTTCCCCGATGGCGGCGAAGGCTTCGGCTTCTATTTTAAATTCGGGGAGAATGATCGGGTGAACATGCTGGGCGACCTGACACCCGTCACCGGGCAAGACCTCGCCGAGAGTTCCTACAGAATGGGCGCCTTACAGCGGCCATCACTGGTATTTGACACCTACAGTTATATCCATATGCTGTCAGACCCGGATGACAGGGTATTTGGCGGTCTGCGTGGCAGAGGTTACGATGCCGACTTTGAATTTGGGTATGACTCCACCCGTACAGACACCGTATTCCTTACCGGTGCCGCCAACAAGAGCAAGATGCTGCTGGTAAGGGCCAGCGCCGCAGAGGAAACAGCCTACAAGGCAGGCGGCCTCAATACGATCCGGGACGCAGTCGGAGACTACATTGATCAACATTCAACATTGTATGTTTCCACGGCCGACGGTAAAAAGGTACAGACGGCCATTGTGCCCGACTCCCGTGTATTTTCACTGATATACGAAGAAAACGGCACTGCTAAAACGCTGTCTATCCCCTACGCCTATACGTTAACCGGCATCATCACCAAAGATCCTTTTAAAATCGGCAACAGCTTTTACCAGGAAGTATTTTTTGACGCCGGGAAACAGGTGCTGTATCTGAAGGATAATGGTAAAACCATCGAGTTCCAGGAAGCAACAGGTCCTATCTTCGACCTTCATCTGCTCCTGGGCATCGCCTACGGACAAATCAGCGTTACCGACGCTTCGCAGGGTTCTTTCTCTCCCGGCTTCCTGACCATGTGGAAAACAATCAAAGCCAGGATACCCACTACCGCCGCCAATCTGCAGCTCACCAGCATGAACTTCATATTCAATACAGCCAATCAGCAGCTGGTTGTCCTTGTGGAAGTATACCAGGGAGCCAACAGGTTCACCGCTCCTTTCATATACGACTATACGAAAAGTAAAGACGGCGTATTTTCTTTCACTCCACAGGATGTTAAAGGAGACGTGGCTTCCATTATCCTCCCTGCGATGCAGCCTTTGCTGGATAAACTGGCCACCGGCAAATACCGGGTGGATTATTTCTCCATGCCTGGCAATCCCCAGATGGGCCGCATTCTTGGCGTAGATGATCCTGCTTTCATACTGGGTGGCACACTCAGATAATTCGTTCAACCGTAATTGTTCCAAATGAAAAAAATCGCTTTATATACACTCTTGTGCGCTACGGTAGTGGCGTCTTGCCGGAAGGACAATTCACTCGACATTCCGGTCGAGCCGTCCTTCCCTGATCCGTCCAAACAGCTCGACTCCTTCAAAACCATATTGGGCACAGCGCCTGACGGGTGGGTAGGCGCGCTTGTTCCCGGCAGCAGCAATCAACTCTTCAGCGTATACCTGCAACTCGACAATGGAAAGGGTGAAGCCACCCTGTACTCCGACCTTAGCGCCACCAGTGCCGCCACGCCCAGCAAAAGCCCTTTTAACGTGTACGTTACCCAGAAGGTCAATCCCACCATTAGTTTCGGCGCCGGTTCACAGCTGGGGGACATCAAACTGGTCACCAAAAGAGGCGTGGACACCGCCTATGCGTTCCGGTATGTCAGCGGCGATACCCTGGTGCTGCTTGGCAACAAGTACAGTGATGAGCTCCGTTTGGTAAAAGCTGGCGCCCAGGTAAAAACAGCCTACACCAGTGGTAAACTGCAGGCTGTGATCAGCCAGGCCACCGATTTTATCAATAACGCCGGCTATCTGTCACTCAAACAAAACAATGCGCCTACCATGGTGTATTTCAACGTGTCTGACAAAAGCGTAGGCTTCGCGGCCGTAGCCAATGATATCAAAACCTCCGCCGGTAGCGGTTACGCCTATACGACCACCGGCATCCTGTTGCGTCATCCCGTACAGGCGGGAGGCCAGGCCTTCACTACCCTGAACTGGGACAGCGATGCGCTCAATTTCTATGCAACAGTCGACAAAGCAAAAGCTTACCTGGAGCAGGGCGCGCTTCCTCCGCTGCCAGCGCATTACCTGCTGGGCACTGAGCTGTCCGGCCTGCAAACGCTGCCATCTCCCGGCTCACTGGCGCTGCCCGGCTGGTCAACCGATTTTAAGGCCATCTGGAATGACATGGCCAACAAGTTCAAAGCCCGAGGTTTCCCGTTATCCAAAGTGGTATTTGATTTCCAGGTGCCCGGCGTACTGAATGTGAATATCACCTTCGCCAGTTATGTAGGCAGATATTCCTTTAAATACACCAGGACAGCAAACGGAGTATATACCTTCACTCCATTGCCTTTTGCAACTGATGCGCAGGGCAGCAATGCCAATGCCCTCAGCCCGCAGGCCAAGCCACTGACGGATATGTTGACCAACAACAGGCTGGCCATCAGTTATGCCACCTTTCCCGGTGGTTTCCTCATTGGCTATACCAGTGTAGACAAACCATCTATCGGCTTCACCAGTATTTGGTAAATATTCATACTATCCTTACCCGATAAAAAAGAGAGAGGCCCTGTCAGTGTTCTGGCAGGGCCTCGTTGCATAAACGTATGGGTTAGTTCTCAGTAGGACATTAATGCTTGTATCATTGCCTCCACCTTGGCCGCATTAGGCAGCATAGCGGCTTCCAGGCTGGTGTTAAGCGCCACCGCCGGCAGATCGAGCGCCCCCAGCATATGCACCGGGGCGTCCAGCTGCCGGAAACATTCTTTTTGAATACGGCCGGCCAGTGCCTGTGTAAAGGAATTATTGAGCTGCTCTTCCGTCAGCAGCAGGCATTTGCCATGTTTGCGGACGGTTTGAAACACCAGTTCTTCATCCAGTGGGAAGAGGGTGCGCAGGTCCACTATTTCCACATTTCCGGGGAACGCGCGTGCTGCGGCCTTTGCCCAGTATACGCCCATCCCGTAGGTGATAATACATACAGATTCCCCACGTTGCACATCTTTCGGGTGTGCCTGCAATACCACATTAGCTTTGCCCAATGGCAGCACATAATCTGCCGCCGGCTCTATGGTCATGGCATCCTGGGTACCGGGCACCTTGCTCCAATAAAGCCCTTTATGCTCCAGCATCACTACCGGGTTGGGGTCCAGGAAGGCCGCTTTGAGCAAACCTTTCATATCTGCCGCATTGGAAGGGTACACCACTTTGATGCCTTTGATGCTCAGTAAAGTGGATTCAATACTGCCGGAATGATAGGGACCGCCGCCACCATAAGCGCCGATAGGCACCCTGATCAGTGTTTGCACCGGAAATTTGCCCTGGCTCAGGTAGCAGGATTTGGATATTTCCGTCACCAGCTGGTTGAATCCCGGATAGATATAGTCCGCGAACTGTATTTCCACAATGGGCTTTACGCCGGTGGCCGACAGACCCGCCGTAGCGCCGATAATATACGCTTCCTGGATGGCGGTATTATATACACGGTGGTCACCGAATTTATCACCAAGGGTAGCTGCTTCGCGGAACACGCCGCCCAACCGTTTACCCACGTCCTGCCCGAAGAAGATGGCTTCGGGATATTGCTGCATAATTTCTTCCACAGCATGAAGGGCAGCGTCCACCATCACCACTTTGCTGCCATTGGCCGGTACGCGCGTTCCTGCCTCCTGTGTGACCGCAGCAGGCGCAAACACATGCTCACGGACAGTTTCGGGGGCCGGTTCGGCCGCTTTCACGGCCGCCGCAAAAGCAGCTTCAATATCTTCAATGGCTGTTTGTTCTATCTCCTGCAGGGTAGCCTCTGCCACGCCATGTTTCAGCAACAACGCCCGTAGTTTCGGTACAGGATCTTTGGCGGTGTGTTTTTCAAGGTCTTCAGCGGTACGGTACCATTCTTTCCGGACACCGGAAGTATGATGCCCTAATAACGGTACATTAGCCTGCACAAGGATCGGCTTGCGTTCCTGTCTCACATACCCGATAGCCGTTTCCATAGCGGCATAGCTGGCCGTAAAATCGCTGCCGTCCACCCGCATCCGTTCCATCCCCTTAAAGCCGGCGGCATATTCATACGCGTCCATGGCGCGGGCTTCCGCGGCAGTGACCGAGATGCCCCAGTCGTTGTCCTGTACAAGGTAGATGACCGGCAATTGTTTCAGGACGGCAAACTGAAAAGCTTCGCTGACTTCCCCTTCCGTCACGCTGCCATCGCCCAGGGAACAAACTACTACCGGCAGTTCGCCGTTAGGACCTGTCGGTAACAGCTGAGAGTGGATGGTTTCCAGGTATTGTACGCCCTGTGCCATTCCGGTAGCGGGTATTACCTGCATGCCGGTGGCGCTGCTTTGATGGGGAATCCGGGGTTTGTCCGGCCGGCGGCTGTTGGGGTGGTTGTAATAGGACCTTCCGCCGGAGAAAGGGTCGTCTGCTTTGGCCAGCAGCTGCAGCATCAGTTCATATGGTTCGAAGCCCATGGCCAGCAGCATGCTCTCATCGCGATAGTACGGGCTGACAAAGTCCCACGGCCGTAACTGCATTCCAGTGGCAATCTGGATGGCCTCGTGCCCCCGTGAAGTGGAGTGCACATACTTGCATATCGGCCGGTTGGCCTCGTAGGTAGCGGCCATCTGGCCCGCCTGGCACATCCACCGGTAAGCGGCCAGTAACTCCGCCAGCTCGCTCTTTTTCCCGTGCTGGCCGTTAGTACCGGCTTTTAAAGTTGAAACGCTTGTACTATCTTTAAACACGTAAAACTGTTTTGGTGATGACGATGGTGGTTTAAGCAAAATAGTTGCTATAACAACTATTGCTATTGCAAATTAATTAATATGGCTGATACTTTTATCAATAATCCCTCTTTTTTTAAGCTGGATGCGACCCTGAAAAAACTGCGCAACTATTGGCAGAAAATGTTCGATTCCCGCCAGATGGACATTACGGTGGACCAGTGGTTGCTGGTCGAGAACCTGTACAAGCATAAAAAAACGACCCATAACGAGCTGGCCCGTAATACCTCCAAGGATATCACCACTATCTCCCGTATTATAGAATTACTGGTAAAAAAAGGGCTGGTAAAACGGGAAGCCGATACTTATGACCGAAGGAAGGTATATCTGCAGCTCACGCCGGAAGGAACGGAAAAATACAAACAGGTAAAGCCGCTGGTACATGAAATGCGGAAAACAGGCTGGAAATCGCTGACAGAAGCTGACTATGCGGAGTTAACAAGGATACTGGACACGATCTATAACAATGTCCCCACAAAAATCTGATTTACGGATTTGTGGATTTTTTGATTTAGAGATTTAAAAAAGCGCGATGATGATTTCGCTGCATTCCAAATCTCTAAATCGCAAAATCAAAAAATCGTAAGTTATTTTACGGCGAATTCCAGCAGGCTGTCATTTTCGATAAACGCCTCAAAGGAATCACCGATCGCGGTAGGCCCTACCCCCGCCGGCGTGCCGGTAAAAATCAGGTCACCTATATTCAGGGTAAAGAATTTCGAAATATAGGAAACAAGAAAATCGAAGGAGAACAGGAGATCTTTGGTATTGCCCTGTTGTACCAGTGTCTTGTTTTTATACAGGCAGAAGTTAATGTCCTTCTTGTCCATCTCCGGTGTGATGGGAATAAAGTTGCCTACAATGGCGGAGTTATCAAAGGCTTTGGCTATTTCCCAGGGCAGTCCTTTGGCTTTTTGTTTATCCTGCAGGTCACGGGCAGTAAAGTCGATTCCCACAGAAATTTTATCATAATATTTATCAGCGAATTTTTCCTGAATGTGTTTGCCGTTTTTGCTGACGCGCAGTACGAGCTCACATTCGTAGTGCAGGTTGGTGGTAAACTCCGGATAATAAAACGGGTGGCCGTTCTGCAGCAGCGCGTTCTTGGGTTTCATGAACAACACCGGTTCAGTTGGCACCTCATTTTTTAATTCTTTGGCATGGTCGGCATAGTTCCTGCCTACGCAAATAATTTTCATAATGCGTGAGTTTTAGAAGATAAATTAAGCAGATAGCGGGCAGATTTGCAAATTTACTTTACAGCGGAAAAACCATTTTATTGTACTCGTTCATGGTACGGGCCAGTCCAATCCCTGCAAAACTTTCGATGATATCGCAACAGGCATTGATTTTTTGCTGCACGACCGGTATTTCCGTCGGTTTCCATTTGCTCAGTACAAAATCCGCCTGCCGTCCTTTAGGATAATCGTTGCCGATGCCGAAGCGCAGTCGTGGGTACTGATTAGAGCCTAAAGACTCCTGGATGCTTTTCAGGCCGTTATGGCCGGCATCGCTGCCACCCGGGCGCAAGCGAAGCACGTCCAGCGGAAGCGCCAGTTCATCCATCACCACGAGCAGGTTTTCCATAGCGATCTTTTCTTTGTCCATCCAGTATTTGACGGCGCGACCGCTGAGGTTCATGTAGGTGGTGGGTTTGATAACGATAAACGTTTTGCCTTTCCATTTACAGGTTGCCACTTCTGCCAGCCGGTCGTTATCGAAGCTGGCGTTATGTTTGGCCACAAAAGCGTCTGCCACGTCAAACCCTATATTGTGGCGGGTATGACGGTATTCTTCTCCAATGTTGCCCAAACCGGCGATCAGGTATTTCATCGTGTTTCAAATTAAAAAGCCCCTCTACAAGTAGAGAGGCTTTTTGGAAAAATATTTCTAAAAGATTATTTCTTTTTAGCGTCTTTTTCAGCAGTAGCTTCTTCCTGGCGCAGCTGACGGGTCATTACCACAGAAGCGATAGGAATACGCGGAGAGTTGGTGATTTCGATACCTTCCACTTTCACGTCTTCAACACGGATGTTGGCGTTCAGTTCCAGGTTTTCGATGTTCACTTCGATGTTCTCAACCAGGTGTTTAGGCAGAGCTTTTACTTTCAGCGCTTTCAGTTTGCTTACCAGTTTACCGCCGGCTTTTACACCTACAGAAGAACCAACCAGTTTGATAGGCAGGGTTACAGACACAGCTTTGTCTTCTACCAGCTCCATGAAATCAACGTGAGCCAGTTCGTCTGTTACCACATCAAACTGCAGATCTTTCAGTACGCATCTGTAAGTTTTAGCGCCCAGTTTAATTTCTGCGATCTGGAAAGCAGCAGTGTAAACCAGGTTTTTGAATGCTTTGGCAGGAGCTGAAAAATTAACAGTTTCTGCACCCCCGTAAATAACACAAGGCACTTTTTCCTCAGAACGGATCTGGCGGGTGGCTTTTTTGCCGAATTCGCTCCTGAGTTGTCCTTCGATGGTTATTGTATTCATTGTTTATACAGTTTATATAAATGATAAAATATACGTTGTTATTGCTTGCGGTGGCTGTGAATGAACAGGCTGGTAATAGACTTGTTCTCATGCATGTTGCGGATAGCCACTGCAAAGAGCTCTGCCACAGACACCACTTTCACTTTAGAACTTTCCGGACGGATGGGAATGGTATCACATACCACGATCTCCTCCAGTACGGAATTTTCGATGTTTTCATATGCTTTACCGCTGAACACCGGATGGGTACAGAAAGCGCGAACGCTTCTGGCTCCTTTTTCCTTCAGCAGGTTAGCTGCCTTAGACAGCGTGCCGGCAGTATCGCAAATATCGTCAATGAGCACAATGTCCCTGTCTTTCACATCACCGATCACTACCATGGATGCTATTTCGTTGGCTCTTTTGCGGTGTTTGTCGCAAATCACCATCTCAGCATTGAAGTAGGAGGCCACTTCACGCACCCGGTTGGTACTGCCCACGTCAGGGGACGCAAAGGTAAGATTTTCCAGCTTTAATTGCTCAATATAGGGAATAAAAATAGCGGAACTGTCCAGGTGGTCTACCGGGATATCGAAGAACGCCTGGATCTGCGGCGCGTGCAAATCCATGGTAATCACCCTGTTAGCTCCTGCAGAAGTGAGCAGATTGGCTACCAGTTTAGACCCGATCGCCACCCTGGGCTTGTCTTTCCTGTCCTGCCGCGCAAACCCGAAATACGGGATAACCGCCGTAATGTAACCGGCTGATGCACGTTTTGCCGCGTCAATCATCAGCAACAGCTCCATCAGGTTGTCTGACGGTGCGTTGGTGCCCTGCACGAGAAAAACATAGTCACCACGGATACTTTCCAGGAAAACGGGCTGAAACTCGCCATCACTGAACTTCTGAATTTTTAACTTACCGAGGCTGTTGAGTCCGTTGCCGTATCTTTTGGCAATTTTCTCAGCCAATGCCGGATTACTGTTGCCTGTGAAGATTTTAACTGAAGGTTGCATACTGCTAGTAGAAAAGAGGTGGCAAAACTATGATTTTTTAGGGCTACCGGCGTGATTTTTTTTCGATCAAAAATTAGATTTAATTTAATTTAAATATCTAATACTTTTTAAAGTAAATAATTATGTGGTTTTTTCGATGATTTTCATCAAAAAGAAAGTAGGGAATGAGTGGCCAGGGTCCGGAGAAGATTACGTAAATTCGGAGAAATGCAATGAAATATGTTTGTTAGCCCGAAACCACAACCCCATGTGGCCATCCGTAAATGGGCGGATGCCGAAAAACCCAGGGAAAAACTGCTCCAGCATGGTGCAGCTATCCTCTCCGATACAGAACTGCTCGCCATTTTGCTTCACACCGGCCACAAGAACAAATCCGCCCTCGACCTGGCACGGGAAGTATTACAGCTGGCACATCACAACTTACCGGAACTGGGCCGTATCAGCGTCCGGAAGCTGCAAAAGCTCCGCGGCATGGGCAGCGCCAAAGCCGTTACCGTCATCGCCGCCATGGAACTGGCACGGCGCAGGCAGGCAAGCCCCATTCACAAAAAAACCGTTATCCGCGCAGGCGCAGATGCCGCCCTCTTCTTTAAACCCATCCTGGCAGACCACTCCTTCGAAACCTTCTACGTCATGTTCCTAAACCAGGCCAATAAAGTGCTGAACTACCGCTGCATCAGCACCGGCGGCATGACCAGCACCATCGTGGACACCCGCATGATCTTCCGCGAAGCCCTCGAAGCCCAGGCCTGTAAACTGCTCCTCTGCCACAACCACCCCTCCGGCAGCCTGCGGCCCAGCCAGGCCGATATCCGCATCACCCTGAAAATAAAGGAACAGGGCCAGCTCTTTGACATAGATGTCCTGGACCATATTATCGTGTCAGAAACAGGCTACTACAGCCTCGTGGAAGAAGGTGTGATATAAAAATCAAAAAATAACCAAATGTATTTACTTTCGCATTTATTTATTAAGAACCACTATGCTCAAAATAGGAATCTTCGGGGTAGGACATCTGGGTAAAATTCATCTCTCCCAACTTTCAACCATGAAAGACGTGGAAGTAGTTGGCTTCTATGATCCCAGCGACGCCAACGCGGCCAGCGTGGCAGAGCTATACAACATCACCCGGTACACTACAGCGGAAGAACTGATCCTGGCCGTAGACGCCATCGATATCGTAGCGCCTACTACCCTCCACTTTAAATTATGTGAACTTGCCATCCGCAATGGCAAACACATCTTCGTGGAGAAACCCATGACCAACACCATGGAAGAAGCTAAAACACTGGTGAAACTGGTGGATGAAGCCAACATCAAATTCCAGGTAGGCCATGTGGAACGCTTCAACCCCGCCTTCCTCGCCTTAAAAGGCTATGACCTGAAGCCCATGTTCATCGAAGTGCACCGCCTCGCAGAATTCAACCCGCGCGGTACCGACGTGAGCGTGATCCTCGACCTCATGATCCACGACATCGACATCGTGCTCAGCATCGTGAAATCTACCGTTAGCCGTATATCGGCCAGCGGCGTAGCTGTCATGAGCGACACACCCGATATCGCCAACGTACGCATCGAATTCCATAACGGCTGCGTGGCCAACCTTACCTCCAGCCGCATCTCCCTGAAGAAGATGCGCAAAATGCGCCTCTTCCAGAAAGATGCCTACATCGGTATCGACTTCCTCGATAAAAAATCAGAAATCATCAAACTGAAAACACCGGAAGACGAAGGCCTCTTCACCCTCGATATCGAAACCAACAGCGGTAAAAAAACCATCGCGATCGATAACCCGGAAGTAAAACAATCCAACGCCATCCGCATGGAACTGGAACTCTTCCGCGACGCCATCCTCCAAAACAAACCCGTGGCCGTAAACGCCATCGACGGCCTCCAGGCACTGGACGTGGCCCATCAGATCCTGCAGAAAATCAATAAGAGCCTGAACGAAACCGCTAAAGCGTAGGGTTCACGCCAAAACGCAAAGCAGCAAAGGCACGAAGAAAATAGTAAACAAACAAAGGGGCGAAGATCAAATATGACCTTCGCCCCTTTGTTTTCCTGTAAGTCTTGTAAAAACCTTTGCGCCTTTGTGTGATCTACCCGCGCAGGTCCAGGAAAGCCTTCGCCATCACCAAATCCAGCGGTTTCGTGATCTTCAGGTTCGATTCCTCCCCCTGCACCAGATGCACGAAATGCCCAAAATGCTCCACTACCGTAGCCTCATCTGTAAACAACGGATCATAAGGCTGCTCAAAAGCCGGTAATATCCACGACGACACAAACGTCTGCGGCGTTTGCACAATGCGGAAACGCCCCCTGTCCACCGCCCTGTTATGCTCCCCGTTCACCTCCCGGACACTGTCTTTCATATCAATCACCGGGATAGCGCTGCCATGGCTGCATGCAGCTTTATAACAGGTACGCACCAACGCCGGCGATACCAGCGGTCTTACCCCGTCATGCACAAATACCACTCCCTCTTCCTTTACCTGCTGTAAGCCGTTTTTCACCGAATGGAAGCGCGTTTCACCGCCCTGGACCATGGTAATGGCCGGAATATTATCAAAAGCCTGCAATAAATTGTTGGCATAACTGATATGATTCTCCGGCAATACCAGCACAATATCCATATCCGGATAAGCCTCCGTAAAAGCTGTAATAGTATGATACAGTACCGGTTTGCCTGCAAGGTCCAGGAACTGTTTGGGTACAGCGCTCTGCATCCGGGAACCGGAGCCGCCTGCAACAATGATGGCTGTTTTTTTTCTATTGCCCATAAAAAAATTACGAATTACAAATTACGAATTGAGGGCTTACTTATCGAAGGTTTACTTAATAACCTTTCAGACAGTAAGCCCTCAATTCGTAATTTGTAATTTGTAATTCGTAATTCCGATAGTCGTTATCAGATAATCAGCATGGCATCACCATAGCTGAAGAAACGGTATTTTTCCTTGATGGCCTGCTGATAAGCTTCCATGATCAGATCGTATCCCGCAAAGGCACACACCATGATCAGCAAGCTGGTTTTAGGCAGGTGGAAATTGGTTACCAGCGCATTCGGAATAGCGAAATCATACGGCGGATGGATAAAGGTGTTGGTCCAGCCTTCTGCCGCTTTCAGGTGGTTTTGCGCAGTAACGGAAGATTCCACGGCACGTACGGAAGTAGTACCGATAGCGCAGATCCTGCGGTTTTCCTCTTTCGCTTTGTTCACCACTTTTACCGCATGCTCCTCGATGTGGAAATACTCAGCATCCATTTTGTGTTTGCTCAGGTCTTCTACTTCGATCGGGCGGAAAGTTCCCAAACCGGTGTGCAGCGTTACTTCTGCAAATTTCACCCCTTTAATTTCCAGGCGTTTGATCAGCTCACGGCTGAAGTGCAGACCAGCAGTAGGCGCTGCTACGGCACCTTCATACTTGGCATACACGGTTTGATAACGCTCTTTGTCTTCTTCTTCCGGTTTACGCTTGATATATTTAGGCAGCGGCGTTTCACCCAGTGTGTCCAGCACCTGTTTGAACTCGTCGTCATTACCCTCAAATAAGAAACGGATGGTACGGCCTCTGGAAGTAGTATTATCAATTACTTCTGCCACCAGTGACTCATCGTCACCAAAATACAATTTGTTGCCTACACGGATTTTACGTGCCGGGTCAACAATAACGTCCCACAGGCGATTCTGCTTGTTCAGCTCACGCAGCAGGAAAACCTCAATTTTTGCTCCTGTCTTCTCCTTACGGCCATACAACCTTGCCGGAAACACTTTGGTGTTGTTGACAATCATCACATCCTTGTCATTGAAATAACCCAGGATATCCTTGAATACCTTGTGTTCAATTTTTCCGGTAGCGCGATTTACCACCATTAAGCGTGATTCATCTCTTGTCTTGGAAGGGTGCTGTGCGATCAGGTTTAAAGGGAGATCGAATTTGAACTGTGATAGTTTCATATTACGGTATGAATAAGAAATTTTTAGTGGGTGCAAAGGTACTGATTATTACCTATTCCATCAAAAAATGACATATAAGTATGATAATCATTTATATATGCATTACATTCCTTTAGGAATGGCAGCAATCAGCTGCTGCGTGTAAGGATGTTGCGGATGACCATACACCTCGTCTGCCGGTCCTGTCTCCACAATTTTTCCCTTCTGCATCACCATCATCCGGTCACTGATAAAGCGCACCACCGATAAGTCATGCGAGATGAAAATGCAACTGAAGCCAAACTCCTCACGCAGCCGGATCAGCAGATTGAGCACCTGCGCCTGCACGCTCACGTCCAACGCCGCTACCGACTCGTCACAGATGATGAAAGAAGGATCTACCGCCAACGCCCGGGCTATCACCACCCGCTGACGCTGTCCACCGGAAAACTCATGCGGGTAACGGTTAAAATGCTCCGGCAGCAGGTTCACTTTCTCCAGCAGTTCCAGCACCTTTTCTTTCTGCGTCCGCTCACTGCCATACAGGCCATGCACCTGCATCGGCTCCAGTATGGCCGCCCCGATGGACTTGCGCGGGTTCAGGGAAGCATACGGGTCCTGGAAAATCAGCTGCATATCTTTCCGCAGCGCCCGCATACCTGCGGGTGACAGGCTACGCAGGTCCTGCCCTTTATAAACAATACTTCCACCGGTTGGTTCTATCAACCGTAAAAGAGATCTTCCCAAAGTTGTCTTGCCACAGCCGGATTCTCCCACCAGCCCAAGTGTTTCACCGCTCACTACGGTAAAGCTGACATCATCTACCGCTTTGTACCATTGCAACACTTTGCCTGTAATACTTTTCTTCACGGGAAACCAGGTCTGCAGCCCGTGTACCTCCAGCAGCGGCGGACTGCCGGCCAGCAACGCCTGCCGGGCCTTTAATGCACTGTCACTGACGATCAGCCTGTTGACCACCTCTGCTATGGCGCCAGCCTTTTCCTGTATACGCCCCTCTGCGTCTGTCTCCATAAAATCGCGGGTCACCGGTAACCTTGACAGGCGCTTGTCCAGCGGTGGCCGGCAGGCCAGCAGCCCTTTGGTATAGGGATGCTGCGGATGCAGGAACACCTGTTGCACCGGCCCTTCCTCTACGATATTGCCTTTGTACATCACCACCACTCTTTCTGCCAGTTCAGCCACCACGCCCAGGTCATGTGTGATAAACAGCACGCTCATATCCATCTGTTGCTGTAGTTCTTTCAGCAGCTCCAGTATGGCTTTCTGTACTGTCACGTCCAGCGCGGTGGTAGGTTCGTCAGCTATCAGCAGGCGTGGCTCACAGGAGATGGCCATCGCGATCATGACGCGTTGTTTTTGTCCGCCGGACAGTTCATGTGGATAACGGTCCATAATGGCCGCAGGATCGGGCAGTTTCACCCGGGCAAAGAGCGCTTTCGCCTGCTCACGGGCTTCTTTCAACGGAATGCCTTTGTGCAGCCGGATAGCTTCTGTGACCTGGGCGCCACAGGTATGTAATGGATTCAGGGAGGTCATGGGCTCCTGGAAGATCATGGCAATTTCATTGCCACGGTAAGCCCGCATGGCAGTGTCGGAGAGCTGCACCAGGTCTGTAACCTGACCGTCGGCATGATGATAGAGGATCTTCCCGCGGGAAATTTTCCCCGGCGCCTGGATCAGGCGCATCACGGAGAGAGAGGTAACGGATTTTCCGGAACCGGATTCTCCTACTACCCCAATGATCTCTCCCCTGCCTACAGACAGGTTCAGATGGTTGACAGCTTTAACGGTGGTATCGTGTGCATGGAAGGTGACTTCCATATCTTGTATCTCCAGGCGCGTAGAATGCATGCCCGGAAGATACAACAATTCTAAAAACGCAGGTGCTTCACGGTCTGGTGACTGTCGATCAGTTTCTGCAGGGATTCAATACCGATTTTGAGGTGGCGTTCCACAAATTTGGTGGTTACTTTTTTATCGCTTTCTTCGGTCTTAACGCCTTCCGGGACCATGGGCTGGTCGGATACGAGCAGCAGTGCGCCGGTAGGGATTTTGTTGAAGAAGCCCACAGAGAAAATAGTAGCTGTTTCCATATCTACCGCCATGGCCCTTACGCGTTCAAGGTATTGCTTAAATTCAGCGTCATGCTCCCACACGCGGCGGTTAGTGGTGTAGCAGGTACCGGTCCAGTAATCGTGGCCCAGTTCACGGATGGTGGTGGAGATAGCCTTCTGCAGCGCAAATGCCGGCAGTGCGGGCACTTCGGCCGGGAAATAGTCATTGGAAGTACCTTCACCCCGTATAGCCGCTATCGGTAGTATCAGGTCGCCGATGGCATTTTTCTTTTTCAGGCCGCCGCATTTGCCCAGGAACAGCACGGCTTTGGGATGGATGGCACTGAGCAGGTCCATTACAGTGGCGGCGCCGGGGCTGCCCATACCAAAATTGATGATGGTAATGTCGCCGGCAGTAGCGCACTGCATGGGTTTACCAGCGCCGATCACTTCGACGTTGTTCCATTCGGCAAACATGGTCAGGTAATTACTGAAATTGGTAAGGAGAATGTGAGACCCAAAGCGGTCCAGCTTTTCACCAGTGTAGCGGGGAAGCCAATTAGCTACAATTTCTTCTTTTGTCTTCATAGCCTTTTGACAAGCAAATATAGGGTTTTATTCGCTATTCTCCATATTATCCCCCTATCTTCGTACCAGTATAAATATCAAGGTATTGATCACCATTAACTTTCCACCACCGGATTTCAGGATTAGCAGGGAGCAGGACAAGGAACTGATTTTTGACCGCTACCGGAAGAAGTTTGTACGGCTTACCCCGGAGGAATGGGTACGGCAAAACTTTCTTAACTACCTCGTTAAGTCCATGGGATATCCGGCTTCCCTGATCGGGATTGAGCGGGAGATCATGCTGGGGGAACTGAAAAAGCGTTTTGACATTGTAGTGTACAACCGTAATATGGAACCCTGGATGCTGATAGAGTGCAAGGAGATGAATGTGCCTATCAGCCAGCAAACGCTGGAACAGGTGGTGCGTTATAATATGGTTATTCCGGCCACTTACCTGGTGATGACCAACGGTACCCATACTTTTTGCTGCACTTATCAGACGGCGTCAAGACAATGGGTCTTTCTGGAGGCCATACCAGCCTTTTAAAAGCTGACAGCAACCTGTCTCAATAAAAAACAGCGAAGCGCCTGACGGTCTTCGCTGTTTTTTTATAATAGCTAACTTCAATAATAACCAGATGATCTGTTGATCAAGGGAAGATACCCAGTTGCTCGTAAGCGGCGCCCACTTTATTGATAGCTACCACGTAAGCGGCGGTACGCATATCATGGATTTGCGGGTTGGCCATCATCACGTCGCGTACTTCGTGGAGGGCGGCGTGCATGGTTTCTTCGAGGCCGGAGTAAACCAGGTCTACTTCGTCTGCACCATGGGCGATGAATTTTCTTTCTTTATCAGACACTTTTTTGCCGGTCAGGTCTTCGATGGTTTGCAGGATGTGCATGTTCATGTTTTCATCGAAGCGTTTGCCCAGACGGCCATAACGTACGTGGCTCAGGTTTTTCAGCCATTCGAAGTAGGAAACGGTCACACCGCCGGCGTTCAGGAACATGTCAGGTACTACGATAACACCTTTTTTGTTCAGGATTTCGTCAGCTTCCGGTGTGAGCGGGCCATTGGCAGCTTCACCGATGATTTTTGCCTTTACGTTGGGAGCGTTGTGTTTGTCGATCACATTTTCCAGGGCTGCAGGGATCAGGATTTCGCATTCCAGTTCCAGGCCGTCTGTATTTTTATTCAGGTTGGCAGAGCCAGGGAAGTTGATGATAGAGCCGGTTTCTTTTTTGTGTTTCAGCACTGCGTCAGGATCGAGGCCGTTTTCGTTGAAGATGGCGCCGTCCCATTCGATAAGGCAGATCACTTTGGCACCTGCTTCGTGGAAATATTTGGCAGCGTGATAACCTACGTTACCCATACCCTGTACCACTACGCGTTTGCCTTCGATGCCGGTAGTGAGGCCGAGGCGTTCCATGTCTTCTTTGATGTTGCACAGTTCGCGCAGGCCGTAGAACACACCGAGGCCGGTAGCTTCGGTACGTCCGCGTACGCCGCCCTGAGATACCGGTTTACCGGTAACGCAGCCGTAGCCGTCGATTTCACCCGGGCGGAGGCTCATGTACGTGTCCAGTATCCAGCTCATTTCTCTTTCGCCGGTACCATAGTCAGGAGCCGGAACGTCTGTACCGGGTCCGATAAAGTTTTTCTTTACCAGTTCCGCGGTATAGCGGCGGGTAATAGCTTCCAGCTGGAAAGGAGTATAGTTGCGGGGATTGATTTTGATACCGCCTTTAGCACCACCGAAAGGCACGTTTACGATCGCGCATTTGTAGGTCATCAGGGAAGCCAGTGCCATCACCTCATCCTGGTTTACTTCATCGCTGAAGCGGATACCGCCTTTACAAGGCAGTTTGTGATGAGAGTGCTGTACACGGTAAGCTTCAATTACCTGTACGCCATCGCCGATTCTTACCGGAAATTTGATCTGGTAAACGGCGTTACAAGCCTTGATCTGTTCCAGAATACCTTTGTCCCACTTGGTGAATACCGCGGCTTTGTCGAAACTTCTTTCCACACTCTGGAAAAAGCTATAATGCTGATCTTGCGACATAATATGTATTGTTTTGGTATAACGATTAGATTATCACGGATTATTTTTTGTCCCGCTGCTCCAGCTTGCTGATCTTTCTGTCCAGGTTAATGAGGAAGAGTACTATACCCAGAAAGATGATCACTAAAACGCCCACGATCACATATATCTTGTCATTGCTGCGGAAGAACTGGTTTAAAGCCCCATGCTCCGTATCCTGTTGTTGTGCATTTGCCAGTACAGACACCAGCAGGAGGGTGAGTGTCAGGCAAAATGAAAACGCTCTGTTGATCATTTAAAAATATTTTTAAGCTCTAGTTTTTTATAGCGGACCACCAGGGTGTAGATCCACACGCTCAGGAGGGTCCAGCCAATAAAGGCGGGGTACAGTACCATTTTCATACCGCCATCTGTATCTTTTGAAGCAAATCCGGGCGTGGTGGCGCTTCCCGGGTGAAGGGAATCCACCATGCGTGGGATGATGTACGTCAGCGGGATGAGCAGGGCGAAGGCGAAAATGTTGAACACCGCAGAGATACGGGCTCTTTTATCAATATCATGGATGGAGATGCGCAGTACCAGGTAAGCCATATAGATGAGGATGGCGATGGCGGTGCACATCTGTTTGGGATCGTCTGTCAGTGTGCCGCCCCAGGTATAGGTAGCCCAGAGGGAACCGGTGGCAAAACCCAGCACGCCAAAAAAGGCGCCTACCCGTGCAGCACTGGAGGCATATACGTCTCTTTTCAGATCATATTTGGACAGGTAAAGAAGGGAGTTGACAACGGAGATGGTGAACATGGTATACATACATATCCACATTGGCACATGAAAAAACAATCCACGGGATGATTGTCCATTGGTTCCTATGATTGGTATCCTGATAGTGAACCCGGCGATAATTACATAAATCAGAAGCAGTATCGCTAATGCTTTCCACCAATGTCTGGCCATTTTTAATAGCTATATTCCGGGGCAAACCTACACGTTTTATCCTTAATCGCAAAGATTTTACGCGATTTTAAGTTTATCCAAAATCCTGAATTACCCGTTAAAATCCGTTTATATAAGTAGCAGAAATATTCGATATTTCAAAATCAGTCTTTCCACAGAAAGGGGAAGAGCACCATGGTAAGGGCGATGGTAAGGACGTCCATTCCTCCCAGCAGGAAGAACATCTTAGGCAGTCCCGGCTGGTACACCGTCACAAAAGCCGATAAGGACACATTGGCCAGCAGCATCAGCATGGGCATCATCAGGGGGAAGCCCATGACCGCCATCAGGGCCGCGTTGTGGTTGGCCTGGGCCGCGATGGCCGCCAGCACGGTAAACAACAGGCTCAGGCTCGTGCCGCCCAGCAGTACTATGCCTACAAAATACCAGGTATTATGAAGGGGATTGCCCAGGAACATAAAGCTGCACACCAGTGCGATCAGGCTCATCAGCATCATCAGGATAACATTAAAGATGAGTTTGGCCGCGATGAACACCCTGGCAGGCACCAGTGAATAGAAATACAACAGCCGGCCTCTGTTCTCCTGCATGAAACTTTTAGCGATCGCGTTCACCGCCACAAACAGCTGTATCACCCAGAAAAGGGCGTTCCACAACTTATCGTCCGGCTTGCCCATCATGAGGTTGATCACAAAAACAGTGGAAATGATATACAACAGCACCCCATAAAACGCGTATTGCTGCCGCAGTTCCAGCACCAGGTCTTTCCGGACGAGGGTATATATTTGGTGGACGGATTGTTTCATCCGGCGAAATTACGAAGAACCAATTACGAATTACGAATTATGAATTACGAATTAAGGAGCCGCTTGTAGCGCGGTTACCAAGGAAACGCGCTGTGAGGAGGCCCTTCATTCGTAATTCATAATTCATAATTCGTAATTGCTTATATTAGCTGCCTGTTAAAATTTTTGCATGAAAAAGATCCTGGTAGCCAATCGTGGAGAAATAGCCTTACGCATCATGCGTTCTGCGCATGAAATGGGAATCAAGACAGTAGCCGTTTATTCTGAAGCCGACCGCACCATGCCTTTTGTGCAGTATGCCGATGAAGCGGTATGTATAGGACCGGCACCTTCCAGCCAGTCATACCTGCTGGGAGAAAAGATCATTACAGTGGCTAAAGAAAGAGGCGCAGACGCTATCCATCCGGGCTACGGGTTTCTAAGCGAAAATGCGCGTTTCGCGCAACAGGTGACCGACGCCGGTATCACTTTTATCGGTCCTGCTGCCGCCTCCATTGAGGTGATGGGCAGCAAACTGGCCGCCAAACAGGCCGCGCAAAAGTTCGGGGTGCCGATGGTGCCTGGTACTGAAACGCCGCTACGCAGCGTGGAAGAAGCGCGGGAAGTAGTGAAAAAAACCGGTTTCCCTATCCTGATCAAAGCTTCCGCCGGCGGCGGTGGCAAAGGCATGCGCGTGGTCAACGTTCCCGAAGAACTGGAAGAACAGATCCGGCTGGCTAAAAGTGAAGCCCTCAGCGCCTTTGGCGATGATGCCGTTTTCATTGAAAAATATGTGGGCGCTCCCCGCCACATTGAAATACAGATACTGGGCGACCAGCATGGCAACTGTGTATACCTCTTTGAGCGGGAATGCTCTATCCAGCGCCGCCACCAGAAACTGATAGAAGAAGCACCATCGTCCGTACTAACGCCCGCTATCCGGGCCGCTATGGGCAAATGCGCAGTGGACGTGGCCAAAGCCTGTAATTATTATGGCGCCGGCACCGTGGAATTCCTGGTAGACGAGCAACTGAATTTCTATTTCCTCGAGATGAACACCCGCCTGCAGGTGGAACACCCTGTCACAGAGCTGATCACGGGACTCGACCTGGTGAAGGAGCAGATACGGGTGGCCCGCGGCGAAAAACTGTCGTTTTCGCAGGAAGACCTCACCATCAACGGACATGCCATAGAACTGCGTATATGCGCCGAAGACCCGGCCAACAACTTCCTGCCGGACACCGGATGCCTGGAAACATATGTGCGCCCGCAGGGCTACGGTGTACGGGTAGATGACGGCTACGAACAAGGCATGAACATCCCTATCTTTTATGATCCGATGATCGCCAAACTTATTGCCTGGGGCAGTACCCGCGAAGAAGCGCGCCACCGCCTTATCCGGGCCATTGAAGAATACCAGGTGAAAGGCATCCGCACCACCCTCCCCTTCGGCTACTGGGCACTGCAACAGCCGGCGTTTATTGAAGGCCGTTTTGATACCAATTTTATCAATAAATATTATACGCCGCAAGCCTTGCTGGAAGAGCGCCCGGAGATAGATAAACTGGCGGCCATACTGGCTGCACAGGTGTGGCAGCAACAAAACGTAGCTTTACAGTCAGCGACCGGTTATGAAAAACAGCCCTCATCTGCCTGGAAAAAAAGAAATATGTTAAGATAAGTTTAAATAGGTCGGCGAAAAATTCGAAAACGACTAACTTTGCGCCAGCTTTTAACATGTTACGCAGGATCATACTACAGATAATCGACTTTTTCTATCAGCCGTTTGCCCGGGTAATGCCCCGGCAGACCTTTCGCTACCTTGCCTGTGGTGGCGGAAATACGGCTATGGATATTTTTCTATATTTCATCTGCTACAACTTTGTGTTGCAGAAGGAAATGATACATCTTCCCTTTATTGACATCAGCGCCCACATCGCGGCCCTGTTTATGTCTATGGCAGTGACGTTCCCTACAGGCTTCCTGCTCAGCAAATACGTGGTGTTCTCGGATTCCAATATCCGGGGCCGTGTACAGCTGTTCCGCTACTTCCTGCTGGTGGGTATCTGCATTCTGCTCAACTACTTCTTCATGAAGCTGTTTGTAGACAAACTGCACTTCTATCCTACCGTGGGCAAGATTTTTACTACAGCGCTGGTAGTCACTTTCAGCTATCTCACCCAGAAAAAATTCACTTTTAAGGTAAAACAAACCGCCGGCTGAGGCCAGCACCTTAAAAGTCCCGGGGCGGAAGCCCAGGGCAACAATCTATTCATAAAAACGTATGGCCGGTCTCTGAGCAGACCGGCCATACGTTTTTATGATGTATACTGTTATTTCACCTCGTAGTAGCAGTGCCTGCAACGGGGCTCGTACAGGTCTTTTTCGCCCAGCAGCAGCGTTTCCGTTGATGCCGATTTGCGGTAGGAATAATTGGCGATGTTGCCGCAGCATACGCAGATGGCATGCAGTTTTGTGATATAATCGGCTTTGGCCAGCATAAACGGTATCTGCCCGAAGGGCTTACCGGTATAATCCATATCCAGTCCGGCCACTATTACACGGATGCCCTGTAACGCCAGCTGGTCGCACACATTGGGCAGCTCCGCATCGAAAAACTGTGCTTCATCTATGCCTATCACGTCCACTCCCTGCGCAAGCAACAAAATTTGCTGGGAGTTCTCGATGGGTGTGGAAACAATCTTATTTTCATCATGTGATACTATACTACCTTCATCATAACGTGTATCTATCACCGGTTTAAAGATCTCTACCTTTAAGTTGGCAATACGGGCACGTTTCAGGCGGCGGATCAGCTCTTCGGTTTTTCCCGAGAACATAGAGCCGCAAATTACCTCGATCCAGCCCCTCCGTCCTCCTGCAAGAGAAGGTTCAATAAACATATTGTATTATTTTGATTATTAATTAATTAAAATACGCTAATTTTATCTAAATAAAATAATTCCTATCACTAAGCGTTAACAATTAAGGCATGGAAAAAATAAATGCATTAATTGAGAAGTTACAGGAATTGAAAAATTCCGGTGCAGACCTGCAGGCGATTTCATACTATGTACAGTTGCTGCAGGCAGAGGTGTTGTATGTGCGTAACAAACAACAGCAGCAGGAGATGCAGAACAGACAAGACATTGCTGTGATCATGCCTGTGCAGGCCCCTTTATCCGTACCGGTTACAACCGCAGCGCAAACTACAACATTACCGGCAGATAAACCGGAAGTACCCGCTGCAGGTTATCCACAATCCGTTGTGGCAGCAGATCCTGTTCCTTCCAAACCGGAACCGGTAATAACGGCCCAACCTATTCCCACGCTGGCCGCCAATACACCTCTCCCTGCCAGAGAGCCTTTACAGGAACCTGTTTCCCAGGATCTTCCTGTCAGGGAAAAAGAAAAGGAAAAAGAGAAAGAAAAGGAGAAGATGCCCCCGGCCACCCTGTTCGACCAGACCGAGGCACCGGCCCCTCCGCCGCCAGCCCCCACACCAGCGCCGGCTAAATCCCAGACAGTGCCCGACACCAACGGCATCCGCAAAGACCTTAATGAACTGGTAGGCAACCATAGCGGCCTTTCCCTGAACGACCGCCTGCGGCAGCAACAAACGGAAGTGGCCCAGAAACTGGGCGACATGCCAGTGAAAGACCTGCGCGCAGCCATCGGCATCAACGACAAGTACCAGTTCATCCAGGAACTGTTTCGCGGTGACACTGACCTCTACGAACGTTCTGTCAAAACCATTAATGAATGTAGTACCCTGCAGGAAGCCGATTATTGGATCCAGCGGGAAATCAAGATCATTCAGGGATGGCAGGATGACCATCACCTGGTAAAGCAGTTCTATTCCCTGCTGAGGAAACGGTTTTCCTGAATGTATTGCAGGATTTTTCCGGTAGCCCCTTTATTGTCCATCACATAGTTGCCCGCTACAGACGCGGTTTTCTCATAAAAAGCGGGCTCGTTCAGCAGCCGTTTCATATAGTCGTCGAGGTTAGTGAGCCCCGACACGGCCAGCGCGCCTTTCAGCGCCACCAGTTCCACCGCCTCAAAATATTTGCTGTACTCCGGACCGATGATCACGGGTTTACAGTATACTGCCGGTTCCAGCAGGTTATGGATACCGTCTTTTCCAAAGCCGCCGCCTACATAGGCGATATATGCGTAGCAGTACAGGGCAGTGAGCATACCTATATTATCGATAACCAGCACATCGGAGGGAGCTGCGCCCGCCTTCAGGGCGGACCAGGTCACTGCTGAGGGAAACAGGGACTGTATTTGCCGGATATGTGATTCGTGGATTTCATGGGGGGCGATGACCAGTTTCATGCCCTGACGGTCGGCCTGCTGCCACCAGGAAGCCAGCAGTTGCTCATCTTCCGGCCAGGTGCTGCCCGCCACCAGCAACCGGTGGCCACCTGCAAACTGCTCCATCAGCGGCAGGGAAACCTGTTCGGTAAGCAGCGCCGCCACCCGATCGAACCGCGTATCCCCACTGATGCTGGCCGTTTGAATGCCAATACCCTGTAAGAGGCGCAGGGACGCTTCGTTTTGGACGAAGATATGCGTCAGTTGTTGCAGCAACCGGCGGAACATGCCGCCATATCCTTTGAAAAAAATCTGGCCTTCCCGGAAAATACCCGATACGAGCAGTACCGGTATTTTTCGTGTATACAGTTCCGTGAGGAAATGGTACCAGAATTCATATTTAATAAAGATGGCCAGCGCAGGCCTGGCGATGTCGATAAAATCCCTTGCATTGCGGTAAGTATCGAGCGGCAGGTAACATACATAGTCAGCACCGGGGTAGTCTTTTCTGACTTCGTATCCGGAGGGCGAAAAAAATGTTAACAAAATTTTATATCCGGGATACTGCCGGCGGAGTTCTTCCAGTACCGGCCTGCCCTGTTCAAACTCGCCGAGGGAGGCGGCATGTACCCAAATCAGCGGGTGCCGGCCGATACCGGCCTGCTGCATCCGCGAACGCCAGTGTTGACGGCCATTCAGCCATAAAGATGCCTTCTTTTTACCGCCCATGGCTGCCAGGCCTACTCCTGCCCTGTACAAACGGATACCTGTATTATAAATTGCCCTTGCTAACATTCGCCTGCGTACTTTTACTGAAATTTAATCGTCCTGCAAAGATAATCCCCACCCAATCCCAAAATTTGTAAATTTGCACACTTTAAACAAAATAAAAATATACATATTATATGGTGCCTATTCAGATGGTTGACTTGAAACGCCAGTATACGAAGATTAAACCGCAAGTGGACGCTGCTATCCAGGAAGTACTGGAAAGTGCCGCTTTTATTAACGGCGGGGCCGTGCAGAAGTTTGCGGAAGAGCTGCAGCAATATCTGGACATCAAGCATGTGATCCCATGCGCCAATGGCACCGATGCCTTACAAATCGCGATGATGGCACTGGACCTGCAGCCCGGTGACGAAGTGATTACTCCTTCCTTTACTTTTATCGCCACCGCAGAGGTGATAGCCCTCCTCCAGCTGAAGCCCGTATTTGTGGACGTAGACCCTAAAACTTACTGTCTTGATGTGGCTGCCGTGGAAAAAGCGATCACCCCTAAAACCAAGGCAATCGTGCCGGTACACCTGTACGGGCACGTGGCAGACCTCGAGCCGTTGATGGCTGTTGCCGCCAAACACAACCTGTATGTAATTGAAGATAACGCACAGGCCATCGGCGGTAACTATACCCTGGCAGATGGCACCGTGAAAAAAGCCGGTACCATTGGCCACATCGGCTGCACCTCCTTCTTCCCTTCCAAAAACCTGGGATGTTATGGCGACGGTGGCGCGCTGTTTACCAACGACGACGCCCTGGCAGCCAAAATCAGGATGGTGGCCAACCACGGCCAGTCAGCCCGCTACTATCACGACGTGGTAGGGGTCAACTCCCGCCTTGATTCTGTACAGGCAGCGGTATTGCGTATCAAACTGCCGTTACTCGACGAATACATCAATGCCCGCAGGGCCGTGGCAGATGCCTATGACGCCGCTTTCGCCGATATGCCACAGATCACTACGCCTTATCGTGCCGCCAACAGCTATCATGTGTTTCACCAATATACCATCCAGTTAAACGGAGCAGACAGGAACAAGCTGCAACAATACCTGGCAGAAAAACAGGTGCCGTCCATGATCTATTACCCCGTACCAGCCCATCGTCAGAAAATGTTCGAGCATTTTGGCAGTGCGGCCTTTGATTTACCCGTAACCGATAACCTCACCACCAAGGTGATTTCCTTGCCGATACACACTGAAATGGACAAAGATCAGTTAGATCACATTATTCATTCTGTCAAATCATTTCTAAATCATCCCCCAGCATGAAGATTACAGTAGTAGGCACCGGTTATGTAGGGCTGGTAACCGGTACCTGTTTCGCCGAAACAGGCAATGAGGTTACCTGCGTAGATATCGATGTCAACAAAGTAGCGAAATTATCCGCCGGCCAGATCACCATTTATGAGCCGGGACTGGAGAAACTGTTTGAACGCAACCTCAAGGAAGAACGTTTGTTTTTCACCACCAGCCTGGAAGAGGGCATCC
Organism: Chitinophaga varians; assembly: GCF_012641275.1. Classification (NCBI taxonomy): domain Bacteria; kingdom Pseudomonadati; phylum Bacteroidota; class Chitinophagia; order Chitinophagales; family Chitinophagaceae; genus Chitinophaga; species Chitinophaga varians. The sequence goes on along the minus strand of NZ_JABAIA010000002.1, from coordinate 137,213 downwards.
GCCATGCGGAAGTTGTTTTCCTGGCGCTGCCAACACCGCCTGGTGCAGACGGTGCTGCTGACCTGTCTTTTGTACTGGGAGTAGCAGACCAGCTGGGCAAACTGATGACCGATTATAAGGTGATCGTTGACAAAAGCACGGTACCGGTAGGTACGGCCGAAAAAGTGACAGCAGCGATTGCACAACACTGCAAGACGCCTTTCGATGTAGTGTCCAATCCGGAGTTTCTGCGTGAAGGCGTGGCTGTCGACGATTTTATGAAACCCGACCGTGTGGTCATCGGTACCAATTCCGAAAGGGCCCGCAAAATCATGGGTGAGCTCTATGCTCCTTTTGTGAGACAGGGCAACCCGGTTATATACATGGATGAAAAATCCGCTGAGCTGACCAAATACGCCGCCAACTCATTCCTTGCCACTAAAATCTCTTTCATGAACGAGATTGCGGTGTTGTGTGAAAAACTGGGCGCCGATGTGGACATGGTCCGCAGAGGCATTGGCAGCGACGACCGTATCGGAAAGAGATTCCTGTTCCCCGGTATCGGTTACGGCGGCAGCTGTTTCCCGAAAGACGTACAGGCACTGGTAAAATCTTCCCGGGATGCCAACTACGACTTCCGGATACTGAACGCCGTTATGGACGTCAACGAAAAACAGAAGCTGTTTTTGTTGCCTAAAATAAAAGCCTTCTTTAATGATGACCTGAAAGGCAGACATTTCGCATTATGGGGACTGGCATTCAAGCCTAACACAGACGATATCCGCGAAGCGCCTGCCTTGTACATCATCGATGCCCTGCTGGCCGCCGGCGCCACCGTGACCGTGTTTGATCCTGAAGCGATGGAAAACGTAAGGCAGGTAGTAGGCGATAAAATAACATATGCCGACCATCAGTACACCTGCCTGGACAAGGCCGATGCACTGATCATTGCCACCGAGTGGAGCGTGTTCAGAACACCGGATTTCAACAAGATCTCCGCTGCCCTGAAACACAAAGCCATCTTCGATGGCCGTAATCTTTTTGAAGTAGCGCGTATGAAGGAAATGGGATACCATTATGAGAGTGTAGGCCGTGCTGCCATTGCTTAACGATCACCACATACCCCTGAATACATGGAAAAAAAGAGAATCCTGATAGCCGGCGCCGCCGGCTTCCTGGGCTCGCATCTGTGCGACCGCTTCATTAAGGAAGGTTTTCATGTGATTGCCATGGACAACCTTCTTACCGGCAATATCAAAAACATTGAACACCTGTTCCCCTTGCAGGATTTCGAATATTATCATCATGATGTGACCAAGTTTATCCATGTACCGGGTAAACTGGATTATATCCTTAATTTCGCTTCGCCGGCCAGCCCTATAGATTACCTGAAAATGCCGATCCAGACCCTGAAAGTAGGATCGCTGGGCACACACAACCTGCTGGGACTGGCCAAGGAAAAGAAAGCCCGCATACTGGTGGCTTCCACTTCCGAAGTATATGGCGATCCCAACGTACATCCGCAAACCGAAGAATACTGGGGAAATGTAAACCCTGTAGGGCCACGGGGCGTGTACGATGAAGCCAAAAGATTCCTGGAATCCATTACCATGGCCTATCATAATTTTCATGGCGTAGAAACCCGGATCGTCCGTATCTTTAACACTTACGGCCCACGTATGCGCCTCAACGATGGCCGTGCATTACCGGCCTTTATGAGCCAGGCGCTGAGCGGACAGGACCTGACCGTGTTCGGGGACGGCAAACAAACCCGTTCTTTCTGTTATGTAGATGATCTCGTTGAAGGTATTTACCGGCTGCTGCTGAGCGATTACCATCTGCCCGTGAACATCGGTAACCCGGAAGAGATCACGCTTAACCAGTTTGCAGAGGAAATCCTCGCGCTGACAGGTTCCAAACAACAGATCGTTTATCACCCATTACCCAAAGACGATCCTAAACAGCGGCAGCCGGACATCACCAAAGCCCGCACCCTGCTGGGATGGGAACCGAAGGTGGGCAGACAGGAAGGATTAAAGATCACCTACGAATATTTCAAACAAGCATTATTAAAATAAAAAATTATTATCCATTCCATGAAACGGAGAATACTTATTACTGGCGGGGCAGGCTTCATTGGGTCACATGTAGTCAGATTATTTGTCACCAAATATCCCGACTATCAGATCGTGAACCTGGATGCATTAACTTACGCCGGTAACCTCGAAAACCTGCTGGATGTAAAAGATCTTCCAAATTATATTTTTGAAAAAGGAGATATTACTGACGAAGCGTTCATCGATCAGCTTTTCGAAAAGTACCAGTTTGATGGCGTAATACATCTTGCTGCTGAAAGCCATGTGGACCGCTCTATTATGGACCCACTGGCTTTCATCAGGACCAACGTAATGGGCACGGCCGTATTACTCAATACCGCCCGCAAATACTGGAAAGACAACATGGACAACAAACTGTTTTACCATGTGTCTACCGATGAAGTATATGGTTCACTCGGTGAAGAAGGTTTTTTCCATGAGACAACAGCCTACGACCCGCGCTCACCGTACTCTGCGTCCAAAGCCAGCTCCGACCATTTTGTAATGGCTTATTACCATACTTACCATCTGCCGGCCATTATCTCCAACTGTTCCAATAACTATGGATCACACCATTTCCCTGAAAAGCTGATCCCGCTGGCGATCCATAACATCAAGAACAACAAGCCGGTACCCGTATATGGAAAAGGAGAAAATGTGCGTGACTGGCTGTATGTAAATGATCATGCACGCGCCATTGATACTATCTTCCACAAGGGCCGCATTGGTGAAACTTACAACATTGGTGGGTTCAACGAATGGAAAAACATAGACCTGATACAGCTGTTGTGCCGTATCATGGACCAGAAACTGGGCCGCCAGGAAGGTACTTCCGCCCAACTGATCACTTTTGTAAAAGACCGTGCCGGCCATGACCTGCGCTACGCAATAGACGCCACCAAGCTGAACAAGGAACTGGGCTGGGAGCCATCCCTCCAGTTTGAAGAAGGCCTGGAAAAAACAGTAGAGTGGTACCTTGCCAACGAAGAATGGTTACAACACGTGACCAGCGGCGATTATCAAAATTATTATCAGGAGCAATATCAAAAGAGATAATTATAGTTATGCCATTTTCAGAAACCGGACTTCCCGGATTGATCATATTTGAGCCAACCGTATTTGGAGACCATCGTGGATATTTTTTCGAGAGCTACAATGCTAATACCTTTCGTGCTGCCGGCATAGAATACAATTTCGTTCAGGACAACCAGGCACGCTCTACCTACGGAGTGTTGAGAGGGTTACACTATCAGCTGGAACCTTACGCACAAACCAAACTCATCAGAGTACTGGAAGGTGCTATCGTAGACGCAGTAGTTGACCTCCGCAAAGGTTCGCCTACCTATGGCAAGTCCTACGCGATAGAGCTTAGCGCAGCAAACAAGAAGCAATTGCTGGTCCCTAAAGGATTTGCTCACGGTTATTCCGTTATCAGCGAAACCGCCGAAGTCATGTATAAATGTGATAACTTCTATCATAAAGGCAGTGAAGGCGGCATTATCTTTAATGATCCGGCGCTGGACATCGACTGGGGCATTGACCTGGAAAAAGCGCTGGTTTCAGAAAAAGATCTCCTACTGCCCAAACTGGCAGATGTTACCCATAACTTTGTCTTTTAACAGCAGCTATTTGTCATGAAAAATATTCTTATTACCGGCGGAAACGGCCAATTGGGACAATCCCTGAAAAGCGCGTCAGCAGCTTATCCACAGTTCAACCTGCTCTTTACTGATGCCAACGAACTGGATATCACCAGCGCTGAATCGCTGGCCGCTTATTTCAGCGCCAACCAGATAGATGCCTGTATTAACTGTGCCGCCTATACGGCAGTAGATAAAGCGGAAGCTGATGAGGAAAATGCCTTTAGGCTCAACTTCCAGGCTGTTTTATCACTGGCGGAAATCTGTGCACAGCATAACGCCCAGCTGATACACATCTCCACCGATTACGTGTTCAACGGCAAACAGAACGTGCCTTACGCAGAAACCGACGATACCGACCCACAGAGCATCTACGGCGCATCCAAACTTCGCGGAGAAGCGGCAGCCACCGGGTACAACCCCGATACTATCGTGGTACGCACATCCTGGCTGTATTCCGAGTACGCGGTCAACTTCGTGAAACGTATGCAGGAACTGATGCGGGAAAGAGAAGAGCTCAGCGTAGTGTTTGATCAGGCAGGTACGCCTACCTATGCAGGCGACCTCGCCGTTGCCCTGCTGGACATCCTGCAATACAAAGCAGATCATTCCGACGCTTCACTCGGTGGCGTTTACCACTATAGCAACGAAGGCGTAACCAGCTGGTACGACTTTGCCGTTACCATTAAGGAGCTCACCGCTGCTACCACCACAGTACTGCCTGTTACTTCCGACAAATACAAGACAGCTGCCTCAAGGCCTGCCTACAGCGTACTGAACAAAGAAAAAATCAAAAACACCTTTGGCATACATATTCCCTACTGGCGCGACAGCCTGGTGAAATGCCTCCGGAGGATGTAAATAAAAAACGGCCTTGTAGTGATACAAGGCCGTTTTTATTTAAGTAGTGCCGTTATTTTTTGAAACTGGTGATCATCGTCGAGCCAGCCTCTTTTCCTTCTCTGTAAGATACCGTCTTCACCATCCCGAACCCGGGCGCAAACCATTCAGTGGCTGTCAGGTCCATGGGCACACTGTTTCCCAGCATCTGCATTTTAAACGAGAGGTTGTAGTTGATTTTATAGCAGTTCCAGCTGCCGGCAGGAGTGGTCACCTTCTCTTTGCCTACCACTTTCCGGTTGCTCACGGTGTAGGCAATGCCAATGTCCATACCGCCCATATTACCGGCCATTTCAAATGTCCCCCCTTTCAGCTCCTGTCCTACCTGCATATTAGCCGGATAATTCAGGAACGCATTGGTGGTTTTAGCTTCCATTTTCAGGTCTTTCAACTGGGAGAGTGAAGGCATGCCTATTTTCATATCCAGCGCAATACCGTCACCACCGCATTTGAAAGTGCCCTGGCTGGTGGTGATCATCTTATCGGATTTATCAAATACCGTTGCCGTGAAATTGGAGGTGGTGCCTGTTGCCTCCTTCTGTACATTGCTCACTTTATAAACCGTTTTGCCCACTGCGGCGTTGCTTCCGTCGTACATGGTCATTTCCACCTGCGCATTGTTGAGCAGGTAATAATAACCGGCACAATCCTGTGCTGACAGTGACCCGGCCAATAGTAACATCAGGATAAAACACCATCCTTTTTTCATAACAAATAAATTTTGGAGATAATATATAACAAGGTATATAAATATGATTGCAACCAGCCTGATCATGGCTTCCGGTTAAAAATACGGCATTTCCGCAAGCTGCCGAAAAAACAGTGCTTTACAGCTTATCTCCCCTGTTCAGACATTTTTGTGTAGGTTTGCAAAAATTGTTATTGAATCATGAATCTGATAGAAGAACTGCGCTGGCGGGGTATGCTACAGGATATGATGCCTGGCACGGAAGAGCAACTGCAAAAGGAAATGACCACTGCTTACATTGGTTTTGACCCTACTGCAGAGTCATTGCACATCGGTAGCCTGGTACCCATCCTGTTGCTGGTGCACCTGCAAAAGGCAGGACATAAGCCCCTGGCGTTAGTGGGCGGCGCTACCGGTATGGTGGGCGACCCCTCATTCAAGGCAGAAGAAAGGAAGATGCTCGACGATGAAACTCTCCGTAAAAACGTGGACGGTATCAGAAAACAGCTGGAACGCTTCCTGGACTTTGATCCTGCCAAACCTAATGCGGCGGAAATGGTGAATAACTACGACTGGTTTCAACACATTTCCTTCCTCGACTTTATCCGCGATACGGGTAAGCACATCACCGTTAATTATATGATGGCCAAAGATTCTGTGAAAAAAAGAATCGAAGGCGATAACGGGATGTCTTTCACCGAATTTACCTATCAGCTCATTCAGGGATACGACTTCTTTCATCTGTATACCGCCAAAAACTGTAAACTGCAGATGGGCGGCTCCGACCAATGGGGCAATATCGTGACCGGCACAGAACTGATCCGCCGCAAGGCACAGGGCCAGGCCTTCGCCTTCACCTGCCCGCTGATCAAAAAAGCTGACGGCACCAAATTCGGTAAAACCGAACAAGGCACCGTATGGCTGGACCCGAAAAGGACTTCGCCTTATGCGTTTTACCAGTTCTGGCTGCGCACCACAGACGACGATGCAGAAAGCTACATCAAAATCTTCACCTTCATGGAGAAGGAAGAAGTAGACGCACTCATCGCCGAACACAGGCAAGACCCAGGCAAAACCCTGCTCCAGAAAAGGCTGGCACAAGAAGTAACCACCTTTATCCACGGGGAAGATGCCTATAAATTCGCAGTAGAAGCCTCTTCTATCCTGTATAATAAAAATACGGCCGACCTGCTGCTGTCTCTGTCTGAAGAAGACCTGGTGGAGGTAATGGCCGGCGTGCCTCAACATGAAGTAGCGAAAGCAGAACTCGAAGCAGGCAAAGACATCGTTAGTTTCCTCGCGGAAACCGGTATCTTCCCCAGCAAGGGCGAAGCCCGCAAAACCGTGCAGGGTGGCGGTGTAAGCGTCAATAAAGTAAAAGTGCCCGGCGTCGAAATGGTGATCAACACCAGCTCTCTCCTCCGGGATAAATATATACTGCTTCAGAAAGGGAAAAACTATTTCCTCGTAAAAGCGGTGTAAGCAAACTTTATCCACAATAAAAAAGGGAAGATCATCATTGATCTTCCCTTTTTTATTGTGGATACCAACGCGATTATTTGATACCGTACTTCTGTTGATATTTTTCATACAGCTGATGCTGCTTGTTGTCCAGGTTCACTTCCCGGCCCTGGATAAAAGCACGGGTGATCACGCTGGACTTCATATCCAGCATATCGCCGGCACTCACGGCGATATTGGCGTCTTTGCCCGTTTCCAGCGATCCGGCAATTTTGTCAATACCCAGTATTTTAGCGGCATTCAGTGTTACTGCCGACAGCGCCTCTTCACGGCTCAGGCCAAAGGTGCTGGCGGTACCGGCTTCAAAACCAAGGTTGCGCTGTTGCCAGAAACCTTCATTGCTCAGGCAAAACAACACGCCCGCTTTTTGCAGTTGCGCGGCCGTTTTATAAGGCTGATCAATATCATCGTCCTGCATCAGCGGCAGGCTATGCGGCTGCGTGAGCACTACGGCGATGTTGTTTTGCTTCAGGAGATCGGCAATCTGCCAGGAGTCTGCTCCGCCAACAATTACCACGTCCATGTTGAACTCTTTGGCGAAGTCAATGGCGATCAGCATTTCCTTTACCAGTTCACAGTGGATGAACAGTTTCTGTTCACGGCTGAACAGCTTGCGCATCGACTCAAATTTGATGTTGGTGGCAGCATGTTTGTTTTCCTGGAGATATGCTTTCGCCTCGCGGAAAAACACCCTGACGGTTTCAATTTTTTCCAGGCCTTCTTTCACGGGATCTTTGGCCTGAGGACCTCTGAAGCCACGACCAGAGCCTACATTCATCAGGCGGGGCATAAAGAAATGTAGCCCGTTGTCTGTTTTATAGGCAGCATCTTCCCAGTTCCACGCGTCCAGCTGCACCACAGAGGAAGTACCGCTGACAATGCCTCCTTCCGGCGTTACCTGCGCCAGCAGGATCCCGTTGGACCGCAGCGTGTTGATCACTTTGGAATCGGTATTATAGGAGATGATGGAGCGGATGGAAGGATTGATCTCCCCTACTTCGCGGGCATCGACGGTGGCCCTTACGCTTTCAAACTCCACCAGTCCCAGTTTGGTGTCCGGCGCAATGATGCCCGGATACACATGCTGTCCTTTCATATCCAGCACGGTAGCGTCGCCGGAGGTGGGCACGCTGGCGCCGACAGCCGTTATTTTTCCTTTGGCAAAAGCGATGGTGCCGTTTTCGATCACCTGACCGTTGCCAACATGGATAATTGCGTTGGTGAGATATACCGGCTTGTCCTGCGGGCGGGCCGGCAAAATGGTCTCCTGGGCATAGGCGGAACTTACGCCGAAGGCCAGGGCCAGTAGATATATGCTTCTTTTCATGATGTTTCAGTTTTTTATAACCCGGCGTTGGTAGTTAATCCGAGACCTTCCTGGTGACCAGCCTGCAGATCTTCACAATGGTACATTTCGTCTGGTGTGAAGGCGGCTTTCTGTGTAGGCGTGCCTTTTTTCTTTTCGCCCAGCAGTTTCTGTACAAGGCGGTTGCGCTCTGCAGCGATGCGTTGACGCAGCTGCAGGTCATAGTCGCGGTCAAACTCCACGATACCGTCCACGATTGTTTTTTCCGCTTTGGCATAGATGCTCAGCGGATTATCGCTCCACAGTACCAGATCGGCATCCTTACCTACTTTGATGCTGCCCATGCGGTTATCCACATGCAGCAGGCGGGCAGGATTGAGCGTTACCATTTTAAGCGCTTCTTCTTCCGGCACACCACCGTATTTCACGATTTTGCCGGCTTCCTGGTTCAGGCGACGGGCCATTTCAGCGTCATCGGAGTTGATGGCGGTGACCACGCCTACTTTATGCATGATGGCGGCATTGTAAGGGATGGCGTCCTGTACTTCCATTTTGTATGCCCACCAGTCGGCGAAAGTACCGGCGCCGGCGCCATGGGCTTTCATTTTATCCGCCACTTTATACCCTTCGAGGATATGGGTGAAAGTGTTGACGCGGAAATGGAAGCTGTCAGCCACATGCATCAGCATATTGATTTCACTTTGCACATAAGAGTGGCAGGTAATGAAACGTTTGGCGTTGAGGATTTCCACCAGCGCGTCCAGTTCCAGGTCGCGGCGTTTGCCGGCGCCCTGCCTTTCATAGTCACGGGCACGGGTAAACGCATCTACATATACCTGCTCCACGCCCATCCTGGTTTGCGGGAAACGTACGGTATTACGCTCGCCCCAGTTGGACTGTTTCACGTTTTCCCCCAATGCAAATTTGATGAAGGGGTCCCAGTTGGTTACTTTCAGACCTTCCGCATCCTGGCCCCAGCGCAGTTTAATGAGCTGTGACTGGCCACCGATGGGGTTGGCGCTGCCATGCAGCAGATGGGAGGCCGTAACGCCGCCGCTCAGCTGACGGTAGATATTCACATCATCGGGATTGAGCACGTCGCCGATGCGCACTTCAGCGGTAACAGCCTGTGAAGACTCGTTTACGCCGTTGGAGATAGCGATGTGGGAATGCTCGTCAATGATGCCGGCAGACAGGTGCTTGCCGGTACCGTCGATCACGCGGGCATTACCGGCTGACAGGTTTTTGCCGATCTGCGCGATTTTGCCGCCGCGTACCAGTACGTCGGTGTTCTCCAGTTTACCGTCTTTTTCATTGGTCCATACTGTAGCATTTTTAATCAGGATATCCTGTTGCTGCGGTTGTTTGTCCCAACCATAACCGCTAAACGGATAATACAATGGTCCCATGTCCACCGGAGCGCCTTTCCTGGCGGAGTCGCTTTTGGCGGGGGCGGTGCGGGCAAATACGGCGTTCCATCTTACGGTGGCGCCGCTGGTGTCTACCCCGGTGCCGGACCAGCCGTTTTCACCGATCAGGCCACTGAGCCTAACATTGCTGCGGCCATTTTTGACGAGCGGCAAAGACAGGGTCACCAACTTCCCGTTGACATCGATGCGGCCGGGGATGGTGTCTTTCTGTAATACGGCCACCAGTGGTGCGGAGGCGGTGCCTTTCACGTCCAGCGTGAGGCTGTTGCCCGGCGAAAGGGTAACAGTATAGATGCCACGGATATCATTCCATGCGTCCTGCTTAACGAGGTAGCGGTTGCCCTGGACCCAGTTCTGCAGGATGAGGGTATTTTCTTTGAACACCGGGCCGGAAGTGATGAGGAAGTTGGCCAGTTTGCCTGCTTCGAGGCTGCCTACTTTATCATATACTTTCAGTGTGGTGGCGGGTGTTTTGGTGAGGGCATCGAGCGCTTTTTGTTCGCTCAGGCCGTATTCGATGGCTTTGCGTACGTTGCCCAGGAATGATTTCAAATCTTTCAGATCTGCAGCGGTGAGGCAGAACGGGATATTGGCTTTCTCAAAAGCAGCTGGCTGTGAGGGCGCCATCTCCCAGTGTTTCATTTCTGTCAGTGATACAAAACGGGCATCGCTGGGGTCTTCCACGTCGATAGCACCGGGGAAATTCAGCGGCAGGATAAAAGTGGCTTTGGTGGCCGCAATTTCCGCGATGCGCTGGTATTCGTTGCCGCCGGCTTTGATGATGTATTGTACGCCAAATTCATCGCCTATTTTATCTGCCCGCAGGGCATCCCATTTATCTTTTACTTCAAAAATCTGGGGCAGCTGCTGGTTGGCGTTCCAGGCCTGGAGGCTGAGGTTTACGCCTTCTTTGGCGGGTTGTGACCTGTACCATTGCGCGTCGAGGTAAGTCTGGCGCAGCAGGGCGATATATCCCATTTGCGAGTTGGGATAGTTCTGTGTGGAACTGCCTTTGTCGAATGAGTAGCCCGCGGCTACTTTCTCGCGGACAATCACTTTGTTTTCCTTGTCGCCCGCCAGGGTCACCAGTGCGGCGGTGCCGCGGGCCACGCCGTCCATCTGCTGGGTGGCCACTGTTCCGAAGCCGGCTTCCCGCAGGGTTGCTGCTTTGGTTTCATCGGTGGTGAACAGGTCCACTGCATTTATTTCGCTCCGGATGGCCTGGTTCCAGCCATAAGCGCCTTTAGTGTTGGAAAGAAACTGTGGCGGCGCGTTCCAGCCACCGCTAATACGTTTTACGTCGGCCTGGCCGTAGTTGCTGAAGATGTCCACAAAGGAAGGATAGATGTACTTTCCTTTACAATCCACCACCACTGCGTCTTTAGGGATGGCAGCAGCGGGGCCGGCATCTATAATTTTACCGTCGCGGATCACCAGCGTAGCGTTGCTGAGGGTGGTCTGCGCATCTTTAACGATGGTAGCGTGGGTGAAAGCGAAACACCTGTCTTTAGGGTCCGCAATTCCGTTTACCGGAAAGGTTTCCTGTGCATGGGCATAGGAGCCTGCCAACAGTAGCGAGAACACCAACAGCTTGCTGCGGTGCCGGTTCAGGGCATAGGCGACGCCACGGGACAGCAGTGCCCTCCCGGGTTTCTCAAAAGCTCTTTTCATGTTCGGTTTTTTTTCGATTCAGATTTTCAGTTGCTGGTCTTAAATGTAATAAATGATTGCCCGGGGTGTTAGTAATTATCGCTTTTTTTTATGAGCGGTAGCGATGAATAGTTTTTGCATTAACACGAAAAAGGGATAATTTGACAAGGGTTTACCCATTAAGTTTGTCTAAATTTCATTTAATAATAGCTGACTATGAAGATATTTTCGCTTCCCACGGTACTGCTGCTGTGTTGCCTGTTGACCGGCATCCGGCTGACCACCGCTGCACAAACCCAGGACAGCACCAATAACCGTGGACGCTGGGGCGTAGAAGGCAGGGCCGATAAGATCAGCGACAAAATATCCAGAAAGGTAGGCCTCAACCGGGACCAGTACCAGCAGATCTACACCATCAATACTGACATTATCCGTCGTAAGGATGCTATCCACGCCAATACCGGATTGTCCAAAAAAGAAAGAATGCAGCAGCTGAAAGCACTGGAATCTGAGCGCAGCCAGCGTTTCAAGACGGTACTTACCGCTTCCCAGTATAAGAAATGGAACGACTGGGAGATGAGCAAAAAAGAGCATCTGGAAGAAAAGATGGAAAAGAAAAGGCAACGTAAACAGGCTACGCGCCCATAACCAAAAGGTATTATCATTTCAGCCACCGGCGACATACAAACCATCTTCATGCATGCCGTATCAGCTGTACATCCTGTTCAGCTGATACGCCGTCATGTGCAGATAAAAGACCCTTCCACCCTTGTTATTTCGGGAGATGAATATGTTTTGTCCCCACAGGGGCGGCTGATCGTGCTGGGCGCTGGCAAGGCATCAGCTGCTATGGCGCAGGAGCTGGAGAAGGTGCTGGACGGGCATATGCGCCCTGAGGGGCTGGTTGTCACCAAACACGGGCATGGCCTGCCGCTGCAACACCTCACCCTATTGGAAGCCGGTCACCCCGTGCCGGACGAATACAGCCTGGAGGCTTCGCGGCGGTTCCTGGAAATAGCGGCAACAGCCCAGGCGGACGACCTGGTGATACTGCTGCTGTCGGGCGGTGCTTCGGCCCTGCTGGCCGATGTGCCGGAAGGCAGTTCACTGGCGGACGTACAACAGCTGTTCTCCCTGCTGCTGAACAGTGGGGCCAATATTCACGAAATGAACATCGTGCGTAAGCATCTCTCTAAAATAAAGGGCGGATGGCTGGCACAAAACATATACCCGGCCACGTTATGTGCGCTGGTGCTCAGTGATGTGGTGGGCGACGATCTGAGCGTGATCGGCTCCGGGCCGGCAGTACCTGACCCGTCCACCTTTGCCGATACCATGGCCATCCTGAAAAAGTACGGGCTGCTGGCGCAACTGCCACCCGCCCTGCTTCATTACCTTGAGAATGGCATTGCCGGTGTTATCTCCGATACGCCCAAGGCAGACAGTCCTTTTTTCAGGCAGGTACATCATTATCTTGCCGGCACCAATCGTATCGCCCTGGAAGCCGCGGCAGACAAGGCGCGCGAACTGGGGTACCATCCGCAGGTGCTGGCCGCCGATACTACCGGCGACGCCCATACGGTGGCCGACATGCTGACAGCAACCGCCATTGCCTGGCAGGGACCACGCCCCGGCTGTTTGCTTGCCGGCGGGGAAACAACCGTACAGGTCACCGGCACCGGCAAAGGAGGCCGCAATCAACAGCTGGCTCTGGCCGCAGCTATCAGGCTTGCAGCACAGGAAGGCATCACCCTGCTTAGTGCCGGTACGGATGGTACTGACGGGCCTACGAACGCCGCCGGCGCCATCGTTGACAGCCATACGCTGGAACGGGCCGCTGCCCTGCAACTCGACGCACCACATTTTTTACAGCAGCAGGACGCCTGGACATTCTTCTCAAAAGCAGGCGGGTTGCTGATTACAGGTCCTACACAAACCAACGTGATGGACCTCATGATCGTACTGATCACCTAAACACAAAAATCAACACACAGCTTTTGTTATTTAAACTTTGATTATCTGCTGATAGATTCTATTTTTGGGGTTTGATTCATAAGTTCTGGATTTTACTAAAACTAATATTGCATTATGCTGAGAATGGAACAGACATGGCGATGGTTCGGGCCCAATGATCCGGTTAGCCTGTCTGATATAAAACAGGCCGGTGCTACTGGTATCGTAACAGCATTGCACCATGTACCCAATGGAGTAGTGTGGACGACAGAAGAAATTTTAAAGCGTAAATCGGAGATCGAAGCCGCGGGCCTTACCTGGTCTGTAGTGGAGAGCATCCCTGTTCATGAAGATATTAAAACGCAGAGCGGTAATTTCCGGGAATATATTGCCAATTACCAGCAATCTATCCGTAACCTCGCTGCTGCCGGTATCCACGTAGTGACTTACAATTTCATGCCGGTGCTGGACTGGACCCGTACCGACCTGAATTACGAGGTGGCCGATGGTTCCAGGGCACTGCGTTTTGAAAAAGCAGCTTTCATGGCGTTCGACCTGTTCATGCTGAAACGTCCTGACGCGGAACAAGACTATACCCTGGAGGAAGTCTCCCGCGCGAAAGAACATTTCGACAGCATGACCGAAGCGTCCAAACAGCTGTTACAGAAAAATATTATCGCCGGCCTGCCCGGCTCCGAAGAGAGCTTCACCCTGGCACAGTTCCAGGCGGCACTCGACAAATACAAAGGTATTGACGCCACCCAACTGAAGCTGCACCTGTTCTATTTCCTGCAACAGATAGCACCGGTAGCCGAAGAGGTGGGCGTGAAACTGGCCATCCATCCGGATGATCCTCCGTTCCCGATTTTTGGGCTGCCCCGTATCGTGAGCACTGAGCAGGATGCCAAAGAGCTGCTGATCGCCGCTCCCTACGCCTCCAACGGACTGTGTTTCTGCACCGGCTCTTACGGTGTGCGCGCTGATAACGATCTGCCGGGCATGATCGAACGGCTGGGCGATCATATCCATTTCATCCATCTGCGCAGCACACAACGTGACGCACAGGGCAACTTCCACGAAGCCAATCACCTCGAAGGCGACGTAGACATGTTTGCCGTGGTGAAAAACATCCTGGTCACCATGAAACGCCGCAATGTTTCCATTCCAATGCGGCCGGACCATGGGCATCAGATGCTGGACGATCTGCAGAAAAAAACCAATCCGGGTTACAGCGCTATTGGCCGCCTGCGCGGACTGGCAGAGCTGAGAGGCCTGGAAATGGGCATAGCGGGGGCTTTAGGCTCTGATTGACTGACATCTACCAGCATCAGGTCTGCACAAAGAGTAAGGGTGGGGATAAGCAATACCATCGTCGGACTGAGATGCTACGCCAGAGCAGAAAGCATATTTGAGACCATACCGTAATGGCTGATTACGTGTACAAACAGCACTGTTCTTTACCATAATCATATTTGATCGAAGGGTTGACCACATGTCAGCCCTTCGTTGTTTCAACATACCAAACCTACACAGTATTTATGAGTACAACAGAAGAAAGGTACGAAGCATCCCTGGCCAGGAGAAAGTCCAGCCTGGGCCGGCTGCTCAGCCTCGTGAAAAAAGACCTCGACCAGCGACTGACAGAAAGGCTGCTGGACCGGGGCTACAAGAACTTCCGCCCCGGCGACATGGTGGTCCTGATCAACATCGACGATGCAGGCACCATCAACAACGAACTGGCTAAAAAAGCCCGTATCAGCAAACAAGCGATGAGCAAGGTGGTCAAAAACCTGGAAGCAGAAGGCTACATTGCCACCCGCAAACATGACACCGACAACCGCGCCGCCCTTATCTTCCTCACCGATATGGGAAAAATGCTGCTGATAGAAGCCTCTGAGTCTATCAAGGAAATTGAAACAAGCTACGTTGAAATCGTAGGAGAAGAAGACATCGCCTCCTTAAAACAGGTACTCCTGCGACTGCATGCAGGGCTGAACCTGTAACACTGCCATACCCTCTGTACTGTACGCATTCCAAACGCTTTTAACCCACCCCTCAGCGGCCCGGCTTCCGGCGCCGAACGGATATTTGTTGCCTTATTTCAGCGTCAGGTAATAAGTGGCCGCAGTGTCTTTTACCAGATGCGCCGACAAACATTGTTGTAACAACGCAATGGTTTCCTTTTCTGTTTTTTTGTTCAGGTTGATGGTGAGTTTTTTCTCGCAACGGCTTTCAGCAGAAGGGGGTACCGTGATCCGGATATCATAAAAACTGCAAACGGCATCCAGTATCTCGGCTGCCGGCACATTGCGGAATGAGAGCTGTCTTGTTTTCCATGCCAGCGGTGCCTGGCTGGCCAGTTTTTTCCGGGCAGGCGCTTTCGGGTGTTCCAGCGTTCCCTGCATGCTGGCAGTGAGCATCATAGTGTCCGGCCTGTTCCCCGAAATGCCGATTTCGCCGCGGGTCACGAACACTTTCGCGCCTTTGGCAGACGCGTGCACATGAAAGGCCGCAGCAGTCGTTTCCAGCCGGTAATCTCCGGGCACCAGCACCGTACACGAAGTATGGGCGTTGAGATCAAAGAAGACATCCCCTTTTGATACTACGGCATAAACAGATTGTTTGTCACTGCTGTCGAACGAAATGGCCGCGTTTTTGTTCAGTATGATATAACCACCCGGAAGACGTAATGAATCCAGCCGGCCGGTATTGTTGACATGAGCAAACATTTTGCGGGGCGCTGTCTGACGGAAACATAACATCAGTACTGCCACCAGCGCGATGAGGACCGCAGCCGCCACCCATTTTCTGACAGAAAGGAAAGCCGGCGATGCTGTTGTTTTCACCGCAGTGGTCGCAACAACAGGCGCGCCTGAAGCTGTCAGCCATGCTGCCAGCTTGTTTTCCACGTAAAGGGCCTGCTCGGGGCTTTCAGCAACAAAAGCCGCGATGGCCTCCTGTAAGGCAGGATCGTGCGGAGATTGGATAAAACGTATAATCAGCTCATCAATAGCTGGCATAGGTGCAAAAAGTTACTGTCCTGTGGCTGGAAAATCGGTATAACCGGCAAGATACAAAAGCCGGCGCACACAATAAATAATTAGGCCACCTCGGGAAGGTTTAATATTTTTAATACAGACAGAAATGGCAAAAACGATAGGTATGTCACCTGAAATACACTACGACCAGGACTACATTGAGGGCTTGCTGCATCATACCCCCGAAATAATTGATGATATCTACCAGCGTTTCGCCTCTAAAGAGAAACGTTTCATACTGCAGAAAAGCGGCACTGTCAAAGACGCAGCCCATATTTTTGAAGAAGCATTGATGGACATCTACTATTATGCACGGCGTCATCCGTTGCAGGTAAGCTCTTTTGAGCCCTTTCTGCAACTGCTCTGCAAACGTATATGGGAGCGCGAACTGGAGAAGCGGGGACAACGCATTGCCGGTATGGAAGCGGAAGAAAATGCCGCCCTCACCCGCGATGATATGATCGATATAGAAGACGTGCTGAAGGAAGGCGAAAAAAGAAGGCTCGCCTATAGCTTATATCTCCAGCTCAACGACTCCTGCCGGGAATTACTGAGCTGGTCGCTCACCGACTGCCTCCAGGAAGACATTGCTGTTGCCACAAAAATACCGGTACAGGACTTACCTGCCACCAGGCAGGCCTGCTACCTCTCCCTGTTCAAAGACCTCGACGCCCGGCTGAAATCCGGTAGCATGGCCGCAGAAGACCTATCAACAGCCGATCGTTACCTGTCAGGCCAGCTGCCCGAAGCAGAAAATAAACTCTTCGAAGCGCGGCTGAAAACCGATACTACACTGCAACAGCAGGTAAAAAGATTTGACCTGTTCCGCCGGCTGCTGGCACAGCGCGTCTGTAAAGACCCTGACCGCGAAGCCATCCTGCATCAGTTGTTTTCCCGCCGTAACGCCTGGTTTTCACCGAAAGAAAGCACGCCCACGCCTATCCGCAACACTGTTATACTCATCGCCCTGTTCGCCGCCGGCGTGGCCATTATGCTTTACATCAGCCCCTGGCGGAAAAATATCTACCGCCAGTTTGCTTCCACTGAAATGCAGGCACCAGACACCGACAGTCTCCGGCTACCGCGCGAAGCCATCGAAAAATTCAACCGTGGCCACTTCAGCGATGCCATCATCATCCTCGATAAAGTACTGCAACAACATCCCAATAACCTCTACGCCCGCTATTACCGCGGCGTAAGCAAAGTTGACCTGAACCAGCTGGAGCCGGCCAGGGCAGATCTGGTACAGGTATACCAACAAAGCAACGATCTGAAATATGAAGCCGCTTTTTATATGGGACTGAGCTATCTTAAGGAAGGACACAAGCAGGAATGTCTGGACTGGCTACTCAAAATACCATCCCAGGCTCCCAATTATATCAAAGTGCAGAAGCTGATAGAAGAACTAGGCGGATAACCTATACGGATTACTACTGTAATGGATAAAGCTTTCCACCTCTTCTTTAATCAGTTCATATACAGGCGCTTTTTCCCTTTTTATGCGCACCAACTGCTGCAATACAAGAAAGTAAATTTCTCCCCTGCTGCAGCCATCCATCTGGGCTTTAAGAATGTCATTTTTTACCGCTTCACAACTGTTGGCATCCAGTTTCTGGTAAATAACATACAAGTCGTTCATCCAACTCATACCTCTAAAGTTTTTATTTCATAGGAACCTAAAGATATTAAAAAAAATCCTAAATCACAAATAAATCACGGGGTTACGGACAGGCAGGTTCCGGAGCACTTCTTCTACCTCCGGGTCATGGTTTAACATCAGCCAGAGGCGGTAATAATCAGTATTGTTATAAGCGGCTGCGCCAAACAGCAGGAAGGGCTGCGCTACCGGCCACTCGCTCCAATACATCACATCTTTGGGATAAGGCCAGGTACTTTTATCTTTTACATAGGGATACAGGAAAGCGATGCCTTTGGCCATATTACGCTGTTCTGTTGTATACCGCCACAGGTCATTCTTTTTGTCGCTCAGCAGCTGACAGATAGTGCTCATGGCATCGAGGTTAAACAGCGAGTAGCCGTAAGGTTTAGTACGCCGCAGCTCCTGTGGAAAACTACCGTCTTCTGCCATCTGGGCGGGCAACAGCACGGTCTTATACCGGTTAATGCAGAAGTCGGTCCACTTCCTGTTACCGGTGAACTTCGCAAAAGCGGCTACCTGCATCACCCAGCAGGTGCCATGGTTGTTTTTGGCGTTCATCTCATCTTTACCATAGGGATGTGTGGTCATCCAGGTGAGATAGGCCGTAAACCAGCTCTTAAAAGCCGCCAGGTCTGACGGCGGTATCATACCTGCCTTTTCCATAATGTGCAACGCCTGCACCACTTCCAGCAGATGAATAGTATCGATGATACCGATCCCTCTGCCGGTAGCCCTGCCTTTGATAGCCTGCGCATAAAGCAGGCTAGGGTTCATCCGGGTAGCTTCCTCCTCAAACCAGGCACGGGCATGCACCAACGCATGCTGTAGGTAGGTCTTGTCTTTAGTGGCCACGTAACCCGCTGCCAGCGCGCCCATAATGCGGCTGAAGCGGATCATCACCTGCCGGTGCTCCACAAAATTATCGGGGTTGCTCTGCCCGTCACGCTGCACATACGGGCTGTCAGCATGCGCGGGATTGGGCCACCAGTAATCGCCTTCCGAATAAAAGTCATGTTTGCCGCCCGCACTACGGTCACAGCTAAACGCTGTAATGGTCAGCGGTGTTTGTTGCATGGCCCAGGCCGCCCGCTCTGTAATAGCCGGTCTGGTGTCTTGCAGCACTTTCTTCAGAAAGGGAGACTGCGCCTGTGTTTGCCCCGCAAACAACAACAAGAAGAGTAAGATGTACCGCATGCTATAAAACATTTGTTTCATGAAAAAGCAGCAAAGAAGGCATTTTTGCTTCTTTGCTGCCCGTACCGCTGAGGTTATCAGCGCTTTATGGTGAATACTTTTCCGTCGTGCCCGCCCACTTCCATGGTAAAGCTGCCGGTATGCCGGCCGTAACTCTTCCCTGTCCAGTAATCCAGCACCTCACAGGGCTTGTCCAGTTTTACCGTTAGTTTTTTGGGAGATGTTTGCCAGTTGAGGAAGATAATATTTTTTCCTGTAGTAGTGTTCACTTCCCCCACTTCAAAATCCGTATTGCTGAAAGCCGCAGCCCTGGCGGTGGGCGGCACCGCTTTACGCAACATGTTCAACCGCTCCGGCGTTATTTTCGTAAGATCATCACCGCTGAGCAACATGCCGCCGGTAGCATATATCAGCGCAGCATGGAAATTAAATTCATTGTCAGGCATGTTACCGGTCAGCACCAGGCAGTCGGGATCGTTCCACCACAGGCGGCCATTTTGCCAGGAACGGTACAGGTTTTCACGGCCGGATTTTTCAAACACCGTCCAGGTACGTTTGATGTCCATATTGCTGCGGGAACCGTGTACCAAGCCCAGCGAAGGCCACAGCGGATGGTTACAGCCAAGGATAAACGCATCGCGCGTGCCTTTGAGCACCGCTTCCATACCACGGCGGTAAGCCTCTACCCTCGTGGCCTGCTTGTCGTAATAAACACCACCATGGATAGCGCCCCAGAAATTGGCGTCGAGCTTGAAATAAGTCACGCCCCAATCATTGCGCATAGTGCGGAACAACTGCTCAAAATGCCGCTGTACTTCGGGATGTGTGCCATCCAGCACATACCACGGTTTCAGGCGCCAACCGCCGAAAGTCACCAGGTCACTGCGTAGCGGTTTACCGCTCTTGTCTTTCACCAGCCAGTCCGGATGTTGTTTGAAGATAGTGGAATAGCTGTCGCAGATAAAAGGTGCCACCCATATGGCCGGCTCAAATCCTTTATCACGGATGGTATGCAACACCTGCTGCACATTGCCGCCGAAAGAGTTGCCCACTTCCAGCCAGTCTCCCATATGCGGCTGATAACCATCGTCCAGCTGGATGTATTTCAGCGCCGGGATATTGGTTTTGATGTAATCGAGATTATCGTAAATATTTTGTGCGGTTACTTTAGGACCGAAACAATACCATGAGCACCAGCCGGTAGGCGGCGCTTTAAATTCCAGCCGCGGATGAAAATGATGGATACGGTTGGCGAAGCGGTCCAGCAGGTTATTGCCGTCTTTACCGCTGAGCACCATCAGCTCTTCCAGCTTAAACTCCCTGCCCGGTGCCAGTTCCAGGTCTTCCAGGTCCACCACCGCTTTGATGGTATCGGCAGACAGATAGAACTTGCCTACAAAACGGTTGCTGGAAGTATATCCCAGCAGCAGCTGTGCGTCCTTTGCGGGATACAGGCGCAACAGGTTGTATACCGCCAGGTAGCCATCAGGCTTGGGTATCTTATAGTGGCCTTCATCGGTATAGTTACCCAGGGCCCTGGGGGCCGCCAGTGTGCCAGCCGATTGTGTCAGCATCTGGAAACCTTCTGCATAAAAGGGTGTAGAGGGAGCCAGCACTTTCCCCACAGCACCCAGCACCACTTCTTTCAGCCGTATTGGCTGGCTACCGGTGTTGACTACACGTACATCACACAGTTCGCCGGACCAGTTACGTACTACCTTTACCGTAGCCGGCGCTACTGCGCCGCCTGATTGATAAACGGTGGCAGCACTGGCTTTCAGCGATTTTATAAACTGGTCTGTTTCGCCTGCCCTGGTCAGTAACTGGCCCAGCAGCAAACAGCCCGTCAATATCAGGGATTGTTTTTTCATAACGATCATCATTTTGGTTGCATAGTGATTTCGAATAATTTCATTAACTCCTGCCCGCTGATCCGGTTAGGCTTGATAGTGATCTCATATTCCCCGGCGGGCAGCCTGATGTCTTGCAGGGGCTGTGTTACGATCTCCGTTTTCCTGGCAGATTTCACTTCAGCGTTGATCACATTTTTACCGATGCGGATTTCGTAAGCATTGCCGGGAGGCTGGTCTGTAGCGTATTTGATGCCAATGCTAAATATTGCGTCGCGGGTAGTCCGTATTTTCCAGCTAAGGTACTGGTCCATGTTTTTCCAACCTTGTACATAGTACGCGACCTTTTTACCGTCACCAAAGGAGAAGTCTTTGCCGTGTTGTGTGGCATCGAACGCCCGCAGCACGTTTGTCAGACGGCGGGTATCGAGTACACGTACACTGTCGCCTTTCATATCCTTCATCTCGAGGACGATCACGCTGTTAATACTGTCCGGTGCCGTTTCCGGCAACACGATGCTCAGGTCTTTCGGATTTACGCGGGTTACTTTAACAGGTTGTTTGCTGGCCAGCAGGTAAGCGTTTTCCACTTTGCCATACAGTCCGCCCACATACAAGGGATTTCCCCATTGAAATACATGCAGGTACAGCTTATTGCCTTTTCGGGTACTTTCTCCCCAGGGCTGCGCAGGTAATGGTGTGGCAGTAGTGCCATAGATACTCTCTCCGTTCTGTTGCATCCAGGCGCCAATGCCATGGAGAATAACGGTGTCCCGCGGGTCGATGGTACCGTCGCCTTCCGGCCCGATATTCATCAGCAGGTTGCCTCCTTTGGCTGCCGCTTTGGCCATCAGGCGGATAAAGAAGCTTACCGGCTTGTGACTGCTGTCATAACGGGAATACCCATACGATTCGTTGGTAGTGGGGATAGCCTCCCAGTCGCCGGTGACAGGGTAAAACTCTGCCGGCCTGTCGGAAGTGTTTTTATAGTCACCGAAGGAAATATTGCCGGTACGCGCCAGTCTTCCGTTCACCACCACGTTTTTATCCACCGCGCGGATAGCTTCCAGGATACGGATATTTTCACTCAGCGGCAGCTTGTGCGGTGTATCAAACCAAAGGATGTCCGGGTGGTATTTGCGCAGCAGTTCCTGAATCTGCGGAATGGATTTTTCGTTGACATACCTTACCGCTTTGGGCAGTAGTTCCGGATGTGCGTCGTACCAGTTGCCGCCGCCATGCAGGTTTTTATCTCCGCCGGGATTATTATAATCCCAGTCGTTGCCGGGAGCGTCCGGATGTTCCCAGTCAAACGCATGGGAATAATAGAACCCGAAACGGATGCCATATTTCTTACAGGCGGCAGAAAGGGCAGCCATGGGGTCCTGTTTAAAAGGCGACTGGCCGATACTGTAATCACCGATGGCGGTGGGATACATGGCCACGCCATCGTGATGTTTGGCGGTAATGATGAGGTAACGCATGCCTGCGTCACGGATCATTTTCACCCAGGCATCGGCATCAAAGTGTACCGGGTTAAAGTGCTGTATCAGTTTTTGCGCGTACTCCTGCCGGCTGATTTTCTCCTTGCGCATCAGGTGTTCGGCATAACCTTCCACTTTTTTACCGTTCCATTCGCCACCTGGCACGGAATATACGCCCCAGTGGATAAAGCAGCCGAAGCGCGCTTCGCGCCACCAGGCGATGCGCTGGTCGTGGTTTTTCATGGAGGCGGTCCACCAGCCGTTGACAGCGGTATCGATGGCCGCTTTATCCCGGCTGGCAGCCCGCTGTGCAAGGATGCCGTCGTCATCACCCTTTACCTGGGCAACAGCAGCAGTGGATATAACGCCAACGGCTATACTTAATATTGTTTTTCTAAAAGTCATTGTATGTCGTAGGTTTTACCGGCCACGGTAGGCACATCATACTCATATGCTTTTTTAAGTGACAGCTCCGCCAGTTTGGAGGCATCTTTCACTTCTGTCTTTACTGGTATGGGCAGGGGATAAAAAGGATTGTTGTTGATACCGGAGGCTTGCTGCAGCGCGGCGCCATTGATTTTCACCGGGCTGGACGTGCGTATGCGCAGGTTACCGCCCAGTGATGAACGTACCACCGCATGGGTGAGCTGACCGTTTTTCCATTCCATATCGACTTCAAAACCACCGCGTGCCTTTAACCCCTTTACGCTGCCGGCAGGCCACACGTCGGGCAGGGCGGGCAGCAGGTGAACGACGCCGTCATGGCTCTGTACCAGCATTTCAGTGATGCCGGAAGTAACGCCGAAGTTACCGTCTATCTGAAAAGGCGGATGGGCATCGAACAGGTTGGGATAAGAGCCGCCGCTGTTGTCGGCTACGCTCACTTCCTGCCCGCCGGCGAGAAACAGTTGTTTATTCAGCATCGTATAGGCGTGGTTGCCATCTTCGAGGCGCGCCCACCAGTTGATCTTCCAGGACTTGGACCATCCGGTGCCACCATCACCGCGCAGCAGCAGGCTGCGTTTGGCCGCTGCGGCGAGCGTTGCGTCCCGGCGCGGGTTGATGAAGTTGCCCGGAAAGAGACCATACACATGAGAGACGTGCCGGTGGCTGTCTTTCGGGTCGTCCCAGTCTTTATACCATTCCTGCAGCTGGCCATACTGCCCTGCGTGGAAGGGATACATATCTTTCATCCTGTCTTTCATTCTGGCGATCAGGTCAGCATCTTTACCCAACACTGTGGCGGCACGTATCGTGTTGGTAAACAGGTCATGAATGATAGACAAATCCATCGTGGAAGCAATGCTGACAGAACCTTCCCTTTTGCCGTCTATGAGGAAATTATTTTCAGGCGTAGTGGAAGGGTTGGTCACCCACTGACCGTTTTCGTTTTTAATAAGCCAGTCGAGCATAAATTCCGCAGCTCCTTTAAGGTCGGGATACATCTGTGCCAGCTGTTGTTTGTCGCCGGTAAACAGGTAGTGTTCCCACAGGTGACGGCTCAGCCAAGCCCCGCCCATAGGCCATATTGCCCATTTGGGATTTCCGTTGGGGTCGCTGAAATCGAAACCACCTACCGGGTTGGTCATCGCCCAGATATCTGTGTTGTGATGGGCGGTCCACCCGGAGGCACCGTAATTAACGGCAGCGGTTACACGTCCGCGTTTGGCCATTTTATGGATGAAGTCAAACAGTGGCTGGCCGCATTCTGACAGGTTCGCGGTTTCGGAAGGCCAGTAGTTCATCTCCGTGTTGATATTGATCGTGTAATTAGATCCCCATGGTGGCTGCATTTCCTTGTTCCACAGGCCTTGCAGGGAAAGCGCAGGGCCGCCTTTACGGGAACCGGCGATCATGAGATAGCGGCCATATTGGTACAATAGCGTGGTCAGTTGCGGGTCGCGGTTGCCGCCGGCGCCGGTATAGGCTTTCAGCCGTTCATCCGTGGGCAGTTTTTCTCCACCATCCGTGCCGAGGTTGAGGGCAACCTTACTGAACAAGCGTTGGTAATCTGCCAGGTGTGTATTCAGCAACGTTGTGTAGGAAGCGTTTTGTGCCTTCTTCAGTGGCGCCATCGCGGCGGCAGCGGGGTCACCGGCCCAGTCTTCCGGGCTTTTGTAGCTGGTACCGACAGACACCAGCAACATCGCTTCGGTGGCACCATTGACGGTAATACCGGCAGTATCGGTTGTTACTTTTCCACCGTTGGTGTGGGCGTCGATGTGTACTTCATAGTTGATGCCTTTATCGCCGTAAACAATTTGTTTGGCTTCATAAGGGCGGCTGGCCACATATTCCGGGCAACGGCCTTTCATCACAATGTAGTGGTTGTTGAGCGCCTTATTCGTATGTGGCATCGGGTTAGCGAAGCTGGTATGGAAACGCAGCATGCCCGGTTTACTGGCGGTATAACGGACAACCAGCAACTGTGCGGGATAACTCGAAAATACTTCCCGGGTGTAATGCACACCGTTGGCCGTATAGGAAACTTTGCTGACGCTGCGGTTGAGGTCTAGTTCGCGGTAATAATTCTCAGCGTTCTGCGGCACGTCGGCTTCAATAAAAAGGCTCCCCAGTGTAATGTAACGCGCGCTATAGGTGCCCATCATTTTTTTGGCCAGCTTGTCGGCTTCTTTGTATTTGCCTTCGTTGAGCAGCTGGCGCATCTGTGGCAGTGTTTCTTTGGCAAGCGGGTTGTCGCCGTTGCGTGGCGTGCCGGACCACAGAAAACCTTCATTGAGCTGAAGTTCCTCTTTTTGCACACCGCCGAAGACCATTGCGCCAATGCGGCCATTGCCCACGGGCAGCCCCTCTACCCATTGCCGGGCAGGCTGTCGGTACCAGAGCTTCAGCAGGGAATCGGCCGGGGTGGCGGCATTGGCCTGCCACGAAAAAATCAGCAGCCCTATCCCGGTAAAAATTTTTTTCATGAGCACATCGTGTTTGAGTACAGTTAATAGGTAATGGTAGTGAAGCCGGAGGTCATGTCTTTAGCAGCAACGGCTATTACAGCGGTGCCGGCAGGCTTGTCTGTACGCAGGAAAATACAGCCCTGACCGTTAGCCAGCTGCACTTTGCGGGAGCCGCTGGCAGTGCCCTGATCGATGATCAGCTGGCCATCGCCTGCCAGTGAGAAGGTGATTTCGTTGGCTGCGTCGAGGCAAAGCACACCTTTTTCATCTACAGCTTTTACACGCACCTTACGAAGATGATCGCCGGTAAAGGATTTATCTTCTTCCAGTACCAGTTTTACAGGTTTAGACCAGGCGGCGGTCTGGTATTGCCAGCTGAGTTCATCCGTAACGCTTTCTTTTCCCTGGCGGGCCACCACTTTTATCTGGTTGGCGCCGGTCTGCAATGGCACCTGCCAACGCAGGCCTGCTGCGGGAAAGTCCTGGCTGTTGCGTTTTTTGATGCCGGCGCTTTTACCGTTTACAAACAGCTCTGCTTCCGTGCAGTTGGAATACACCCGTATTTCTTTGGCTTCTCCTTCCCTGCCCCAGCGTACGGGCCAGCCGTGACCGTAAATGTGCGCCATAGGCGCTTTGGTCCAGTACGACTGGAACACGTAGTATATTTCTTTCGGCGTGAGGTCGCGGGCCACAATGCCTTTCTGATTAACATAAGGCACCGGGTTTTCCGGCCGCAACGGTGTGGAAAAATCTTTAAACACCCAGTAGGCCGTGCCGGTCAGCTGAGGCATGGTTTCCTGTTCCTTCAGGTGCCAGTCTACCAGGTTCACCGCGTAAGACTCAGACCAGTCGCCATCTTTGGAGGCCCTTGCATTGCCGCCGGTAAGCGCAAAATCACCAGTGCGTTCATCAGCGCCTTTGCCGGTAGCTATTTGTTTGATGAACTGTTCCGGATCTTCCGCAAAGCGTCCCTGATGACTGTCGGCGCCCCATTCAGCATGGAAGAAATGCGGCACCCGGGCGATCTCTTTCAGGCTTTCGGACTTGTATTCCGTATAGCGCCCGCGGTACCAGCCGGCCCAAATGGAGGGCGAGTATACGTCCACGATATCTTTACAGAAATCACAGCGGCGAATGGTGGTTTTGCGGGTACTGTCCTGCTGATGCGCCATGGTATTAAGTTCCGACATGAATGCGCGGATTTTCTCTTTATCGAATTCCGGGAAATCTCCGGGCCAGTCGTTTTCGTTGCCCAGCCCCCAGAGGATGACGGCAGGATGGTTACGGTGCTGGCTGATCATGTTGGTCAGCATCCTGCGTGCCTGTTCCTTGTATGTATCACCACCGAGGCCGCCTCTGCACCAGGGAATTTCTTCCCATACAAGGATACCGAGGCTGTCGCACAGTTGCAATACAATACGGGACTGCTGATAGTGCCCCAGGCGGATGAAGTTGGCGCCCATGTTTTTAATGAGGAGCATTTCTTTCCGGATCATGTCTTCCGTCATGGCGGCGGCCACGCCGGCGTGGTCTTCATGGCGGTGTGTGCCTTGCAACAGCAGCCGTTTGCCGTTGAGCAGGAAAGGCCCCTGTTTCACAAATTCAAAGTGCCGGAAGCCGGTATGGTCTTTCCATTCGGCGGTACCGGCGGCGGAGGTGAGGCGGGCTTCCACCGTATACAGGCGGGGCTGGTCGGGTGACCATAACACCGGCTTTTTCAGGGAGATGCCTGCCAGTTGTTGTTCACCGGAAGATATATCGATGTCCTGACGGATTTCTTTTACCACCTTATGTTGCGGGTCGGATATCCGCAGTTCCAGTGTGCCGCGGCTGATGTGGCCGGGATTACGGAATGCCGCGCTGATGGTGAGGGTACCGTTGCTGCCGGTGGCGTCTGTAACGGCTTGTATATGCAGTGTTTCGAATGATAACGCCGGCGTATATACGATATTGAGGTACCGGTACAATCCGCCGTATACATTAAAGTCTGACATGTCCGAAGGGATCATTTCGAGGTCGCGGGTGTTGTCGCAACGTATGGACACCGGTACCTTTCCTTTAAAGCGTTTGGCTTCCGGCGATTGCAGGAACTGCTTCACCGCATCGGTGATGTCAACAGTCCATTCATCGTAGCCGCCGGTATGGGAGCCTACTTTGGTGGTATATACGTATACCGCTGTTTTTTGTCCTGCGCCTTCAAAATGCAGCAGCGTACGCCCGTCGGCGTAGGGATTTTTAATATCCAGCAGGGAGCGGTACCAACCGGGGCCTTCGTAGTAGTTTTCTTCCGGGCTTACGGCGTCTGTAGCGTTGAAGCAGTGTGGCAGGGTTACCGGTTGCCACAGGGGCACTGATTCGGGGCTGCCGTCTGCGACGGGCCTTACGGCTTCCCAGATGCCGCCGAGGTCTCCCCGGAGATATTCCCAGTGCCGGGTAAGGCGGGTTGATTGTTGTGCCTGACAAAAGTAACCGCCTGACAACAGGCACCATAACATCCACCAAAATCCTGTTCTTTTCATATACGTTGTTGGTCAAAAATTGTTGGTCAAAAGAAACGCCGTTACCGCCATTGCCATGGCAATTCATTGTATTACGGAGTTCTCAAAGCGATCCTGAATCTGGTTGTTGACGCTATTTCCCGGCAGCTGTTTTTGTCTCATAACGTGTTTTTACAGCAGGCCTGAAATAGAATAGTGAAAGTTATGCAAACGGTTGCATAACTTTCACTATTATTTTGTCTTTTATCGGTATTTTTTTAAACCGTGATGGGCATGATCATGGCTGATCCGTTTGATGGGCGCGGATCGGTACCGTAATCAACTGCCTCTGTGGCAAGTCCCGGGCAGGAGCCCGCACGCCGCCCGCCGATAGTGGAACGGCGCCTGTTTTTAAAGCACCTTTGCTTTCATCGATGATGCCCATGTGCAGCAGGTATATGCAAGAGCTCCCCTGTCGGCGTAAGCGCTTACAGGCTCTCCGTTTTGTCACATTGCTGTTGACACATGTCTTTCATTCAGAAGGATTAGGTTACCGGTATGGGTTATATGCATTTGGCCCGCATACCAGGGTTGGCATTAACATCGGTTTCCATTGAGGGCTTCAGGCACAGGCGCCAGTACTTACACCGGTTGCACTTTCATGGCACAGGTCATCATTTAACCGAAAAAGTTCATACCAGCCGTTCTTTCATGGCTTTCACGATGGCATTGGAACGGGAATTCACGTCAAGTTTACGGTAGATGTTCATGATATGCGAGCGGACCGTTCCCACACTGATATGACAGTGTTCGGCGATCTGCTTGTAAGTATCACCATTGACCAGGCAACGCAGGATTTCTCTTTCACGGGGTGATAATCCATAAGGATCATGAGTACTTCCGCGTTCTTTCCGGAAAAACGCCAATACCTTGTTTACTGCCACCATATTAGATTGCAGCGCTGTTTCGTAGACTTGAGAAATGAACTCGGTCAAAGACACGGGCGGTATATGGTCCGCCTCAAACCCTTCCTCCCGGACGGGCATTTCGGTCAGGGATTTACCTTTCTCATTTAAAGTCAGCAAAATCACGTTTATGTCGGGATACGCAGCTTTTACAATACTGGCAGCCTCAATTGCAGTCAATCCAGGTATCTCTATATCCATAAAAACAAGGTTACAGATATCTTTAGCTAATTGTTGTAACATGTTCGTTGATTCGCTATGCAATGCCGTCACTTCATAAATCTCCCCTTCTCCTAAATGACCAGCATTTATAGGCCCCACTTTTTTCATATTATTCCTTTTGGGTTATGTATATTTCGTATGAAAATCTTCCATTTTTAACCGTAAGTCTGGAAGCTGGTATGGCTGAATATTTTGCATAATGGAAAGTTCACACGGTTTCCATACCCCAAACAAATTTGAAACAATTACTATCAGCAGTCAATCGGATACGTATATGGTTTTTCAATAAATATTAATATACAATTTGTTCAATATTAGAGTAAAAACTAACAACTAACGTGGTTTAAATCAACAAATTAAGGATTAACTGAATTACAATCAACTAGTTATCAGCTTTTTGAAAGCCGGCTATTTTTGCAATTCTAACAAATTATATTTAATCATATATATTACATTTTAACCATTTCTGCACGTTTTTCTACTTCCTTATCTGTTTTTTCAAATTTGGTTTTCCGGTATGGGTTGATGTACACCCGGGAAAACATAGGGCTTCTTGTATGCTTCTACCATTGCTGCTGTTCCGTAACTGGTTGATGAACTTCTCTGACAACCTTACAGTATTGAGTACTTCTTGCTTCATCGGCCCCGGCTGCCGATTTATGGTTTATCCGGGAAAATATGGTTTTAATGGTTTTAGTGTTTCACCGTGGTTCTTCCGGTGCCCGGTATATACGTTCCCGTTACTAACGGTATACACCTGATCACCCGTTGCACCCGGCTGAATAATACGGATATGGTTGCACCATTGCTGTATTGATGACATTGGGATGTCCGGTGTTCCGGCATCCTGAAGCTGATTAAGGCACCGGTTGTGTCATGGTATGTGCTTAATCCTGATTAATAGCTTCATTTCGAATGTTTAACAAAAAGAAATGGTACGATAAAAATAATATCTTTTTTCACAAAAAGAAGTCTTTTTTCTGATAGCTGAAAAAACGCAAAAAGCGGAAGGCTTATTATAACCCTCCGCTTTTGCGTTTTCATACTCATTGCATACAGATGCGGAACTACTCCAGCATCAGCTCGATTACCGGAATTTCCACGTCCGGCTTACGTACCGGCACATCTATGGCCAATGCGCCTTTATCGGTTTCTTTCATTTTCAGTTCAGATCCGTCATGCAGGAACTGCGCATATTTTACCTTGCCTTTCAGTCCCGGCAGCTCTATGCGTTGTAACGGATAATCGAGCAGGTGCACATACAATCTTTTTGTGTCGGGATTATAGGTAAGCAGGGTATTATCCGGCCGTTGAATACCGGCAGGCGCCTCTGTACAACCATAGATGGAACGTCCGTTGACCTTCATCCAGGCGCCCATGCCCTGCAGGCGCTCCTGCGCACGGGCATCGAACAGGCCGCGGGAAGTAGGTCCTACATTGAGCAACAGGTTGCCGCCTTTGCTGACAGATTCTATCAGCAACACCAGCAACTGTTTATTGTCCTTCCAGGAAGTCTCATCGCGGTAATATCCCCAGGAGCCGGAGAAAGTCTGACAGGTTTCCCAATGTATCCGCTTGCCGTTACGGGTAGGCCACTCAGACACCTTGTATTGCTCCGGCGTCGCAAAATCGCCGCCATCATCATATTCACCGAGGTCCAGCCTGTCATTGATAATAATGCCCGGTTGCAGCTTACGCACCATTTTGATCAGCTCCACCGAATTCCAGTCGTTATGGTCCTTTCCATTCGCACCCGGATAAGAGAAGTCTGTCCACAGGATATCAACCTTTCCGTAGTTGGTCATCAGCTCCCGTACCTGGTTAAACAGATAGGTACGGTACTTTTCCATGTCACGGCCTTTATTGAGCCTTTCGTATTCCTTCGGATCATTGACACGCTGCGGATGCACCCTGTCGATGGTAAAGTCCGGATGATGCCAGTCAATCAGCGAATAATAAAACCCGACCTTCAGTCCTTCTGCCCTGAAAGCGTCCACCCATTCCCTGATCAGGTCCTTTTTGGCAGCTGTCTTTGTCGCTTTATAATCGGTGTATTTGGAATCAAAGAGACAGAAACCTTCATGGTGCTTGGTCGTGATCACGGCATACTTCATACCGGCGGCTTTGGCCATGCGGGCCCACTCACGCGGATTATACAGGTCAGGATCGAAGTTGTCGAAATACTTCTGATAAGCGCTGTCTGTGATGCGCTCATAGTTTTTAATCCACTCATGGCGGGCTGGCAGGGAATACAGGCCCCAGTGTATAAACATGCCGAAGCGATCGTGCAACCACCAGGACAGGCGCTTTTCTGTTTGCTCCGGCGTTTCGTTGAAAAGTTTCTTCTGTTGCGCCTGCACCTGTACCTGCAGACAACACAGCAGCGTAATAACGGCGAATGTCAGTTTCTTCATAAGTTGTAATTAAAAAATTTCATGATTGATGTTTACTCTGCTACCAGCCAGGTATACCCGGACGCCGGGATAGTCACTTTCACATGTGCGGTATACTGACGGTCAAGGCTATACGTTTTTAAAGCACCTTCTTTCTCTCTTATTTTCACTGTTTGTGTAAGCCCGGTATAATACAGCGGCAGCGCCACTTCCCGGGTAACCGGCGCGGTGGTGGGATTATAGAGCATCACCATGGCTTTCTGTGGCAAGACGGAACTGACATGCATAATACCATCCCAGTCACGGCCATCGGCACGGCGCAGGTGTATCACGTCGGTATTAAGGATATCCCGGTATTTTTTGTACCAGCCTATCACCTGCTGCACCAGTTGACGTGTGGCATCGGTATCATACAACCGCGGTCCGCGGTAACATGCCTGTATGCCGGCGCCATAGTATTGCATCATTAGTTGCTCATAAGTGCCGAGATGGTCTTTCAACGGCTCCAGCGTAGCATCAGCGCCACCGCCATGGTATTCGCTCAGCGGCACAAAGCCCCAGCTCATGGAAGGTGTTTTTTCCCAGGTACCATCGAAAATATTCTGCCGGTTGAGGATCAGTTGTTCTTCCCTTGGCAGTGAGAAATTCACTTCGCGGTAGCCCAAACCGATTTTATTGGTGCCGTCCATAAAGTACCAGTCAGGCGCATTGATGTACACGCCTTTGGCATTCAGGAAATGGTACAGCCCTTTTTGCAGCTGCATTTGTTTCCACTGGGAATCGTCTTTGCCACTATGCCCCGGATGCGTGGCAGAAGCACAGACATCACCGGGGTAAGGCCCGTCATTTTCGAAAATGTCGAAGCCGGTGGCGGTAATGAAATGTTTCAGTTTATCCAGGTAGCCCAGGCCCCATTTACTGCCCAGGCAAGGGGCGTTGCCGAAGAAAGCGCCACCGGGTTTGCCGGTAGCAGGATTGATCACATCGTCTTCATCACTGATACGCCTGCTCGAAAACAGGGAGTAACCGCCCAGCATCACTTTTTTACTATGGGCATAATCAGCCAGGGCTTTATATTTGGCGATATTGGCTGCGCTGGTGTCTTCCATATTGAGGCCGCTGCCGAAGCTGAGGATCACACCTTCGTAGCCGGTAGCCGCACATTGATCGATGATATTCTTCACCTTCACCGGGTCAGTACTGACCAAATGCATGAATATGGGATTTTCTGTGGTCCACGGCGCCACTATCCGGTACATGCGGCGTTTGGCCAGCCCGTTACGTTCCCTGTCATAACTGTCGAGCAGCAGTTCGTACGTACGGATGGATTCAAAATGTTCCCCTGCGGCCATTGTAATACCTACCGCCACTTTGGGATGTACTTCCAGCAAACAGGGTGTCTGTAAATCGTAGTTCACCTGTGAGGTATAGGTGCTGTCCGTTTTCCAGTGTGTGGTCTGATCGCTGAGCGAAGCGGTCATGGAGTTATTGAACGTATAGTTGCTTTCCACGTAAATGCCATGCGGCGTCTTTATCTTGTCCGGGCTTCCTACAACTGTTGACTCTTCTTCCGGCGTGGCCAGTATTTCATTGACAACCTGGTCCAGCTTCAACGTTTGCCCGCTACCGTTAGTCACCTCCAGCCACTTGGCCAGCAGCGGGATACCATCAAAAACTTCGTAATGCACTTTTACAGCAACGCCCTGTAGCTCCGGCGCCTGTGCTTTGTAGGTAAAGATCACGGCTTTGCCGGTAGCCTGACGGGGATTGGAACACCAGCGGTTGGCTTTCCAGTCAAGCACAGGTTGCAGGTCAGTAATCTGATGGCCGGCATATACAAAATCATGGTCACCGGCCTGCAGGTTGCCGAGCCATCCGGGCAACAGATAGGCCTGCTGGCGTTGACCGGCAGCGCCTCCTACCTGGTATGCGCGACCATTGATAAAAAGGCGGGCTTCAGGTTTTACGGCACGCAGCAGCTGTTCTCCGCTCACCAGGTTGCGGAAATCGGTACAAATAACGTTGGGGGCAGTACGAAAACTGCGGCTCAGCAAACCATTACTGAGCACTATTTCTTTTCCCTTTTCCGTGGCGGTAGCGGTATACCCTTTCGGGTCCACCAGCCAGTCGCGGGCCGGCATCTTTGTCTGTGCCGTTGCCAGCGTGGCGTACAAGCCTGCTGTCAATAGCAGGGGCATCGTTTTTTTCATTGGTCACTATAAATTTAGCAGTCCTTATTTCACCGGTTGAAGGATGACCTTGCGCAACCGGAACAATTCCTTTTGATTGCCTGACACTGGTTTTACGGTCAGGTTGTTGATCCCCGGCTTGTCCACGTGCAGGATACCGATGGCGTGCCGGATAAACATCATAGGCTTATGGCTGTCGAACTGACCGGTAAACAGTGTCAGGAAAGGCAGCTGCTGGCCATTGAGCGTTACTACGCCCTGCTGTGAAGCGCTGGCCTGTTCGCAGGCATATTCCAGGACGATCCTGTAATCTCCCGCGTCCTGTATGTCTAGCGGAAACACAAGTGCATCTTCCGGTGTGGTCATATCATAGGCGAGGTTGTCATGTTTCCAGTCGCCGAAATAGTGTGACCATGTAAACAGTTTGTTTTTGGCAGCGCCGTTATAGATAGCCCATACAGTGGGTATTTCGGCCTGTGGGTATTGGCTGCTGACGGTTTGTGTGCGCAGTTGGGAGCGGTCTGACTGATTGCCGCCGTATTCCATCACCAATACGGTATTACGTGTATCCGGCAGCGTTACAGGCAGTTGCACAGTGGTTTCCCCTGGTTGTTGCCGGAAGTTGAGTGTTGTACTAGTGCCCAGTATTTTAACGGACTTCACCTTTGCGTCCACGCCGGGCACCCGCAGCTGGCGATCGGCCGGCATTTCCCATACATGGAGGAACAGTTTGCCGGGTTTGCTGGTCGTAACGCCCCAGGGCTGCGCAGGGATAAGTCCATAGGTAGTACCATAGATACTTTCACCATATTGTTTTAACCATCTGCCGGTAGCTTTCAGATAGTCGATGGAGTACTGCGGCCATTTGCCATCGCCGTCCGGTCCTACGTTGAGCATCAGGTTACCTCCTTTGGAGGCTACATTGGAAAGCAGTTGTATAATTTCTTTGGGAGATTTAAAGTTGAGGTCATGTTGAATGTATCCCCAGGAATCGTTGTGGGTATAGATAGATTCCCATGCGCCGGTGATAGGCACCGGAGGCACTTCAGAATCCCCAAAATCGCGGTAATCACCGAGGCCATGGCCTACCCTGCTGCTGAACAGGCAATTGGGCTGCAGCAGGCGCAGGCTGTCAATCATCTGTTTGGTCTGCTCCGGGGTGAGCCCTCCCGGCATGTCAAACCACACCAGTCCCAGCTGGCCGTAGTTGGTGAGCAGTTCTCTCAGTTGCGGGATGGATTTGGTGCGATAATACTGCTGGTAGTCCTTGTCTTTGGTTTTAAAGTCCCAGCTGTTGCCGCCACCGTTCGGTTCGTGCCAGTCGAGGAACTGGGAGTAATAGAAGCCGAACCGGATGCCTTTATCGCGACAGGCTTTGGAGAGCGCTTTCATGGGATCTTTGCCATACGGCGACGCATCTACGATATCGAAGTCGGTCACTTTGGAATCGTACATACTGAATCCCTCGTGATGTTTGGCGGTGATGACCATGTATTTTACGCCCGCTTCACTGGCGATGTTGGCCCATTCCTCTGCGTTAAATCCTTGAGGGTTGAAGGTTTTAGCGACGGCAGCATATTCTTTTGCCGGTGCTTTTGCGCGATTCATGATCCATTCACCGCTGCCGTAGTAACTGCTGTCTTTCCAGCGGCCGCCTAGTTTAGAATACAGCCCCCAGTGGATAAAAAGGCCGAATTTGGCTCCGGTGAACCATTTCAGGCCCGGATGGGCAGGGTTGTTACCGCCGGATTTCGTCCACATATCTGGCATATCCTGGGCAAAAAGGGCAGGATACCAACATACCGTCCATAACAACAGTACAAGTCGCTTCATAACGCTGGATTTTTATAGCACCGGTCAAAAAATATACATAAGCACTGGCATGTGCAAGCGGCTGGAAAATGATATCAGGGAAAGGGAAAATGATATAAGAAAAGGATAGCATTCAAGGCTATACGCTTACGTTAACGAATGGTTAACCAATTTTACAAAATGTAATTTCTATCTTCGATAACAGAAGTTAACACTTGCATCCTGCATGATAACTTTTTCAACGGTTAGTATTCATCTTATTCAACATATTACTAGGCTTCAATTTTGATTATCAACATCTGTCAGTAGCTCTATCTTTCTGCAGATGACATGTGAATGTTTTTAAAGCCCTTGCTGCATTGTCACAGCAAGGGTATTTTTTTGCGGTTTTACTGAGATATCATTGCAGCAGCTGATACTATTCCCATTTGCCGTCCGGTGGTTGTTAAAGCCGGATAGGTTTGTATTTCAGTGCTTTATTCACCACTTCTTCCGGCGTAAGGTCTTCCCAGTAAATATAGTCGCATACGTTGGGATCGGGCACATGCTTCTCCAGCAAATCAAGCATATTGCCGATCTCTTCTTCGGTGCCCGCTGCGACGGATATCTTTTTCACCAATTCAACTAATTCTTCCCTGGTCATTGTGTAACGCTGTTTTAAGTGTTATTGCAGGATTAATTTACCTCGCCCGGCGTAGCGCTCCCGGGGCTTTGATCACCGTTGATGTAAACAGTTGCCGGCTGACATCTGCCATATGGTCGCAGTCAGGCCCTTCAGGACTTTACAACCCGCGGCCGGTGAATTGCGTTTTTCTTCCTGACGTTCTGTTTAAAAATAAGGGCTTTAAGTTTCATTTTCAACTGTCGATGATTGTAGGTCAACAATATTCGCTCCGGCCTTCCCGCATCATTATCGCAGTTGTTTTCCTGTAATAATAAGGGAACATATGGTTATTCTCCACAGCAGTGTTTTTTGAGCAAATCATACTGCATCATTACCGCAGAGCATATCAGGTGTGCTCCGCAGTAATGTTTTTGGGATGCTCCAACGCAATAGTATTGCAGTATTCAGGGAATCAGGTTGACTTATGGTAAAGTCATGGGAAGAGCTTTTCACCGGTAACGGACAATAGGTCACCCGGCTATCATGCAGGGCCGGATC
Organism: Chitinophaga varians; assembly: GCF_012641275.1. NCBI lineage: Bacteria > Pseudomonadati > Bacteroidota > Chitinophagia > Chitinophagales > Chitinophagaceae > Chitinophaga > Chitinophaga varians. The sequence continues at coordinate 100,692 of NZ_JABAIA010000002.1, read as the reverse complement.
GTAGCCAGTCCGTAGGTGCGTGACCGTGTCCCGGGTGTCAACCGGCTTCAGGCAAGGCTTTCCTGGAAGAGCGGCCGGCGGCTGACCGCGACTCCCCGTCAGTGCATGCATTCCGGGTATTCGCCACAGTATGGAAGGCTGTCAGCATTCCGCAGCCACCTTTTCAGCGTCATTATGGCATTGAGATGGCGGCTACCGCTTGTCAGCAGGGTGTTTCACGGTCTTCCTTCCGGCAATTGAAAAAACAAATACCTGCCAGGCCACATTTCCAGACGACGCTACAGGGTATGTGGATAACATCTGTGGATAAACCGGCAATTTGCCGTCTGCAGATAGTCAACCAGCAATACCATCATCACGACAGACAAGGTTTTTATCAGTTATCAACATCTATGTGGATATCGTGTGTGGATACCTGTTAATAAGTGTGGATAAATATCTAAATCCTATCAATCCTTATCCACAAAGGGTTTCAGTCGATCTCAACAGCGTTTCCATTTGTTAATCCGGAGACGTTTAGATTCTATTAACTAAATCAGTGGGGATTGCCAGTAATATTACGGTACTAACACTGCGTTATGAAAAATAGTAACAAATGAAATGCATACATCTAACAAATATCTCAGCTAAACCCCAATCGGCTTGTCCAGGCCAGTTGGATTTTTCTAATCAATGGTTGACTAATTTTAATATGCTGGTTAAACCAACGTTTTTCCAAAGCGTGATTTAATCAACAGACTACAGTACCCCTGTGGTATAAACTACGGGGGTTGATCGTGATGGGTTGCTTAACGGTTATTTTTTCCTCTTTACTGCCCGTTACCCTGATTTCCCCGGTTTGCCCCTCTTTTTGCTGCTATAACGTCATTTCCGTTTTTCTCACAGGTACCTGTAAACACGTTTCAATGAGTCTTTGAAAACACTTAAAACAGCTTTTTAGTGAATAAATATTCACTTATATTTGTAAGGTGAAACTGAAAGACGATAAGAAGTATGCGCGTATTCTCAGGGCCGTGCTGAAGCTGGTGGCTAAAAAGGGACTGGCAGGCATGACCATGGGAGATATTTCCAAAGAAGCAGGCATCGCCACCGGCACCCTGTACGTATATTTCGATAACAAAGATGCGCTGATCAACGCATTATTTGCCGCCTGCCGGGAAAACTCCATTGCGGTGTCCTTCAGGGGATATGATGCGCAGCAGCCGTTCAAGCCTGGTTTCCGGCATATCTGGATGAACATACTCCGCTACCGGCTGCAGAACTTTGAAGAGTTTATTTTCCTGGAACAGTGTTACCACTCTCCCTACATCACTGCAGCCACACGGGAAAAGGCCAGACAGCTGGCGGAACCGTTTTATGCGCTGATAGCAAGAGGGCAAACGGAACAACTGATCAAAAATGTGGACCAGAACCTGCTGATCACCTTTATCATCGGCTCCATGAACGAACTGGTGAAACAAACGCACTACAGTGGTACGGCCCTTACAAAAACCCGGACAAGTATTACGTTCGATCTCTGTTGGGACGCCATCAAAGCCTGACAGTTATAATAAATGAATAATTATTCACAAATAAATACACCGCATATGGCAGAAATCATGATCGCAGTCGACCTGAGTCCATTCTCCGAACAGGTGATCAACACAGGCGTTGAGCTGGCTGAAAAAATGCAGGCTTCCGTTACGTTGTTCACCGTGATCGAAATCGGCATAGGCCTCGGCCTGCCGGAAGCTGGTCCCGTATTTACCGATGACATACCAGGCAGGATTAAAGAAGCAGAAGACATTCTTCAGACTTACAAAAACAAATACCCGGCTGCCAATATCAACATCCGTGTAACGACCGGCAATCCAAAAAACGAAACACTTGACGAGGCCCACAACGGGGAACATGCCATCCTGGTGGTTGGCACCCACGGACGCACCGGCCTCAACCACATGCTGGTAGGCAGCACGGCGGAATACATTATCCGTCACGCCCGTATACCCGTACTCGTGGTACCCTACAACAAGGAAGAACACTAAGCGGCAAATTCTACAATGATAAGACAACAGCAAACGGCCCTGTCTGTTGTAAATATCCCGGCTCCGGCCGGGATATTTTTTTGATGGTAACCTAACGGGAAAGCGTATATTTATATTGAATTAGTTACTGCATATCTCTCCGCATCCCCCACTGCACAGCCCCCAATCAGGGCCCTATACCGCATTGTTTCCATTATCCACTCAACCCTAAATTTTCTTGTGCATGAAAAATCATTACACAACTCTTCGCCTGGCAGCGCTATTCCTATTACTATTAGCGTCCACGGCCGTACGGGCACAGCTCAAAATCGGCGATAATCCGGCCACTATCAACAAGGCTTCCATCCTGGAACTGGAAAGCCTTCGTCAGGGTTTGCTCCTCCCCAGGATCCCGGACACCACCCTGGCGCCGCTCACTACCGCCCCCGACGGGATGATCATCTACTTCACCGGCACCCAAAGCCTGATGGTACGCCGCGGCGGATACTGGGCCAAACTGGCCGACAGCCTCGCCGTTTCAGGCAGCAGCTGGCAACTCAAAGGCAACGCAGGCACGACCACTGCCAACTATATCGGTACCTCCGATAATCAGCCCTTGTCTGTAAGGACAAACGGCACGGAAGCCATCAGCATTGCCGCTAACCAGAACGTTGCCCTTAAACAGGTGCCCACCAGCACCTCGCTGATCAGCGTCCTTGTCATCGACCCGGCCACCGGCACCGTTAATCAGCGCAACCTCTCCGCCGCCGCGTTTAATGACGCGATCCGTACGCTCAACGGCGTAGCCAGACAGGGATTTACCATCAAGGCGGACACCGCCAACGCAGCCTACGGCGTTACCACTACCGCCGCCGATAGTACCATTACCATGAACGTTCCCATCGTGAACGGCACTACGCAGAAAACCGGTCTGCTCACCTATGCCGACTGGGCCAGTTTCAGCAGCAAACAACAGGCGATCACCATCGGCGCTTTTGTCAATACGCCCACCAACGCCAACGGCCTGGCGCTGGACCCCGCCACAGGCACCCTGCAAATGGTGGCCGCGGACGCTACTAATCCGGGCGGCGTGTCCGTTACCAGCCAAACCTTCGCGGGCGTGAAAACATTCCGCGACAGCACCAGTATGGCCGGCAGCCTCGGCGTAACCGGCGCGGCAACAGTAGGCAACGGCCTGCGTATCACCGGCGGTGGCGCTAACATTACCGGTAACGTCACACTGGCCACAGCACCACCCAATGTAAGCACCGCCACTACCAGCGTGCTTTTCCGCAATCCCACCACCGGCGCTATTGAAAACAGGCTGGTAGACTCCACCGCTTTCTCGGTCGGCATACGGCAGATCAATGGTCAAACCGGACCTGCCATCTCTTTTCTCACAGGTAAAAATGGTACTGATGTCAATATAGACAGCACATCGGCCACCAACCGCCTCACCATCAACGTACCCGATGCCAGTACCACTGCGCGCGGGGTGGTCAACGATTCCACGCAGACTTTTGCCGGCAACAAAACCCTGCGCGATTCCCTCGCCGTGGGCAAAGGCGCCAATATTGGCGGCGCGGTCAGCGCCAATTCCACCCTGCAGGTAAGCGGATCAATGTCTATGAATATCCGGTCCGTCAACAGCTCCGGCAGTCTCACCGAAACAGATAACACCGTACTGGTCAACGCTTCTACCGGCTCCGTGACCATCACGCTGCCACCGGGCACCAATATCGTTGGCCGCGTATACACCATCAAAAAAACCGGCGGCAGCATCGACAACAGCGTAGTGATCCAGCCCACCGGCGGACAAATTGAAGGCGGCAGCAGTTATACCATCTACAACAATTACACGTATGTAACCATTCAGACAGACGGCACCAACTGGTGGGTCATTAAGAAATAGACAACGATACATTACTGGTGCTAAACTGTTATTATGCTGAAATACATATTGCATGGCTGCGCGCTCACCTGCGCGCTGTTGCTGCTGTGGCAAAGTCTGCAGGCGCAACAGCTGCTGCTCAGTGATACCGTCTCGGCCACCACCAAATCAGCATTGCTGGAAATCAGAGCGAAGTCGCAGGGCCTGTTGCTTCCCCGCATACAGGACACTACCGTGGCACCGCTCTCCTCTTCCCCCAATGGCATGCTGATCTACTATATCCCCGCCAGCAGCGTGATGGTACGGCGCAACGGAGGCTGGTCACAGCTGGCTGATAGTATAGCCGTCACCGGTAGTAACTGGAAACTGACCGGCAATGCCGGCACCGATACGCTCACCAGGTTCATCGGCACTACCGACGCCACCGGCCTGGTATTCCGGACCAACAATACCAAACGCGTGGCCATCTCGTCTACCGGCAATGTTGGCATAGGCACATCCTCGCCTTCCGCCACCCTGCACGTAACAAGCGGCGTGGCCAATACGTCAGGGGTACTGCTGCAAAACCTTACCAGTGCTTCACCCGTTACCGCCAGTGCCGCCGGTATCGGCGTGGATGCTTCCGGCAACGTGGTACGCACGGCCACCGCTCCCTTGTTTTATAACAAAAGCGGTTCCTCTCCGCTGACCAATACCATCAAGATATGGGCAGACACGCTGTACAACGCAGGCGGAGGTTCCGTTACGGCCAATATCTCCAATGCCGGTTTCACCAATATCCTGAGCATTCAGGCTACCGGCCTGGGTGGTACCGGCAGCGGCGTTTCGGATGCGCCCATTCCTGTCGTGACCAGCTACACGGTGACTGCCGTCAATATGGTCATCATCCGCGGCAATGCCGGATTGACGATCCTAAACGGTATGGCACAAGACACTGATAAAACACATAAAGTCTTTCTCACGGTCATCGGCTATTAGCCGGCCTAAAAAAATGCTTATCCGGAACCTGTTATTCATATCGCTTCTCTTACTATTTCCCGCCACCATGGCGGGGCAGGCAGCCACGTGGCTGCATTCCGATGCGCGGGTAGGTATCTTCGGCAAAGACACCATCAGCATCTTCGGGGATATGGTCAATGAAGGGGATATTCTTTCCACATCCGGTTCCGTGGTAAATTTCTTCGGGCTGCGCTGGCGTAACAGCAACAACGCTACGATACATGATGAAAGCATTGACGGCTTCAGCGCTGCCGGCGGACTATTCCGCTTCGCCCAACCCGATCCGGCGCTGTACCAGCACATTACCGGCGGCTTCAGCGCGGTAATGAATACAGGCGCCAGTTTCCCAAATCTCAGCGTGGAAAGCTCTCCGGGCCTGATACTCGACGATCTCAGCGATATGAAAGTGGTAAACGTGCTGGATATACGAAAAGGACATATTTTCCTCAATGGCTGGAACCTCGTGGTAGGGCACCATACACCGGGAGATATACGGCATTATTCTCCGCAGCATTTTATCGTTACCGGCGGCGGCTTCCTGTACCGTAAACAGATCGCCGCATCCGACGGTACAGTCGTATTCCCAGTGGGTACCAGGCCTTCTTCCTTTACACCTGCGGCCATGGCCAACAAAGGCGCGACCACAGATTTTCGTGTAGGCGTTACCGATAGCACCTTCCTGGACCTGACCACCGGCCGTAACTTATTACTGACAAGCGTCAACAAAACCTGGCAAATAGATGCGTCCCAACCGGATGCAGCTATCAACCTGTGGCTGGTGCACGGTTTGGGCGATGAAGGCCCGGTATATGAAGCTAACCGCAACACCAGCTACCTGGCCCGGTATCTTCCCTCCGGCTGGGACGTGGCAGCACAACGGGCCGCACCGGTATCACCGAATATCTTTTCCACTGCCGGGCCAGACAACCAGGCAGCCTACGGCGTCAGGGCATTCCAACATCTGACCACCACCAATTATTTTACCAGCCTGGTGGCGGAAACAGTCAACAGCCCGGAAACGACCACCCTGCAATACTTTGAAGCTACCCGCAGCAGCAGCAATGCTGACAGCGTGCTGCTGCGCTGGATCACCGGCCGTGAATATTTCTGCGCCGGGTTCACCATTGAACGTAAATACGCCGGCACTCCCAACTTCGACTCCATCGGCTTTGTAAAAAGCAGCGCGCCGGGCGGTATCAGCTATTTCCCCGTTGGTTACGCCGGTACTGACTATCAGCCCAATGATAAATTTATCTTCTACCGGATCAAAGTTATCATGACCGACGGCAGTTACTTCTACGGGCCTGTTCGTCTCGTAAAAGGCAAAAACGCCAAAGGCGATATCACCGTCTGGCCCAACCCGGTACGTGGCCGGGTAGTACACATCTATTATGGCGCCGGCATTCACGTGAAAGCCATCGCCCTGCTGGATGTCCCTGGCAGGCGCATCCTCACACAGGAGTACCAGCAGCCGCTGCCTACCCGCAATTACTACGAACTGGACATCCCCACTTATCTGGCGAGAGGTATCTATTTCTTACAGTTCCTGGATGAAAATGGGCAAACTATACATACAGAAAAAATCGTATTAATGGAATAATGCAGATATTAAAATCCGCTTAAACTCATTCCTGCGAAGATTTTTACACCAACGGGTAGGTTAACTTTGTGGTTGACGACAAAATCGAGTATAACCATTTACCATGCCTCTTGAAAAAAAGTTTCTGTCTGCGGCTTTTCTGCGTAAGCTCCACTGGAAGGAGTTGTTAGCCCTGTTATTTATTCTGTTGGCGATTTATTTTTTCCGTTCCCAACGCCACGAACTGAAGTCACTGGTGCCGGCTATTGAAAGGGCCGACCGGGTGTGGATAATAATTGGCGTTGCCGTAACGGGCATCTACATACTGTTGCAGGCATTGATGTACGTGTTCAGTTTCCGGTCGGTGGGTTCCCGACTAAGTACTTACCTGGGCACCGAACTTTTTCTGAAACGGAACCTGTTGTCCGTATTCCTGCCTGCCGGTGGCATCAGTTCACTGGCCTATGTGCCGCAAAGCCTGCGACGGGCGCAGGTGCACAAACAGCAGATTCACCAGGCTTCCGGCATCTACGGTTTTATTGGTATTCTTTCGGTTTTCCTGGTAGGTATTCCGGTAGTGATGTATGCCATGTTGCATACCGGTAGCATGAAAGATGCCGGCTGGGGCCTCGCAGCCATCTGTGCTTTGCTGGCGCTGGTAGTATGGCTGGTGCGGTCCATGCAAACCAAAGGTAAAGCCTATCAACTGCTGATACGGTACTTTCCGGCCACGGCGCACAAAGTGGACGAGATGTTTACTTTTCAGTTGTCATTGTCTTCATTCACTTACACGGTGCTGGCTTCGGTGCTGATAGAAGTGGCCGGCGTGGCACATCTTTATCTCAGTATGCTGGCCACTGGTGTCACCCCGTCGCTGGAAGCGGCCTGCGTAGGTTATATCGTAGCCACTATATTCCTGATTATCTCTCCCTTCCTGCGCGGACTGGGAGCCATTGAGCTGTCGCTGGCTTACCTGCTCAGCAACTACGGCTACAGCACCCTGCAGGCGTTAGAGATAACGCTGCTGTTCCGTTTGTTTGAATTCTGGTTGCCGCTGGCCGCCGGTATGGTGGCCTTTGCACTGAAAGGCCGCGACCTGGTGCTGCGCCTGTTGCCTCCTATCCTGATTTTCCTGCTGGGAATGGTCAACATATTCTCCGTACTGACGCCACCGTTAGCCTACCGTATGCACCTTCTGCGGGCTTATATCCCCGGTACATCTATCCATGCCTCCAATCTGCTGGTGGTATTTTCCGGGCTTATCCTGCTGGTGACGGCCACCTTTCTTTTCAGAGGGCTGCGCAGCGCGTGGATCGTTGCGTTATGTGTATCGTTGCTGTCCGTGTTTGGCCATATCGGCAAGGCGCTGGACTATGAAGAGGCCAGCCTCGCGCTGGTGACCAGTTTCCTGCTGCTGGTCACCGCCCGCCAGTACCGCGTAAAAAGCAATCCGCAACTGGTCAATATCGGTGTGGTTACGGCGGTGGCCACTTTCCTGCTGGTATTGTTTTTCGGCACCATCGGCTTTTATTTTCTGAACGTAAGACACTTTGGTATTGACTTCACCTGGCAACAGTCCCTGCGGCATGCTTTCCACTGTTTTATGCTGCTGGAAGATGATGGCTTGCAGCCTGTAACACGGTTTGCGCGCGAATTTATGTCGGCCATCCGGGTACTGGGCGTCAGTTCATGGGCTTTCCTGTTTTATACGATCATCAGGCCGTACCTGCATGTGTCAAAGCATAACAACACCACGCTGGAGAAAGCCCGCTTCTACCTGAGCCAGTATGGCGATTCTCCCATGGACTACTTTAAAGTGGGAGAAGATAAAATCCTGTACGTATCCGATCAGTACGAAGGTTTTATTGCTTACCGCGTAGCCAGCAGTTTTGCTATTGTGCTGGAAGAACCAGTTTGCAGTGAAGACAATAAATTGTTGCTGCTGGAAGAGTTTGAACAACAATGTAAGAAGATGGGCCTGCGGCCTGCTTTTTACCGGGTAGATGAAGACAGCACCTATTATTTCAGTCAGCTGAAGAAGAAAAAGATGCTGATCGGGCAGGAAGCCATTATGGACATACGAGACTTTACGCTGAGCGGCAAGGACAAAAAATCCCTGCGCAATGCGCTCAATAGCCTGGCCAACAAAGGTTATGTGACCCGGTTGAATCCGGCGCCGCAGTCCGCCGCCATGTTATCGGCGCTGAAAGTAGTAAGCGATGAATGGCTGCAGCAGTATGAAGTCAAGGAGATGACTTTTTCGCAGGGACTTTTCGATGCAGCTGCTATGCGTGACCAGGACGTGATCACTGTTACAGATGCGGACGGCAACATTGCCGCCTTCCTCAATATCATCCCGGATTATGCGCCCGGCGAGTGTACCTATGACCTGATACGTAAGCGTACCAATGCGCCAGGCGGCGTGATGGACGCGCTGATCATTGCGCTGATACAGGACGCGCAGGACAAGGGCCTGCAATACCTCAACCTGGGCATGGTGCCTATGTCCGGTATCAGTCAACCGGAGAATACCGCCGAAAAGATGGTAAAATATGCCTATGAGAAACTCCGCTTCTTCCGGCATTACCAGGGGTTGCGGGAGTTCAAGGACAAATATGCCACCATGTGGACCAACAAGTACCTGATTTACGAACACGATTTTGATTTGATCCAGCTACCGGTAGCCCTCAGTAAGGTGATGCAGCCCTGAGTACGGAACAGATTTTGATTTGGAGGAAGGAGATATCTTTGTATATGCTAACCAGAGATTTATTACAGACAGGCAGGTGGTGGCTGATAGGAGTATTATTATGTTCCGCTTTACAGTTGCCCGCGCAAACCAATGTGAACAAATTGCCCGTGCAGGTGAAAGCCCCTCCTGCCGGCAGTACGGCGCCACTTATTCTCTACATTACCGGAGATGGCGGTATGAAGAAGTTTTCCGCCAACATGATTGATGCCTTTCAGCAACACAACTATCCGGTAGTGGCGTTGAATGCGCTGAAATATTTCTGGAATAAAAAAACGCCTCAGCAGGCGGCCATTGATGTAGCAGAGTTGATCCGGTATTACCAGTCGGCCTGGAGCAGCAATCACGGGGTGATACTAATTGGGTATTCCCTGGGCGCCGATGTGTTGCCTTTCATCTACAATCAGTTACCGGATAATATTTCCTCCCAGGTTACACAGGTCGTGTTTTTATCTCCTTCCCGTTTTACAGATATGGAGGTGCATATTTCCGATATGCTGGGCCGGTCGTCCAGTAAGGGGATGAACGTCACCGCAGAGATGAACCGTATTACCGACAAGCCGGTGTTGCTGGTATTTGGAGCCGGAGAGAAGGATTTTAACCTGGCAGATCTTACCATTGCGCATTACCGCAAGCTGGTATTGCCGGGAGGACATGCCTATGATGAAGATGCCAATGGCGTGGCGGGCAAGATATTGTCAGCTATCCGGTAATTTAAATCACTGGCAGGTATGGGCATGAGGAGATCATCCGGAAGAACGGTTATTGGTCGTCCGGTTGCCTGTTATTACAGGGAAGTTATCATGATATCCTTATCAACTTTCCGTTACTTTTCCGGCCATAGCGGCGGAAAGGGATGCAAGGGCCTGTTGACTGACAGGAATTTTGACATTACCGATCATCAGGTAATTTTCTCCCAGCCGGGTAATGTGGCGATATGACACTACGAACCATTGATGTACGCGCAGGAATGCAGACATGGGAAGCTGGGACATGATCCAGTCAAGCGTTTCCATAGTAGCGAGGCGTTTCTCCTGCAGGTGTAGCAGGATGTGGTCGTTCATCACTTCGAGGTACTGCAGCTCATCGTACGGTATCTTTTCATGCTGGTCACCGCAGCGGAGCGTAAAATAATTACGGGACATAAGATTTGTTTTGGTAGCGATTTGCGATAAGATTGTCTGTGAATATAAGAAAGAAGCAGGTGACTGGAGAGAAACCTGCGTGTAATCTAAAATCTAATCTAAACCGCGTTATAAAAAAGTCTTTTTATATGGGACCCCGGTTTGAGCCGGTTAGGGAGCAAACGGGGTTATTATTCATCTCAGTAAATATGAGAGGAATAAAGCAGGAATTTGTTAATCACTTGTAAAGATTTTAAGCTTAATAAAAAAATGGACAGGACAGGAATGTGACTCCCTGTTGGCTGTCCATTTTTCAAGATGTAACAAAAGATTCGTACTAACAGGGGTAGGCCTGCTGGTGTAAATCTTAGGCCCACTGGGGGCGGCTGAAGCGCAGTGATTACCTGTCGGTGATCTGTCAGGTGAAATCCGGGCGCCGACTTTTTACCAGAGATTGATCAGGAGGAGCATCATTACTGCACCAGCGGCGGTAACCAGGTTCTTGGAGAACCGGATGTTGAATCCACCTTTTTCTGAGTAGTAATAACTTTCTTTGTACCGGTCGTACTCAATGGGAGCACCTAACTCCTTCATCATTTTGAGGAATTCATAGAGTGTTCGTTCGGAAATACGAAGCCGCTTGGCTAACTGAGCGGGTTTACCGGTCCCTTTGATCCTGATTAGGTAATCAATGGTTTGTAGTCGATCAAAATAACGCTTTGGCATGTGGCATAGAGGGGCTTAACGGTTATATATTGAATTTACGATAATAACTAAGATTAAACCAGATTTCCCATATATATATTTTATTATAAATATTAGTAACCTGATTTAAACGGGTTTCTCTCTAAAAATCGGCTGCGGGTCAATGGCGCTGATGCGGTTGTTTTGCGTACTTTTTCTTAACGTGTGAACAGATAAAATATTGGATATAAGCAGAAAAATGGGGCTACTGCAATAATGCTGCATAGATGATGTCAGCAAGTGCTGCGCCGTGGTCGACAGTGGGGTCTGGCGGCCTTGTTGCATAGATACTGCCGTTTTTGCCAACCACGATGAGCGCGGGATAACGGCTGATGTTGTACTGTTCCAGCACAGTGGCGATTTGTCCGTCGGCCCGCAGCTGTACGCCGGGATACTTCGGAGAGGCGTTGCTGTTACAGTTGATATGTACAAATACCACCTCTTCTTTATTGAAGCATGTATTGATTTCCGAGAGGGAAGGCAGCAACTGGTCGTCTGCGTCATAGAAATGCAGCAGCACCACTTTACCGGCAAAATAATTCAGGTTGACAGGGTGGCCGGCGCTGTCCGGAAGGCTGAAAGCCGGTGCCGGCATACCTTTACTGATACCTTTCTTTATTTTTCCGTACTTGGCTGCGATGGCCTGCTTGCATGCTGCATGCTGCACGATGGACAGATAATCCTGCGCACAATTTGCCAACACCTCCTGTTGTCCGCCGGCAGCAAGACTTTGCAGCAACTGATGCGCCAGCAGCTTATCCCGCAGGATGCCGGTATAATGTGATTTGATCCAGTCATAGATCTCCCGGTCGGTACACTGACTGTGCTGCTGCATAAAATAATCTGCTTCCGCTTTCTGCAGCAGGTAATTCAGATAACGTATAGCCAGGGCCGTAGTATCAGAAGGCACAATGGCCGGCAAGGCGGGCATGATAGCCTGCCGGTACAGGGAAGCCTGTTCAGCTACAGCAATCCCTTCCGGTGAAGCATGCCAGAGACAGGCTATCATTCTGGCAGCGGTTTCCCCGAGCACATTGGCCCGCACAACCGCATATTCAGCGGCGGGAAGGCTGTCATGATAATATCGTAACACCGCTTCCGCGGCCGTCATTTGCCGGCGGTACCATGCCACCCGGGAAGGCGCATCATCCCTTGCCGGCTGTGACACCCGCTCCTGCGCCCTGCGCGAGAGATATTGCGCCCGGCAAGCCGGTGCACCGTTTCCTGCCAGTATCAATGTATCATCAGTAAAATTCAGTGAGAGACTGTCACCAGGCCGCAGTGTGCCATAAAAATTGCGCGGCCCGCCGGCATCCAGGTAAAAAAACAGTACCGCCACAGGTTCCACCGGCAGCCGGAAACAAAAAGAGTCTTTCTGTAATAAGGTATCCTGGCTTTTTGCCGGCAGCACGCCCGGATCACTCCACCACGAAACCGATACCGGTTGCCCTTTCCCTCCTTTCCCTCCTTTCACCCTGCCTGAAATAGTGGTAAATGCCTGCGCAGACGCCTGCTGCGCTATCATCAGGAATCCTACTGAAAACAAAAGCGACAGTTTTAGATGACATTGCATACACGATAATTTTAGGGACATGAAAAATCCCCACAGTAAAAACCGCAGGGGGTTGTATTCACAACGATAGTAAATGAAAACTCTGATGTTTTGAGCTGTTTTAGTTTTTTTAGGATGCGGCCATTGTGTTTTTCGATCACAATGATAGATGGAATTGCGAATTGAAATGTTAATGAGATCTAAACATCTGCTTATTAACAAAAAACGGTAAAAAGAGGCACCAATGGGGCAATTACGACAGTTTTGTAGAAATCGATTGAATAAAGGGACAGGCCCGGCGGAACGCGTAGGCGAAGCGTGCAGGCGAAAAATGCAGGTGCAGTGTATAGGTTGGCGTAGACTGTAGACGAAGGGTGTAGACGAAGGGCGTATAAATTTAGAAAAACGTATATCCGACAAGGTTAGTTACTAAATATTAAACCAATACACCAGCTTCAACACCAATGCTCTGTTTTTCACATAAAAAGGCTCCGGCAAATAGTTATCCGTATATACTATAAACAGATCGGAAGCCGGCCGGTACCGCCACTGGAAGCGGGTATTCAGGTTGATGTTTTTCTGCTGTTCGTTGTACTGCATGAAACCGGTAAAGAACAGTGTATTCGTCATCGTTACATCCAGCCGCGGGCCTACCAGCCAGAAAGAGTTATTGCCCCATGGCTGCGGCAGCCGTATATCATTATAGTTGGCGCTGAGCGCAATGCTCACATAAGGCTGGAAACGATAGCCCAGTTCTGCATTGGTCATCAACCGTGTGCCCTCTTCGTAGTACCCGCCGTACCGCGCCGAGAAAGCGTAGGTGAAAAGGCTCTGGGGCTTGGACACATAATCCGCGCCGATGGTGTTCCAGTTATGCCGGGTGCCCGTCTTCAGGCTGTCTTTACGGGTATTGGTCGGATCGAAAGGATTCAGCAATTGTATATACGTGTTGGAAGCCCATATATTCAGGGTATTACGCTTGCGGAAAACGATCCCGTAATTCAGCATGGACTCATTATCGGTACGGTGGAAATTCTCGTCCATAAACCAGGTGCTCGTCACCTGCGGCCCATGGCTCAGCACAGCGCCCGACTGCGGGAAGAAAAGCCTCGTCACCTGTGGCATCACTTTAACATAACCCTGTCGTGGCACATATCCCACTTCGGCGTTGTAATTCCGTCCAACATACTCATGCTGCCAGCTGATGTTCCACACTTTGCTGGTATATTGCAGGTTGGCAGCGTGCGCAAAGTCATGACCGGTCCTGCCAGGGCTGTACGATTTCAGCAACATGGCTTTGCCTGTCCAGAAGTTATTGGAAGAGGCCAGGTTGTACTCCAGGCCTACGTTTCTGTTATACCGGGAATAAACAGGTTTGTCTTCTACTTTGGACGGATCATAATTCAGTGATTCCTTGTTGATAAATATAAAGCCCACATTAGAGCGGGAAAACACCCGGCGTTGCAAAGCGGCCACAGTAAAGTTCTGTGCCGGCAAGCCGGTCTCCTCCTGTTTGCCTGTTTGCATGTTCATCACCCCGAGGCGCCAGTCTTTATTCAACTTGCCACTCAATCGCGCGCCAAAATGAATAGGCACGCCAAGGCCTATACGCCGTGAGAAAAAAGGCCGTATGGTGCTGTAGCCGAAATTGGAGAACTGGTCCCCGTTTTCCAGAAAAAACTGCCTTTTTTCGGGAAAGAACAGTTCAAAACGGTCCAGGTTAGTGACCTGTTTGTCCACGTCCACCTGGGAAAAGTCAGGATTGACCGTCAGGTCCAGGTTTAAGGAAGAGGTTACTGCTATTTTGGCGTCGAGGCCAACGTCCCGGCGGAACTTGGCAGGCGTGCCCTTGTCATAATCTTTGGCTATACCGCCCAGGAGATATGGTATCAGGGAAATGTTTGGACCTGCTGCGGGCGGCACCGTGTCCCAGTCAAGGCTGCCGGTATAGGCCAGCGACGCGGTGGCAAACTGCCGCGGTACCGGTGCCCAGGCGGACTTCTCCGTGGTTTTGAGGTCGTTACGGCTGAAGTTGATGCCCCAATGTGTAATGCCTTTTTTATAACGGATCGTCTTAAAGGGAATAGCCGCTTCAAAAACCCACTTGTCTTTATAATTTTTTACGACGGAAGTCCATTTATTGTCCCAGCTAAGGTCCACTTTGCCCCCGTCATACATCAACCCGTCCCATTGCGCACCGGCTGCATTGGCACCGAAAGAGAAGCCATTGGTCTGATCATCAAATGGGTCCATAAACAGCAGGAAATTATCATTCTTCAGAAAAGCGAAATCCCGTCTGAGCGACTCCACCATATACGGCCCGGCATCCGGCGTATAACTTTCCACCAGCAGGTAGATGTGCTGCTGATCGTAAGTCATGCGAACATCGGTGCGCAATCTGGCGGCACTGGTGTCCATTGGCAGCACCATATGAAAATTGCCGGCTATGTCTGCATCCTGCCAGGCTTGTTCATCAATGATACCGTCAATTTTGACAGCCGAAGTGGCTTTCTTTATCCGCAGATGGAATGATTCGTTTTTCTTTTGCTGCTGCGCCTTTGCCGCCAACGATACAGTTATACAGCATAAAAGGCACAAGAGACGTGGAATGGTACGCACAGTTTGGTTGTTATGGGTTGAACGAACAAAATACAAAAAAGGGAAAACGGCGTTAGAAAAAAAGGATAAAAGGTAAACAGGAATTACAAATTACGAATTACGAATTACGAATTACGAATTGAGGGCTTCTTTTACAGAGCAGTTATTAAGTAACCGTTCCATAAAAGAAGCCCTCAATTCGTAATTCGTAATTCGTAATTTGTAATTAACTCCGGTTATTTTTCAGCTGCGCGCTGGGTTGCGGCACTTTCACGGTAGTAGTACGGCTACTGCGGCCGCGGGTATTAAACACCCTTACTTTCACTACTTTGCCACCAGCCTGGATGGGGCCATTGTATACCGGGCTCTTTAACGTAGGCTCTTCACCGTTAGTAGTGTAACGAATCACCAGTCCCGGCATCTGCACATTTACTTTTACAGTGCCTTCGTCTACAGATACGCCGGCAGTAGGAATACGCCAGTTATAGCCGCCATTGTAATAGTCCAGTCTTGGCATTTCACGTTTGCCCATTACATTGGAAAACACGCTCCATGCCTGTGCATACATGGCATCGGCTTTGGCGGTGTCTTTTTCAGTGGCCCATGCCGGGTCCTGCGCCCATGCTCTTTCTGCAAGACCGAGCAGCTTAGGCAGCATCATATATTCCATCCGGTCGGACGTGGTCACGGTTTCGCTCCACAACAAACCCTGCAGGCCACGGATATTGGACTGACCAAAACCTGTCAGCCTGTCTTTGCCCACGAACATGGCAGGTGTTACGGGATTACCTCTGCCATCTACTTTGGAGTTTTTATAATAATCGAAAGGAATGAAATAGAATGGTTTGTCTACATCCACAAAACCGCCCCAGTAGAATCCCGGTTCATCGAAGGATTTCATGGCGGCCATGTCAAAATAGAAATTGCTCACGCCGGACAGGATAATTTTGTAGCCTGCATTCGCCAGGCGATAGGACAGATCTTCCTGTCCGCCGCCGATAACATTGTTCCATACGTTGAGCTGGAAATTGTCATTAGCAAAGTCCGGATTGGGAATGCTGGCCGCTTCGCCATCGATCGTGGTTTTACGCATACCGGCTTCTTCCCAGCCGGCTGTTTCCAGGCCGCGGGCTTTCAGCAGGTCATTCACCTTACGATAATAGTAGTACCACAGGTCGTTCACATTTTTGATGCTTTTATCCTGCTGCATAAGGGCCAGGCAGGCAGGGGATTTTTCGAACACGCCATGAGGCACTTCGTCACCGCCCATATGCACAGCCGTCAGTGGCGCACCGGCTTCTTTGTACATGGACTGCAGTTCATCCACCACTTTCTCCAGGAAACGGTAGGTAGAAGGCAGGGCGACGTTCATCACGTTGTCGTTCCAGTTCTGTACGGAGCGGTATTCGGATTTATCTTCCAGGTCAGAGAGCAGGTATTCGGCGGCTTCTTTGTCTTTACCAGCCGCTTTGAGGCGATAGTAGCGGGACTCCATGGATTTTACCGCAGCGCGCGCATGGCCTGGCGTTTCTATTTCCGGCAGTACACGTATATGCCTTTCGGTTGCATAACGCAACACTTCTATAAAATCAGCGCGGGTAAGGTAACCGGAGCCGGCGGCGTTGCTGGTGTCAGGGCCGGAGCCATAAGATGGCGGCAGCATATTTTTCCAGTCGGTGCTGTGGCCACGTTTGGCGCCGACCTGCGTCAACTCCGGCAGGGAAGGTATTTCCAGGCGCCAGCCTTCATCATCGCTGAAGTGGTAGTGCAATACGTTCAGTTTATACAGCGCCATTACATCGAGGATACGCAGCAGGTCACGTTTACTATGGTAGTTACGGGCCACATCGATCATGAATGCGCGGTAGTTGAAGCGCGGGTGGTCGCTCACCTGTACAGCGGGAATGCTGACAGATTTTTGCACCGCAGACCATGCAGCAGGTGCTATCAGGGATTTGAGGGACTGAATGGCATAAAAAGCGCCTTCATCGCTACCAGCGGTGATGGCAGCGCCTTCAGGCGTCACTTTCAGTGTATAGGCATTGGCGGCCAGGCTTTTATCCAGCTGGAAGGTCACCGTTTTTTTACCGGGAGCGCGTTTGCCCAGCAAAACCGTCATTTCGTTTTCGAGGAATTTGCCTGTTGCCTCCAGGCCCGCATCTGCCCTGACCACCGGGGGAGCATCCAGCACCAGCGTCCCGCCGGAGGCGGTAACAGACACCGGTGTGGGGAAAATCAATGGCAGCTGCGAAGCAGGTATGTCCTTAATGGCAGCATTCTGTTTAAATATATCCGTTGGCGTTATAACGGCGGTTTTATCGCCGGGATAACGCATAAGTTGTTTCGCGGTAGTAGAAGGGCGGATAGTATAGTCCTTTATGGGCAGGCCCGTTTCTTTCTGGTCGTCCCATACGAGGTACAGGCCAGCCGGGGCATCCGTGAAGTTAACAGCCCAGGCGTCGCCTACGATGCCCAGCTTCAGGGAATCTCCCGGTTTGATGCCGGCAAAATCCGCTGTGGGCGTAAAGCGGTACAGGTCACCGTTGATGCCCTCCACTTTTACATTCCCC
Organism: Chitinophaga varians; assembly: GCF_012641275.1. Taxonomy (NCBI): domain Bacteria; kingdom Pseudomonadati; phylum Bacteroidota; class Chitinophagia; order Chitinophagales; family Chitinophagaceae; genus Chitinophaga; species Chitinophaga varians. The sequence continues at coordinate 82,883 of NZ_JABAIA010000002.1, read as the reverse complement.
GGCAAAACGCCATCCTTTACCGTACGCACGAAGTTGAAATACAACTCCCAGCCTTTGGCTGGAAAGGGTTTGTCGCTGGTGTTGACAAACGTGAAGGTAGACAGGAAATTGGCTTTTCCCTGGTAATTGTTTTCCCCCACTTCCCAGCTGGTTTTCAAGCGGGTAGCGTCAAACGGGGCAGCTTTTTTGGTCTGGGCAAAAACGGAGGTGCCGGCGAGCAACAGTCCCGTTGTCATGAGTTTCCCTAAAAACTTATGCCTGATCATGTTTTGAATAAATTAAAAAACGATAAAAATGAATGCTACAATGGTTATGAATACAGGTGGATGAAAATGGCATTGGTACCGGTCGTGTCTATCACCCTCTATAGCATCCGTGTAATATAAAACCTATCCGCCATAAATACAAATAAGCGTACAGCAGGCCCCCGGCCGCAACAATAGGCAGGATGCTTTTGTTAATCGATTGCAGTATGATGGCACCGTTCTGAGGATATTTTATTTAACTTTAGTAGCCTAACGATTAAACGATTTATTTTATGGCAAAAGCGTTTATTGGATGTTCGATTGCAAGCTTGATTCTCATCATTGGTCTTGGTTTCTTTTTTCCCTGGGTTTACTGGTTGCTCATTCTTGTCTTGCCGCTCATTATTATGGGGGCCATGGACATGATGCAGACAAAACATGCTATCATCCGCAACTACCCCATTTTCGGGCGTATGCGTTACTGGATGGAGTCTCTGCGCCCCAAGATCTACCAGTACTTTGTGGAGAGTGATATTGACGGCAGCCCGGTGAACCGGGTAGACCGGTCCACTATTTATCAACGGGCCAAGCGGGAACTGGACTCGCAGCCTTTCGGTACACAGTTCAACGTATATGCGGAAGGGTATGAATGGATGGCCCATTCCATACAGCCGCACGATTTTGACACGATGAACAAAGACCCGCGGGTGGTCATTGGTGGCCGTGATTGCCGCCAGCCTTATTCAGCCAGCATCTTCAATGTGAGCGCCATGAGCTACGGATCGCTCAGTTCCAATGCAGTAGAGGCATTGAACGGAGGTGCCAAAATCGGCAATTTTGCGCATAACACCGGTGAAGGTGGCATCAGCGATTTCCATCTGAAACAGGGAGGCGATATTATCTGGCAGATTGGTACCGGTTATTTCGGTTGCCGCGACGAAGATGGTAATTTCTCTGACAAGCTGTTTGCAGAAAAAAGCGTGCTGCCACAGATAAAAATGATTGAGCTGAAACTCTCACAGGGCGCCAAGCCTGGCCATGGCGGTATCTTACCGGCAGCTAAAAACACTCCTGAGATAGCCGCTATCCGCCACGTAAAACCACATACTACCGTCTACTCCCCTCCTTTCCACAAAGCCTTCAACAGTCCGCGGGAGATGATGCTTTTCATCAAAAAGCTGCGTGAGCTGAGCAACGGCAAACCGGTAGGCTTCAAGCTGTGCATCGGCCAGCACCGCGAGTTCTACGCCATCTGTAAAGCGATGATGGAGGCAGACATCTACCCAGATTTTATTACGGTAGACGGCGGAGAAGGCGGTACCGGCGCTGCGCCGCCGGAATTCTCCAACTCCGTGGGCATGCCGCTGATGGACGGACTGGCATTTGTGCATGATACGCTGACAGGTTTCAACATCCGTCACCATATAAAAATCATTGCATCCGGTAAAGTGCTGACAGGTTTCCACCTGCTGCGGGCACTGGCTTTGGGGGCAGACACCTGCAACAGCGCCCGCGCCATGATGATGGCCCTTGGCTGCATACAGGCGTTACTGTGCAATACCAACCGCTGCCCTACCGGCGTAGCCACGCAGGACAAATGGCTGGCCGCCGGCCTTGTAGTGGATGACAAAAAACAACGGGTGGCCAACTATCACCGCGACACCATTGAGAGCGCCGTGGAACTGACAGCTGCCATCGGTCTTCCTGACCCGCATAAAATTACCCGCCGGCATATCTTCCGCCGGGTGTTCATGAACCAGATCCGCACTTTTGAAGATATCTATCCCAGCACCCCGCAGGGTTTCCTGCTGGAAGGTCAGATACCTGCCCATCTGAAGGAACAGCTGGACACCGTGACGACAGACACCTGGAATTTCGGGATATAGCGTATTTCCGGCCTGTCCGAATTAAATAATCAGGAAACTTATGACTGATACAGGGCGCGGGCGTTATCGCGACAAATTTTCTCTGCCAGTGAAAGCGGGAAATTTTTGGTAATCAGCTCCAGATCTGCCAGTACGAAGGGTTTAGGTGCCCTCGTTGATGGCAGGTCTGTACCAAATACCAGGGCTGCCGGATTGATAGCGGTGATTTGCCGCATGGCGGTGACCACATCAAAATCGCAGCGGCTAAAGCCGGTAGCTTTAACGATCGCGCCCTTTTCCACCAATGGCAGCAGGTGTTTGAAGCCTGCTTTTGACAAGCCCAGGTGATCGATCACGATCTTAGGGAGCTTATGCAGCGTGGTGGAAATACCGGGCAGTTGCCGGGAATCAACGTACAGCTCCACGTGCCATTTAACAAGGTCATACACCCTTTTACCCAGTTGTTCCAGGTATTGAATGCTTTCTGATCCGCCCCGCTGAATATTGAAGCGTACAGCGCGTACGCCCGCATGGTGCAGTGCGATGATTTCCTCATCGGTTGTATTGGCCGGGATTTGTGTAACGCCTGCAAAACCCGGTCCCAATGCGTTTAAGGCCGCCAGCAGGTATTGTTGGTCAAAACCCTGAAAAGAGCCGGACACCACTGCGCCGCCGGTTACATTCAAATGAAGCGCTGCCACTCTTTCGCGGTAATCGTCAACAGTAAAGGTAGGGGGAACGTATCCGTTGTTGGGGATCAAAGGATACCTGGGGTCAATAATGTGCAGATGTGCATCATATATGGGCTTATCAAACATAAAACTGAGAATAACATGATTACTACTTATTCGCCTGATGCGTTTATCGCATTAAAGTAACGGTTAATTACTGAATAAAAAATAATTTGTTTGGCGCAATATATAAATCTCTCCAACTCAAAATTATCTTCCTGCAACAAACATATCAGGCGAATCAGCAGGCATTATATTATCATAGTTCCATGGCGGAAGCAGCTGCCTCGTCCACAAACCAGTGCAGCTCACCCTCCTGCGGACGGATCAGCTGGGAAGGGAATTTATCAGCGTCGAAAGTGCCTTCTATCACGCTCTTCAGCGTAAGTGCCTTGTTGGCGCCCGTAGTCAGGAACAACACACAGGCCGCATCGTTCACTACCGGGGCAGTGAGCGTGATACGGTACATGTCCTGCGCAGGCAGGAAAAATGCTTTCACCCAGGCTTCCTCTTCATGCACCACCGGCATACCGGGGAAGAGGGACAAGGTATGACCATCGTCACCCATTCCCAACAACACCAGGTCAAAGGTCAGCTCTTCATCCTTGAAATATTTACGCAGTATTTGTTCATACTCCAGGGCAGACTGCTCAGGGCCAATGTCTGTGCGCATTACATGGATATTATCAGGATTTACCGGCACTTTGTCCAGCAGCACGTCATAAGCCATGCGGGCGTTGTTGCGTTCGTCTTCAAAGGGCACAGCACGTTCATCGCCCCAGAAGAAATGTATTTTTTCCCACGGAATAATTTCGGCATAAGGAGGTTTTGCCAGCAGCGAGTATAACTGTTTGGGGGTATTACCGCCGGACAGTACAAAGGTGAACTTTTCCTGGTCCTGTAATACTTCCTGTATATAGTTGCTGATCCAGGCAGCCACGTTTTCACTGAGCTGGGCGGGATCTTTGGCGATGTGTAGTTCCATAAAATCAGGAATTACGAATTACGAATTACAAATTACGAATTGAGGGTCCACTTTTGAAATGGTTACTAAGTAACTGCCTGAAAACGGCTCCTCAATTCGTAATTTGTAATTCGTAATTCGTAATTATTTAGAAGGTAAATTAATCCATGTATGTCCGTCTCTGGCGATAAGCGCGTCCGCGTCGTCCGGCCCCCATGAATCCGGGGCATAATTCGGAAAGTCTTGCGGGGTGCGGTTTTCCCATGTCTCCAGGATAGGCATGATCACTTTCCAGGCAGCATCTACCTGATCGCCGCGCATGAAGAGGGTGGCATCGCCTTCCATCACGTCGAGCAGCAGGGTTTCGTATGCTTCCGGTGCATGTTCGCCATTGGCGTCTTCATAATTGAAGGTCATATCTACAGGGTCCAGTGTCATGGTCTGACCGGCGCGTTTGGCCTGGAAGCGGATACGGATATCCATTTCCGGCTGAATGCTGATCGTGAGCCTGTTGGGGCGCCATGTCTGGGCTGCTTCCTGCGGAAACGCGTAGTGGGGCGCTTCCTTGAACTGCAGGATGATATTGGTCGCTTTCTGGTTCAGGTATTTACCGGTGCGCACATAGATAGGCACACCCTGCCACCGCCAGTTGTCGATGTAGAATTTCACCGCCGCGTAGGTTTCCACGTTGGATTTAGGGTCTACTCCTTTCTCTTCGCGGTAACCGACTACTTTTTCCCCTCTTTTCCAACCGGAAGAATATTGACCGCGTACTGCGAATTCGTGCACTTTATCCGGTGTAATACGGCGGATGGCGTTAAGCACGTCCACTTTTTTATTCCGGATTTCATTGGCGTCGAAAGACACGGGGGCTTCCATACCGATCATACAGAGGACCTGCAGGATATGGTTCTGCACCATATCACGCAGGGCGCCGGCCCTTTCATAATAACCGCCACGGCCTTCGAGGCCTACGCTTTCTGCAGCCGTGATCTGGATGTTATCAATGAAGTTACGGTTCCATACCGGCTCGAAGAGCGCATTGGCAAAGCGGAAAGCCAGGATATTCTGGATGGTTTCCTTGCCCAGGTAGTGGTCTATACGGAAAATCTGTTCTTCGGTAAATTTAGAAGCCAGCAGCTCATTCAGCTCGTGAGCGCTTTGCAGGTCATGGCCGAATGGTTTTTCGACCACGATGCGGGTGCAGTGCTTGTCACTGCACAGGTTGAGGTTACCGAGGCGGGTGGCGATATTGGGCACCAGCTGCGGCGCTACCGCCAGGTAAAAGATCACGTTAGGATGTACGCCCCATTCCTCTTCTTTCTGCTTCACGAAGTCGGCCAGTTTGGAATAGGCAGCAGCATCTTCCGCGTCCATCTGGAGATAAGTCACATGTTGACTAAAATCTTTCCAGTGGCCGTTTTGTTCACCTTTTCTGCGGGAGAATTTGGTGATACCGTCCAGCAGGTGGGTGCGGTAATCGTCGTCGGAATACGGGCTGCGGCCCAAACCGGCAATAGCGAATTGCTCGGGCATCCAATCGTCGAGGAAAAGATTGTATAACGCAGGTGTTAGTTTTCGGTAGTTTAAATCGCCGCTGCCCCCGAAAATAAAGAGGATGGAAGCAGGAGGGCGTTTATGGATCTGCATATATTAAATTAATAATGAACTTTATTAGTTGTTACGCTGCCATTCGGTGTGGAAAGTACCAGGGATGTCTGTCCGCTGGTAAGTATGCGCACCGAAATAGTCGCGCTGGGCCTGTATCAGGTTGGTCGCCATTCTGCCGGTACGGAACGCGTCGAAGTAAGACAGGGCAGACATGAATCCTGCGGCCTGTATACCGGCTTGTGCCGCCTGTGCCACCACGCTGCGGGTGTTGGCTTCCACAGACTGTACGAGGTAGGCCACGCCTTTGTCCAGCAGGATATTGGCCAGGTTGGCGTCTTGCTGGTAGGCCTGTGTGAACACTTCCAGGAGGGAAGAGCGGATAATACAACCGCCTCTCCATACTTTCACTACTTCCGGCAGCGGGATTTCCATCTGCAGGTCGCGGGAAGCTTCGTGCAGCATGGCCAGTCCCTGTGCATAGCTCAGGATAGTGGCGAAATACAGGGCATCATGCACCTGTTTGATCCACATGTCACGGCTTACATGAATGGTCTGGTCCGGCGCGGTGTACAGCTTTTCAGCTTCCAGGCGCTGGTCTTTGTAGCCGGAGAGTGTACGCATTGCTACCGCGGTGTCTATCACCGGTACTGCCACCGGCAGTTCCATCGCGTCTTGTGAAGTCCACTTACCGGTGCCTTTGGAGCCGGCTTTATCAGAGATCACGTCCAGCAAACGGGCGGATGTTTTATCATCCTGTTGTTTGAAGATGTCTGCGGTGATTTCCACGAGGAATGACTGCAATGCGCCATTGTTCCATTCTGCAAATACCTGGTGCAGCTCGTCGTTATTGAGTCCTGCGCCTTTCTGCAACAGGGCATAACTTTCACTGATCAGTTGCATAATGGCATATTCTATACCGTTATGCACCATTTTAACGTAGTGGCCGGCACCTTCTTTACCGAGGTAGGCCACGCAGGGAGTGTCTTTTACTTTGGCCGCAATGGCTTCCAGCATGGGCCTCACCTTGGCATACGCGTCGAGATCGCCGCCCGGCATAATGCTGGGGCCTGTACGGGCACCCTGCTCTCCACCGGAAACGCCCATCCCCATAAAGTGGATGCCTTTTTCGCGGAGGTACTGGACCCGGCGTAAGGTGTCAGTATAATGGGAGTTCCCCCCGTCTATCACCACATCGCCCTGCTCCAGCAGCGGGATGAGGGATTCAATTACATCATCCACCGGCTGACCAGCAGGTACCAGCATCATCAGCTTGCGCGGACGTTCCAGCAGTTGTACCATGGTAGCCAGCTCTGCAACTCCTTTCACGGTTGTTCCGGGAGTTGCGGCAGATTCCAGCGCGGCATTTTTAGCAGCGTCTTTATCAAAGCCGATCACGGAAAAGCCATGATCCGCCATGTTGAGTAACAGGTTCCGGCCCATTACCCCCAGGCCAATCATTCCAAAGTCATATAAGCTGTTTGCCATATTGAAGTGTAGTTAAGCTAAAGGAGATGTAAAAGTAGGGAACAATTACGAATTACAAATTACGAATTACGAATTGAGGGCCCGCTTTCTGGCAGATTTAACAAGTAAACTACCCACAAGCAAGCCCTCAATTCGTAATTCGTAATTTGTAATTCGTAATTCTTAGGCTGAATTACGGCCGGCGTTGATGATACCGAAGGAGCAACGCATGATCAGTTTTTCATACGTTTCACGGCCATGGCCGTTGTTGGGATCAGCATCCAGCTCACGCAGGCGTGTCAGCGCATATTGCTGCGTGGTGAGCAAAGGCAGTACGATCCGCTCCCGCATCTGGATAGACAACTGGTCGATCGGGCTGGCTTCCATCAGTTCTGATTCGCCGGTCAGGCGGAGCAGGAACTTTTTGGTCAGCTCAAACTCATCATAAATCGCCTGCCATACCTCCCCGTACTGCGGATGTTTGGCCAGATAGGCGGTAAGCGGGAAATAGCTCTTTTTCATGGCCATTTCGCAGTTATCGAGCAGGGTGCGGAAGAACAGCGAATGCTGGTACAGGTGCTCCAGTTCCGGCCATCTGCCTTGTTCATCGAGGTGTTTGAGCGCGCTGCCCACACCATAGTAACCGGGCACATTTTGTTTCAACTGGCTCCAGGCGCCTACATAAGGCACGGCCCTCAGATCATTGAGGTTGAGCTTTGCATTGGCGTTACGTTTACTCGGGCGGCTGCCGATATTGGCTTCCGCATAATAACGCAGCGGGCTGGCATGGTCCAGGTATTCCAGAAAATAAGGATGGTTCTTCAGTTTGTTGTAAGACGCATACCCGGCATCAGCAAGGGACTGCAGCAGGTCTTCCTCCGCTTCGGTGAGGGTCACCTCGCGGGAAGAGAACAGCTCGTTTGTAATACCGGCGTGTACCAGCTGCTCCATATTGAACTGGGCGGCGTCCACGGTACCGAAGTTGGAGCTGATGGTCTGCCCCTGTATGGTCTGTTGTATTTCCCGGTTGGCGATGTTACGGCCCATGGAGGCATAGAACTGGTGGGTTTTTCCGCCGCCACGGGCGGGAGGGCCTCCCCTGCCGTCGAAGAACACCACGTCCACGTCGTATTCTTTGGAGATGCGTGTCAGCTCTTCTTTGGCTTTATAAATGCTCCAGTTGGCCATGAGGTATCCGCCGTCTTTGGTGCCGTCGGAGAAACCCAGCATGATGGTTTGTTTACATTGCCGGCGGCGCAGATGTTCGCGGTATTCCGCGTTTTCATACAGCGCTTTCATCACTCGTCCGGCGTGGCGCAGGTCATCGATCGTTTCAAACAACGGCACAATATCGATGGTCATGGACTCCCGTTGCCAGCCGCTGAGCAGGAACATGCCATATACTTCCATTACATTGAGCTCGCTGGTAGAATGACTGATAATATAGCGGTGGCAACCTTCTTCGCCGTTGGCCTCCTGTATCTGTTTGATGGCGGCCACGGTGCGCAGGCTGTCCTGATGCAGGGGCGTGTCCAGCAACGCGGGGTCAACGGCCTTGCTGATATTGAGCAGGGCTTTGATTTTGCCTGCATCATCGAGGGACGCATAATCTTTCGGGAGCGCATCGGTTTTGTCGACCACGGCGGCTATGAGCGCCTCATGGACAGAGCTGTCCTGGCGGACATCCAGGGAGGTGAAGTAGAGGCCGAAGATTTCCACTTTACTGGCCAGGTTATCCACCAGGTGTACAAATAGTCCGTTGTGCTGCTCCACTATTGTTTTTCGTATATCCGCCAGCGTGTCCAGTATTTCCTGGCGGCTGATATCCGCTTTATGGCCGGCGGTGAAGAGGTTGCGCGACAGTTTGTCTTCCAGTGCGGCCACCACGTTTTCCACGCCCTTGAAGGTGAGGCGGCGTTTCAGGTTACGTACTTCCCTGAAGTAACAGCGCATGATCGAAGCACGGAGGGCGGCGGCCACTTCCACGGTGGTAGCGGCATTCACAAAGGGATTGCCGTCACGGTCGCCACCGGGCCAGAAGCCCATGCGGATAACCGGGTTGCTGCTGCTGACGGCCCCGGGGAACTGTGCTTTCAGGAAAGAAAGGATACGGCCACCGGCGCGATAGAATATATTTTCGAGGAACCACACCAGGCTGATGGCTTCATCATAGGGTGTGGGCTTCTCTTTTTTGAAGAAGGGTGTTTTGCCCAGCTGTTGCAGGTACATGTTCACCTCGGAGGTATTTTCCTCCACAAGCGCCCGGGCCAGATCGTTGATGATACCGAGCACTTCGCCGGGATAGAACTGGGTAGGGTGGGCCGTCAGTACGAGGCGGACGGAGAAATGCTTCAGTTTTTCCTTCAGTTTGGCCTGTGCCTGCTCCTGGATGACTTCCGATTGCAGGTGGCGCAGGGTGCCGGCGCCTTCCAGGTCGCGGATATAGCGGAATGCGGCATCTTCCAGGGCGTCGAACAGTACCACCTGCCTTTCCGCGTACTGTACGAAGCGAAACAGCAGGTCCGTCCGCTGCTGCTCGTCCGTATACGTGGTATACTGTTCAAAAAAGGAGTCCATAATGGTCTGGGGACTGTTCCCGCGGGCATATCCTTCCTCGCAGTGGAGGAGGAAAAGGGAAAGAAAGATGCCCGTCTTCTCTACCCGGTGAAAGGGCAAAGAGGTGAAGAGACTGTTATACAGCTGGAACTTTGTGCCAACAAGGTTCTTAAACTGCTGCAACGAGTTGTTTACCGGCGCTTCCATACTAAAAATCCGTTTATAGTGCTGAAGAAGAGAACTAAGCGGCCGTTAAATTAATAATTATTCTGTTTAGTTGTTTATATATCAAACGCTTTATTTTTTGATTATTATTTTACACAAAACAAAAATGTTTGAATATTTTCTAATAAGAAAACTAAAAATCCCGGCCGCATTAAGCAGATCACAAAATACAGGCCGGGACACGCACAGGTATGAGAACAGCGGAAGGGAAACTGACGTACATGGTCATGGCAGTGCCCGTACAATCAGTCGATTGCAATTTTTTTTAAGGTTAAATGAATAAAAATGATGGAATCGGGTAACGGAGTGTATAGGTGTTCAGGTTAAATGGATGGCAGGCCGGTGCTATTGATTATCGAGTCTAAAAGTGACCGGCAGATTGAAGATGACGGTTACCGCCTTTCCGTTTTGTTTGCCAGGTTTCCAGCTAGGCATTTTACTCACTACGCGGACAGCTTCTTCCTCCAGACCAGCACCTTTATGGGCACCCACCGTCTTTACTTCTGAAATACTACCGTCTTTGTTCACCACAAACTGAACGAATATGCTTCCCTGAATACCATTTTCCTGTGCCATATTCGGGTACCGTAAGTTCTTGCTCAGGTACTTCATCAACGCCGCTTCACCACCAGGAAACTCCGGCATAAACTCCACAAAAATGAACCTCTCTTCTCGTTCGGGAGCTAGTGGCACATCTACAACTCCCGTGGTGGGACCTCTGAGATCATCCAATCCTTCGGGGCGGCCATTCGGGTCTCCATCCTTGTTTTCAAAACCGATGGCGTTGTTGCCGATGTCTTTGATGCGCGGCGGTTCTTCATCCGGTCTTACGTCTTTGTCTGGCGCTACGACCAGGCTGGCGAAATCTACAGTAGGCGCGGATGGCGGCGGTGTAGCCTGTACTGGCGGCGGTGGCGGAGGTAAAGGCTGTTCCAATACCGGGTCTTCAATTGGGTTGATCATCACAGGATCTTTAAGCGCCAATGGCTTATTAATATTATCCCGCGCCATTAATGTATTATTCAGCACATATCCACCCATCACTACCAATACAATAGAAGCGGTGCCCATAACGGCATTGCGTACACGCCGGTCATAACGGTTGCGTAGTGCATAAGCCCCATAGTCTTTGTTTCTTCCTTCGAAAAGGATGTCGAGGAAATCATTCCCCGGGATTTTAGCTGAGTCCATGGTAAATGTGTTTATTAGTTAGATGGCGCAGCAAAATATTTTCCATAACAAAATGAAAAAAAATTTTCCCTGACGGGAGGTGGCAGGGCAGGGTTAACGGGGAACAACAAGGTAACCGGCAAGTTATATTGTCATAATAACGACAGGGATCAAATTTCGTATATTCAATACCGTTATATTTTTTTCAGCGGTTGATAAATTTACACTCAGATTGAATTATGTGCATTCACCAGTACACTGTTGCTGCAGATGGCATTCCAGACAAGGTCATAACACCGGGGATTTAAATCGTTTTCATAACGCTGTAAAAAAAGAAGCCCCGGTGCGCGACCGGGACTTGCTGGCACTGGGAGCCTTACCTGAAAACAGATGGTTCCTTCATGATAAAATTAGGCTTTCCGAAAAAAGTATAAGCGTTTACGTTAATACGCCTTTCTCATTAGTTGTTCCCTGATGAGCAACAGGCGTTCTCATAGGACAAATAAAGTCAGGTAATGATCTCCGGCTGGTGAGGCGGTCATCCTACAACACCCACCAGTATTGTTCGGGATAACGCCTCTTTACCGGAGTATATAGCTTCCGTTGTTATCTGCTGGCGGTTGCCGGGTGGGTGGCCAGGAAACCGAAATGATGTAACTGGCCCTGCCCTGCGGTCTGGATGTATTGCACCCAGGCTTGTATCACGGGTTTCTCTTTGTTCAGGGAGCGGTCATAGCTCAGCACCACCTCCTCGATGGGAATACCCGGCGGGGGTGCTGTTTCCAGCCGGTTGATCAATATATCCAGATCGGTGTAGAAGTCTTCCGTGCTTTCGAGCTGTCCGTTCCCGTTCAGGTCGAGCGGTATCACGGTGATATCGTGTACCGGTTTACGGTTGCGCAGGTCATAGATGAAACCCGGATTATTAAAGGATATCGCAGCGGGATCTTCCTGTACGGCTTTCAGTAGTTGCTGGTCGTCGCCCGGCACCTGTTTCCCTTTGATATCTTCAAAGGCGGCGCCGTAGAAAGCGGCGAAGGTAACCGGGGCGCAGGATTTCTCGCGGCGGTTATATACCACTGCTTTTTCCGGTGCAGCATCTGTTCCTTCCTTTTTGAAATACAATGTCCGCAGCGCGTCTACCGTCAGGGGTTTCGCAGCGTAGCCGCTATGGGAATTGGCCACTGGCAGCAGCGCATAACGCGCTACCGGTGTATATTGAAATTGTTCATTTTTATGATTGATCCGTTGTGCGGTAAAATGGATGGCTGCCTGTGCCGCCGCAGGGTCTCTGGGCGATACCAGCCGGAATACGGTACCGGGGTGTGTTTGACGGAACTGATCTATCCATTCCTGCACCAGAGGAAATGTAAAACGTGTACCCGTTACTGTTATAGTATCTGAAGCCTGTTGCGCGCTGGCTGGTAAAGTAATTGTCCACGCAGCCGCCAGGAGGATGTATCCGAACGTTTTCATAGCAAGTGATTTTGGATGGGTAATATGCCAGGAGGCGCGGGTAGGTATGATACTGAAAAATTTACCACCAATAAATTTGCAGCATACCATCCCCGCAGGCCTGACCAGGCATTCTATTTACAGCTTACAGAACGCGAGATGATCGGTCAACAGCCACAACAACTTTGCAGCACTATCTTGTGATGGAAACAGGTATGATTCACCTTTGATATATACAACGTGTGGGAACGTAGTCCACGGTCCTGAGTATGCCGATTCATAGTGTATTGTTTTACACAATTGTCAATTAATGGCGGCTGCTCTTTGCTGGTGGCTCAAAGGATGCCGGGAGTATTGCCTTGTCCTCCCTTTGTATGATCGTAAACTATTAGTCTACTGAATTGGTAGACAAATATACATCGAGTTTTAATAATTCCAAATAAATTTTAAGATTTTTTTCGTGTTAAGTTGCGGGGACAGCAGCCGGTACAGGAATATTTTGCATACATAAATCATTTATTTTTGCCCCATGAAATCACATGTGAAGAATATCCTGCTGCTGATCGCCGGCGCACTGATATTTGCTGTAGGTATCAACTACCTGGCCATCCCCAATAAACTTTCTGAAGGCGGGGTTATCGGCATTACCATCGTTACCTATTATTACTTCGGCTGGTCGCCCGGCATCACTAACCTGATCATCAACGTGTTCCTGATCATTGCGGGTTACCGGCTGCTGGACAGGCGGGTGATGTTATACACCATCCTGGGCATCATTTTCTGTTCCCTTTTCCTGTACCTGACAGAAAACACCCTCACCCCTGTTACCTCCAATACCTTACTGGCCGCTATCTTCGCTGGTTTGCTGGTAGGCATTGGCATCGGCCTGGTATTCCTTTCGGGCGGCACCACCGGCGGGTCGGCCATCGTAGCGCGGATGTGCCAGAAATACCTGGGCTGGTCGCTCGGCAATGCCATGCTGATATTTGATATTATGGTCATTGCAGCGTCGTCCTTTATCATCGGGCTGGAAAAAACGATGTATACTTTTATCGCTGTATACATCGGCGCGCGGGCAGTGGATTATATTGTAGACGGCCTCAATACCAAAAGGGCGATCACTATTATCTCCCAGCATACCCCTCAGATTGCAAAAAAGATCACCGGCGAGATGCTGCGCGGCGCGACCGTACTGCATGGCCATGGCGCCTATACCGGCGATCCGAAAGAAGTTTTATATGTCATCATCGGCAAACAGGAGCTGATGCGCCTCAAAGAAGTGGTGCAGGAGGCTGATCCTGAAGCCTTTGTAGTGATCCACGAAGTACATGAAGTATTAGGTAAAGGGTTCTCCAAATAAAATTTTCCAGTCGCTCATTTTTCCGGGGTATTTGGATTTTGGAAAAGAGATGTCTATATTGTAGACACTCAAACGCATTCCTTACCATCTTATCAACCAAATAACCCGGGGAAAATGACACAAAGCTCCCAACGCTTTTTACCGCTGGACGTGTTCCGCGGCATGACTGTTTGCTTCATGATCATTGTAAACACCGGCGGCACAGGAGGCACCTACTGGCCGCTGGACCATGCCCCCTGGCATGGATGGACGCCCACCGACCTGGTATTTCCTTCCTTTCTTTTTGCCGTCGGCAACGCCATGAGCTTCAGCATGAGAAAATACGAACAGCTGGGTAACGCCGCTGTTTTAGGTAAAATCTTCAAACGCACCTTCCTTATTTTTCTGCTGGGATACCTCATGTACTGGTTTCCCTTTGTACAACACACCGATGCAGGCCTGGCCTTCAAACCGTTCAGCCACACCCGTATTCTCGGCGTGTTGCAACGTATTGCACTCTGTTATTGCATTGCCTCGTTGCTGATACATTATCTCCCTAAAAAAGGCGTGTGGACCGTCAGTGCCCTGTTCCTTTTCGGCTACTGGGCCATCCTGTGGTTCTGCGGCACACCTGGCGACCAGTACGGCATCCATGGCAATGCAGGCCTGACGCTGGACAAACTGATCATGGGCGATAACCATCTTTATCATGGAGAAGGCTTTGCCTTTGACCCCGAAGGGATACTCAGCACCTTCCCGGCGGTAGTCAACGTGGTGGCAGGGTATTACACCGGCCTTTTTGTGCAACAGCAGGGGCGCACACAGCAGGGACTGCTGCGGATGGCCCTCGCCGGCATAGGTCTTATTATACTCGCCTATGCCTGGAACACTGTCTTCCCGATCAATAAAAAACTGTGGACCAGCTCCTACGTCCTGCTCACGGTGGGCATCGACCTGATATTGTTATCGCTCTTAATACAGTTGATTGACATGGCCGGCTTTACCAAAGGCACCGGCTTTTTCACCGTTTTCGGTAAAAATCCGCTGTTCCTTTACCTGTTGTCCGAAGTGCTCGCTATCCTGTTTTACTTCTTCCGGGTGGGCGACCAGTCGTTGTATCAATGGATCAATGACCAGCTCTTCCAACCGTTGTCTCCCGGTAAATTCGGCTCCCTCCTGTTTTCACTGGCGTTTATGCTGCTCTGCTGGACAGTCGGGCTTATTCTCGATAAAAGGAAGATCTACGTCCGCGTATAATCTATTTGGTTATTTTTTATTTGGATATTTGGGCATTTAAAGAAACCCACTGAAAGGCTAAATATCCAAATAAAAAAATAACCAAATGAATATATCCTTACAAGGTAAAACCGCGCTGGTATGCGGCAGTTCACAAGGCATCGGCCTGGCCACCGCCATAGAGCTGGCCGCACTGGGCGCCACCTGCATCCTCACTGCCCGCAACGAAGAAAAGCTGAAAGCCGCCGTTGCCCAACTCGCTGCCGATGCCGGGCAGCCGCACCGTTATATTGTAGCTGACTTCACTAATCTGGACGAGATAACCGACCTGGCGGCTGACTTAGCCCTGGAAGGCCCGGTACACATCCTCGTTAATAACAGCGGCGGACCGGCTGCCGGTCCTGTTTTACAGGCTTCCACCACTGCATTTTCCGATGCTTTCTCACAACATCTGCTCTGCAACCAGGTACTGGCACAGGCGCTGGTTCCGGGTATGATACAGGCAGGATATGGCCGTATCATCAACATTATCTCTACCTCTGTAAAAGCCCCGTTAAAGAACCTCGGCGTGTCCAATACCACCCGCTGGGCCGTGGCGGCATGGGCTAAAACACTGGCCAATGAACTGGCACAGCACGGTATCACGGTCAACAATGTGCTGCCGGGTTCCACTGCCACCGACCGGCTGGAGAAACTGTTCAATGCCACCGCCGCTGCACGGAACGTATCACCGGACGTCGTAGCAGAAGAATGGCGGAACGAGATACCCATGAAACGGTTTGGCGAAGCACATGAAATAGCCGCCATGGCCGCTTTTCTGGCCTCCCCCGCCGCGTCCTACGTCACCGGTACCAGCATCGCGGTAGATGGCGGCAGAACACCGGTATCTTAATTTTTATGGTCAACCAATACCCTGACTTTGCTGTTATGCATTAGTACATCTGCAAATAGTCCTGTATGAGAGTTGGCTTGTTTATTCCTTGTTACATTGACGCTATTTACCCCGAAGCAGGTATTGCCACGCTGGAGCTGCTGGAGCGCTTCGGACTGGAAGTCGTATATCCGTTGAACCAGACCTGCTGCGGCCAGCCGATGGCCAACGAAGGCGACCAGCAACACTCCGCTGCCGCCGAACAATTGTTTGTGGACAACTTCAGGGAATTTGACTATATCGTAGGGCCGGCAGGCAGTTGCGTGAAACACGTAAAACTTCATCTTGACGCTATTCCACAAAGCCCCGAAGTGTTGCACGTACGGGAACGGACCTACGAACTGGTGGAATTTCTCCACGATATCGTCAAAGCAGCAGCCTTTCCCTGGGCCTATTTTCGCTATAAGGTGGGTTTGCACAATAGTTGCAGCTCCATCCGCGGGCTGGGCATAGCCCTGCCATCCGAAACGATGGGCACTCCCTTCAATAAGACAGCCAGATTGTTACAGATGGTAGAAGGCCTGGAACTGGTGCCGATGGACAGGCCGGACGAATGCTGCGGTTTTGGCGGCACCTTCTGCGTGACCGATGAAGCCGTGAGCGCCAGTATGGGCATTGACAAAGTACACGATTATATGCGGCACGATGCCGAGTTTGTTGTTTCACCCGATATGTCATGCCTCATGCATCAGCAGGGGATCGCCCGGAAAGCAGGCATCCACCTGAAATTCCTGCATGTGGCACAGGTACTGAACGGAGGTCCTTTTTAATATTTTTTTATGGGAGACGATAAAAAAGTAGATGTTGCCGCCCACGCCGCCGCCTTTCTGGCACAGGACGACGTGCATGAACCGATGCACGACAAAAACCTGTGGGCCGCCCGTATGAAAAGAGATGCTGCCGCGCGTGAAGTACCCGAGTGGGAAACCCTTCGCGAGCTGGCTTCACAGATCAAGGAGCATACCCTCACCCATCTGTACGACTATCTCCTGGAATTTGAATCCAATGCCATCAAACGTGGCGCTAAAGTATACTGGGCCAGGGACGCAGCAGAGCACAACCAGCATGTGTGGAATATCCTGCAGGAAAAGAACATTAGCGCCGTCATCAAAAGCAAATCCATGCTGCAGGAAGAATGCGGCATGACCGCTTTCCTGGAAAACCGCGGCATTACCGTTACCGAATCCGATCTGGGGGAAAGGATACAGCAGCTGGACGATCAGCCGCCCAGCCATATTGTGATGCCCGCCATTCACAAAACGGCGGAAGATGTGGCACAGCTGTTTGCCCGTACTATCGGCACTGACCCGCGTAACACAGACCCGCACTACCTCACAGAAGCCATGCGCGACAATGCGCGCAGGCGCTTCCTGGAAGCCGGTGCGGGCATGACAGGCGCCAATTTCGCGATTGCCGAAACCGGCAGCTTCGTGGTATGTACCAATGAAGGCAATGCCGACATCGGCGCGGCCGTTCCGCCGGTGCATATCGCCAGTATCGGCATAGAGAAACTGTTGCCCAAAGTAAAAGACCTGGGCATTTTTATCCGCCTCTTGTCCCGCAGCGCACTGGGGACGCTGGCCACCCAATACACCTCTCATTTCAGCGGTCCGCGTAAAGGCGGTGAGCTGCATATCATCCTCACCGACAACGGTCGCAGTAAGCGGCTGGGCATGCCCGATTTCTGGACCTCCCTGAAATGTATCCGTTGCGGCGCCTGTATGAACACCTGCCCTGTTTACCGCCGCAGCGGCGGCCTGGCATATGGCGCCACCTATTCCGGCCCTATCGGCATTATCCTCGACCCTACTTTTGATGAATCCAGGTACAGCGAACTTCCTTACCATTCCTCGTTATGTGGCTCCTGCACAGCAGTATGCCCGGTGAAGATCAACATCAGCGACCAGATCCTGCAATGGCGGAAAGTGATGGCAGCGAAGAAATACCTGCCTGTATCGCGCCGGCTGGCCTTCGGCGCTGCAGGTAAGATCTTCGAGCATCCACAGCTTTTCCGCAGCGCCGAAACCATGGCCAGCGGGGCTATCCGCTTCACGCCGGACTTCCTGCTGTACAACAGGGTTTTAAATCCGTGGGGACGTCACCGTGAGTTACCCCATTTCGCCGGACAAACATTCCGGGAATGGTATTTACAATACCGAGCTAAAAACAATGAACATGGAGAACAACGCCCGTAATCAGGTACTGGCAGCAGTAGAGCGCCAGATGCCTGCCAACAAGACCGCCTATCCGGAAACACCGGATTTCCCCCGTATGAAAACCGATTTATTGGCCGCTTTTGAAAACCGCGTAAAAGATGCCGGCGGCGAAGTGTTCCGGCCTGCTGATGCCGCAGCAGCCCAGGCTTTGCTGGCGTCACAGTATGCGCAGGCAAAAGTCATCTGTTCCGCGACGCCTGAAATAACCGGTAACCGGGACATTCATGCTGTTAATAATCCGCATGACCTTGCCGATGTAGACGTAGGTGTTATCCGCGCCCGTTTTGGCGTAGCGGAAAACGGTATGGTGTGGCTCACCGAAGAAGACCTGGTGGTGAATGCATTGGGGTTTCTGTCGCAGCACCTGGTCATCCTGCTGTCGCCGCAGGCCATTGTAGGAGATATGTATGACGCTTACCTGCGCATACACCTGGAAGATACGGCCTACGGCTGTTTTATGATGGGGCCTTCCGCTACCGCAGACATCGGCGCGGTACTGGTACACGGCGCACAGGGAGCCAGAAGCCTGAATATCTACCTGTTAGCTTAACAGGGAACAAAATAGACAATACGAACCAGTTTCCCGTTCTCAAAATAAAAACGTACACTGCTGTCGTTGTCTTCCACATCCGCGTCCCGCAGGGTGATCATATCTGTGTAGCCACCATTTTCCGCCTGTTGTACTGCCCTCGGAAAATGTTTTTTCACATCTGCCCATGTGGTGTTACTGCTGAAAGTAACACCTGCATGCACGACCGTATGCCCTGGGGTGAGCTTGTATTCACTGCAGTAAAGCGTGTCTTTGTATAATTCAAAACGGGAGCCGTCTTTATAGAAGTATTGGAAATTGTCTTCAAACTGGGTGCCGCAGAGATATTCCCAGTTGGGCTCCACCAGGCTGTCCGCTTCTCCCAGCGCCGCCGTGAAGCGCGGCAAGGTGGTGTGCAGCGGCACTTTGTTGTCTATCAACGCTTTCGAAAACTGAAAGACTTCTATCTCTTTCCAGTCAATGTCCTCATGGGCTTCCAGGACCGAGTCTTCGTCTTCCACTTTTTCCAGAGAGGTGATGGCCAGTTCAGAGGGAGCCGGCACAGCAGTGGGTTCATCATCGGCAGTATTATTATGGCAAGCAGTGGCACATACAATCAATAAGGATAAAAATACTCTATGCATTCCCGGTCAGTTGTTGATGCCGCTAAATTAAAAACTTTATTTATTATATGTTAATTTTTTAAATGTATGTTTGAAATTATAAAAAAGCCGGCATGAATCCTCACGCCGGCTTTCAATTTATCAACAGCTAAAAACTAGTACTTATCAAACCACAGTTTGGTGGTCAGCAGGTCTGCGCCTTGTCTGGCAACGGCCGCCTTGTAATTGGTGCCGTTGAGCGCCTGTTCACTGGAGGGATATTTAAATCTTACCGGCATACTGCCGCCCAGCGCGCCGGCATAGGCAGCCTTCAGCTGGGGATAGTCCAGCCTTCTCCATTCGGTGAAGCCTTCGATGCCCTGACCAAAGAGTGCCAGCCATTTCTGTTCACCGATACTTTTCTTAAAGTTCAGCGCGTCATAAGCTACGCCTGGTTGTACCGCATAAACAGCAGCAGCGGCTTCAGAGAGACCGTATTGCACAAAGGAAGCGGCGATAGCCTGATTATACAGCGTGAGCGGGTCACCGGCAACCAGGCCGCGTTGCGCTGCTTCTGCCAGGATAAACAGTTGTTCGGCATAGCTGAACAAAACCGCTGGAGCCGTGGTGGCGGTAAACACCGCACCCGCATCGGATGTTTTGCTGAATCCCAGTCTGGCAGCGGAATCGCTGGGAAGACCGTTGGTCACGCCGATGATCACATTGGTATCTTTGGGCATGGTAGCGTATATGCTTAACCGTGGGTCGTTCAAAGCCTTCAACTTATCCACAATGGATTTGCTGATACGGTAGTCATTGCGGGTTTCGCGGTTGCGGCCTACCGGGTTCTGGTTGGGCGATGCGAGGTAGTTGAGTTTCACCACAGCGTCTTTGGGCAACAACGCGCCGGCACCGCCGGCAGTCACCTCGTCAAATACCGTTTTGGCGATTGTCGGTTCGCGGTCGGCTATACGTAAAGCGATACGTATGCGCAGGCCGTTGGCAAACTGCTTCCAGCGGGTAACATCACCGCCCAGGAGGATGTCGCCATCGATATTGTTGCTGCCGGGCGTGATGGTGGCCGCAGCTTGTTTCAGCTCGTCCAGCAAACCGGTGTACACATCTTTCTGGCTGTCGTATACCGGTGTCAGGTACTGAGCGATCTGGCCAGCCTGTTTGTAAGGCACATCACCATAGAGATCAGTTAGCTGCTGGAAAATCCAGGAGCGCATGATCACGGCCACGGCTTTATAATTGGGGTTATGCAGACTATCGCCCAGCTGTGCCAGCGTGGTAAAGTCTTCAATACCCTGTGCATAAAAATTGCTCCACACGTTCTGTGTACCGGTAGCACCGGCAATATAACGGTCGGCGTCCGTGTATTGTATTTTGGACCAGTACTGTACATACAACAGCGTTCCGTCCATGGCCGCATCAGGTCCCCAGTAGGTATCCACATTGGCTTTGATGCCGTTGCTCAGCAGGTAATCCGGCTGTACGGTGACAGGTTCGTTCGGGTTCTTGTTGATCCGCTCCAGGTCTTTGCGGCAGGAAGCCAGCAGCACAATAGCGAACAACAGGTAAGTTGGTATCAACAATTTTTTCATAATCCGGTGCGTAATTAAAATGAAACATTCAGGTTAACGCCAATGCTGCGGGTGGTAGGTATTTGCAGTGTCTCCAGGCCCTGACCGTTGCCGGTATTGAAAGCGGTTTCCGGGTCAATATTGGGAACATGTTTCTGCAGATAACCCAGGTTTCTGGCCACCAGCGCAATATTCACGGACTGCAGCTTCCAGCGGTCAGTCAGTGTTTTGGGCAACGTATAACCCAGCTTGATTTCACGCAGCTTGATAAAAGAAGCGTCAAAAACGGAGCTTTCATTCAGGCTGCTGTTGTATACGGCTTTGTAATAATCCTCTGCGCCCAGGATGACGTTATTCTTTTTACCATCCGCCGTATAACCGTCGAAGATGATACCATCATGGTGTACTTCGGCGCCATTGGGAGCGGTAGCGGAATGTGACGGCAGCTGGATATTCTGTTGGCCGCTGCGGTAGTAAGGCAAACCACCGTGTTCTTCATCACGGCCTGGCAATGTGGTGGCCAGTACACCGGTATAGTTACCGGTATAGTTGGTGCCGGAATAGATAGAGCCGCCCTGTTTGGTGTCTATCAGGAAACCGAGGCTGAAACCTTTAAAGGTGAAAGTATTGTAAATACCACCTGTCCATTTGGGCGTGTAATAGCCCAGTATCTTTTTATTGGGGTCGATGGCCGGCGTACCGTCAGCATTAACGATGATCCTGTTTTGTGCGTCACGCTGGTACGCTGCACCATACAGTGCGCCATAACGTTGTCCTTTGCTGGCCAGCACCTGCATATTGCCACTGCTGCCCAGTACGTAGTTGTTCAGGAAACCTTCCTTGTCCAGTTCCACTACTTTGCTCACGTTACGGGCGTAGTTAACGTTAACGTCCCAACGGAAACCGGAGCGTGTAGACACCGGCGTTACACCCAGCATTACTTCCACGCCTTTGTTACTGATCTCACCGGCGTTCATCAGTTTTTTCAGGTAGCCGGTAGTGGGGCTCACGTCTGCCAGCAGGATCTGGTTGCGGCTGTTGGACTGGTACCAGGTGAGATCGAGGCGAATGCGGTTATCGATAAAACCCGCTTCCAGTCCCAGTTCTGTAGAGCTGGTAATTTCCGGTTTCAGGTTTCTGGCGAGGAACTTATCCGATACGGTCAGCAACGGATATTGTCCGAATGGCTGATTGAACGGGTAGGTGTTGATCAGTTGATAGGGATCTGTGTCTTTACCTACCTGTGCCCAGCCGCCGCGGATTTTAAGCAGTGTCAGGGCTTTGCTTTTAATGTTCAGCGCGTCGGAGAGCACAAGGCTTCCATTCACGGAAGGATAGAAATAAGAGTTGTTTTCTACCGGGAGCGTGGACGACCAGTCGTTACGGGCTGTCACGTTCAGGAAGGCGTAGTTGCGGAACCCGAGCTGTGCAGAACCGAAGGTGCTGTATACCCGCTGCCTGGTGAACGAGCTGGTAGAGATCAGCGGATCACGGGAGTTGTTGAGCGTATACACGTCCTTCACCGCCAGTTTCGGCGCCTGCTGATAGTTTTGTTCAAACCGGTTGTTACGGATGTTACCACCTGCGAGCACGTCCAGGTTGAAGTCATGGCTCAGTTGCTTTTTGGCGTTGAGGGTAAACTCTCCGTTGGTTTCATTTACCATGTAGGCATCTTCTGTATAAGAGCCAAAAGGAGTGCCGTTGGTATAGTAAGCGATTTTGTATTTTCTTCTGTCCTGATAGTAGTCAGTACCGATGCGGAAGTTAGCGGTCAGCCAGTCGGTGATTTCGTATGACAGGCGGGCGTTTCCGAAGAAGCGGTTACGCAGCTGGCTGACAGTATTTTCATTTTGTATCCAGTAAGGATTGCTATAGTAGCTGTGGTTCCAGTTGTAGTCGGTGCCATCGGGGTTTTTATAGTCCCTGAGCCTGGCCACGTCCACCTGGCGGCCAAACCAGATAAACTGTAAGGTAACGCTGTTGCCTCTTCTGCCGTCTACGCCGGGCAGGTTGTCTGCGCTGCTGCGGATATAATTGGCGTAGGTATTAAGCGTGAGTTTGGGCGCAATGCGGAAGGTGTTGCTGGCCGTGAAGGTATTGCGGGTGATGCCCGTGTTAGGCAGAATACCTCCCTGTTTGGTGTTATTATAAGAAAAACGGTAGTCTATTTTTTCAGAGCTGCCACCTACAGCCAGACCGTTGTTAAGCGTATAGCCGGTCTCGTAGAAATCCTTTACGTTGTTGGGATGTGGCACAAACGGCACGGCTTCGCCATTGGAGAAGAACTGCGGGATAAGACGGCCGTCCATTTTAGGGCCCCAGCTTTCGTCTGTACCGTCGTTAAGGCCACCGCCTTTACCATCTTTATAGGAGAACTGTCCACCGGCGCCCTGACCGTACACGTTCTGGAAGTCAGGCAGGATCAGCACTTTGTCGAATGTGGCGTTGGAATTGACGGTGACGCCTAAGCCGCCTTTCACGTCCTTGCCTGTTTTTGTTTTGATGAGGATTACGCCGTTAGATGCGCGGGAGCCGTACAATGCCGCCGCATTGGGGCCTTTCAGCACGCTGATGGAAGCGATATCATCGGGGTTCACATCGGAGATGGCGTTCGCGAAGTCACGGCCCGTGCCAACGCCCAGCTGGCTGTTGTCTACCGGGATACCGTCCAGGATAAATAGTGGCTGGTTATTCCCTGCGATAGAGGTTTCGCCGCGGATCACGATACGGGAAGACCCGAGGCTGCCCTGGCTGTTGGTTACCTGTACGCCGGCAATTTTTCCTGACAGCGCATTGACGAGGTTCGTTTCCCTTGCTTCGGCTATATCCTTTGATTTCAGTTCCTGCACCGCATATCCCAGTGATTTTTTCTCTTTGGAGATGCCCAGCGCGGTCACCACCACTTCCTGTAGTTTGCTGTCAGATGTTTCCAGCGCGATATTCACCACGCGATTGTTGCCTACCGGCACCAGGGCTGTCTGGAAACCGATAAAGGACACCTGTAAAGTATCGGTAGCGTTGGCATTGATCGTATACTTACCATCAGCATCCGCTTGTGTGCCGCGGGAAGCGCCTTTTACCCGTATAACAGCACCGGGTACACGCTGTGCATCGTTGCGGGAGGTGACTACCCCGCTTACCCTGATTTCCTGGGCAAAGCTCTGCTGTAGCCACAATAATGCGGGCAACAGGCCGAGCAGCCTTTGTACGTACTTCATTCGTAACTGGTGATTTAAAAATAGTTTTGGTCGTTGGCGGACAACTATGGTTCTTCCGTTTACTACCGATTTGGTTTTGGTCTTTGCAGTTGGTGTACGATCGTTGGTGTGATCATGGCTGTACAACCGTCAGGAATGACAATCGCGTGCACATGACCAGATATCTCGCGCAAAAGTAATCAAGATTTATTAATCTACAAAACCGATAGACTAAACATAAATCTAATTTATTTGATTATTACTGATTTTTCTGCTTCTGATCATCTATCATCAGCATATAAACGGTTGATCAATAGATCAATATATAGGGTGACGGCCGGGCAGGGCATCACTATAATTAATGGTTATGGGAGATAATGACGGGGAATAAGCAGGAGGAATCCCCGGGCACAAGCCCGGGGACGATCAGCTCAAAGGCAACAGGGACGGTCAAAAGGGCCGTCCCTGTGATGATGTTACGGGTTCAGTAATTTTTTCAGCTCGATCTTACAGGTATCGAGGTTGGCAGCAATAAGTTTATCCTGACAGATGGTGCCCTTGTATCTGATAGTGATTTTGTTTTTACGCAGTACGATCTGGTAGTATTCGGGGGCATCTGGTGAGTTTTCCCAGGTAACAATGCCTTTTTCTTCAATACCGCCGGCTACTCTGTCTTCAATGAGCGCATTGATTTTTTTGCGCAGGTTGTCAGCGAAATCGAAGGAAGTTTCATTTTTTACCAGGCAGGTGGTGTCGGACACCGGTTGGTAATGGATTTTTGCAGAAGCGGGCCGTTGGCCGGCAGCCATTAATAACAGGGCAGCTGGCAACAGCAACAGGTGGAATTGGAGTGTGCGTTTCATGGCAAGAGAAAATTATGATAACAAGGAAATAGGTAATAGCAATGCCGTTGTGATGTTTGGGTCTCAGATTTTGGTTACAGGTTCGATCTAACTCATTATTAAAATACTTCATTTATCGCACTCCACAAAATAAATAAAGTATAGGCGTAGGGGTAACCGGCCCCTGAAGTGTCATTGCTCCAAAGGCCCGGCTACTGGTATTTTTTCATCACGCTGTACAGCACTTTGTTGTCGGTGTCTGGTGAGGGGAGAACGGTGTCCTGCGGCATAAAGTGCCGTTTAAAGGCTTGCATGGCCGCGGTGGTATCTTTCAGGTCGTAGCCGATGATACGAAGGGCCTGCCATTTATCGAATGCGGGAGGAACCGTTATCCGGGCAGTGTCATCGTACCAGAGGCCGAAACCTTTTGCCGCCAGCTGTTGCCAGGGGAAATACGCGCTGGGGTCTACTTTACGGCCGGGGGCAATGTCTCCGTGGCCCACAAAGTTGGCAGCGGGGATATTGTAACGATGCTGCAGCGTGTCCAGCAGGATGATCAGGCTATTGATCTGTGCGGAAGAAAAGGGTTCTGCGCCGTTGTTGTCAAGCTCGATACCGATGGAACCGGAATTGATATCGGTAATATTTCCCCAACGGGAAGCGCCGCCATGCCAGGCGCGGAGGTAATCATTCAGCATATGGTGAATGGTACCATCACGGCATACCACGTAGTGGGCACTTACCTGCGTCCGCTCCAGGGTGAAGGTTTTCAGTGTTTGTTCACATGAATTTTGCGCAGTATGATGGATAATGACCATATTCGGTTTGCGGAGATTGTAATTGGTGGTGCCAGCCCACCATGCAGGCCTGATGCCGTTTTCGCCGGGCAGGGCGCCGGGCTGTTCGCGTATCACATGCGCGTACCCTTTGGCTTTCTGCCGGTATATTTTATTGGTGGCCGCATACGGAGAACGCGCGCAGTAGCTGCACAAGCCAATAACCGCAGCCATACAGGCCCATCTTGTCAGGTGTCGGATAGTGTTCATCTGTATATGTTAAAGTTTATAAAAGATGCCTGGATAAAGATAATAAAACATAACAATGCCGTGTTTTTAAGGCTATATTGTGAAAAGTTCCGTCTTTCCTATATATTTACATTTTTCATAATGCTCATCAGAGCAACAAAACCTACGCTGACTTGACTGTTATTGCCTATTACTTGTTACTGCCAGTAATTTACTTTGTTTCATTGCTGCCTTTCCGGATGCTGTATTTCGTCAGCGACCTGCTGTACCTGCTGCTGTACCGGCTGCTGGGCTACCGGAAAAAAGTGGTAATGCAGAATCTCCGCAATTCTTTTCCTGACAAAAACGAAGCCGAGCTTAAAAAGATATGCAGTGATTTCTACCACTACCTCTGTGATCTTTTTCTTGAAACGTTCAAAACGTTGACTATCAGCAAAAAAGCGATGGTACAGCACTGCCGTTTCACCGATGAGACGATTGCCCTCTTTGAACAGCTGGCAGCGGACAAACAGAGCGTGGTGCTGGTAATGGGGCATAAAGGCAACTGGGAATGGGCCGGCAATACCTTCAGCATCCTGTGCCGGCAACAACTGTATGTGATCTATCACCCACTGGCCAACAAACATTTTAATGGCCTGATGTATAAAATGCGCACCCGCTTCGGCACCAAACTCATTGCCATGCAGGACACCTTCCGGGACATGGTAAAAAACCGCGACCATGTGAGCGCCACAGCCTTCATCGCTGACCAGGCGCCACAGCCCCAGACAGCGCACTGGATGACCTTCCTCCACCAGGATACGCCTGTGTTCAAAGGAACAGAAAAAATTGCCCAGAAATTAAACTACCCGGTAGTATACGTCAGCGTACAACGGGACAAAAGAGGCTACTATACCGTATCCGCCCATATGCTTACGGCCTCCCCTTCTACAGAAAAAGAAGGCGAGATAACTGCGTTGCATACACGCCAGCTGGAAACAGATATCATTACGCAACCTTCCACCTGGCTATGGTCCCACAAACGGTGGAAACACAAGCGACCAACTGTTCAACAATAAAGACAACTGTATTTTTTACGAAATCGACCCACCATTATGCTGCAAGGCAAAGATTTGATTTTGGCTACCAAGCCATATGCATGTGAGGAAAGAGCCAAGAGCTGGCTGTACCTGTTTACCACTTTATGTTTGTTAGGGCTGGCCCTTGCCAGCACTCTTTTGCTGCCACTGCCCTTCCGTATAGCCGGCAGCGTGCTTTCCGGTCTTTTAATTGTACGGATGTTCGTCATCTATCACGACCACCAGCATCATGCCATCCTGCATAATTCCCGCATAGCGAATGTGATCATGACTTTGTTTGGCATTTATGTGCTGGCGCCCACCAGCATCTGGAAACGGTCGCACGATTACCACCATAAACACAATTCAAAGCTTTTCAGCGCCAGCATAGGCTCCTACCCGATCGTAACGCGCCAGCGCTTTGAGCAGCTGTCCCGCGGCGAACGGAGAAGTTATTTGTTTACCCGCCATCCTGCCACTGTTGCGGCAGGCTACCTGTTTATGTTCCTGATCGGTATGTGCTGGCAGTCCTTTACCAGCAGCCCCCGCAAACATGCGGACTCCCTGCTGGCCATGGTATTGCACATCGCCGGCAGCATAGCAGTGTTTTATTTCCTGGGATGGCAAAGCTGGCTGTTCTTTATACTCATACCTTTTACCATAGCCTGTGGCATCGGTGCATACCTCTTTTATGCACAGCATAATTTCCCGGGTGTGGTGTTTAATGACAACGACAACTGGTGTTATGACAAGGCAGCGCTGCTGAGTTCCAGCTACATGCAGATGCACCCGTTAATGGCGTGGTTTACCGGCAATATCGGTTACCATCATATCCATCACCTGAACGCCCGTATTCCTTTCTACCGTCTGCCACAAGTGATGGAGGCGTTTCCTGAACTGCAACAGGTCACCGTTACCACATTGCGCTTCCGCGATATACGTGCCTGCTTCCGGCTAAAAGTGTGGGACCCGGAAAGGGGCCGCATGATTGGCCTGCGGGAAGTTTGCGCTATCAGGACTGAGGCGCAGCAGGCATTCCGTGCGCCTGCAGCAATTCACGGATAATACCTCTTCTGGTCTCCAGCATCAGTTTCGTTAGTTCCCGGGTAGCCTGTAATACCGGCGTGCCCGCCGTATGCGGAGAACCCGCCCGGAAAGGCGGCGCCGGGTTGTATTCCAGCTGCAACTGCACAATACGGGCCAGCTCTTCGCCGCCGATCATGGCAGTAAGCGTAAGCGCAAAATCAATACCGGCCGTTACACCGCCGCCGGTGATACGGTTACGGTCTCTCACCACCCGCTCTTCCACCACATCCACGCCGAGCATACGCAACAGCTCCAGCGAACGCCAGTGCGTAGTGGCTTTATATCCCTGCAACAGCCCTGCGGCCGCCAATACCAGCGCGCCCGTGCAGACGCTGGTAATATATTTTGCGCCCGCCGCCTGCCGCTGCAGAAAATCCAGCACCGTGCGGTTAGTCAGCAAAGGATTGATGCCTTTCCCACCAGGGACAAACAGGATGTCCAGCTGCGGACTGTCGGCCAGCGCCACGGAAGCCTGTACCGTCAGGCCACCCTCCACCTTCACGGGAGCAGTGGATTCTCCCAACAGCACCACTTCAAAACAGGGCGCTTTTACAAATACATCATAAGGGCCGGTGAAGTCCAATATGGTCATGTCCGGGAACAGGAGCATGCCTATTTTGAGTTTCTGCATACGAAGGACTTTTGATTATCTACAATATAATAAATGATCCTGCTAGATGGGCATCAGCGGTGCTGCTCATATCTGTTGACCGGCAATACCTGTTGCAGTTGCTGTATTTCCGTTGCTGTAAGCGGCACCGCGCCGGCGGCAGCCAATGCATCCTGTACCTGTTGAGCGGTACGCATGCCCACTACGGCCGTCGTGACGGCCGGTTGTTGCAGCACATACCGTAACGCCGTGGCCGCTGGCCCTCTGCCGGCAACGGACAAACGTTGTGCCGCCGCAGCGGCCTTTGCCACATCGGCAGCATCGTAGTTGAGGTATGGCTCCGGCGCTTTATTAACCAGCAGGCCTTTTGCCACGGCGCCTCTTACCAGCACACCGATGTTGTGTTGTTCCAGCAACGGGAAACAACTTTCTTCCGGGCGGCGGTCCAGCAGGCTGTATTGCATCATTACGCTCACGATATTGGACCGTTCCACAAAAGTCCGGATCACATTGGGGCGTATGGAGGATATGCCATAATAACGGATTTTTCCTTGCTGCACCAGCGTTTCAAACGCCGAGATGGTTTCGTCCGCAGGGTCTTCCAGGGTGCCGCCGTGCAACTGGTACAGGTCAATGTAATCCGTATTGAGCCGGCGCAGGCTCTCTTCCACACAGGACAGGATATACTCCCTGCGTGGATTCCAGTCCCAGCCGCTGCCGTCCGGCCGCCATTGGTTGCCCACCTTGGTGGCAATGACAACATCCTGTCTTTTGCCCTCCAGCGCTTTCCCGAGGGTGATTTCATTCCGCCCGTGATCATACAGGTCGGCGGTATCGAAAAAGTTGATGCCTCCGTCTATGGCCTGTTGTACCAGGCGGGCGTTGTCTGCATCGTCGCTGCCCAGCGACATGCAGCCGTAGCTGATTTCGCTGATGTGCAGGTCTGACCTCCCTAACTGATGATATTGCATAAAAGCGGGTTTTAACAGGTTTCCGGCTATCGCTTCCGCAGAAGCATACCAGACGAAGTTAAAAAAGCGGGGCAGTTTAAACAAACGCCCCATGCTTAACCCATGACTCATCAGTTGTATAGTACAAGGCCGCCTGGAAAGGCGGCCTATGCTGATATTGATCTTACCATTCTCAATCCGTCCTTAATCTGAAAATCTTTAGCAGGACCGCCTGGACAAACGGTCCGTGGTTAAATTCCACCGTTTCGCTTATGAATAGAGCCTGTTTATTTTTTTATTTATGATGAAGGTTGCGGTGCAACCTGAATTGTCTGGCAGGGGACTGTCTGAAAAGACGGTCCCTGAAGCTGAATC
Source organism: Chitinophaga varians (assembly GCF_012641275.1). Taxonomy (NCBI): domain Bacteria; kingdom Pseudomonadati; phylum Bacteroidota; class Chitinophagia; order Chitinophagales; family Chitinophagaceae; genus Chitinophaga; species Chitinophaga varians. The sequence continues at coordinate 53,015 of NZ_JABAIA010000002.1, read as the reverse complement.
AATCGTACTGCGAACAAGCTGTTGATAGCAGTTGCCCACATGGTTCATATGGCACTTTTAGTGGCTTTGGGAATTGTCATGCGAGGCGGAAAACCGGACCATCTGGACAGATGGTCCTTTCCTTTCCTTCTTTTACATGGCATTCCAACATTTATGTAGTGGCCCGTTTACCGGCAGCAAGACGTTTTCTGAGGGGGACCGCCTGGAAAGGCAGTCCCTTCAGCCTTCATCTTATATACCTGCATTTGGACTCAGAAATTTCTTTCGGGGGACTGTCTGGAAAAACAGTCCGTTTCATCCACCTATTCCCATAAAAATTGCTGTTGAATCAGTAGCAATGGTTGGTCAAAGCAGTTTTGGCTAGTTAGGCCAGCAATGAGCAAAAAAGCAGCAATGATATTTTCCGAGGAAGGTACATGTCTGGCGATGTGCGTTGAACAAAAAAGCGTGCATAATAGATCGGGTTTTGAAGGGCAGCTGCCTTGGTACGTATCAAACAAGCTGTTGACGCCTGTTTTCAGACAAACAATGGGGCGGCAGTTGCCGGAGTTAACATTGGGTAATAATTTCCGTTTAACCTTTCCTGTTACCAAAAACCCACCGGGGTGAATGCTGGTGTCAGTACTAAATGTTACTATGCAAAGATAAAACGCCAACCGAACAAAGAGACAGTCATCCGGGTTATCTGACTAATGAACAAGAGTGAACACACCTCTATCCGCTGGTCAAATTGAACAAAACAGCGGCTTTCACATACCGAAAACATTTGTTGGCACGTTTTTCAGTATATATACAATATAAATCCCCATTCTATGCAACAACAGATCACAGGCGCTTTTCTGGGTACCGCCATTGGCGACGCGCTCGGTGTTCCGGTTGAGTTCAAAACCAGGAGCTACCTCCAGGAAAATCCCATCCGGGAATTTATTGGTTATGGATGCTGGAACCAGCCTCCGGGGACCTTTTCAGACGACACCTCCCTTACCCTTTGTACAGCAGAAAGCCTCACTCACGGATATAACCTTACACATATGGCCCATACCTTCCTGAAGTGGTATGCTGACGGATACTGGGGCGCACATGACAAGGTATTTGACATCGGGCATACTACCCAACGTGCTTTAAGGCGGATAGGCGCCGGCACCTCTCCTTTGTTCTCCGGTGGTTTTGAAGAATTTGAAAACGGTAACGGTTCCCTGATGCGTATGATGCCGGTAGCCATTTACCTGGCGCGGGAAGAGAGCATCAAACAACGTTATCATATTGTTAAAGAGGTATCAGGTATCACGCATCTGCATTTCCGCTCTGTGATGGCTTGTTTCATATATGTGGAGTTTCTGCGGAACCTTTTAACAGTAAAAGACATACAGGAATCTTACCAGATCATGCAGGCGGCGGTGAATGATTTTATCATAGAACAACAGTTCAATCCGGCGGAGATCAGGATTTTCAACCGGATATTACAGGATAACATTACCAATCTGACAGAAAACGATATTCAGAGCTCCGGTTATGTGGTACACACGCTGGAAAGCGCGCTCTGGTGCCTGCTGAACACCGGCAATTACCAGGATGCCGTGCTGGCAGCTGTCAACCTGGGCGGCGATACCGATACCACCGGTGCTGTAGCAGGAGCTGCCGCAGGCCTGCATTACGGGCTGGACAGCATTCCTGTGGAATGGGTACAGGCCGTGGCGAAATCGGCTAAAATCATCGAATTGTCACAACAGTTCACGGATGCGCTTAGTACGCCTTCTGCCTGAGTTTCCGCTTAAACTATTTGATCTGGTATCAGTCTAAACATTATAATCCGAAGAAGATGAAAAACAGACTTTATATGCTGTTTGTGTTGATTGGGCTGTTATGCACAACTACAGCAACCGGCGCATTTGCTCAACGTCATGGTGGTGGCGGAGGACATTTTGGAGGTGGCGGCGGTCACTTTGGCGGAGGAGCAAGAATGTCCGCTCCCAACTTTGGTTCCCGTAGCAATTTCAGCGCTCCCAGAACAATGGCTCCTGTAAACAGGGGATTCTACCACGGCTACCGCGGACCTGTTTACCATGGAGGCGTTTATTACAGCCATGGATGGTATGGACCAGGCTACCGTCGTTATTACCGGTACCGTCCTTACTACTTTCCTCCCATTGGATTCTATGTTTCCACCCTGCCATATGGCTACTTTGCCCTTGGCCCTCAATTCGGCCCGATTTATTATTCCGGCGGGACTTACTACGAATCTGACAATGACAACAACGGCTACCGTGTGGTAGATCCGCCGATGGGCGCAGCTGTTCCGGACCTGCCGGATGGTGCTTCTGAAATACAGTTCAACGGTAACACCTATTACGAGCTGAATGGCACCTACTATCAGGAAACCATGACTGACAACGGCCGTCGATTTAAAGTGGTGGGTAAAAACGGTAAGATCGGCGATACAGTGGTTACGCCACAGGATAACAACAACAATAACAACAACACCAACAATGGCACCGAAGCTGTTCCTGGTGATCTTCTGAAAGCGCTCCCTGAAGGCAGCCGTTCTGTACAGATCAACGGACAACAGTACTTCCTGTCACCCGACGGTATGTATTACCAACAGGTAAATACCAACAATGGCACCGGTTACCAGGTTGTCGGTAAAATGGACGCAGGCCAATAAAACAAAGGAACGAACAACATAAAAGGGCGTACCCTCATCCGGTACGCCCTTTTTTTATACGCTTTTACCAGCTGCTGCTGGCGCCGCCGCCCCCGGAAGATCCGCCTCCCCAGCTGGAAGAAGAGGACGACGAAGAGGAAGAAGACGAAGAAGATGATGATGATTCCCTGATACGGGGTATCTCAAAACGGTAGTCGTGTTTATAGGAACATATCGCACAGGCGTAGGTAGTGATGCCCCAACCAGCCGCCCTGGTAGTGGCTCTCTTTTTGGTGACAGACTGTTTGGCCTCCAACGCAATATAGGAGCAATGCGGACATTCGGACATCGCCGTGTTCACATTGGTATAATCCAGTACCATCCGGTGATCGCAGGTATCACATTTCCAGACGTCATAATCCACTGCCATCAGGTCTTCTTCTATCACCTGTTCTTTTTTAAGGTAGACATCTTCGTCTTCCTCTGAGAGCTTATGCAAGGCATGGGAACAGTCCGGGCAATCGTATGGGCTGTTGCGCAGCTTGTCCATGCGCCGTTTCAGCCCTGCCAGATAAAACCAGAGCGGAAGCGGGAAAACGTATTTCGCCGCCCTGAACCTATTGGCGGTGCGGGAGTGACTTAACCATTGCTGTTGACGGTCTTTGTCGCGCAGGATGCTTTTTGCCCTGATGGATATCACCAGCACCGCGATGATCATAAACAGCGTCCACAGGATATAATAGAGCACAAAGGCCGTAAAGAAATTGACGGACCAGCCTCGTTTAAAAGCCAGGAAGTTAAGGGTGACGAAGGCCGTCACATGAATGAAGAACAGGCCGGCCAGACCAGGACGCAGAAAGTCGTTGGGCAGATCTTTGATTCTCACCGGCATGGGGTCGCTGCCTTTTTTCTGCTTCGGCTTTTTCCCAAAGAACACGTTCATCATAGCTGCCGAAATAACCAGCCAGAGGAAGCCCGCGAAGTAAGTGCTGCCGCCGAATTCTCCTCTCACGGCGTAGTCAGTCGTTTGTGAGGGCTGCGTCACAAAAGGCCGGGCATTGGCGACATATTCGTCCGCAGTAAGGCCCGAAGGCACCGCTCCAGCTGCCTCATTGGGATCATTGGAGATTTCAGCCGGCGCTGGAGATGGGACGGCCACCAGCCCCTGTGGCTCGGGAGCATCCCGGGTGTCCCCGGCGTCCGGCAGCAGGGAATGGTCTTCCACCGGTTGCTGCATGTCTTTATCATAGGCATAATTGCCGCTATGCAGCTGGGCGGAGATGGATTTCAGGCCTTCTTCAAATGCCTGGTCATAATCCGCGTTTTTGATATACGGGATCATATAGTCCTGCTGGATACGGAAACAGATCACGTCAGGCATATCCGCTTCCAGTCCTTTGCCGGTTTCAAATACCAGCCGGTGGGCATCCTCCACCAACAGTACCAGGAGGCCGTTATTGGTACTGGCATTTCCGATTTTCCAGTAGTTGAACAGCTTGTGGGCAAAATCGCGGGGCTCATTGTCGCCGATGGTTTTCAGCAGTACCATGGCCACTTGTGCCCTGCCGCTCTTATCAAGGGTGGCCAGTTTTTCATTCAGGCCGTTTACCGTTCCGGCAGTAAGTAGATGATCGGGGTTACTGATATAGCCGCCACCGCTTTTTTTGGGGTCCGGCACGTCCGCTACTGAGTACTTCGTTTTCTGGCCGGCGCAGGACATTAACAGGGATACCAACAACAGGTACAAAACATTTCGCATAACAACGGGTGATTCAGGCAATCGTCAATTAAAAAAATAAGCCGGAACGAAGTCCTGGCGGATTTAAAAATACTATATTTTAGTATCTGTACGTTTAAGATATTCCGGCCATCACCGCAGTATTTTCAACGGCAATGGCAAATATTACATAATTTAGTGATGATTCTGGCAGTCATCGCTGTCACTATTACTATCATTCAATACCGCGCACATGAAAAGGCTTTTTGTATTGGTTGCCCTGATTTTTCCGCTGGCTTTAAGCGCACAGACCAAGCTGTCGGAAACTGTTGCCGCAGATTTCTCTGCCCGGGTGGCCCATCATTATACATTGAAGAATGACTCCATTACCGGCTATATCGCGGAGCAACTGAACCGCAGTGGTTCCGGCGGACTGGACATTGACTCCACCATGTTCAACCTGAAAAACGATCTTCCTGCCCTGGACGCAGCGTTGAAATACCTGTACCAGTACAGTGACTGTAACCGGCAGCGGTTCATCGCCAATCTGCGCAATATGGACCTGCAAACCAACAGTGTTTTTCCACTGGCCACTTATACCGCCAATAAATATAAGAACGATACCAAAGCGCTGCTGGAAGACAAAAGCGATTTTCTGAAGACTTATACCGGTCCGGTGACCGGCAAACAGGCCCCAGCCGCTATTGCGCAGGCCGCAGCCTCCACCAGCAACAGCACCACGGCTTCCGCCGGTGAAACAGCCGCTGCCGGTACTGCCACCACAACTACAGAAGGCGCTGCTCCTGCAGCCGCTACCACCACTGTGGCGGATACACGCAGCTGGGAGGTGAAACCGCTGTTCCAGGTGCGTACACCGGAACAACTGGTGGAAATGTACGGTAAAGACAATGTGACGCAGCGCGAAGCCACCGATCTGGCAGGCACCAAAGAAGGAGAAGCTTACGTGATCTATCCTGACACCGACGACGAACTGGAAGTACAGTTTGACGGCGAAAACGGCAACATCCTTACCTTTTCCCATTTCCCCTCCAAATGGAAATCTCCCTACGGCATCAAAGCCGGTGATCCGCTGGAGAAACTGATCAAGGTAAACGGCCGTCCTTTCCGTATCAATGCTTTCGAATGGACCAACGGCGGCCTCGTAAGCGACTGGCAGGGCGGTGCCCTCGAAGGCAAAGGCGTTGTCATCCAGCTGAAAGCCAACAATACCGGCGATCCCAAACAATATGACCAGGTGACCGGTGATAAAGTCCTTCGTTCAGACCTCCCCGTATTAAAAAAACTGGATGTGATTATTCAATCGGTGGCGTTCAAAAGCAACTAAATCATTAACGGATTTACGAATTTGTTGATTTACGAATTTAAAATGCAGCGGAGATTGCTCTATGTCGGGTAATCTCCGCTGCATTTTTATTCACAAAATCGTAAATCAAAAAATTCATAAATCTTTTTTTATCTTGTTTGTATGAAACAGACGATAGTTATTCTTTTCTTTGCCATCATGGGAATTTCCACGAGCATACAAGCACAGACCAAAAAATACCCGTCGCTGAACCATATCGCGATTTATGTTGTCAGCCTGGAGCGCGCCACTGCTTTTTACCGGGACGTTATCGGCCTCGAAGTAATGGACGAACCTTTTAAAGACGGCCGCCATAGCTGGTTCAAGGTTGGGGACCATAGTCAGCTGCACATCATCTCCGGGGCCGCCAAAGCGGAAGTACACCCCAAAGACACCCATCTTTGCTTCAGCGTTCCCTCCATGAAGGATTTTATCGCCGTGCTGGCACAGCACCACGTCACCTACGAGGATTGGCCAGGCAAACCCAATACGATCAACAAAAGAGTGGACGGCGTACAGCAGATCTATTTCCGCGACCCCGACGGCTACTGGATCGAGATCAACGACGATAAATACTAAACTTCCGGGCAGCAGGTAACAAAAGACCGGTCATCTCCCTAAAAAATAACAGGCGGGAGTGGTCTTTTTTTGTTAAATTCAGTGACCACATTCCAAGATTATGTCATTACTACTGAATGTTCCTGCTGCGGAAGAAACCGAAGCCAAGTCAAAAGGGGCTTTGTGGGACGCCAACCTGCAAACCTGGTACCTGCCGGATATCAACTATGATCATATCATGGAGGTAGACAAATGGATTACTGACCGGGACACCGCCATCATCCTGTCTGACGAAGTGATTATTGCCCATGCGCAGCATACCTGTCCGCATTGCCGGAACACCACACCCGTCATCGCTATTGGCAGCGATTTCTTTTATGAAAAAGACATGAACGAGCGGGACGAACTGGTATGGTTTGAACTGGATTTTTTCACGCTGTTTCAACAAACATCCGTTATCTCAGCCCATCTGTTCAATTTCTTCAGGGACAACTACCCGCTTTACAAACAGGGCCCGGCCAAAAGCGCAGATGGTTTCTATTGGTGCAACCATTGTGAACATTGCGGTAAAGACATTGACGATGCCACGCTTTTTGCCGAACCAGGCAGCGTCTTCAACCCGGACAATGCCACAGCCGCCACCGCCATTACCCTGCGTACCTTTCCGTTTAAATACGCGCCACACATAGACGCTGATTACAATATGAATGAGAATGTGCGGTTGATCAATGAATTTGCAGGCAGAACATAGTCATTTAAGGATTTTTTGATTTACGATTTTTTGATCGATAAAAAACGAAGACCGAAACGAATAAGTTAATCGTTTCGGTCTTTTTATTCACAAAATCAAAAAATCTCTAAATGATTACGGTTTCTTATAACCGTCTTTTGTGGCTTTTTCAGCCATGGTCACCATTCTTTTCTCGGTGTCGGGGTGAGAAGAGAACAGCTGGGCGCCTTTCTTTTTCTTTTCGCCGTTATTAGCTTCCTGGGATGCTTTCCACAGTTTTTCAAAGGCAGTGGACATACCCCATGGATTCAGTTTATTCGCTTTCAGGAAATCATATCCATAGTTATCGGCCTGGCTTTCCTGGCCACGGGAGTAGGCCGAATTAGCGACCGCCTCGCCCAGGTCACCCAGCTGGGAATCGCTCAGGGCTCCGGCAGCACCACCTTGTGAAGACACACCGTCTTTCAGGGCGGAAGTCATCAGCGCCGTTTTAAAGGCGTCTTTGGAATCTTTGTTCTTTACATGCCCGATCTCGTGACCGATCACACCCATCACTTCATCATCTGTCATTACCTTCATCAGGCCGGCGCATACGCGCACACTCCCGTCCGCACAGGCAAAGGCGTTGATGTCCCTTACCAGGTACACTTTGAAGTTCAGGTTCATGCCTTCATAATTAGCAGCATTGGCTGTCAGTTTAGCCAGCCGTTGGGCCAGCGGATCATCAGCAGGAGCTACCGGGTTATGCTCGTCCATCCACTGGATGTACTCTTTGGTGTATTTGATGACTTCATCATCACTCAGGGTAACAGCTTTCGCAGCTTTCACACCTGCACCAATGGTTTTGGAATTGAGTTTGAACTGGGCGCTGGCAGTAGAAGCCAAAGCAAGGGTAATAGCACAAACAATGCTACAGCGAGTAAAAACAAACATAAAACAACTGTTTAGTTAGGAAATGGTTTAAGGTTAAAAAACATTTGCGCAGCGAAGATAAAGTGAATACACGAAATAAAAAAAGCTGCCTTTTATACCAAGGCAGCTTTTTGTTGATAAAGTATTACGGATTGGGCAATTTCAGGTCTTCCAGTTTTTTCAACTGCTTAAAATCAAAACAATCCGGTGGGAACGGGTTATAATCCAACCGTAGTTTTTCCAGCTGCTGCAGCCCGTCCAGGGCCGCAGGCACCTGTGTGAACCGGTTACCTTGCAGCTCGGCAGTGACCAGTTTAGTCATCGCCGTAACAAACGTCATGTCAGGAATTTCGCAGAACTCCAGGCTCAGATGCTGCAGGTCGCGGCAGGCAGCAAGTCTTTCCGTATGTTTCAGCGGCACATAGGCCATCCAGAGTTTTTTCAGGCGCACTTCTATGCCTGTCAGGTCGGGGATTGCCAGCTCCCTGTCATGTTTACGCCCAACACGCAACTCCACCGGCAGGGTAAAAAGAGATGCCGGTATTTCATCTGTTGTAATTCTGACAGACAGCTCATTCAGCGGCAGTTGCCGCAGGTAATCCACCAATCGCGGCAGGTCAGTCGTTTCACTCAGGTCAAGATTCACTGATCTGACATGCTGAAAATGGGCCAGCACATCAGAAATATCGCTGGCAGGCATGTCCCGCAGCACCAGGCTGTTCACCCGGTAACCTTTAGCTTCTTGTCTTCTCACCATCTGAAAAGCCAGTACAAAAGCGCAGGCATCCAGTTCGGGGTGAACGTACAGCACCCGGCAATCATCTTCCGGCCTGTCTTTGAACCGGGCCTGCCAGGAGGATTTAAGATGATGCTGCAAAGTAGCCGATGCATATTTGCGGAACAACGTTCTGGATTGTTTACGGATGGCCAGGTCCTGATGAAACAGATGAATAGCCGCCAGGTAACTGAGCAACACCTTACCGGCGCCGCCACCTTCAATCATTTGCAGCACCAGCTCCATATTGTTGCTATGCTGATCTGCCAATAAACGTGTAATCTGCTCCGTTAGCTCGCCGTTTTCCTCCGTCATCAGGAAAGGAGTGTCATCTCTTATTTCCTGTGCCTTGAGATGGTCTTCCAGAATATACTGATGGTCTTGCCGGAAAAGTCCGTTGACAGCATCTTCCGGGACATTTTGCCCCAGGAACAAGTGCGTGGCCGCTGTTATTTCTTTCACGATAACAGCGCCACGGTTTTGCAGCAGCTTTGCCAGTGATTTTTTATCTCCCAGGGTAGGCGTACCTGTTACATATACTTTAGCATCCGGTATATTGCCGGCTGCATCGAAGGGATAAGGCAACAACACATGCAATGCATCATATTGGTGCGACAGTAATCCGAAAGCTATTTCCCGCTGATGTCCATTTGTTATTTCCATAGAAGCCATCTGCGCAAACGCTGCACGGTAGGGCTTCAGCGGGCCTTTATCTTCCAGGGCGATGTGGCCTCCTTTGGCACGGCCCAGCGCCAGCGGGACCACAGGCTTTTTCTCCTCCCAGTTGCGGCCATAAAGCGCATCGCGTGTGAAACGGAGGTGAAGCCTGTCCAGGTGAGACAGCTCCAATAATGATTCCGGTAACTCCATGGAATCAACGTAACAAATAGCTTCCTTTAGTGCCGGCAGGCCTTTCAGGCATGCTATATACCAATCAAATGACTGCGCTCTTGTGCCGAAATCGACTAACCTCAAGCCTGGCAGGCGTTTCAACTGTGGCACGATATCGTTTGGATCAATGGTCTGGTAGTGATCAAAATTGAATGTTTCTATGGCGGGCAGCTCAAAAAACGCGTCCGGAAGCTGTGTTGTTCCGTGGGGCAATCCCAGCAAGCGAAGACAAGGACACTGCTTTAACAATCGTGTATCCTCTTCCGTTATATGTGGCACTCCTAATTCTTCGAGCCGCGGCAGCTGTGCGATCCCCGCGAAGTCTACTCCTGAAACGGATTCCGGCAACGTCAGCTTGCGCAGGCCTGTCAACCGGTACACCCATTCGGGCAGTTGGCGTAATGTTTCACTTTGCAGGAAAAGCGCCTCCAGCCCTGTCAGCCCGGCAAGGTCCGGACAGTCCTGAAAGGTACCTCCGGCAATGTCTAAAGTTCTTATCCAGGACATTTGTGACAGCGATGCCGGCAACACATCGAGGTCGTAAAGGCGCATCATGGTCACATGCCGCAGCTGCGTAATATCATCCGGCAACGTTTCCTTTCCATTGACGATATACGGTTGCAGGTTGCTGGTACTAAAAGTGGTACATGCCGGATTGTCTTTTATCATGTTGATGAAGAAGGGCACAGGCAACGCGTAGTGGGTGTTAATTTCCCGCAGCTTTTTTAGCTGTAGCAAAATCTCCGGCACTTCCTCAAAATAGTTATCATTCAAATCAATAGATTCCAGGCCTTCGAGGAGGGTAATGGACCCCGGCAGGGACTTCAGGCCACAGCCCTTTAACCGCAAACGTTTCAGCTTTTTACAATTGGCCAGCACACGGAAGGCCTGGTCAAAGTCGAGTCCTTTATTACCGTTGAGCGCCACTACTTCCAGTTCCTGTAGTTCGCCCAGCTCATCGGGCAGCAGGGTGAGCTTATTATATTTTATATGCAGCTCTTTCAGTCGCGACAGCTCTTTGATCGCCGGAGGCAAAACAGCAATACTGTTGGAAGAGAGGTCTAATATCTGTAAAGCCGGGAATGCAGCAATTTCTTTCGGCAGGGTTTTAATTTCATTGAAGCGCAGGTTCAGTTCTTCCAGTTTCGGCATGCCGGCCAGGTTTTTAGGGAAGGTGGTAAACCGGTTGGTCCGCAGGTTGAGGATACGCAGTTCTTTCAGTGCCTGAATGCCGTCCGGCAGTTCTTTTAGCTGGTTGCCCGTGATTTCCAGCGCTTCCAATCCGGTTAACGCGCCGATGCTGTCTGGCAGCTTGCCCATTTTGGTTTTCGTCATGCCAAGGCCTTTGAGATTGGGCAGTGCCGCCAGTTGCTCTATGGCATTGGCATGATCGAGCCCTTCGTTATATCCCAGATCGAACTGCACATGAGGTATATGTGCAGCTTCTTTCACATCAGGCATTTTCTTCAGACGCTTGCTATGCAGTACAAATCTCACTTTGGGATGCGGGCAATCTTTGGCTTCTTTTAAATCGTTCAGTTCTGTAATACCGGGCTCGGCGTACATCTGTCTGTGTTCCATGGTTTTTCAGGTAAGGGATTGATAGTTTTTATCGCCATATAAAGAAAGAAAACTTTCTGATACCATCAAAAAGGTTTGCCTGATAAATAGAACATGAAAAAATCCGTATACTTATGCTATGGAAATAAAACGGTCCCGCATATATCCGGCTATACTCTCCCTACCGGGATGGTTTGCCCTGATAGCGCAGTATTACCTGATGGTCCGGAATGGCACTTTGCCGCCGGAGGAGCTGACCATCCGCTTTTTCAGTTATTTTACGATACTGACCAATCTGTTGGTGGCCATCTGTAACACTGCGTTGTGGCTGAATCCCGGCAATCGTTTTTTTTCCAGTGCCGGCACGCAAACGGCGCTTACCGTGTATATCCTGGTAGTCGGGATTATTTATAATGCGGTACTACGTTGGCTGTGGCAGCCGCAGGGCTTGCAATGGGTGGTAGATGAACTGTTGCACAGTGTGATCCCCGTGTTGTCGCTCGTATACTGGGGGCTGTTTACCGCAAGGCGACGGCTTGAATGGAAACAATGCTGGCCGTGGTTGTTGTATCCGCTTCTTTATTTCGTGTACATCCTTGCCAGAGGCGCTGTTTCCGGCTTTTATCCCTACCCGTTCATTGAAGTGAACCGGATAGGGATAACGCAGGCGCTGATCAATGCATTGGGCATTGCCGGCGTATTTCTTTTACTGTCGCTGTTGTTTATCAGTATCAGCAGATATCTTACTTCAGCTCAAAAGTAATCAGCAGCGCCTTGTGATCGGTAGGCCATACGCCTTTGGGCGCCATGAATTTGTCTTTGGTCGTTTCCTCCGTGATAGCGCCATACACTACCGAAGCGCGAGGCCCTACGATAGCCGCATCTTTCAGGCGTAGCCTTTTGTCCGGGCGGAAGAAAACAAAGTCGATACGGTCTCTGTCGTCCGCATCCGGCGCCCATGCCAGCTTACTAACGGGAACGGCTGTATTGCCTGCCGGGAAAGTAAAGCCGGGATGTGTTACCGGATTAGGGTACAGCTGACGGTACGCATCTGTAAAACCCGCCTTTTCCAGGGCCAGGGTCACGTTCCAGGGTACTATGGTACCATGATGGTCAAACAGGTTTTTCGTGGCGGCGGTCCAGTCCCGGTGCGATGGTTCGTTGAAATCGCCGCCCAGTATCACCACGCTGCCTTTTGCGGCTTCGCGCCGGGCATCGGCCAGGAACAATTCAATTTCCTCATCCCTTTGGGAAGCGCGGTTGTCTGTCAATACACTGTCCACGCTGGTGACAGGCGCAGGCAGCTTCTTCCAGCTGCTGCTGTGATAACCGCGGGGCAGATAGTTGGCCGCATGCAGGTAGTCCAGGTGTGCCGTATATACGGCCACGTTAGTACCACCTACCTGTACCACCGCTTTGTAAACGGAGCCATGATCATTTTTTTCCGGGCTGATGGTTTCAAAATGAGCAATCGGGTAGGCCGACAGGATACCGGAGTCGTAGCTATACTTACTGTAAAATGTGCGGCCTCTTTTGGCCAACGCTTCCCTGATCCGGTCACAGAAACGGGTCTGCTGATAATTGCGTACTTCGCTGAAGGTGATGATGTCTGCGCCGGTATGTATAATCTCGTCCGCAATAGCTTCAAATCCGCCGGGCACCACAGTGCCTTCCTGCCAGATATTAAACTGCAATACTTTTAACGTGGTCGCCGCCTGTACCTGCCATGACAGCAGGAGCAGCAATGGTAAGGTCCATTTCATCATGTGTTCACTGTTTGGGATAAAAATACAGTTTATGGCGTGTTTTTATCGATATATTTATCACAACTTGCGCCGGAAATTCTTTGCCAGTCCGAATTCACCGTTGATATATTTCCCTGACCTGCCGGGGGCATAGCTTTCAAAATACATCCCCAGCGCTGCAGGATATCTCTTTACAAAATCCATAAAACGGCGGTGAAAACTGCCCTGATGGTACTCACCCAGCTCACGGCAACTAAGCCAGTAGCTGACCATCACTATCTGCACAGGACTTACCAGCGCCGGGATACATTCATAAGCACCATAATGCCGCTTAACAGACCGGATAATAGCCGGGAGGTGCAGCCATAACCAGCAAAAGCCTCTCAGGTTACGTGCCCGGATACTGTTAACAAACACAACATTCTCTGCGTTAGTGATGTCTACTTCGTACATACGACTCCGTTTTAAAAGCCGATAGCGAAAAAATACACCCAGGCGATGAACAGTAACTGCTCAGGCACGCGAAACCAGAGATAGCGCGGTCCCGGCCCGCCATAGGTGGCTTTTTCCAGGTCTACATGTTTGATGGTCGCATAGACATTGGCGGGAAAAATGAGGATAAAGAAGATAATGGCGGTATAACCGGTCATCTCCCGCAGGGAAGGTATCATCAGGGAAATCCCCATAATAATTTCGGCCACGCCGGTAATATATACCATGGCTGTTTTGAACGGTATCACCGGTGGCATCATCATGGTCATGCCTTTAGGAAAAAGAAAATGGCCGAGGGCGGTGAAGCACAACATACAGCACATGCCCAGATTACCGGCAAAAATCAGCTGCCAGTCGCCGGTAACCGGTCTGGATACAAATAAAGCCACCGCAAATACTGTTATCAGGATAATGACAGGTTTCATGTAAAAGGTGTGTTTTTGTCTGGGACAAAGGTCCACCTTCCCGCTTCCCCGGAAAATGATGTATGTTAGTTTCTGGCGTGCTGCTTTCTGATACGGCTCAGGCTCTCCGGCTGAATGCCCAGGAAAGAAGACAGGTGTTTCACGGATATTTGTTGCACCAGTGCGGGATTACGCTGCAATAGTGCTATATAACGTTCTTCTGCCGTCAGCGATAGCAGTTCCATCTCCTTTTTTAACCGTCTCACGTACTGGTATTCCGCCACCAGCCGGCCTATACGCTCTCCGTGGTGGTATTTGTTATAGAACTCCTGCAGGAAACGGAAAGGGATGGCCACAATGTCGGCATCTTCCAGTAACTCGATAAAAATCGTGCTGGGCTCCCGGGTGATAAGCGAGTAATAAGCTGTCACCATCTCGCCTTCAAAATGAAAATCAACAGTGAACTCTTTTCCATCCCGAAGGAAATAATTGCGGGTAGCCCCTTTATGAAGGAAATAAATAAAATTTTCCACCTGCCCTTCGCGGGCGAGGAAATCACCTTTAAGGTATTTTTTGATGATGAGTTTAGCAGAAAAGTCCTCCCACTCCGCCGGGGTAAGCGGATAGAATTTGTAGATGGCTTGCTGAAAAGATTGGAGGGCTGTCATCTTTGCAAAGATATGCCATCGTAGATTAGTATAACGCCAGATGATTATGTGGGAAATGAGCGGCAGCTGTTTTTCTGGTAAAGCTGCCGCTACGATAATATAATAGAACTTTACGCCTCTTAACAATGCGGTAGATGACTAAAAATGCGCTTCGATAACCCTGCCGTTCACAGCACCTTCCACGCTCAGTAAGTAAGCATTTACCACCCGTTGCATTGGTACCGGGTTATAGCCGGGAAACAGTGCTCCATAACGTTCCAGGCTGTCTTCCACCAGGCCGGGGCTTACCACGTTGATGCGCTGGTCTCTTTTCAGCTCCTGGGACGCGCCCAGCACAAAACTGTTGACCGCCCCATTGATCATGGCCACACAGGTGCCGTTTTTAGCAGGCATCCCTGATGCAATACCCGATGTCAGCGTAAAAGAGCCCCCTTCGGTGAGATAGTCTTTTCCGATCAGGACAAGGTTCATCTGCCCTATTAATTTACCCTGAATGCCGGGCATCATATGTTGTTGGCGCATGGCAGCAAAATCGCCGTAGTAACCGGTACCTGCGGTGCAAATACAGGCATCGGCGGTTTTCAGTTCCCGGAACATATTTTCGATGGATGATTCAGATGAGATGTCTACCTGGATATCGCCGCTACTGCGGCCGGCAATGATCACTTCATGTCTGGGCGCCAGCGCTGCGGCGACAGTTTTGCCAATGGTGCCGTGCCCGCCTATCAATATTATTTTCATGCTATATGATTTTATAACACAAAATTATGGAAGGCATCAGCCGGCGGATAGTCCGGACGGCTCAATCAATCGTCATTTCGGCTCGTATAGCCTGCGGGGTATGTCCGAATTTCTTTTTAAAGATGCGGATAAAATGGGAAGTACTGTCGTAGCCGCAGTCTCCGGCGATTTCTCCTACCGGCAGGCGGGTATTCTCCAACAGCATCCGTGCGTGTTGCAACCGCTGCCCGTTGATCCATTGCCGGGGCGGCATATGGTATATGCGCCGGAAATCGCGCTTAAAAGTAGCCAGGCTGCGGTTGGTGAGGCTGGCCAGGTCTTCCAGGGTGACAGGCTGCAACAGGTACGTACGCATCACCTCGTCCAGGTCAGCAGGTTCGGTACTGAGCGCAGCAGTGATAAAGTCCACCACCTCCCGCTGATGTACTCCGTTCATCAGCAGTAATAATATTTCTCTTTGTTTTAATGCCAGCAGCTGGCTGGTATATAATACCGGTTTATCGAAGTACAGGCGCAGATGGGCTTTGAAAGCCTGCACCAGCTCGTTGCCGTTAAAAACGGTATATGGTGTCGTGGAAGGTGTTTTACTGCTATGAAAAAAAGGCTCGGTAGCAATACTCTTTAAAAGCTTCACCGGCAGAAACAACATCAGTGCTTCAAAGTTCAGCCCTTCTTCTATGTATTCCGCCATAACGTAAATGCCCTTCTTCAGCAATATCACGGTATTCGGACCGGCTTCGACCGTTTCGTTTGGCAGGTGCAGCAGCTTCACTCCTTTGGTAACAAAGATGAGGGTATGTTCTGTCACAAAAACAGTGCGCTTGCCGGCTTCGGTTTCCTGCTTCAGTTTGGCGAAGATTTCGCCGTTACTGGTCAGGAAAGACGGGTCGGCAACAGGAGCGGATATGGGAGGAAAGCGGTGAAACATGATGTCTACAAATATACATAAAAATGCCCCCGGCACATACCGGGGGCATTCTCTCTGGTTTGTATAACTTTCACCGTTACTCTGTCAACAGCGGGTTGTTGGCAATAGCATCGGTAGGTATTTTAATGGTGTACCGCGGATCACCTGCCTGCAGGGTTACCGTTCTGCCTTTTAAAGTGTGTACAATCTGCGGCTGTGTGGTCCTCCGCAGGTCAAACCAGCGGTGCCCTTCGAAGGCCAGCTCGCGGAAACGCTCGTCCTGTATTTCTTTTAACAGGTCAGCGCCGGTGAGGGCAGCGAGACGGGCAACTTCTACCTGATAAAACGCCGGTGTGAGGCGGTTTTTCTTCAGTTCATTCAGATAGTTGCGGGCCTGGTCTGGCTGGTTCAGCTGAGCAGCGGCTTCTGCTGCGATCAGGTATATTTCCGCCACGCGGAAAGACTGCCGGAAGCTATTGCTGTTCGTTACCTTTATAACAGTATTGTTTTGTTTGGCGTCTTTGCCGTAGAATACTTTCGGACGCAGGTCGCCGGCCTGGTCATACATCGCATACAGCTTGTCTGACACCAGCGCAGTTTGGATGGTAACAGCATTGTAGTTCTGTTCAAACGCCTGAATGGATTCTACAGAATTATACAGCGTAGGCAGGTTGTTGCTCTTATTGAAGTCAGCCAGGGTAGGTTTCTTTTCCAGCAGTGCTTTCGCGGCAGTCAGGGATTTATCCCACTGATGGGTGTAGAGGTATACCCGCGCGGCCAATGCCAATCCGGAGAGTTTGGAGAAACGATAGGATGATGCAGTTTCGAACTGGTCTACGTTCACCAAAGCAAGCCCCGCTTCCACATCCGCAATCACCTGGTCAAAGGTTTCTTTGACGGTATTACGCGGGGTGGCTTTCTGCAGGTCAATCTTTGTAATGACCGGGACAGCTTTGTCAGTGCCGGCTGTAGCCTCGTTATAAGGCTTACCAAAGAGATTGGCGAGGTTAAAGTGAGCATAAGCCCTTATCAGATAAGCTTCACCTGCCAACTGGTTGATCTGCGCCTGTGTACCTTCTGTAGCACCGCCTACTGCGTCAATGAGGTGGTTGGCATAGAATATCTGTCGATAAAAATCTCTCCAGTTATAGGTAGCGATGTTTACTCCCTCATTTTCTTCCCAGAAAAAGTTCGGCTTCACCTGGTTTACGTCGCCGGAACGGGTTTCGTTGATCTTTAATTCATCAGAACGATAAGAAGCCAGACCTTTATCCCCCAGGGCGAGAATATACGCGGCATCCAGTTCTTTACGGAAGTCTTCTACCGTAGTGGGAACTACTTTCCCTACCGGCACAATGTCCAGGTATTTTTTACAGGAGGAGAAAGCTGCCAATGCAGCGATCAATCCGGTGGTATATATTACTTTACGCATGTGTTACAGTTTTAGAAAGTGGCGTTCAGACCAATGGTGAATGTCTTTGGAATGGGCTGTGCATAGATGTTGCCCATGGTTTCGGGGTCCATATAGCCGTCATAGTTAGCACCAAATACAAATGGGTTGCGCACTTCGCCGGTCACCTTCAACCCCTTCAGATGGATGCGGTTGCATACATTTTCTGTCAGACGGTAGCCCAGCGTGATGTTACGAACACGCACATAACCTGCATCGCGAATAAACATTCCCAGGCTTGCATACTGGTAGTACTTATCTTTCAGCCAGTTGCCCAACAGCCTTACATCTTCAGGTGTCTGTGCGCCACTGCCAAACAGGCCGGGATATTGCCCGTTCGGGTTGGAAGGCGTCCAGCGGTCGAGGATAGCGGTGGTAGTATTTGCGCCACGATCGAAATAGAACGGATTATATTGCGGCTGTATCTTCACTTTCTGCCCCAGGTTAAACAGTAACCCGACAGACAGATCAAACTGCTTGTAGGTGAAATTGTTGTTCAGGCCACCGGTGTACAACGGATCGCTGTTGCCCATGTTACGCAGCAGCGCACGTTGCTGGTCATTGGTCAGGCCGGAATACGGGAACAGGCCGCCCAGGTCCGGATCGCCGGCAAAATCATCTCCCAGCTTCAACAGCTCCGACAAAGACATTGTTTTACCATCGTGGTTCACCATGATCATGCCATGCTCATTGAGGCCCGCATAGTCAATACCCCAGATGGTCCCGGTAGGATGACCTTCCCTGGAAGGGAAATAGGAGTTGTCCGCCAGCGTTTCACGCAGCACGGTATTTTTGTTATAGGAGAAATTGAAGTCGGTGGTCCAACGGAAATTCTTACGGACCATGTTACGCGTGCTTACACTTACTTCCACACCGCTGTTGCGCATCTCGGCCCAGTTAACCGCCATATTCTGATAGCCGGTTTCCAGTGCCAGCGCATACATGTTAATCAGGTCTTTACCATGACGATCATAGTAATCTGCTGTAATGCTGATCCGGTTTTTCAGGAAACTGAGGTCAATACCGATGTTTTTGTTGATGGTTTTTTCCCAGCGGAGCTTAGCATTTGGCGGAGCATCCACCCCGATGACCTGCACAGGGTCTCCGGGCAGGATGGGGACATTGCGATAAAGTCCCATCACGAAGGGAGAGGTGTTTTTGTCCACGTTCCCCTGCAAGCCATAGGATGCACGCACATTCAGGGTATTGAGGAAACGTACATTACGCATAAAAGGTTCTTCCATCACACGCCATAAACCACTCACGGACCACAGCGGCAGGTATTTGTATTTCGGGTCTACGCCAAACAGGTCAGAACCATCGAAACGGATGCTACCACCCAGCGTATAGCGGTTGTTTAACGTATAGCTACCAGTACCAAAGAAAGACACAAAAGCGTTTTCCACATAGGTGTTCCTGTTAGTATACAGGTCTTTGGCATCATTGTCATTCTGGAACTTGATCGGGATAGTGGTCAGTGTCTTAGGATCAAAACCATAGCCTGTGGTAGTCTGGTATTTATCTTTTACCCTTCTCACCTCGTTGCCCACCATGAAGTTAAAATCATGGTTTTTATTCACATTAAAGCTGTATTCCGCCATGGTTTTGAGCGTATACTGCTGCATGTTCTGATTGGTGTTGGTAATAACACCCCCTTTGGGCAGGATGGTTTTCTGCGTGCCGGTGGCTGGATCAAAACGCATGTTCTGGTCTGCCAGCAAACGCATCAGGTAAGTATTCTCCAAAGCGATCTGCTCACCGGTGGTGATATCTGACTGGATACCCAGCTGGGAACTGATATGCAGACGGGGAATCACTTCATAGTCCAGTTTGAAGTTGGTGTTTACAGACTGCGTTTTCAGGGTATTGCTGGTATTCTTGCGTTCCTCCAGTATATTGAAATCAATCACATTCTTATCGCCGCCAATGTTCCGGTCATACACATAATTGCCATTGGCGTCATATACCGGTGTATAAGGATTAGCCAGACGGGAATATTGCACCGGACTGGTATTACCGGCACGGTTGGCATAGAAAGATGTTTGTGTACGCTGGTTTGCGAAGATACCGGCAGAGAATTTCAGTTTGTCGGTAATATCGTAATCTGTTTTCAGCGTGATGTTATAACGGTTAGCACCGGTACCGATGGTAGCGCCTTTTTCGTCATAATACCCTCCACTGAAATAATAAGTGGATTTATCACCACCACCGGAAACGCTTACACTGTGTTCCTGTGTGAAAGCGCTGCGGAAGATCAGATCGTTCCAGTTGGTATGAATGCTTCTCAGCGCATTGATCTCGTTGCGGGCGGCAGGGCTGATGCCATCAAAGCCTTTAGTGGCAAGATCTTCGGGTGTTACATTGTATTTATTGAGGATCTTGGACACACTACCGTTGTTCGCATTATAGGTGAAGTCTGATTTGAACAGATCAAGTTCCAGGCTTACCTTCTGGTCGCTGTTCAACAGGTTGAGACGGCCCAGGTCAGGCTTTTGCGTGAACGTAAAGTTGTTGCGGTAGTTAACGGTCATCCGCTCGCTTTTCTTACCGGACTTAGTGGTGATCACGATCACGCCGTTGGCAGCGCGGGCGCCGTAGATGGCAGTAGCCGCCGCATCTTTCAGCACGGTGATGCTCTCGATATCGGAAGGGCTGTAACCGGCGATAGCAGTGGTATACAGCTGATCGATAGATTTGGCGTCATCAGCGGTAGGCAGGTTGGTGCCTTCAATAGGCAGTCCATCGATCACCCACAGCGGGTCTTGTGTGCCCTGAAGAGAAGAAGTACCGCGGATACGGATTTTGGCCGCCTGTCCGGGCGCGCCGGACTGCGGCGTGATAGCCACACCGGAGAGCTGGCCTTGCAGCATCTGTTCTACGCTCATTACACCGGCCACTTCCACTTTGTCCATGCTGATCTTGTCGATAGCACCGGTGGATTTATTCTTCTTAATGGTCTGGTAACCGGTAAATACAAACTCGTTCAGGTTTTTACCGCTGGAAGACAGGCCCACTTTATATTGGTTGCTGGCGGTAAGGGTCAGCAGTCTGGTCTCGTAGCCCATATAACCGATGGTCAGCTGCTTTACAGACAGGGAGTCCGGCAGCTTCAGGGAAAATTCGCCTTTCTCATCGGTGATAGCACCGATGCTGATGTTCTCGATCACATTCTCCGTACCGGTAGCGGTACCGATGGTTCTATTGCCGGCATATACGGACACCCCCGGCAAAGCCTCGCCGGAAGTGGCATCCGTGACTTTACCCTTAATAACGCGCGGGGCGCTCTGCGCCTGTGCCAGGAAAGGGGAAAGACAAGCTGCCAGCAGCAGGCAAAAGACTTTTGCCAAAATCTGATTTTTCTTCATTGTTGACAGATGTACAGGTTGATAATTGATTTATTATTTGTTGTTAAGCGCTTGTTGTATACGGATGATCAGGTCATTGTAGTGATCGGCAGTAGCGCGGTCGCTGCTGTTTTTGCGGCTATTGAGCAGTTGCAGCAGACGCACCATCTCTCCCCGCTTGGCACTAACGGCATCAGATACACGATGAATAGAGAAATACTGCAGGTTACGGGAGGCACGTTCTGTCTCTTTTTGCTGCGGCTGCAAGGCAAAAGAGCAGAAATTATGCAGGTCCGCCGGCGCAAATTCTTCCTGTAACTTCTTCGCGTCCGGACGGGCAACAGATTTATCGATGCTCACGATCAGCGCGTCCACGAAGCCTTTCTGGCTGTTACGCTCGAAGATGTCCAGCGGCTGGCCTTTGATGGTTTTGGCGAACATGCCGTTATGCATATCATGCATCAGGTCAGACACGGTGTAAGCTGCGGAGCCGTTGGCCGCTTCGTTCTCCATCATACGGGACAGGCGTTCATCGCGCAGCAGGTCATAGAAGAAGTAGGACTGTAACCCTTTCGCATATACGAGGGCGCCATACTCCATATTTCCGATAGGGCTCTCCTTGATCGGATAACTTTTAGCGTAGATCTCATTTTTAAACAGCCATGCCGGTGTGTTAAACACTTCTTCCAGCAGGTATTTAACAGCTTCCTGCTGTTTCTTTTTGGGCACGTGCACGTAGCTGTTCTGCTGCTGACCGAAAACAGTCGGTGTAACATATATACCGCCTACATTGGCCATTACGTGGTAGCCGTATTGGTTCCACTGGCCGATAGCGCTGTTAAGCATTTTACCGGCTTCATCGTAGGTGTGGCCCTCTTCGCGGGTCCAGCTGAGGATTTGCGGTACAATACGTTTCAGGTTCTGCAAGCCATAGCGGCTGGCTTTCACCGCGTCGTTGCCGAGATCTTCTATTTGTGCGCGGGGATCAATGGCATCGCGGATATCCTGTTGTTCGCCGAAAGCATAAAGCGGATCGTTTTCGTGTGCGCGTAACTGTTTGTTCAGTTCCGGCAGTTCTTCGTGGGGATTTTTACCGGTATAACGGTAAGCCCATCCGATGGCGAATTTATCGTATACGCCGATGGCGGGCGTGATCTGCGTCACGTTATCACCGGGCTGCGCTACATAGTTAAAACGGGCGTAGTCCATGATAGACGGCGCCGTACCGCCCATGCGGGAAGTAAATCCCGGAGAACGCAGCGAGTCCACGTCAAAGGCGAAAGAGCTGCCCATATTATGTTGCAGGCCCAAAGTATGCCCTACTTCATGGCTGGACACAAAGCGGATAGCGTGGCCCATCAGCGAATCACTGAAGTGGTTGCCACGGGCACGCGGATCGATGGCGCCTGTCTGGATACGAATCCAGGAATGCAGGGTGCTCATCACATTGTGCCACCAGATGATGTCCGATTCAAGGATTTCTCCGGAGCGGGGATCTATGACGGAAGGGCCCATGGCATTGGCTTTGGCTGAAGCGGCGTAGGTCACTACAGAGTAGCGGGCGTCATCCCCGTCAAAGTCAGGATCATTCACCGGCGCATCTTTCGCGATAATAGCGTTTTTGAAACCGGCCGCTTCAAAAGCTTTCTGCCAGTCTTCAATACCGGCTTTGATATAGGGACGCCACTGGGCAGGCGTGCTGGCATCGATATAATATACGATCGGTTTCTTTGGCTCTACCAGTTCACCGTTCAGGTACCGCTGCATGTCTTCCGGTTTCGGCTCCAGTCTCCAGCGGGTGATCAGCTCTCTTTGTTCCAGCTTATGCTGTGCATCGCTGAAATACCAGCGGGGCGTGGTAAACAGGCCTACTCTTCTGTCGGCGAAACGGGCCTTCATGGGCTCTTCGCTGAGCAGTACCAGGTTGGTAGTGGTTTCAATGGATATTTCCACGCCGGTGATTTTGGCGGTCAGCTCCGATTTGGCCACGATATTGTCCTGAAAAGATTTGATGCCACGAATGCGGGACAGGTCCTTAATAGGGGAACCCGGCAGGCCCAGTGACTCAAAAACGTTGTTGATGCTGCTGTTGGAGCCATCAAACAGTTTGGAGACATTCACCACAAAAGCGGTGGTGTCTTTATTATATGCTTCTATCTTAAACTGATCGATCAGTGACGGGATGAAGTTATCGGCCACCGACTGTGCAATAGCGTTGCTGGCAGGTACTTCCAGGAAAGGGTTCTGCTTGCGCAGGAAAATTTTATTCAGCAGGGTATCTCTTTCAAAAGCGATGACCATATTGGCATAGTTCATTCCTTTGTTGACACCCGCTTCATTCAGCTGCTCCGGTACTTTGGACAGTTTGTTTACCACCAGTATCTGCCGGCCGGCCAGTTTCAGGGGGATTTCAAAGTAATAGTCTGTCTTCACCCGGTGAACCTTAAAAAGCCCGTCGACAGTGACAGCATCGGCAGTAATTACTTCCTTGTAAGGTTTCAGTCCTTTGGTATCGGGTTTCTTTTTGGCGGTCGTATCGGCAACAACGACAGGTGTTTTCCTGCCGAAAAGCCAGCTACGTTTCTTTTTCGATTGCGCCATTACATCAACGGATGTAAAGAGGGCTACGCATGGCAGTAGCCATAACAGTTTCCTGTAGTTAGCGTGCATAGATAGGAGTTGTTAAGATTGTACAGACAATACTTCAGGGAACAACAATCCGGCCCGCTGCCACAGGTACAACTGAGGTGATGGAATGCCACAGCAACGCCCAGCGAGGGCCGGGCTACAAAGGACGAATAACAGACTTGCTACAAGTATTGGGTGCTAATTTTTCTCATTGGGCACAGGCAATCTCTTTACAAGCAAAATGGTTTCCAGGTTAACATTTTTTTAACCTTGAGGGCGCAAAATTATCGAAAAGTATGCTTGAAACCGTTTTTTACTAAACAACTTTTAACGCCCGCCCAATAAAACGGCAGGAAATCGAGACCGGACGGGCATCGCCGTTCATAACATTTTTTTAAAGTTTATAGGAGGGGGATAACGTTACACTAGTTCTCTTTGTAGATATCATATTTCACAAACGGCACCTTTCCAAAATCTTTGGCAGTACGCACTTTGGTGGTCACACTGTCAGGTTGCGAGGCATGAAAACTGTCGCCCCCATCTTTATGCAGGTACCAGTTTTTGTCATCGGGAGAATACCGGAAAGTGATGATCCTTGTCCATCTCCAGGCACTGCCGCCATAATGTTCCACAGAGAAATAACCGTTTTTGATGGTCACTCCCTGGAAAGGATCGCCCATCATCCCGCCACAGTCCACACAATACACCACGTTGTCATTACGGGCGGCCAGCTTGTAGGAATGGTCCTGCTGACCGAGCAGTATCAGCAACGGCCGTTTCTCCGGATGTTCCACCACGTCAGAAGTGGAATCCTCTCCTTTTTTACGGAGCACCATGATCATATCGGGCAAAGCATCACGGTTAAGGTCACCGGTGGCCGTGTCTAAAATCTCATATCCTTTGGGGATAAAGGCTTTTAAAGAGGCTGGCTGCTGGAAAGACACTGTAGCGGTCAACAGGAAGGCGGCCATCAAAATTCTGGAGAAAAGGGGAAAACAGTTCATGATATGGTGATTTTAATACCTCACGGGCAGGGTTATATGATTTTACAATTTTATAGCATAAATATGCGACTTTCCCGGCAATCCGGACATTTTAATTTTGCGGATGTTATCGGAAAGGGAACCGGGGCTTCTCATTGGTTTACCTGTCAGCAAAACTATCGGGCCCGAAGGCGCCCGGTTCGAGAAACCCGTCAGGCTGGAATATGATTTCTCCAGGGTTGATCTTTCAGGGCCTATGTTAAAAAATAATGGCCGTCCCCTTCCGGAAAAAGATCTGTAGAGCAGACCTTTTTTTTGTTTGCTGCCCGGATACATTTCTGTGCATGTTTATATTATCTTAGCTTCGTTGTCAACCCGACACCTATAGTTCAGCACCCCAGCCCCTTCCGAAAGTTGCGGCCCGGGAACTGCCACAACAGAGAAATGAAAACATTGCATGAAAAAGAAATTTATTTACCAGGACGAAAAATCCCACAAGTTCTGGGACATTGACATCAATGGGCCCGAGCTCACCGTTACCTTTGGGAAAGCCGGCACACAAGGCCAGACACAGGTCAAAACTTTCGCTACAGAAGCCGAATGCCTGAAAGCCGCTGATAAACTCATCTCAGAAAAAACGAAAAAAGGGTATCAGCCGGTGGAAGAAAAAGGACCGGTACCGGCAGAAGAACATACCTCCGGCCCTGTAGCAGAAAAAACGCAACAAAGCGGCTTAACCATGCCGGACTTCCTCTATGATGATATCCTGGCAATGGCCAACCATGTGGAAACAGCATGGCCGGAAAATGTGCAGGCGCTGCATCCCGCGTCCGAAGAAAATATCCGGGCCATGGAAATCGCTTCCGGTCTCCTTTTTCCGCCGGCATTTACAAATTTCTGGCGAAGAAAAGGATATTTTCTCTTTGAAAAAGATGAGTTCCTTTGTGCCATATACGCTTATAACGATACCGCTGAAAATGCCACCACGCTATACAACATGCTGGAGACTTTCCTGAGATTTTACGGCCATCAGAGCGATTGGCTCGTACAGGAACAAGTACTCCTGTCCCACTGCTGGATGCTGGGCATGATCATGGACGACGAAAAAAAATGGTTCTTCTTCGTTGATCCGCTGGGAGAGGTAAACCGTGTATATATCGAACCCTCTTTCACAGAAGTGGACGATGACATACTCGCCGCAGCCTTTGCACCGCTGGTGGAGCAGAAAGCCTTCTTTCAGCTGCCTGAGAATAAAGCGGCCGTTGAAACGGAAGAAAAGGACGAAGAGGACGAAGAGGAAAAAGATGAAGACGCGGAAACCCGTGCATTCCTTGCCCAACACCGGCTGGAACAGCTCTCCTATAAGGAGGTACTGGACAGGCTGGGTACCACGATGCTGTTTGACTATTGGGACAATGACGACTACGACCCGGCCGATATCAACTGGGTCACCGAGAATTACGAAACGGAACACGAATACTTCGAGGACAGTTCTTCCATCTATTTCTGTGATGGCGACCTGGTCATAGACGGCGACCTGAGATTACCCAACGGATACCTTGGCCTGATTGTGGTAAAAGGCAATATGACCATCCGTGGACAGGTGCCATCATCCACCGCTTACTATGTGACAGGCAACAGCACCATCGACTTCCTTAACCTGGACTCGTTCCAGAAAACGGGCGGTGCTGAAAACGTACGCTACATGGCCGCCGCCCTCGGCCAGGATGATGAGGTGGTCCACACCATGCCACACCGGAAAATAAACGCCCCTTATTTCTTCTCCTGGTTTTATAACCTCCATTGTTTCGACTTTGCGCCGCAAACGCTGGTTACGGCGATGTACAATGAAGACGACCTTTCCGCTTATAATACCCATAATGCGCTGCTGACCTGGCATGAATACGCCTATGCCTTCCGGCCGGAGTTCTACGGCTCTATCAGTGAAAGCTGGCACGATAACATGGGGTTCTATTATCAACGGATGTATGAAGCCCTGCGGGACAAACAACCTGTATTACAGGAGGGCGTTACGCTCAAAGGCATTCAGCTGGTCCGTCAGGGAATCAGCCTGAAAGGTCAGGATGATTTCGCCGCCGCCTATCAATGTTTCAAAGAAGCCATTGCCGTATCTCCTGGCTACTATTGGGCCTACTACCAGGCCGGCAACGTGCTCTATAACCAGAAAGCATATACGCAGGCGATGGAACGCTACGCCAAAGGTATTCCGTACACCCCGGAAAAAGTGGCCTACGAATTTACCTGCATGCAGGAAGCTGCCTTCTGCGCGGTGATAACCGGAGCCTACGACAAAGCCCTGCAATGGGCGGAAATGGCTGTACAAAAATTCCCTTCCGCACACTTCTGTTTAAGGATCATAGCGGAAGCCCTTATACATCAGCAACAGCTGGACAAAGCAAAAGATTATCTTGAAAGGTCCATCGCCATCAAAAGTATTTTTACCAACAACTGGTTACTGGGTTTAATATATCACCTTCAGGGAGATCAACAACAGGCTGACACGTATTACCGGGCTGCCTATGACAATAACCAGAAGGCCCGTCCTTACACAGAACACACGGACCTTTCCTACATCTATGGGAAACCGGTTACTGTCAACTGGGACACACATAAACCCACGGCAGCCGTAAAAGACCAGGCCTACTGGGACCAGTTTTTTGCAGATACGCTACAACAATATGGCCCTGACCTGTACAAAAAAACCGGGCAGTTCCCCTCCTATTGGCTTTCCGGTAAAATTGCCACCATACCAAAGGAATACCGCAGTGGCAGCATGCTGCTGGCCCTGATGCAACACCAGCATCTGGGTGAATATGATGTAGATGGCGGCATCCTCCAGCAGTTCAATACAGAACTTATCACGCCGGAAATAGTACTGCTGGCCGTTAGCCGGGAAGAGGCCTGCCATTACCAGTACATTCCCCCGGCACTGCTCACAGACGACATATTTAAAGCGCATCCACATGGGATTGATCTTTCCTATGTGCCTGAAGAGAAAAGGACCTATGACCTTTGTTTCCTCGCCGTCAGCAACAATCAATACAATTATGCATCGGTACCGGCCGTCTTCCAGGATGAACGCATGAACATTGCGCTGATAGCCGGCGGCGTGCTGGGCAACTCATCCGGCAAAGTACTTCCATCGAAATATTATACCAGCGCGTATATTCAACAGGCAATTGACCTGGGCATTCATGTAATAGAGCGGATACCGGCGCAATATGTAGATAAAGCCGTATACGACTATGCCACTGCCAAATACGGACAACAGCCGGAATGGCCTTTTATCGTGGAGCAGTTTGATCGGCAGCGCTGGCGCTATGGTTCCCGTCACGATGTTCAAACGGTAGGCCGGCTGATCATGAAACATGGCATGGACATCTTCCTGCACATCCGTCAGGAAGCGATCAACCAGCAAAGTTACCAGTACATTAAAAAACATCTCGGCGACCACCCTGACTTCAAGGAAAAAGTAAAACAGTATGGATGGGAATCACGGACCAACATTGTTTTTGAGAAGCCGGAAGAATTCGATTATGATACTTTCGGTAAGGTATGGGCCTGTTTCTGGGACGAAGACTTCATCATCGGCGCCCTCACGGCCCACGAGACAAATTCCAGCGAAAGGATCTACGGCGTGCCGCCGCAATATCTCACACAGAAAATCTGCGACATCGCGGTTAAACGCAACTCCTACGATTTTCAGTTCGTGCCCAAACAGTTTGTGACGCAGGAAATGTGTGAAACAGCCTGCTCCCAGGACTACGGATCGGCGCTCGAATATGTGCCGCTGGCCATGCGTACGGAAAAAGTATGCAGCCTGGCACTGGGACGTGATGCGGAAACGATCCGCTTTATGCCACTGGCACAACGTACGGAGCAGCGCTGCCTACAGGTGGTCCTGAACAACAGCTCCTATCTTAAGTTTGTCCCTTATGAGCATTATGCAGCTGTGTTCAGCACCCTGCTGCAGAAACATAAAGCGCGCCTTTATGAAGATATGATACTGGTCAACCTGGGCCTGGGCCTGATTTACCAACAACATTATGCCGATGCCCGCACACGACTGCTGGCAGTGGAGAAATCAGCGGAAGTACGCGACCATTATATCCACCAGGCATTATATTATACCGGATGGAGCTATCACCTGGAAGGCGACAGTAAACAGGCCGCCGAATATTGGCGCCAGGCACAGGACACCGCCAAAACCCGGAAGATCGAAAAAGAATACTGGCTGACATTCCCCTATGACAGTTTCCAGCTGCCACCTGTTGGTGACGTATATGATTTCAGTCGCGATGACTTCGGCCACCATATGCGCGAAGCCAGCCTGTTGATTGAAAGCAATAACTATCTGCTGGCGCTGGACCTGCTGTCACAGGCCGAAAAGCAGCTACAGGACGCACAATGCACCGAAATGTGGCTATGGTCGCAGGTGTGGGACCATCAGCGTTACGCGCTTTATGAAGCCGGCCAACGGGAAGCGTCGCTGGACATATGCCGCAAAATCATCGCTGAACTGGGTAAACTGTCGCTCTGGGATTACCTGGAAGAATATACGCCTGTTCGCTCCGCCTTACGCAATGCGCACAACAGCCTGGCATACCGTTGCTATGAAACCGCGCAAGACCTGCAACAGGTGAAGGAAGGCCTTCAGCATATTAAAACCACCATGAAGACAATCTCTCCGATTGAAGACAAAAGCACGTTGAACCCCTTCTATGAAACGCAGGTATTGCTTTGGCACAAAGCCATGCAGTTTGATCCGGCCTACCAGAAAGATTTTCAGAAAGGCATGGAAAAAATTGATAAAATGAAGCTGCAGGAAAAAGGATTTCTCAGTGAAGACTTCATGGAGAAAATAAAATAGATATTATCAAAAAATATTATTGAATGGCTTTTAGTGTATACTAAAAGCCATTCTTAATATTCAGTTCACATCTGCTGTCTAAGTTTGCTACCGGATATGGAAAAGCTAACGGACCATCGGTTGTTATTACTGATTCAGCAGGGGAATCACATAGCTTTCACCACTTTTGTGAATCGCTACTGGGAGGAGATTTATACCTATACGAAATCGCGTATCAGACAAGGAGCGGATGCCCAGGATATTGTACAGGATATTTTTGTCAGCTGCTGGAACAACCGCGCACACCTGTACGCAGGCGAAAACGGGCGACTTACCGCCTATCTTTACCAGGCTGCCCGCTATGCTGTCATTGATTACTTTTCCAGGCCAGGGGTTACTATTTACAACGATATGTTACTGGAAGCTGCGGCTGACAGTCAAATGGAAAACAATTCCGAAGCCCGGCTGTACCTGAAAGAGCTGGAGCATCATCTCCGGCAGGAAGTGGAACAGCTGCCGGAGCGCCTCAAAACGCCCTACCTGCTTAGCCGGGAAGGCAACCTCAGTATGAAAGACATCGCACAGAAAATGTCGCTTTCTGAACAAACCGTCAAGAATAATATTACACTGGCACTGCGTATTCTACGCACGCGCCTGCACGAAAATGAACATTACCTCAGCACTATACTTTTACTGGCAGCTATTCCCTCTTATAACAACTTAATAATTCCGTAACATAGTTTTGCGGTACCAGTCGCCCTCCGGAGAGATTCTCTCTTTGTATGGACCATCCGCAACAACATCAGGACAGCGCAAAAGCGCTACTGAAAAAATACCTGCAGGGCAATGCTTCTCCCAAAGAGAAGGAGCAGGTGGAGTACTGGTACAGTACACTCCATAGCCCTGCCCAGTCGCCTTTATCTCCCGAAGAGCGGGCGATACTGCAACAATCAATATTGCACCACATCACCCGTCAAACGGCGCCTGTGACGCCGCTCTATCGCCGCAAATGGCTCCGGTATGCCGCCACTGCAGCACTGGTGGCAGGTTTAGGCGGATGGCTGTATGCCCGCTACCAGCCGGCACGTCCTGTAATGGTGCAAACAGGCGTTGGCACTACCAGGCAGGTCGTACTGCCGGACAGCAGCCTCGTTACGCTCAACGCAGGCAGTACGCTACAGCTCAGCGCACATTTCGGCCAACATAACAGAACGGTCATCCTGGACGGCGAAGCTTTCTTTGTGGTACATCCCAACGCCGCACGTCCTTTCAGGGTGCAACACGGACAACTGACCACCACCGTGCTGGGCACGTCTTTTAATATCCGCTCCCGGCCCGGCGAAGAAAACACCAAAGTGGCCGTTGCCAGCGGTAAAGTACAGGTGGCTACAGCCCGCGACAATTATATCCTGGAGGGTAGTGAAACGCTGCAATACAACAACGGGAACGGCCTCGCGGTAAAAGGCCATGAAGATACCACGCTGATAGGCCAATGGCAACATGCGATGCTGGACTTCAACGGGTACACGCTAAAGGCCATGGTGGCAGAACTGCAACGACAATACCCCGTCCGTATACAACTACATGCAACACCTGCGGACACCGCTCATTACAACATCCGCTTCCGGCGGGAAGACATTCATAACATCCTCGATGTATTGACAGGTCTTACCGGTATTACCTATAAACATGAAAATGAACAAATCATTATTTACAGTAAAACTTATGCGCACTAATCAGTAATCAACAAAAAAAACCGGAAGTGCTACCAACACCCCGGTTTTAGTCCCTGTGCCTGTTGAAAGGCACAGCATTTTTAACGACTCACATTAAAAACATTACAAAAATGAGAAAATTTTACGCCGGTTGCGTCAAGCCGGTCAAAACTCTTTTTTCCTTAAAAATGAGACTAGCACTCTTTTTCGCATTCCTTTCCACTTCTATGGCCTCTGCCGCGCATATAGAAGGTCAGTCGATGGAAAAGATCAGGGTGGACATCCAGGCCAAAGAACTACCGATGAAAAAGGTATTGCAGATGATTGAAAAACAATCATCGCTCACCATCGGATATGATATCAGTGCCATCCCTGCTGAAAGTAAGGTCAACTATACGGCCAACGGCAAAACCGTGGCGGTAGTGTTAAGGGAACTGCTAAGTTCCTTCCCCGTGAACATCGTACAGGTGAACGACAAGTACCTGCTGATACAGCCCGGCGGCCAGCAACAGGCCGTAAAAATCAGCGGCCGCATTACTGACGGTAAAACCCATGAGCCTTTACCCGGTGTCAGCATCAGTATCAAAGGCAGCTCCTCCGGTACACAAACAGATGTCAACGGCCACTTTTCACTGGGATTTCCGGCTGGCAAAGAAGAAGTGACACTGTCTGTTTACTTCGTGGGTTTTAAGAAGAAAGAAATTGTGCTGAAGAGGGAAAATGCCACAGGCCTGAACATTCAGCTGGAAGAAGACAGGCTCGGCCTCGATGAAGTGGTGGTGACAGGACAGGGTGTAGACATCGCGCGCCGCAGATTATCGTCCAACGTTGTCAGCATCGGCGCACGGGACATTGAAGATGTTCCTGCCGCCCGTATCGACCAGTTGCTGCAGTCACGTTTGCCCAATGCACAGATCAAACTTACCGGCGGCCAGGCGGGCGCCACTTCCATTATACGCGCCAGGGGCGTTAACTCCGCTTTCGTGAACTCCACTCCCATCATCTATGTGGACGGGGTGCGTATGGACAACCTCAATACCGCATCGGCCCTGGGCGGCGGTAGCGCGCAAGGCGCCGCAATCAGCGCCATCGCCGATATCCCGATGGAAAATATTGAGAAGATAGAATATATCAATGGCGGCGCTGCCACTACCCTCTACGGTTCCGATGCAGCCAACGGCGTGATCCAGATCTTCACCAAAAAAGGCGGCGCCGGCAATGTTTCGGTGAACGCTGAAACACAGATGGGCATTGAAACACCCACCGCCGACTTCCTTCACTTTAAACGCACCAAAGAACTGCTGATGCAGAATGGTTTCTTCCAGAAACATCATATCGGCCTCAATGGCGGTCAGGATAAATTCGGCTATAGCTTCTCCGGAAATTACCTTAACTCACAAGGCACCGAGATATTCGATCAGAACAGCAACCGTAAAATCGACTTCAGCACCGGTTTCCGCGCCGGCCTCGGAGAAAAGGTGACTTACGAGAGCTCATTTACCTACGTCAACAATAAATACAAACGTAACCGCAATGGTAACCAGGGCGGCTATACGGGGTTATGGTTTACCGAAAGCGGCGCCTCCGCTATCACCGGCCCTAAATTCAACCCGGACATCGATAACCTCTCCGACACGGAATTTCAAAGGATGAAAGATTATGTCCGCGAAGCAGAGCGGCTGCAGGACAATGACATCACTGTTAACCGCTTCCAGACTTCACAATCTTTTAAATACCGTCCGCTGAAAAACCTGGTATTTAAAGCTACCGGTGGTATCGATTACCGCGTACAGAAAAACCAGGTCATCACCACCAACAAATACCTTTCTTTCACCACCGGCAATCCGGTAAAAGACCAGGGCAGCATTACCAACAACGACCGCAAATACCTGGGCATCACGCTGGAGCTGAACGGACAGCATGAGTGGAAAACAGATCAGTTTTCTTTCGTTACCACTGTGGGTACTCAGTTCTTCCGCAACGAAGACCAGCAGATCGCCTACAATGGCAGCAATATCCGCGATGGCGCCAGAAACATCAAAGACGCAGCCTCTAAAACCAGCGATGAATACTACCTGGAAGTAGTGAACTATGGCATCTATGTACAGGAAAACATCGGGTTCAAAAACAAACTGTTCCTCGACCTCGGCCTGCGTGGCGACGGTAATCCTGCCTTCGGCCGTAACATCGGCATACAGTATTATCCCAAAGTAGGTTTCTCTTATGTTCCCAGTGCAGAGCCCTGGTTTGCCAGTTTTGAGCAGGTATTGTCTTCCGCCAAAGTACGCGGCGGTTTCGGTATAGCCGGTAATCTGCCAACAGCTTTCGCCAATGAAAGAACGATAGCCTTCCAGGGTTATAACAATGACCAGGCAGCATTTTTCGGTCAGCCGGGCAACGACAACCTGAAACCTGAAAAGACACAGACGCTGGAAGCAGGCATAGACTTAGGTTTCCTGAAAGACCGTCTGTTGATATCTGCCGGTTATTATAACGCCGTGACCAACGACGCGCTCTTTTATGTGCCACCAACACCGTCCACCGGCCAGTCACTGTCGCAGTTGTACAATGTCGGTAAGATACTGAACCGTGGCTGGGAGCTGAGCGTTACCGCCATCCCGGTAGATACCAAAGATTTCACCCTCCGGCTGAATGCCTCTGCCAACACCATGTATAATAATGTAGAAAGTGCCGGCGGCGTAGCGCCTTTTAACATCAACGGCTTCAGCGCCCGTACCATTCAGACCGTTGTACAGGAAGGATACCCTATCGGTTTCCTGCGTGGCAACTACGGCGTGTTTGGCCCTGACGGCGTATTACAGAGCACTACCGCGCAGCAGAACCTGGGCACCACCATTCCGGACCTCTTCGGCAGCCTGGGGCTGAACCTGCGTTACAAACAATTCAATTTCTTCGTCAACGGTGATTATCAGAAAGGGGCTTATGCCAACTCTTTCGACCGTCAGTTCCGGTTTAACTATGGCGCCGGCAACGAAGGTATTCCACAGGGAGAGATCGATAAAAACAAGCGTACCAACTGGCTGAACTTCACGAATATGTTTACCGAAAAAACAGACTACCTGAAGATCAGGCTGATAGGTTGCAGCTACAGCTGGAAACCGGCGCTGTTCAACAAAGTGATCAAAAATGCCACTGTCAGCTTCTCTGCTGTGAACCCGCTGAATTTCGCTGCTTCCTCTTTTGATCCGGAAGCTACCATCAGCGGCAGTGCGCAGGGCCAGGGAGGCGCCACCACCGGCGGTATCTCCTATGCCACCTATTCCGCGCCGCGGCAGTTCTTAGGCACTTTACGTTTAAACTTCTAAACCTGTCAATCATGAAAAAAAGATATATCACCGCTGCCCTCTTTGCAGGTATGCTTGCTATGGACAGCTGTTCCGTATTAAATCCAAATGTCACCGAGCCGGTATTTCTGGAGAACCCCAATGCCGCTTCCAGCTGGGTGACCGGCCTTCGCCGGCAGCTGGCGCTGACGATGAACCAGGTGGTGGTTTCCACTGAACTGGTATCTGACAACTATTACAACAACCGCACGTTGAGCAGTAAAGTTTTTGATATCCCTCAGATCGATTATTACGATCTGGATGTCAACAACCTGCAGATACAGGTACAGCGCCTGCGGGAAATGTCTGAATACGGCCTTAACAAAGTATTGCCCGCCGATCCTGCCGCTACCGCCGCAGATTCCGCAGAAGTATATTTCAGCAGCGCCTTTGCACATATCCTCAGCGGAGAATTGTTTATAGGCCTCCCCGGCAGTGCCGGCGGTGCGGTGCTTACTCCCGCAGAGCACCTGCAACAAGCTATCCGTCAGCTGGACCAGGCTATTGCCCTGAGTAAAAATGCCGCGGAAACAGCCGCTTATACGCTGCTCAAAGCCCGCGCCTACTACGCCCTCGGAGATGCCGCCAACGCCGCTAAATTCGCTGCCGCAGCTACCAACAATAACGGCACGTTGCTTCGCCAGGTAAAATATGACGGCGTGAACAACGTTCCCAATGACATGCAGACCTATCTTTTCTCTTCCACCAACAACGAGTTTGCGCCGCTGCCGCGACTGGATTTCCTGGACCCTAAATATTTCCATACCGGTCTGGCTGCCAACGACCAGAAGCCCGTCACCATTGCCAAAGCGGAAGAAGGTTGGCTGATCATCGCAGAAACACAGATAGCCGGTGGTAACCTCACCGAAGGCCGTAACGTGCTGAAACAGCTGTTGCAGCTGGTGGCCAACCGTCCTTCTGTCATGGTAGATGATAAAAAAGAAACCCGCAACGGTGGCAACCGCACTGATTATCCGCTGAAAGCCGTAAAAGTAAAATTTGACGCCAACGACACCCTGCGCAGCAATTATGTGCTGGACCGTCAGGCTGGTAACGTTAAAGTATATACAGTGTCCGGCACGCTGGTCACCAATAATGATCTCGATGCCGCCGTCACAGAAGACCAGTTGTTATACATCCTCTACCGCCTGCGCCAGGAAATATTCATGGCAGAAGGCAGACGGATGACAGACCTGGGCATTAAATTCCCTGTTTCCCAAACAGAACAGCTCAACAACCCGAACGTGAAACCGGAACACCTGAAAGCACAGATCCCCTCCTTTATCCCGCTGAGCCGGGGCATGGATGATTTCACCTACGATAAAACCAATGGCGTGGTAACTATGAAATACGACATGAATGCCGTGCTGGTGAAAAACAAACACGCAAAAGAAATTTTCCCGTTCACCAACTAAAGATTATTATCATGAAAAAACTACTCTTTTCCGTATATGCGTTACTGCTAGTATCTGCTGCCGCCATGGCCCAACAGGCTAAATATGTGGTATTAATCAGTATCGACGGCTTCCGTCCCGATTTTTATCTCGACCGTTCCTGGCCCGCGCCCAATATGCAACGCATCAAAGAAAAAGGCGTGCATGCCACCGGAGTAAAAGGCATTTTCCCGACCATCACCTATCCATCCCATACCACCCTGATCACCGGTGTAAAACCGGCCAAACATGGCGTCTGCTACAATACCCCTTTCGAACCGGAAGGGGCCAGCGGCCGCTGGTACTCAGAGACCAGCCATATCAAAGCAGAAACGCTGTGGGATGCTGTCGGCAAAGCCGGACTGATATCCGCCTCAGTCTCCTGGCCGGTGTCAGTAGGTGCTCCGGTGAACTATAACATCCCGGAGACATTCTCCCTTAGCAATCCCGGCGACCGCAGAGCGCCTACCAGCGAGCAGTCTACGCCCCAAGGCCTCTTCGAAGAAATACAGCAGCATGCCACCGGCGAGTTAGAGTCCACCGACATGAACCTCCGCTACCTCGGCATGAACGAAACCCTTAGCCGCATGGCCGCCTACCTGGTCCGTCGCTACAAGCCCAACCTGCTGACCGTCCACCTGCCATGCACCGACGAAGTGCAGCACCGCGAAGGACGGGAAGGCAACGCTGTAGCCACCGCCGTAGCTTCCGCCGACCACGGCATCGGCACCATCCTCGAAGCCATCGAAAAAGCCGGCATCAGCGACAGCACCGCCGTTATCATCACCGGAGATCACGGCTTCGTGGACATCCACACCTCCCTGGCGCCCAATGTATGGCTCGCACAAAAAGGCCTGGCCGGCACCAAAACAAATCCAGGCAGCTGGAAAGCCTTGTTCCATAGCGGCGGCGGCTCCACCTTCCTGAAGCTGAAAGATAAAAACGACACCAAAACACTGCAACAGGTAAAAACCATCCTGAACGAACTGCCCGAAAGCATCCGCAAACAGTTCCGTGTGATAGAACAACCCGCCCTGGCACAGACCGGCGCCGATCCTGACGCGGTGCTCGCGCTCACCGCCGTACAGGGGATCGCATTCTCCGCCAACCGGGAAGGAGAAGCGGTGAAAAAAGCCAATGGCGGCGCCCATGGTTATTTCCCCGATTTCAGGGAGATACAGACAGGGTTTGTTGCCTATGGCGCAGGACTGGCAGAGAATATTACCGTTCCGGTGATGGAACTGACAGATGTAGCGCCGTTGATAGCCAAATTATTGGGGATATCATTGAAAGATGCAGAAGGGATGGTATATCCCGGAGTGATGAAGAAATCCAATTAAAATGGATAAGGAATGGAAGCGGGGTTTCTACCCCGCTTTTTTTTGAGGAAACAGCATCAGAGAATTCTTCCGTCCCGCAATTCTATGATACGGTTCGTTTTTGAGGCAAAATCGTTGTCATGGCTGACCACGATAATGGTTTTTTTATGTTCTGCAGATAAACGTTGAAAAATATCGAAAACAATACCGGTGTTTTTAGTATCCAGGTTCCCTGTAGGCTCGTCACACATGATAACGGAGGGCTCGTTGATCAGTGCCCTTGCAATGGCGACCCTCTGTTGCTGCCCTCCGGAGATCTTTGAGGCCGGCTTCAACGCCTGCTCCCCTACACCCAGTTGTTTCATTTTTTCATAAGCATTATGTTCTATCTCTTTCGGGGATAACCTTCCAAGACGCAATGCAGGGATCATCACATTTTTCAGACAGGAAAAATCAGGTAACAGATAGTGGAACTGAAACACAAATCCCAGATGTTCATTCCGGAACTTAGCCAGATAATTCTCAGATCTGCCGGAAATTTTTTCTCCGTTTAATTCAATTGTGCCTTCATAATCAGTGTCCATCGTTGATAGAATGTACAACATTGTAGACTTCCCGGAGCCGGACTTCCCTGTTACCGAAACAAACTCTCCCTTTTCCACATCAAATCCTACGTTGTTCAATACCTGGAGTTTGTCCGGTGTATAAAAGTACTTATTGATATTTCGAGCCCTCAAGGCTATTGATGCACCAGACATTTATCCCCTTATAATTTTAATCGGATCTACTTTCGCTGCTTTTCTGGCAGGTATGTATCCCGCCAGGAAGGCGGTTATCAGGCCAAATACAGATCCCTGTGCGTAATGTTTAAACTGAAAAGTGACCGGAAGGTAGGTAACACTACCAACTCCCAAATAAATCCTTGACACAAAATAAGAAACCGACCAGCCAAACAACAGTCCTCCTATTGTACCAACCAATCCAATAAGTGATGCCTGTTTGATAAATATGCTGATTACGTCCAATCCCTGAAATCCCGTTGCCTTCAAAATCGCAATTTCTTTCATTTTCTCATAGATCACCATATTAAGAATATTATAGATACCGAAACCGGCCACCAGCAAAATGGTGATAACAACAGCATTGGCGATGATGTCCCTGATTTTTTTACCTGCCAGCGACTGTTCATTGGTACTTTGCCATGTTTCAACAGCATAACCCGTTTGTCTCTGTATTTTATCGGCCAGCCCGGACGTTCTGTTATAATCTTTTATGTTGATATAAATATCGGTAATATACCCCCGGTCCTTTTGCAATAACTGTTGAACAACCGGAACATTCGTATAGGATTTACCATTGTCCACTGCCTTGACGGTGGTTTTAAAAATACCGGTAACCTGCAGTCTCTTTGTAAAGCCGTTTCCTGTTGCCAGGGTGATGTAGTCTCCTTTTTTGACATTTAGTTTTTTCGACAATCCCGCACCAATGATAATACCATTATTATTTTCAGCGAGTGCCTTAACAGAACCTGAAATCATACTGGAAGAGATATCAAACATGTCATCCTGTTCAATAATATTGACGCCCACCACACTTCCATTCTCCTGCAGGTTATTATTTGAGTAGATCACGTTTGAGCTTACCTGTTTACTCATTTTTGTAATTTCTTCATACTGAGACAGCAGCTGTATTACATTATCAGGGTTAATGATATTATTGGTCGTATTTACGTACCGGGGATTACTGATAAGATGGACCGTTCCTTTACTTTCATATTTATCCAGCAGTTTGGTATCACACCATCGGCTGTCGGTATATAAACGCAGGTGGGGAGTACTGCTAAGCATGATTTTCTCCGACCACTGATTGGTGCCGGAGATCAGGGAATTGATAAAAATGAACATTCCTATTCCAAAAGTCACGCCCAGAGCCGCCACAATAGTTTGCCGATGGCGGCTGACCATATAAGTGAAAGCGATTTCAGTATTAACACCGAACTTCATTATCGTATATCTTATGCTGTTGCCATTACTGTTTCAGAATTCTGGTGGATTGGTTTAATGCCGAAAGGACCTCCACCCATTCGTTTGACACGATGCCTGTTTTGATCATCACCGTATCCCGCCCCCGTGATGCTTTCACCACAACGCTGCCATCCGGACCGAGGCATTTTCTGGGTATCAACAGGGCATTGTCCTTCCGGGCCACTATAATGTACGCCTGCAAAAGCGTTCCGTTGATGAGCGAAGGGCTGTTTTTTTCAAAAAGGGCTTCCACAGTATACGCCTGCGATGCAGCATCGAAGGCAGGGTACTTTTTAGATACATGCGCAATATGTGCCACGCCCTTTCCGGTATTTAACTCTACCAGCACTTTTTGCCCCAGGCGAATTTTTTCGATACTTGTTTCATCCACGCTCAGAACGATTTTTAGTTTTTGAGCATCACCCAATACGGCCACCGTTTCTCCTTTACGCACCCATTCGCCTTCTTTTCTAAGCAACGCATATACCTTGTATTCACCTGGCGCTTTAATATTATAGTAGCTGGTATTTACAGCTGCACTCAGTTGTTGCCCGTGACTGTTAACAACCGCCTGTTGTAAATCCAGGCTGGTTGCTTCTATTTTTTGTTTAAGTACATTGACATTACTGACAGCGTTGTTATAACTGAGCTGCGCAGCCTCCACCTCCACCCGGGCGACGGAGTTGGTGGTATATAACCGCTGCATTCGTTCCAACTGGATTTTATCATTATTCAGTTTTTCATTTGCCATGTTCAATTGTTCTTCCAGTTGCCGGAAAACAGCGGAATTGACAGCAGCCTCCTCTTTGACAATCCGGAGATTTTCTGCGGCGGTTTGTTGTTGAATTGCAGAAGTTGCGTTATCCTGAAAAAATAGTGTCTGGCCGGCCTTTACGGTATCTCCTTCGCTTACGGTTACTTTCTTTATATATCCGTCGTTAAGCGCCGCCAGCGCAAACTGGCCTACCGCTTCAATATGGCCGGAGGCGAATACAGATTCTGTAATGGATGAAACTGTGGGTGAAGTCCATTCTTCGTTTCTGTTTTTACAACTAATGGTTAACATCAGCACAATGGCCGCCATTATTCTCATCTTTCTCATTCCACAAAATTTGTTTGACGAATTTTCAGGAGATATTGTTGGATAAAGTAATCACTCATGTTTTGCAGATATTCGTTCTGATTGATGATCAGGTCCGAATATGATTTCAATCGTTCGTCCAGAGAGATAATACCCTCGTTAAACTTCCTTGTTGCATGGGCGTCATTACTTTGGTACAAAGCCAGGATATTTTTGGCTTTTTCATAGGTTTTCAGCGACGCTTTATAAGCAAGCAATAAATTTTTGTTATTGATATCCGACTGTAAGCGGGTGTGATGATGCTCTTTCTGTTGTATGTCATAATCAATTTTTGCTTTTTGAATATTATACAAACGGGTCTTCCCGGCGAACAATGGTGCTGTCAGCCTCAGCCCCCAATACTGCTGGGGCATCGTATTGCCATCTTTGGACTTCAGGAACTCACTTGTGGAAAGCTGAAGATTATACTGATATATTGCGCTCAAAGTAGGCGCCAGAGCGGCTCTGGCGTTCCTCAGCTCGTTCTCCGACAGTTGCATACGTGCGTCTGACAGCTTTATGGCGGGATCTGTCGGGAAGCTGTCCTCCGCATCCGTCAGCGTACCCTCGTCCGGATTACCCGTAAGGACGATACTATCAGATACATTCAGTAACAGTTGCAGGTTATTCAGTTGCAGCTGCCTGTGCTGCGTGGCGGCATCCAGGCTTTTCCCGGCCTTTTCCCTGTTAATTAATACGGTATTGATCGTTGCTTCGCTAATAACACCCTCGTGAAACTTGTTATCCGCCAGTTCATAAATCGCCGTGGTGGTTTTTAAGTTTTCCCGGGAGAGCCGCTCTGCTTCTGTCAATAACATACAGGCGTAGTAAGTATCCGCCAGTTGCTGATAGAGGCCCATTTTGACGTTGGCTATATTGAACCGGGATATGGCGTCATTCAGCCGTGCTCTTCTTATTGCGTACCAATCCTGAATATTCAGGATATCAAATTGGGCGAAAATGCCGCCATTGTAAATAAATCGCCGTCCAAAGGTTGCTTCGGTAAAAACGCCGTCCGGCACATTTGGGCGCAGTAGTTTTTCCGGAATCAGCGTAGGTTGTATTTTGATATTGTCAGTATACCCTCCTGTGGCCGTCACTACCGGCAACATGGCGCCATATGCCTGTTTAATATTAATACCTGCAATAAGGCCATTTAAATGAGCGCTCTTTAACTGAATATTATGTTGTTCGGCATAGGCCCAAATGTCCTGAAGGGAGGCGAAACGCAACTGGGCCCTGGCAGCATTGGCGACCAGCATCACTGGAATGCACCATAACAGCCGCTTTTTCAACAAAGTCATGCCATACTTTTTGTATCCTGATAATTCCATAAGTCTGCGGCTTCGGGATTATACTTCCGTACTGTGTCCGAACTGCTTTTCAAACAGTCCTGTAAAGGTTTCATTTTCATCATAATCAGATGCCTGATAGTATCCCGCTAATAACTGCTCTCTCATTTCCGGGGATAAGATATCATATTCTTTTAATTTTTTACTGCTATCCTCCAGAACAGCGGTTAAGAGATTAGTAAAATAGGTCAGATGAGCCTCAACTGTTGACGGTAAAAACAATGACCGGTCATATTTCAGACGCAGACAGAGTGTTTTTTTCAGGTCAAATACCTCCATCGTATATTCACTCTCCGTTTCCTGTAAAAATCCGTTCATCATCTTCACTTCTTCAGGGCCATTTTCCATTTTCAGCACATTGTCGTAAATATTCTGAAAGTTATAGGTCGTTCTGAACAGTGGCAGTTTCCCTTGTCCCCCTCCCAGCTGCAGGGCCGAAACAAGGCTTGTAAACGGATACCCGATGTGGTCAAAACCGCTGACTACCCCATTTTTCACGTCATCCACAAACGATGCAAATATTTTATCGCCTGGGACGCTATTTCTGACAATCATCATATTGACATAAAAACCGATGGCCGATTCGTGTTGTTTCCCAGGTCTGTTGGCCACAGGCATTAGTGTAAGGATGTCCTCTTCACCAGTTATTTTATACAGCAATAAAGTAAAAGTACTCAACATCAACGAAGACAGACTAACATTCAGTTTCTTTGACAATGATCTCAGTTCCTGTGACATCTCCGGGGAAACCAATTTTTCACTATATCCGGTGCCCGCAGCGGAAGCAACGGTATCAAAAGGCAATGACAATACCGGTAGCGTACCTGAAAGCTTTTCCCTCCAGTAAGCCAGGCTAAGACCTCCTCTTTCACTTTTCATAAACAAACGTTCATCTTCCACAAAACTGAAAAAGGCCCGGTCCTCGTCCCGCGGAATCACAATACCGCCACTGTGAAGCTTTTGGCATTTCTCAAGGAACGACCGCATAAATACCCCGCCAGACATTCCATCAAATACGATATGATGAAATACAAACAACAGATACATCTTTTTGCTCATCTTGTCCTGTCGGATATAAAAGCGAACAGGTGTATCCTGTCTCAGATTAAACGGCATTTTCAGTAACCGGTTGAACTCCGCACTGACATCATGCTGTTCGTTAATTTCGACAAAGTCAACAAACAGCGCATCCTCCACCATATTAATCTTTTGGCAAACGGTGCCTGTTTCTTCGTCAATACCGAAACCGGCCCTCAAAATCGGATGTTCGTGCAACATCAGGCGATAGGCATACACCAGCTGATCTTTGTTGGCCTGCCCGGTAAAAGTAAATGCCAGGGGAATATTATACACAAAATTGCCGGCATCCATTTCCTGATTGTACCACAGGCCTTTT
The DNA here is from genome assembly GCF_012641275.1 of Chitinophaga varians. Taxonomy (NCBI): domain Bacteria; kingdom Pseudomonadati; phylum Bacteroidota; class Chitinophagia; order Chitinophagales; family Chitinophagaceae; genus Chitinophaga; species Chitinophaga varians. Next base: position 9,933 of record NZ_JABAIA010000002.1, on the reverse strand, counting down.
TGTGCTTCGGATAGCGGATAATGCAGGGTTTCAGGTACAACAGGAACATCATCTGCGGGTTCTTTATCCGGGTTGCATTCTGCCGGACGGTTTAAATTTTCTCCATAGCAGGTCTGTATAAAACCGGCCAGGTCAACGATATTGGTATTGTTATAAATATCAGAAGGTGTCAGCGTTATCTTCAATACTTCGTTAATGTTCCGTATAAAAGTATTGGCCAATATAGAATCAAAACCATAATCCATGAAGTGTTCATTCACATCGAGATCGGCCTGTGGTATTTTGATGGTTGCTGATGCAATCGCCAGCAGCTGTGCAGTCAGCCATTCATTATGCTGCTGTCCCGCGGAGGGGCTTACAGGCGCCTGAGGAGCCCTGGCAACATTGGCAGAAACAGGCGGTGCTTCATGCACCTTAATTTCCGTCTGTCCACTATTGACTGCGGCAATGATCTGCTGCGGTAACCCACTGTCCGACGGATGGAAAGAGACCTGTCCAAAACCGCTTTTTGCCAGCACGGCCGCCCAGCTTCCAGACGACAGGCAGGGGCTTCCTTCCATTCGCAGGGCCTCATCTTCATATAGCCACCATCCGTCAAGTAATCCGAATGTCAGTGTGGTAAACAGATTAGTGGTAACAATTTCATTCAACAGCAATAACCCGTTTTTCTTCAGTAAAGGCCTGATATTGTTCAATGTCCGATATATGTTACGGGTGGCATGTACTACATTGGAGCCTATCACTATATCATAATATTCAATGGGCTGTGCTTGTCCGGCTACCGGCGATTCTATATTTAAAACGGCCGTTTTTAAGTAAGGAGCCAACTCTCTGTAATGAGCTTCAGCATGTAACAGAAAGCTGCGGGAGATATCGGTGTACACATATTCGACCCGATCACTATAGGCCCGGAGCTTCCGGAATATGACCTCGCTACTGCCTCCTGTACCAGCCCCTACTTCCAGTATACGCACCTTCTCTCCGCCGGCTAAATGATCAGAGATATCTTTCACCCGGCTCAGTACTACTTCCGATAATACATCATTAAAGTAGTCAGACTGATAGTTCCCTTTGTATATTCCGCTTACATGCTCCATACTTCCTCCCGGAAAGATGACGTCTGTAGCCCTCGCTTTTCCTGTCAATATTGCGCCGAAAGCTCCCAGGCAAGCCTTTAGCAGTTTACTGTGGGGCGTATAGGATGTATGAGTTGCTGTCAATGCATCGATAGACGCTGCCACATTAAAGCCCGGCAAGCTGTTTTGTATGGCTTCCGGTATCACCAATGCGCTTCCTTTTTTCTCCAGATAACCACGGTCCACCAGGAAACCTATCAATACCTTAAACAAACGATGATACTTTGTAGCTATTTCCGCTGGCTGTTCCGTTTGCAGCCCGAATTCCAGGAATACCTGCAACAGCCCTTTCGCGCAGATGGCTTCAAATGGCTGTTCCACTTCTGTTGCAGGATGGTAAGGCGGTATCGGCGGCAGCGATAATTCCGGGAGGACTTTTTCGGTTTTGGTCGTTAAAGGCAGCATAGCTCTGGCCGCTGCAGTTAGCTTTGCATAAATCACCTGCCTTGTATTTCCTTCCAGTACCGCTTCCAGCAACGCCATTCCTTCCGCAGAGGAGATGCTTTCCACTCCCATGAACGCCATTCTCCGCTGGTAATCGGAAGAAGATACGATTCCCACTTCTCCCCAATATCCCCAGTTAATGATATACACCGGTATTGGCAATTGATGGCTAACGGCATGGGCGTAGCTGTCCTTGTAGCTACAGCCGGCAGAATAATTACTCTGGCCGGCAGCATTCCATTGTGATTGCGCCGAAGAATAAAAACAGATAAAATCCAATGGTTCATTGCGGAATGTTTCCACCAAACAATGGCTGCTGGAGGCTTTCACGGCAAATGGACCTTCAAAGTCCTGATCACTCATATCTTTCAGCAATTTGTCATTTAATACAATAGCTGAGTGGATCAGTCCATGTACAGGCCCATATGCCGACTTAATTGCAGCATACGCATGTTCCATGTCGGCCCTGTCGGTTGCGTCACACTGAATATATACCGGCCGGTTGCCGGACACTGACACGGTATCCTGCCAACGGCTGATTTGTTCATCCTGTGCTCTTCGTCCCAGCCAGATCACCCGGGCATTGTGCTTCCTGATGAGATATGCCGTCGTTTCCCGGCCAAGACCGCCGGCACCGCCGAGGATCACGTAGGTCCCATTTTGCCGGAAGCGGCTTTTTCCGGTGTTGCCTGCTTTTATTGTGCGAAGCTTGCGTTCATAGTACGCTCCATGCCGGTAGCCGCATACCGTTCCGTCTTTATGGTAAGGTGTGTCTGGCAGGGATGGAATGTCATTATCGTTTTCGATATCTATCACCCGTACACGCCACAATGGTTGTTCTTTGGCCAGCGAGCCAGCCAGGCCGGTAATACCGCTGCCTGTTACTGATACCTTATCGGCCGCGAGTATCTGCTGGGTATGGGCAATGACAATAGTAAGATTTAGCTTTCTGTCACGATAACCGGAAAACAACAACTGCTTTACAGCCGTAAAAAACTGTCGTTCCTGATCTCCTATTACGGCTGTGTCTTTGTTCAGGCCATGTAGCAGGTAGACATCCGTCGTTCCGTCTGGTAGTATCTCAGCGGTCTGTTGCACCACCACCGGAAGGCCACGCTGCTGCAATATCGCCTCCAGTTTTTCCGTGAACGGCCGGTCTGCGCCGCCGGGGAGCACGACGTGGATACCATTACCAGACAGCTGTCCGGCACTTTGTGTAGCCACCTGTTCCCATTCGGGAACGAAACACAATATTTCTGCTGTTTCCTTTTCTTTAGTAGCAGCAGGTATTACAGGCTGCGCAGCAGTGTCTGAGGTAGCGAGCCAATATCTCTCTCTTGCAAAGGGATAAGCCGGCAAGCTGATCCTGGCGGGCAGTTGCTGAGCGTATAGCTGCTCCCAGCGGACCGTAGCACCCTGCACCCATAGTTCTGCCAGGGCTTTCAGCTCCCTGTACCGCATATGCCGGTCGACCAATGCCTTTACAGTACCGCTTTCCACGCCACCCGGTGTTGCGTTCTTCCTGATATTGCCTGTTAAAAGATGGCGGGTGTCTCCTTTTATATAAGCTGTAAGTACTGCCACCAGTGTTTCTTTATCTGTCGCCACTATTGCCAGTCGTTCTTCCATTGCCTTTCTGCCTATCTGCAGCGTATAAGCGATATCATGCAGTTCCAATGCCGGGAACTTCTCCACATATTGTTTCAGATTTTCTGCCAGCTTCCGGAGCCGGTCAGCGTTCCTGGCGGACAAAGGCAGGATAACTGGCCCGGAAAAACGTCTTCCTGTATCCGGCGCCACATATTCTTCGATGACAACATGGGCATTTGTACCACTGAAGCCAAAACTACTCACTGCAGCCCGGCGTGGGAGACCATCTGGTGCTTCCCAGCTGGTTAGCCTGTCCTGTATGCGAAAGGGGCTGTCTTCGAGGCTAATCAGTGTATTACAGGCTTCGAAATTGATCGTCGGAGGCAACTGCCGGTGCTTCAGTGCCAGAAGGACCTTCAAAACACCACTCACGCCTGCTGCCATAACGGTATGGCCTATATTACTTTTTACGCTTCCCAGCCCACAATACTGTTTTTTGCCGGTAAACTGGCCAAATGCGGCCGACAGGGCCTGAAACTCAATGGGGTCGCCGAGGCTGGTACCGGTACCATGTGCCTCTACATAAGAGATCGTCGCCGGATCAATATTATATCTGTTATAAAGCGCCGTCTCCAGGTTTTTCTGCGAGGTGGTGCTGGGCGCTGTTATACCGCTGGTAGTACCATCCTGATTGGTTAATATTCCTTTGATAACCCCATATATATGGTCTCCGTCTCTTTCTGCATCCTTTAACCGTTTCATCACCACAACACCAACACCTTCACCCGGAACAAATCCATCAGCCCTTCTATCAAATGTATAGCAGCGGCCATGAGGAGACAACATCCCCGCCCGGCATGATTGGCGGTAAAACTCGGGGGTGGTGTATACCGTCACGCCACCGGATATGATAAGATCGGTCTCTCCCAACAGCAGGCTTTTACAGGCTATATCCATGGCCACCAGCGAGCTGGAGCAGGCGGTATCCACTGCTACTGCCGGGCCTTTCAGATTTAAATAGTAAGCAATACGGGAGGCAAGGATAGAACTGGTATTACCCCAGAAAGCAGAAGCTTCAGTGGTAGCCTTCATGGACAGCTGCACATAGTCACCGGGGCCAACACCTACAAAGACGCCACACTTGCTTCCATTGAGCTGCTCCGGGTTAATGGCCGCATCTTCCAGGGCTTTCCAGCAATGCTCCAGAAACAGGCGCTGTTGCGGGTCCATTGTTTCGGCTTCCACCCCCGTGATCCGGAAAAAGCGAGGATCAAATTTGTCAATATCTTTCAAAAAGCTGCCCCATTTACAATAGATCTTGTTTTTATCTTCCTTATTGGTACTATAAAGCGCATTCACATCCCAACGCTCGGGCGGCACTTCTTCAATGAGACTGGTACCGCTTTTGAGCACATCCCAGAACTCATCCAGATTATTTGCCGCCCCGAACTGGCCGCTTATGCCGATGATTGCAATATCACTTTCCATATGTGATATCGGCCGTATCTCCCTGGCCTTATCTGTATTATAATCTCCGACTACTGGTCCAGGGATTTGTGTATTAATAACTATTTTACCAATGTTACTCCTATTTTCCAGTTGCGTGTATGCGTCCCTGAACTGTTGCAGATCAAATTGCCGCCCTATAACAGGCGTTATTACATGCTGTTCTATCAATGTTTGGCAGGCATCCCAAAGTTCCCTGGCATAACTTTCGTCGTCCTTCAACAACCGGTTAATATCCAGGCTGATAAACGTCTGGTTGTTGGAGAACTTACTGAGATCAATCTTGTTGGCCGATTTAATGCCGGTCATTGACAGCTCCACATACCTTCCCCGTTTACCCAGGCAGTTAATGCCTTTTTGGATGTTTTCACCTCCCAGGGTATTGATCAATACGTCCACCCCTCTTCCGGCAGTGATCTTTTTCACCTCTTCTTCAAAATCCTGCTCCAGATAGTTTATTACATGACTGACACCCAACTTTCTCAGGTAATTAAGTTTTAATTCACTTCCGGCTGTAGCGATCACGCTGGCACCTGTATGAAGCGCCATTTGTATGGCAATCAATCCGGTTCCACCGGTAGCGCTCTGGACAAGTATCGTTTCTCCGGACCTCAGGCCCGCCCTTCTATATGCTTCCACCACTGTCATGGAGACAGCAGGCATGGCACATGCCTCCGAAAAAGAAAGTTTCTCCGGCTTGGGCAGGAGCTGCCCGCAGTCAACTGTTACATGGGTTGCATGCATTCCCAGGCCTTTATTTCCGGCAACCAACACTTCATCGCCTACACGAAAAGCTGTGACACCATGACCAGTTTTCCTTACAATCCCCGCAGCTTCAAAGCCCGGAGTAAAGGGATAAGGAGGCATATTAGGATACAACCCCTTAACGCATAACAGATCCCCAAAATTCAATGCAAAACTTTTTACTTCTACCAGTACTTCTCCTGCGCGGGGAGCCATTGGTTCAAATGGCATCAGTTGTATATCGGCAACAGTCCCCGGCGCCTGTAGCAACAATCTCTTTCCTGCGCCGCCAGCAACACCGGTATGCTGTGCTGTTATTCCTGCCGGCTCCGACGCCTGTTGCTGGTACGGGCCACTCACCACCTGCGGATTGCTGTCTCTGAAGCTGGCAGCATATTCAAGTTTCAGGTATGCTGCAAATTGATTAATAGTTGGATAATCAAACAGGATAGTGGTCGGTATAGCGGTTTGCAAGGCTTCGTTCAGCTCCTTGATCAGATTCAGTCCCAGTATTGAATCGATACCGTATTCAAACAGCGGTGTATCGGGGTCAACCTGGGCAGGCTGCAACTTCAACACCTTACATACGATCATGACAAGCAGTTCCCTAATCCTGTTATCCAGGTCCGCTGCTGTATGCATATGATCACCGGCAGTATCTGTGGCCGGTGTCACAATAGGTTCCACCTGGCATGCATTTGTATTGGCAGCATATTGGGGCGCAGTATTCATTGGAATGACGGCAAAGTCTCTGATGGTCAGCAATACCTCACCATCTTCATTTAAGATGTCCAGGTCAAAGTTGTTGAAAGTATGTGCAACGCCATTCCCATTCGCTTTTCTGGCGTAACACCAGATGTCTCCTGGCAGTTCCCTGTAGATATTCACTTCTCTTATGCTATAGGGCAACGGCAACCTTTGTGTTTCGTTTTCTGTGCACAGACAAACACAGGTTTGCAGCGCGCTATCCAGCATCCCCGGGGTAAGTACGAAAGACGGGCTTGGAGGAAGCGTTATTTTCGAGAGCGCTTCCGTTTCATTAAAATAAAGTGTGGTTATCCCCTGAAAACTATCTCCATAATGAAGTCCTTTTTCGGAGAACCAGTTGTAACATTCTCTCTTATGCATAACGCGGGGTAACCGTCTTCTGATAATCTCCGGATCATGGCTTCCCGGCAACGACAACATTGCGGTTCCTATGCGGCCCTGGCTATGCATTTCTTCTCCGTGGCCATTAGTGCGGAGAACCTGGTAGCACCACTCAGTTCCCGTCCGGGTGAGTACAGTATCTACCTTCGCCCCTACTCCGTTGATCGTCATTGGCCGCATCCAGACAATATCCTTTAACTGGGTGATCTGCCTGCCTGTCATATGGGAAGCGGCTTCACGGGCAAGTTCCAGATAGGCTGCTCCCGGAAATATCTTTTCCCCCAGCACGATATGATCTGCCAAAAAAGTCTCCTGACCGGAATATACGTTGGTATATCGTTGTTGCTGACTTATCTCCGTTTTAGGGTAATCTGCCCGGGAAGGTTCCGCAGAGGGCACGGTTTCGTCGTACCAGTAAGATTCTCTCGCAAAAGAATACGCAGGCAGTCCCACCTTGGCGGGCAATTTGCCGTCATACAGCAAATGCCAGTTGAAATCACCACCTTTTACCCATAACCGGGCGAGCGACTTCAGTTCTTTCGCTTTAAGCGCCGCCTCGATATAGGCCTTTCCCGCTATCCCTTCCAACAAAAAGTCTATTTTGTCTTTTCTTACGTTACCGGTGAAAATTTCGCCCGCGCCTCCTGTAATGTATCCTTCCAGTCGGGTCAACAGCTCTTCCCGGCTTTTTGCGACAAATGCAAGCCTTTCTACCAGCGCGGCTCTCCCTGTCTGCAGTGTAAAGCCGATTTCATGAAGCTCCAGATGAGGATAGTCTTTCAAGTGCTGTAACAAGTTGCCGGCCATTTCCCTCAGCCTGTCGGGATGCTGCGCAGACAGGACAATGATGGCTGGCGATGTATTGGCAACAGCAACAGGCCTGGCTGGATATTCTTCGATCACCATATGCGCATTGGTACCGCTAAAGCCAAAGCTGTTGATAGCAGCCCGGCGTAGGCCAGGGTGTTGTATCACCCAGTCTTTCAGACTGGTGTTAATGTAAAATGGTGTCTGTTCAAGTGAAATATGTTCGTTCAGCTTTGTATAATGAATCGTTGGGGGTATCTGCTTATGTTTTAATGCCTGCACCACTTTTATAACACTGGCCACTCCCGCTGCCGCCAGTGAATGCCCTATATTAGACTTAACACTTCCCAAACCACAGAAGCCGGTTTTGCTGGTGTAGGTTTTGAAAGCTTCCTTTAACGCCTTCACCTCGATAGGATCGCCCAGTTTAGTACCGGTACCATGAGCTTCCACATAGGTAATGGTTTCGGGATGAATTTTAAATTTATCATATACATGTCGTTGTAATGCGGTCTGCGACTTGTCACTTGGCGCCATAATGCCGTTGGTAGCACCATCCTGGTTCACAGCCCAGCCTTTTATCACTCCATGTATTCTGTCTCCGTCTTTTTCTGCCTGGTCCAGTCTTTTCAATAACACCACACCTATTGCTTCCGCAGGCACAAAGCCGTCGGCCTGCTGGTCAAATGTTTTACATTTCCCCTCCGGACTTAACATGCCTGCCTTACTGGTCATGATATGCATATCCGGAGTTGTCAGCACACAAACGCCGCCGGCAAATGCCATGTCACAGTTACCCAGCAACAAGCCGTCACACGCATGTGCAATAGCGACTAAAGAGCTGGAACAAGCAGTATCTATTGACAGGCTGGGCCCTTTCAGATTAAGCAGGTACGCAATGCGCGCGCTTAAAATAGCACTGCTGTTACCAGTCAACAGATATGCCAGGTCGTTATTGCTGAATCCTATTCTTTTATGATAGTCACCATAGCCAGCGCCTATGTATACCCCGCAAGCCCGGTTTGCCAGCTGTTTGGGGTCATACCCCGCGTCCTCAATGGTTTTCCAGCATTCTTCGAGGAAGAGCCGCTGTTGCGGGTCCATAAATGTTGCTTCCTTAGGAGAAATATTGAAGAACAGGGGATCAAACCGGTCAATATCATCGAGTATTCCCATCCACCTGCTGTAGGACATGCCGCTTTCAGCAGGGTCCGGATGATAATAAGACGACTTCCGCCATCTTTCTTCCGGCACTTCTGTCACCATATCTTTGCCTGCTTTCAGATGTTCCCAGAAAATATCAGCGCTGGCAGCGCCCGGCATTCTGGCGGACATACCAATGATGGCAATATCACTTGCTACCACGACGGGTTGAGATTTTGGTGTTTCCTGTTTATCCTGCCTGCCTGCTATCGGAGAAGTTTCCGGGAGAGCGGGCGTATCGGCGATAGTTGAAGGGTTGGCTGCATGTGGCGGCAGCGTTGAAATATAAGCTGCCAGTTCTCTCAGCGTCGGGTAATTATAAAGATCAGTCGCTTCTATATGAAGTCCCAGTTGCTCGTTCATGTTTTTCACCAATTCCACGCCAATAATGGAATCGAGTCCCATATCAATGAGCTTCTCATCGTCATTGATTTGCTCTGGAGCTATATACAAAGCATCTGCCAACAACTGTCTCAATATTTCCGGTATTTCGTTTTTAACTGCTGTCAGTCGTGAGGAAATATATTGTTCGTCTGCTTGTTCTTTCTCCGGTACTGCCACCGCGTTCGGTAGCTGACTGTATATGTAAGCGCCTAACGTGTTTAAAGTAGGATAATTATAAAGATCTGTAACACTGATATCCGTATGAAAACAATTATTTACTTTTTGCAGCAACTCTACACCAATAATGGAATCCAGTCCCAGATCAATAAACTTTTCATCTCTATCAAACTGTGTGCTTTCTATATATAACGCATCAGCCAGCAGAGACGACAGTTGCTGTAACACCTGCGGCGCATCGTAAATTTTTTCTGTTATCATATCCTGTTCAGATGTTAGTGTAATAATTGGTTGAGCCATAGCGTGTTCTTTTTCTGTTACCAGTGGTTCCAGGCTAATCCTGGCAGCAGCAGCGGTGAGGGCTACTCGTTGTACATGTCCCGGTGGAGCCAGTACAATCTTGTCTTGCTTCTGTTGCGGCGGATCCGGCTCCTGTTTATTGGCATGTAGTCTAAGGTTATACCAGTAGCGCTTTTGTTCAAAAGGGTATGTGGGCAGGCTGATCTGTCGCGGCTTCTGGCCTGCCGAATAAAGCTCCTGCCAGTTAATAGTCGCTCCCTTCACCCATGACCGGCCCACCATTGCCAGGTCCTGTATTGATAACATGCCGGCCGTCACGCTTTCTTCCTTTTCCTTACGGCAGTTATCGTGGTAATATTCTCCGGCTTCACCGGATATATATTTTTCCAGTTGGGCCAATAACGACGGGACATCTTTCACCACCACTGCCAGGCGCTCGTCCATGGCTTCTCTTCCGGTCTGCAATGTATACCCCACATCATGCAGGCTGATG